>NZ_JBEZYZ010000009.1:0-398372 GCF_040638895.1 Streptomyces sp. NPDC024017 | reverse complement strand
CCGGCTTCGGCACCATCCTCGGCTCGGTCAACTTCATCACCACGATCATCTGCATGCGCGCCCCCGGCATGACGATGTTCCGCATGCCGATCTTCACCTGGAACGTGCTGCTGACCGGCGTCCTCGTGCTCCTCGCCTTCCCGGTCCTGGCCGCGGCCCTGTTCGCGCTGGAGGCGGACCGCAAGTTCGGGGCGCAGATCTTCGACCCGGCCAACGGCGGGGCGTTGCTGTGGCAGCACCTGTTCTGGTTCTTCGGCCATCCGGAGGTGTACATCATCGCGTTGCCGTTCTTCGGCATCATCAGTGAGGTCATTCCGGTCTTCTCCCGTAAGCCGATGTTCGGTTACACGGGTCTGATCGGCGCGACCATCGCGATCGCGGGTCTGTCCGTGACGGTGTGGGCGCACCACATGTACGTCACCGGCGGTGTGCTGCTGCCGTTCTTCTCCTTCATGACGTTCCTCATCGCCGTCCCCACCGGCGTGAAGTTCTTCAACTGGGTCGGCACCATGTGGCGTGGAAGCCTCTCGTTCGAGACGCCCATGCTCTGGGCGACGGGCTTCCTGATCACGTTCGTCTTCGGTGGGCTCACGGGTGTGCTGCTGGCCTCGCCGCCCCTCGACTTCCACGTCTCCGACTCGTACTTCGTGGTCGCGCACTTCCACTACGTGATCTTCGGGACGGTCGTGTTCGCGATGTTCTCCGGCTTCCACTTCTGGTGGCCCAAGTTCACCGGCAAGATGCTGGACGAGCGCCTCGGCAAGATCACCTTCTGGACCTTGTTCATCGGCTTCCACGGCACGTTCCTGGTCCAGCACTGGCTCGGCGCCCAGGGCATGCAGCGGCGGATCCCCGACTATCTGGCGGTGGAGGGTCTGACGACTCTCAACACGGTGTCGAGCGTCTTCTCGTTCCTGCTCGGCATGTCGATGCTGCCGTTCTTCTACAACGTGTGGAAGACGGCGAAGTACGGCGAGAAGGTCACGGCCGACGACCCCTGGGGCTACGGCCGTTCCCTGGAGTGGGCGACCTCCTGCCCGCCGCCGCGCCACAACTTCGTCACCCTGCCGCGGATCCGCAGCGAGTCCCCGGCGTTCGACCTGCACCATGCCGATGTCGCCGCGGCGGAGCGGGAGCTGACGCTCCGATGACCGCCATGGAGGGGCTCCCGGTGGACCTGCGTGCGTTCCACAACGAGGTCGAGGGCCATCTGCTCGCCGCCGCAGCACACGAGGAGGCCCGCACGGCCGCCGCCCGCTTCGCCGCCGGGCTCGACTGGCTCACGGAGGCGCAACGGTCGGAGGTGGAGCGGCAGTTCGCGGCGGAGCACCTCGCCCTCGCCCGGGCCTCGTGGCAGCACACGGCCCGGCGCGGGGAGGAACTACGGGGCGAGTACGAGGCGGTGTACCGCAGACTCCGCGCGCGGCTGCTGGCCGGACTTCTGCTGGGGGTCGCGCTGGTGGTGGCGGCGGATCTCGTGGTGCTGGTGTCGCTCTGAGAGGGTCTGACGAACCCTCGTATGTTCGCCCGAGTCCCCGCCGTTCGAGGAGCGGGGCTCGGGTGGAGCCTGGGTCACAGGGAGGGGGCGTCAGCGTGCCGTTCGGCGCGCCGCGTTCTCTCGCCACTCCCGGCCGATCGACCGCATCAGGGCCGGGTACACCCCCAGGTACCGGAAAGGTTTGATGCCGAGCATGTACAGGGAGCCGAGGCGGCCGTTGGGCTTCACCAGGACGGCCATCTGGCCGCGGTAGCCGCCGTTCCTGTCGGGGACCCAGCCGATGTGCATCACCCCGTGCATGGTCTTGTTGGCGTACTCGGCGGCCCACTCGTCGTGTGTCTGGAAGACCGATGTGAAGGGCGCCGCGCCGAGGTCGGGCCCCCGCGGCCCCTCGCGCAGGTCGTCCGGCAGCCGGTCGCGCAACGTCGCCACCCGGCCGCCGACGCCCGAGTCCGGCTTGTCCCAGCCGAGCAGCGCGCCGAGCTTCCAGCGCACCGCGAACAGGAAGCGGCCCACGGGGTTGCCGCCGTCCGGACCGCCCTCGCCATCCGCCATCTGCTGGACCAGGTGGTGCAGGTCGTCCGGGCCGCCCGGCGTCGGCAGCGCCCACAGATCCTCGAGCCGGAAGTCGCCGGCGATCTCGTGGATCCGCCAGGGGCGGGACGTGTGGTCGGTTGCGGGAAGGCGCAGATCGCTCATGGCAGATCCTGTCTATACGGTGACGTATAGATCGAGCATAGACCCATCTATACGGCTCCGTATACTTGGCCGGGACATGTGAGGGGAGACACGGCATGGGCGCGATCCGTACGCCGCGGGACAAGTGGATCGAGGAGGGGCTGCGGGCGCTTGCGGCCGGCGGCCCCGAGGCTGTCCGGGTCGAGGTCCTCGCCCAGGCGCTCGGCGTCAGCAAGGGCGGTTTCTACGGCTACTTCCGCAACCGTGCCGGGCTGCTGGAGGAGATGCTCGACACCTGGGAGCGAGCGGTCACCGAGAATGTCATCGAGCGGATCGAGCGCGACGGGGGCGACGCCCGCGAGCGGCTCGGGCGTCTCTTCGACTTCGTGGGGTCGGGCGAGACGCGCGTGACCAGCGCCGGGGTCGAGCTCGCGATCCGCGACTGGGCCCGGCGCGACGAAGGCGTCGCGCGCTGCCTCCGCCGGGCCGACAACCGGCGCATGGACTATCTGCGCGAGCTCTACGGGGCCTTCTGTCCCGACGAGGGCGATGTCGAGGCCCGCTGCCTGATCACCTTCTCGCTGCGCATCGGCGACCACCTCATCGCAGCCGACAACGGCCCGCGCAGCCGCACGGAAGTCCTCGCCGCGGTCAGGGAGCGGTTGTTGGCCTGACAGCCGGTCAGACCCTGGTCGAGGGGGGTTCCTGACTCAGGCGGCGGCTGCTGTCCGGTCCGTGGTCTGCGGTCCGTGGTGCCTGCCGCCGCAGCGGTGGCCGTGAGCAGCTCTGAGGAGCACCGGCGCAGGTCCCGCCCAGCAGGGGCCGGGACCGGTCAGAGTCCCGACGGCGCGCGGCCGGCGGGCGCGGCGGGCGGTGCGCGGCGGGGGCGGGCGGCGGGCGGCAGCCGGCAGGCGGCAGGACGTACCCCGCACCCGGCAACCACCGTCACCCTTCCGGTGTCCACCCGGGCGGCCACAGGATGCCCAGCAACTGCCGGACCAGTTCGTCGACGACCTCGTCGAGCGTCGCGTCGACCCAGCCGGCGCTCCAGTCGTGCAGCAGGCCGTTGACGCTGCCGATGAATCCCGTCGCGGCGAGGCGGTAGTCACGGGGCGCGGCCTCTCCGCGTGCCGCGGCCGCGTCGGCCTCGGCGCGGATGAGGTCGACCCAGCCGGCCCTGCGGGCGAGCCGCTGCTCCTCCAGGCGCGGGCTGACGCCGATGATCTCGACGAAGGTGATGCGGATACGGCGCGGATCGGCGGCGACGTTCCCGGCGTAGGCCCGGAAGATGGCGGTGGCCCGCTCGACGAGCGGCAGCTCCGCCGCGCCCGCGGCCGCCTCCAGCACCGCCGCCTCGGCCCAGCCGTTGACCTGCAGGTGCAGCGCGGCGAGCACGTCCTCGAGGGTGCGGAACTCCTCGTAGAACTGGCGGGTGGACAGCCCGGCCGTCTCGCTGAGGGCCGCGACCGTGGTGGAGCGGAAACCAGGGGTGTCGCCGAACAGCTGGAGCGCGGCGTCGAGAAATCGCCGGCGCCGCTCGGCCTGCCGCTCCTCGGCGCTCTTGCCGCCGTAGCGGCCGGTCGGCGCTCTGAGTCTGCCCGGCACCGGCTCCCCCCTCGCTGTTCGAACACTGATTTTGTCGTGCACGCGGTCTTGTGGAGAAGGCCGCCCCTTCCTTACTTTGCAGTAAGTTCACTCTGAAAGCGCGTGTGTTCAGATTCCACGCACCCCAGCTTTGGCATGTCCCACTCACGACGCTCACCCCACAGCAGAGAGGGGAACAGTCATGCCCGTCGTCCGACGCCGGCACCTGTGCTCCGTAGCCGCAGCCCTCGCCCTGACCGTCACCGCTCCCGCGACCGCCGCCACCGCGGCCGCCCCGGGCTCCTCCGCAGCGCTGCGCGAGGTG
Organism: Streptomyces sp. NPDC024017; assembly: GCF_040638895.1. Classification (NCBI taxonomy): domain Bacteria; kingdom Bacillati; phylum Actinomycetota; class Actinomycetes; order Kitasatosporales; family Streptomycetaceae; genus Streptomyces; species Streptomyces sp. NPDC024017. The sequence goes on along the minus strand of NZ_JBEZYZ010000009.1, from coordinate 394,287 downwards.
CTGTTCGTGGGCAACAACTGGGACGGCACCGCCGAAGTCATCCGGTCCACCGGCGACTTCTCGAAGATCGGCCGGATCAACGTCATCCCGGACAAGGCCGAGCGGATGGCGGAGATCAACGCCGATCCGATCAGGTGGGTCTACTTCATGGCGATCCGCAACAGCGTCGGCGAGGGCCATGACCAGTTCGTCGACGACATGTACTCCACGCCGGACGGGGCGTCGGTGGTCGTCTCGCGGCCGAGCTTCGCCGACGTCGTCTCGATCGACCTCGCCTCCGGGCGGGTCAACTGGCGCTTCCCCGTGTCCGGTTACCGCTCCGACCACATGGCGGTCTCCCCCGACGGCAAGCGGGTCGCGGTCTCGGCGTCGACCTCCAACACCGTCCATGTGCTGGACATCGTCTCCGGCAAGGAACTGGGCAGGTTCGGCACCGGCGACAAGCCGCACGAGAACATCTTCACCCAGGACGGCAAGTACATCTACAACATGGCGATCGGCGACGTGAACACTCAGACCGACGCACCGTGGCTGGACTGGACGAAGGGCGACCGGCGCATCACCGTCGTCGACGCCACGACGTTCAAGCAGGTCAAGGTCATCGACATGCGCCCGAAGCTGGACGCGCTCGGCCTCAAGGACTACTCCGACGCGGTCCGCCCGGCCGTCCTCTCGCCGGACGAGTCGAAGCTGTACTTCCAGGTCTCCTTCTTCAACGGCTTCTTCGAGTACGACATCGCCACCGACAAGATCACCCGCACCAAGACCCTGCCGAAGAACTCGGCGACCAGTGACGACCGCACGAGCTTCGTCAACGACTCGCGCCACCACGGCATCTCGATGAGCCCGGACGGACGCAAGCTGTGCGTCGCGGGCACCATGGACGACTACGCCACCGTCGTGGACCGCGCCACCCTCCAGGAGGGCCCGCTCGTCACCGCCTCCAAGCCCTACTGGGCCACGGTCAGCGGTGACGGCAAGTCCTGCGTGGTCTCCGAGAGCGGCACCGACCAGGTCACGGCCATCGACTTCGCCACCGGGAAGAAGGTCGTGTCCGTGCCGGTCGGTGACCACCCGCAGCGCGTCCGGCTCGGCCATGTGGCGGCCGACTGGACGAGCCCGTCCGCTAGTTGACCTCCTTCGCCGCCCACGCCGCCAGTTCGGAGCGGGCCGCGGCGAGCAGATCCGCCGAGGGAGCCGTCGCCCCGTTGGTCACCAGCGCGTAGTGCAGGACGCCCGAGTCCGGCGCGGTGAGCAGCAGGCGGCGGCTTCCCGTGCCGCCCGGCTCCTGCGCCACGCCGACCGGGGTCGCCGAGGTGTACGCCGGCGGGGCGTGGGCCGTGCCCAGGTCGGAGACGACCGTGGTGGACGCGGTCGGGAAGCTCGCCGGCAGATGCAGCTCGGTGGGCGCCGAGCCGCCGTCCGAGCGCCACAGCAGCAGCCCGTACTGCCCGGACCCCACCAGCCGCTGCACGTTCGGCAGGGAGCTGGGCACCGGGTTCCAGGTCAGGGTCGTCGAGCCGTCCCGGGAGCGGTCCTCGTAGGTGAAGCCGACCGTGGTACCGGCCGTGGCGCTCGGGTAGACGCGGTCCAGGAGCCGGGCGTCCTGACGCAGTACCGGCTTGCCCGCGTCGTCGAGGCGTACGGCGGACAGGTCCTCGTCGTTCCAGGCGTCACCCGTCGTGAGCACCTTGTCGGGGTTGCCGTTCATCAGCTCGCGGTGGCGGCCGTTGTAGATGTCCCACTGCCACTGGGAGCCGGAGAGCACGCGCCCCGAGGCAGCCGGGTCGGACCACCAGTCGGCGCCCTTCAGGCGGGAGTCGAGGGCCTGGTACATCGCCTTGAGGACGGTCGGCGCCTTGTCGGAGACATTGCCCGCCAGCGGGTGCCCGAACTCGCTGACCACGGAGGCCGTCCCCGCGGCGGCGGCGCGGTCGCGGACGGTGCGGAAGTCACCCGCGTACTGACCGTCGGCCGCCTTGCCCCACATGAAGACGCCGGAGATAGCCTTCTGGTCGTAGAAGTGGGTGTTGAAGACGTAGCGCGGGCCGAGTGTGCCGGCGTCCAGCAGGCCGCCCTCCTGCTTCTGGAAGTCGAGGTTGGCGTTCCAGAAGAGGTTCGGCTCGACGAAGGCGGGCTTGTCGCGCCAGCCGGCCGTGTCCATGCGGGCCCGGAACTTCTCGTAGAACGGCCAGAGCACGTCCTTCTCCCAGGCGCGGCTGGTCTGCCCGGAGTCGTAGACGCCCGCGTGCGGCTCGTTGTAGGGGTCGAAGCCGACGATGCCCTTGAACTGGTCCGCGCTGAGGTGCTGTTGCACGTACGCCATGGCCTTCTGGGCGGTGGCGAGGAAGGCGTCCTGCACGCCGTGCGCGTTGTGCCAGAAGTCGTACGTGGCGCGCTTCACGGCCTCGTTCTGGGTGATGTTCTGCCCCCAGAAGAGGCAGATGCCGCAGGACTCGTCCGGGTAGTTCCCGGCGTCCACCGCCCACTTGGGCGCGCCGTCGCCGGTGTACCAGCTGTCGGTGTCGAAGAGGTGCCGGGAGTAGAGGTCCTGGTGAAAGTCGGGGTAGACCCGGATGCCGGCGTCGAGGAAGGCCTTCATCTGGTCGGTGGCGGCGGCCAGATAGGCCGTGTCCACCTGGCCGCGCTCGGGCTCGGCATAGGCCCAGGAGAGCAGGAAGCGAATGGTGTTGCCGCCGCCGAGGGCGCGCAGCGCGGTCGCCGACTTGCGGGCGTCGGCGACCGAGGCGAAGGGCAGGCCCTTGTTCTCCGCGAGCTTGGTCTCACCGGAGACGTTGTAGCCGCGCAGCACGATCTCGCGGCCGTGGGCGTCGGTGAAGCGGCCGCCCTGCACGGTGACGGTCGGGTCGTCGAACCAGAGGGAGCCCGGAGGAGACGCGGCGGTGGCCGGCGGGACGCCCGCCACCGACACGGACCCTAAGAGGACAACCAGGACGATCAGCAGACGCGCTCGGATTGTCGGCATGTCCACTACAGTCCGGCGATGTCACGACACCGTCAACACCTCTGACTCTGGAGTAAGTTCCCTCTCGGGCAACCCTCACACCTCAGCCACACACCCTTCGTGTCACGTTCAACAAGTACTCCTTCCTGTTCAGCGGGTTGTGGTCGGTGCGCGGCCGCTCCGGGATCGTGCCGTGCGTGACGGGCGCGTAGTGGGCGAAGGAGCTCTCCAGCTCGCCCTCACCCCGGGTGAGCCCCGGCAGTTTCTGTTCGAGGGCGTGCACCCGGGCGGCCGGCACGGTCCCTTCGAGGACGCAGATGTCCTCCCGGTTCCGCGTCGTCTCGGGTACGGCCGCGAGCCCGGCGAGGACCGGCAGCAGGGCGCCGAGGGTGTCGGCGGGCGCCTCGATGCGGAAGCGGTGCATCGGCTCGTGGACGCGCGTCCCGGCCCGGCGCAGCGCCTCGATCAGCACCAGCGGGGTCACGCCGCGGAAGTCGGCGCCCGTGCTCGACATGCTCTTGTCGAAGCCCTGGTGGGCATGGCTCTGACGGGGCGAGTAGCCGCTGTGGGTCATGGTGACCACGCAGTCGGTGACCTGCCACCCGTGCAGGCCCTGGTCGAGGGTCTCGCGCACAGTGTCCTCGACGGCCTTGAAGAAGGCGTACGGCATCGACCCGAGCTCCACCTCCAGCCGGAAGCCGACGCCCGAGCCGACCGGCGCGGGGTCGACGCGCAGGCCGACCGTCGCGAGGAAGGGGTTGGGGTCCTTCTTGTTGAACTCCACGGCCTGCCCGGTGCCGACGGGTCGTTCGACGCACAGCGGCGTCGTCTCGCGGAAGGTGACGTCGAGGCCGTACTCGTCGGCGAGGGTGGCCTGGATGACCTCCTTCTGCACCTCGCCGTACAGGGACACGGACGTCTCCTGCCGGCGTTCGTCGCGGCGCAGTCCGATCAGCGGGTCCTGCTCGGCGAGCTGGGTGAGCGCCAGGTGGAGCGCTCCCCTGTTCACGTCCGGGCCGGGGACGACGACCGTCTCCAGGGTCGGCGGGGCGAAGAAGTGCTCGTAGGCCTTGCGGGGTTCGCCGATCGCGTCACCGATCCGGATGTCGCCGAGCCCGGTGAGGCGGGCGATCCGGCCGGCGGCGACGCAGTCCTCGCGGGTGTCCGTGCCGTGACCGAAGACGCTGATGCCGGTGACCCGGCCTTCGGCGCCGTCCGCTCCGAAGGGAACCCGGTCACGGGTGCGCAGGGTCCCGGAGAACATCCGGACGTAGGCGACCTTCTCCCCCGCCGGGCCCCGGTCGACCTTGAACACGGTGGCGGACACCGGCCCGTCCGCGTCCCCGACGGCAGCCGGAAGCAGCGTTTCGATGCCTGACAGGAGAGCCTCCACGCCTGCGCCCGTGGCGGCGGAGCCGAAGTAGACCGGATGGACGAGCGCCTCCCGGGTCTGCGCGACGAGAGACCTGTGCAGCGCTGCGTGCGTGACGGTGTGCTCGACGTACGCGGCCAGCAGGGCGTCGTCGTGCCCGGTCAGAACGTCGAGGGCGGCGGCCGGTCCGAGCCCGGGGGTGAAGCGGGCCGCGCGGGTGCCGAGGCCGGTGGCGGTCCCCATCGGCACGATCGCGGGGGTCAGCCGGGCCGAGATCTCCCGCAGCACCGCCTCGTGGCGTGCCCCGCTCCGGTCGATCTTGTTGACGAACAGCAGGGTCGGGATGCGCAGCCGCTGAAGCGTCCGCATCAGCACCCGCGTCTGCGCCTGCACCCCTTCGACGGCGGAGATCACGAGGACGACGCCGTCCAGCACGCCGAGGACGCGCTCCACCTCGGCGATGAAGTCCGGGTGACCGGGGGTGTCGATGAGGTTGACGGTCACGCCGTCGAGCGGGAACGAGACGACGGCGGACTTGATGGTGATGCCGCGCCGGCGCTCCAGGGCGAGGGTGTCGGTGCGGGTGTTCCCGTCGTCGACGCTGCCGATCTCGTCGATCACCCCGGCCGAATGGAGCAGCCGCTCGGTCAGGCTGGTCTTACCCGCGTCGACATGGGCGAGAATTCCAAGGTTGAGCATGTGCACGAAGCGTCATGTCCTTCGGAGAGAGGTCCGTTCCTGGCTGGGGGGACATGCACGCAGTGCGCATCTGAATCTCCTTCGGACTCGGTGACGTGGCTGTCCTGAGCAGTGCAGCAGACCGGCACGGAGGGTCACAACGGAATTAACCGCCGCCGGGGTACCCGGCGGGTGCGCGCAAGGAAGGGAGCGGCTCGTGCGTGACGTTCTCCCGGTGCTCGGCCGCTGGTACGCGGCCGGGGTCCCGTTCGGCCTCGCGACGGTCGTCCAGGTCAGCCGCAGCGCACCGCGCGACCCGGGCGCGGCGATGGCGGTGGGCCCGGACGAGGAGGTCGTGGGCAGCGTCTCCGGGGGCTGTGTCGAGGGTGCGGTGTTCGAACTGGCGCAGGACGTCGCCGCGGGCGGCGAGGCCCGGCTGGAGACCTTCGGCTACAGCGACGAGGACGCCTTCGCGGTCGGTCTGACCTGCGGCGGCGAGATCACGCTGCTCGTGCGCGCGGTCACGCCCGAGCGGGATCCCGGCTTCGGCGCGGTCGCGGACTCCGTCGCGGCGGGCGAGCCGGTCACCGTGGCGACCGTGACCGACGGCCCGGCGCCGCGCGGGGCGGCCCTCGCCGTCTGGCCGGACCGGACCCTCGGCACGCTCGGCGCCGGCGGCCTGGACGCGGCCGTGACCGCCGACGCCCGCGGCGAACTCGCTCTCGGCGCCACCGGCCTGCGGCACTACGGACCCGAGGGGCAGCGCCGCGAGGACTCCGTGAGCGTGTTCCTGCAGTCCTTCGCGCCACCGCCGCGGATGCTGGTCTTCGGCGCGATCGACTACGCGGCGGCCGTGGCCCGCATCGGGGACTTCCTCGGTTACCGGGTCACCGTCTGCGACGCCCGCCCCGTCTTCGCCACACCCCGGCGCTTCCCCGAGGGCGTCGAGGTGGTCGCGCAGTGGCCGCACCGCTATCTGCGCGAGACCGACACCGACGAGCGCACGGTGATCTGCGTCCTCACGCACGACCCGAAGTTCGACGTGCCCCTGCTCCAGGAAGCGCTGCGCCGGCCGGCCGCCTACATCGGAGCGATGGGCAGCCGCCGCACCCACGCCGACCGGGCGGCACGGCTGGCCGAGGCCGGGCTCACGGAGCGCGAGCTGTCCCGGCTGCGCTCACCGGTCGGCCTCGACCTCGGGGCCCGTACGCCCGAGGAGGTGGCGGTGTCCGTCGCCGCCGAGGTCGTGGCGCTGCGCTGGGGCGGCACCGGGGTGCCGCTCACCGCGACGGAGGGGGCGGTGCACCCGCACCGAGCCTCCTGATCGCCGGCGCCGAGCCCGTCGCGTCGCCATCACGCCGGGTTCGTACGATCGTGTCGGCGTCTGCACATCGGCATACCAGCACATCAGCGAAGGGATTCCCATGATCTTCATCACCGCCAAGTTCCGCGTCCGTCCCGAGCACGCCGACCGTTGGCCCGAGATCGCCGCTGATTTCACCCGGGCGACGCGCGCCGAGCCCGGCTGCCTGTGGTTCGACTGGTCGCGCAGCGTGGACGAGCCGTCGGAGTACGTCCTCGTCGAGGCCTTCCGCGACGACGAGGCCGGAGCCGCACACGTACAGTCCGCCCACTTCAAGGCCGCGCAGCAGACGCTGCCTCCGCATCTGGCCGAGACGCCGCGCATCGTGAACGCGAACGTCCCGCAGGACGACTGGTCGCTCCTCGGAGAGATGGCGGTGCCGGGAGAGGAGTAACTCCCTGCCCGCGAGCTGCTCACCGGCATGAGCCGCAAGTCGTAGCGGACTCGCTCTTGCCTCGGACGGCGGCCCCCCGTACGCTCACGGCCGTACCGACTGGACGGTATGGAGCCGAGGAGAGGCGCCGGAGATGAGCACGATCAACCGCCAGATACGCCTGGCCGCGCGTCCCGTGGGAGAGCCGCGCCCCACCGACTGGGAGCATGCCGAGGAGCCGGCGGGACAGCCGGGCGAGGGGGAGTTCCTGGTACAGGTGCTCTGCCTGTCGATCGACCCGGCGATGCGCGGCTGGATGAACGCGGGCAGGTCCTACATCCGCCCGGTGGAGATCGGCGAGGTGATGCGCGCCGGGGCGGTGGGCAGGGTGATCGCCTCCCGGCACTCCGGGTTCGCGGTCGGCGACCACGTGTCGGGCACGTTCGGCGTGCAGGAGTACTGCGTGTCGGACGGGCGCGGCGTGACCAAGGTCGACCCCGCGGCCGCTCCCCTGCCGACTTATCTCGGCACGCTCGGCATGTCGGGCCTGACGGCCTACTTCGGCCTGATCGAGGTCGGGCGTCCCGAGCCGGGGCAGACCGTCGTGGTCTCCGGAGCGGCCGGGGCCGTCGGCAGCGTCGTCGGACAGATCGCCAAGATCCTCGGATGCCGGGTCATCGGCATCGCCGGCGGCGAGGCCAAGTGCCGGATGGTGGTGGACGAGTTCGGCTTCGACGCCGCGATCGACTACCAGAGCGAGGACATCCGCAAGGCCCTGCGCGAACACGCCCCCGACGGCGTCGACGTGTACTTCGACAACGTCGGCGGCGACGTTCTGGACGCCGTGCTGCTGCGGCTGGCGCGCGGCGCCCGCGTCGTGGTCTGCGGCGCGATCTCCCAATACAACAGCACCAAGCCGCAAGGCCCCGCCAACTACCTGTCGCTGCTGGTGAACCGCGCCTCCATGACGGGCATCGTGGTGTTCGACTACGCCGATCGGTACGCGGAGGGCATCGCGCAGATGGCCGCGTGGCGGGCGGAAGGCCGGCTGAAGTCCCTGGAGGACGTGGTGTCCGGCTCGGTCGCGGCGTTCCCCGAGACCCTGATGCGCCTGTTCCGTGGTGACAACCACGGCAAGCTGGTGCTGAAGATCGCGGACTGACGGGCCGGGGGGAGGGAGAGATCCGATGAAGGCACTGACCTACCACGGCCGTCACGACATCCGCTACGGGGAGGTCCCCGACCCGGCCGTCACCAGCCCCACCGACGCCGTGGTGCAGGTGACCGCGGCCGGGATCTGCGGCAGCGACCTGCACATCTACGGCGGCAACGCGTTCAGCCCGGAACTGGGCTACACGCCGGGACACGAGTGTGTCGGCGTGGTGGTCGACACCGGCGGCCAGGTCACCCGGTTCAAGCCCGGCGACCGGGTTCTGGTGCCCGCCTCCGTCGGCTGCGCGCAGTGCCGGCAGTGTGCGGCCGGGTTCACCGCCCGCTGCGAGCGCGCCACGTCGAGCACGGAGCTCTGCTACGGAGTCAGCCCGAAGCTCCCGGGCAGCCAGGCCCAACTCCTGGCCGTGCCCTGCGCCGACGTCAATCTGGTGCACCTGCCCGAGGACATCTCCGACGAGGCCGCCCTCGTCCTGACGGACAACGCCCCCACCGCCTGGTACGGCTGCCGCCGTGCCCGCATCCAACCCGGTGAGACCGTCCTGGTCGTCGGCCTCGGCCCGGTCGGCCTCATGGCCGCTCAGTCCGCCTTCGCGATGGGCGCGGCACGGGTGCTGGGCGTGGACCTGGTCGCGGAGCGCCGCGCCTTCGCCGCAGGCCTGGGCGTCGAGCCGGTCGAAGGAGACGACGTGCGGTCGGCCGTCCGGGAGATGACATCCGGCCGCGGGCCGGACGCCGTGGTGGAGGCCGTGGGCTCCGACGCCACCATCGAACTCGCCCTCAAGGCCGTCCGGCAGGCCGGTCGCGTCAGCGTCATCGGGGTCAGTCAGAACAAGGCGTTCCCGTTCCACATGGGACTGGCGCAGATCAAGGAACTGGAGTTCGCCATCGGGCTGTGCTCGGTGCACTACGAACTCCCTCCCCTGATCGCCCTCACCCGTGCCGGACGGATCAAGCCCGAGGTCGTGGTCTCCCACCACTTCGCCCTCTCCGATGGACCGGCGGCGTACGAACTGTTCGCCGGCCGCTCCGACGGTGTCCGCAAGATCGTTCTCGACCCGACGGGCTGACTGGTCCCGGCCCTTCACGGCCAGGCGTTCAGCCGGTCTCCTAGGGTGAGTCCCTCGGAAACCGGAGGCCGCCATGTCACAGCGCCACGAATCCGCCCGACCGAGCCGTCCACGACTGGAGCCGCTCCCCGAAGAACAGTGGGACCCCCGGACCAGGAAACTGCTGGCCGCCGCTCCCCACGACCCCGGGGGCGGGATCCCGAACATCTTCACCACGCTCGTGCGCCATCCCGATCTCTACGAGCAGTTCATGCCTTTCGGCGGCCAACTGCTCGGCAGGGGCCGACTGCCGGGAGACCTGCGCGAGTTGCTGATCCTGCGCACCGCATGGAACACCGGCGCGCGGTACGAGTGGGGGCGGCACCTCCCCCTGGCCAGGGCCGCGGGTGTCGCGGACGCGGACATCGACCGCATCGGCGAAGGGCCGGAGGCACCCGGCTGGACGGACCTCCAGAGGCACCTGATCCGCGCGGCGGACGAGCTGCACGGTGATGCCGCGATGTCCGACGCGACCTGGGAGGGTCTGGCCGAGCACTTCGGCGACGCCGAACTGATCGAGATCGCCATGCTGGTGGGGCAGTACCACATGGTGGCCTTCTTCCTGAATGCCACCGGTGTGGAACTGGAGCCCGGTTTCGACAGCACCGGCTTCGCGGGGGAAAGAAACGACGGGTGAGGGGTGCCTGGAGGCTGCGGAGGGCCGACTCCAGATGAGTCGCTGCGAGCCGTCGCCGGTCGGTCTGCGGCCCCACGCGGAGATCATCGGCGAGGTGGCGAGGTCCAGGCGTCCCGCCTCGACGGCGGCGAGATGCTCGTCGATCTCCTCGTCCCTGGCGAGGCCCGCGGCGACGAGCCTGTCCCGCACCTGCCGGACGGTGGCCGCCTCCAGGACGTCGCAGGCGGGCGAGGTGATCGGGAAGTAGGCGTCGGCCTCGACGTCCACGAGGCCCGCCTCGCGCAGCAGCCGCGGCAGTCTGCGCCCGTAGGAGAGATCGGCGCCGCGCTGTCGCAGCAGCTCACGGAAGCCGGTGCGGAGCCGGTTGGCCCGCTCCTGCTCGGGGCCGTGCTCGTCGGGGCAGATCAGCGGCTGCAGCGCCGGGTCGGCGTCCTCGACCAGCAGCAGCCCGCCGGGCCTGAGCGCCCGGACCATGGCGCGCAGCGCGGCGTCGCGCTCGGTGACGTGGACCAGGACGAGACGGGCGTGCACCAGGTCGAAGGGGCCCGGCGGAGGGGCGTCGCGGCCGACGTCGTGCCGGAGCACCTCGACCCCCTCGGTGGCGGCCGTCCCGGTCCAGGACACGTCGATGTCGGTCGCGAGCACGCGCCCGGTCGGCCCGACGCGCTCGCGCAGCCACGCCGCCACGCTCGGCCCGCCGGCCCCGACCTCCCAGCAGCGCCACCCCTCGGCGACCCCGGCCGTCTCGATGGCGGAACGTCGAGGCGTCGAAGAGGGCCGCCAGCGCGTCGAAGCGCGTACCGGCCTCGGCCTGCCGGTTGGCCAGGAGGTATCCCTCGTCCCGACCCAAGCGGCGATCATGTCACGCGCCTGGCCGGGGCGGTTCAGCGCGGTGCGCGGGGCGGCAGCCGGTGCAGTTCCACGTCCGTGAGCAGCCCTTCGGTGACCGTGGCGGTCATGTAGGTGCAGTGGGGCTGACGGCGTCGGTCCGTCGGGGAGCCCGGATTCAGCAGACGCAGGCCGGAGGGGGCCGTGGTGTCCCAGGGGATGTGGCTGTGGCCGAAGACCAGCACGTCCAGGTCGGGGAAACGGGCGGCGCACCGCTGTTCCCGGCCCTGCTTGGCGCCCGTCTCGTGGATCACGCCGAACCGCACCCCGTCCAGTTCCGCGTACGCCACCTCCGGCAGCCGGGCCCGCAGATCAGCCCCGTCGTTGTTGCCGTACACACCGACGAGCCTCCGGCAGCGGGCCTCCAGCAGATCGAGGGTGTCCGTGTCGACCCAGTCCCCGGCATGGAACACGACATCGGCGTGCGGCAGTTCGGCGAGCAGGGGGGCGGGCAGTTCCCTGGCCCGCTTGGGCAGGTGGGTGTCGGACATGAGGAGCAGGCGCACGTCATCACCCTAGAGGGTGCCGAGCAATATCCACTTATACGGATGAATCGGCATCCAGGTTGAAGGGTCAGTGAAGATCCCTCCATTCTTCCTCCATGTCTCTCCTCTCCCCTGCCTTTGATGCGTCCGGGCTGCGCGACTACCCCTACGACTGGGCAGTGGTCGACGTGGAAACGTCAGGCCTGGTCGCCCGCCGCGACCGAGTGTTGTCCCTGGCCGTGGTGACGCTGGGGCCGGACGGGGAACAGACGGACGAGTTCTCGACGCTCCTCGACCCCGGCTGCGATCCCGGGCCGGTGCGTGTCCACGGGCTGACGGCCGAGAGGCTGCGCGGCGCGCCGGTCTTCGACAAGGTCGCGCCGCGGATCGCGGCGATGCTGCGGGACCGGGTGCTCGTCGCGCACAACGCCCAGTTCGACTACGACTTCCTCGCCCACGAGTTCGCCCGCGTCGGAGCCACGCTGCCGGTGGCTCGTCGTCTGTGCACCCTCGCACTGAACCGGCGGGTCGATCCCCCGACCGAGGACCTCAGGCTGGGCACGCTCGCCGCCCACTACGGCGTCCCCCAGGTCACGGCCCACGACGCGCTCGACGACACCCGAGTGCTGGCGGGGGTCCTGCGCGCCTCGCTGCAGGAGGCAGCACGTCTCGAACTCCCGCTGCCCCTCGTGCCCTGCCCGCCGCGCCAGGACCCCCGGTTCGCACCCCGGACATCCAAGGCGCCGTGCGCGTACCGCAATCCGGGGCGGCCGGAGCCGGGCGGGCCCTTGGTGCAAGGCATGAAGATCGCGATCACCGGTGAGACGCGGATGTCACGCGCCGAGCTGGAGCGGCGGGCGCTCGATGCGGGTCTGAACGTCATGACGTCCGTCAGCCGGCACACCAGCGCGCTGGTGACCAACGACGTCTCGTCCGGCTCCGGCAAGGCGCGTCGTGCGCTGGCGGAGGGGGTGCCCGTACTCGACGAGCCCACGTTCGTACGGCTGCTGGAGGATGTGCGGCCGGGAACGCCACATGAGCGGGCACGACCCGCGGAAGCCGCGACCTCATCTCCCGCAATGCCGGCTGCGGCCCTCGCGCAGGCACCTGTCCAACCGCCCGTTCCCGTTCAGCAGGCCCCGGCCCCTGTCCTCCCCGACCCGGCGAAATCGGCGCCGGTTACGCCGTCGCGCCCGGCACACCCGGCCCCGGCCACCCCCGCCCGCCCTCTCTCCGGCCGACGGGTCCTGGTACTCGGTGGCAAGCACCCCGATGCCGTGGCGGCTCGCAGCAGGATTGTCGAGCTCGGCGGGGCGGCAGCGATCAACCTCTCCGCGAGCGTCACCGACGTCGTACTCCTGGAGGGCGGCGAGCGGGACCGCCGGATGAAGCGGATCACCACGCTCGCGTTCCCCACACACGACGCCGCATGGCTCGACGCCCCGGTCATCGTCCCGCTCCCGCGCCAGGCCTGCGGGGCAGCGGCCTCACGCGTCCTGCCGCGCGGCGGCGTCGTCGATCTGCCGCAGTCGGGCGGACGGGCCCCTGCGGCTCCCTGGACCGTCACCGCATCCTGGGCCCAGCGGACGTCATGCGGGATCGACGTGGTCGCGTTCGTCGTCGACGAGCAGGAACAAGTCGGCTTCGACGAGGACTTCGTGTTCTACGGCGCACCGGAGAATCCCGGCGGAACGGTGCGACTGCACAGCGACGGGCCGACCGAGCAGACGGTCAGCGTCGGCCTTGCCGCGCTGCCGCCCTCTGCCCGCAAGGTGGTGATCGCCGCCGCCATCGACGGCTCCCCGACCTTCGGCGACGTCGGCGCCATCCACATCAGTTCCGGTCCGGGCACCAGCGCCGCACCGGTGGTCCAGGCCACGCTGGACGCCGCGACCACCGAGCGCACCCTGCTCCTCGCCGAGATCTACCGCCGCGGCCCGTTGTGGCGCCTGCGCACCGTGGGGCAGGGGTACGACCAAGGGCTCGACGCCCTCGCCCGGGGCTACGGCGTGGATGTGGCGAACTGACCCGCCCCTGACGGTGAACAGACAAGCAGCGCAGCTCAGTTGCCGTGTGGGGAGATGATCACGGCCAGGTCTCGAAAGGTGAGACCGCCTCGCCCACCGGGTTAGCATCGGGCAACACGCACTACAACAGGACGTCTACGGCGAGCGACCCGAAGGGGCCCGGAAACCCGATGCCGGTCAAGGTCAGCGTCATCATCCCCGTGTACAACCCGGGGGTCTACATCGAGGACTGCATCTCCTCGCTGCAGCGGCAGTCGCTGCCTCCCGACGAGTTCGAGGTGATCTTCGTCGACGACGGCTCGACCGACGAGACCCCGGCCCGGCTCGACTCTCTCGCCGCCGAGGACCCCCGGATGAAGGTCATCCACCAGGAGAACTCCGGCTGGTCGGGCAAGCCCCGCAACGTCGGCATCGAGGCCTCCCGGGGCGAGTTCGTGATGTTCGTCGACAACGACGACTACCTGGGCGACGAGGCCCTGGAGCGGATGTACGACTACGGCGTGGCCAACGGCGCCGATGTCGTCGTGGGCAAGATGGCCGGCAAGGGCCGCGGGGTGCCGGTGGAGCTGTTCCGCCGCAACCACCCGCGCGCCACCGTCGAGAACGCCCCGCTCATCGACAGCCTCACCCCGCACAAGATGTTCCGCCGGGCCTTCCTGGACCGCATCGGCCTGCGCTTCCCCGAGGGCAGGCGGCGCCTGGAGGACCACGTCTTCATCGCCGAGGCGTACCTGCGCGCGGAGAACGTCTCCGTGCTCAGCGACTACGTCTGCTACTACCACCTCCGGCGGGACGACGGCTCCAACGCCGGCTTCGAACGCTTCGACCCGGCCGGCTACTTCAGGAACCTCCGCGAGGCCCTCGACGTCGTCGAGCAGTACACGGAGCCGGGTCCGGTGCGCGACCGGCTGTTCCGGCGCTGGCTGCGCGTGGAGATGGTCGAGCGGCTGCGGGCCCGGCGCTTCCTGAACCTGCCGGACGACTACCGCAGGGAGCTGTTCGCGGAGATCCACGAGGTCGTCGTCGAGCGCTTCGGGCCCGGTGTCGCGGCCGGGCTGCAGCCGACGCAGCAGGTCGTCGCCGCGCTGACGGCGGCCGACCGGTACGACGACGTGGTGGCCTTCGCGGAGTGGGAGGCGGGCGTCGCCCCCAAGGCGACCCCCGGCGACATCGAGTGGCGCGACGGCTCGCTCCGCGTCGGCTTCACGGCCGAGTACCTGTCCGGCGGCGAGCCGATGCTCTTCCCCGCCGCATCCGAGGCCGCGCCGCTGACCGACGTACCGAAGGACGTGTCCGAGGCGGTGCGGTGGGTGGCCTCGGAGACCGCCGCGCGGTTCGGACAGGCCACGGCCGATCTGCTGCTGCGGGAGCGCTCCAGCGCCGCGCAGTACTTCCAGCCGGTGGAGTTCACACGCGAGACCGTGCCGGTCGGGGACGGCGAGGAGGTCCGGCTGGTGCTGCGGGCGACCGCCACGGTCGACCCGGCCGAACTGCCCCGTGACGGCGCCTGGGACGCACTCGTCCGGGTGAAGACCGGCGGCTGGACCAAGGAGTGCCGGCTGGGTCCGGCGCCGCGCGAGGACCGGCCCACGCCGGAGGTGGGCATCGTCGGCGACCGCCCGGTCCTGCCGTACTGGACCGAGCCGCACGGCAACTTCTCCCTGGAGGTCCGCCCGCGCGGCAAGCGGCTCGGGCTGGGCCGCGTTCAACTGGGGGATGTCACCGTCTCCGACGAGCGGTTCCGTGTCCTGCTTCCGGTGCACACCCCGGGCGACACGGACGTGCGGCTGAGGTTCGTCTCCTCCAGCCGGATCCTGGAGGTGCCGGGCACGCTCGCACCCCACGCGGACCGGCCGGGCTCGGCGGTGGAGGCGGAACTGCCCCAGGATCTCTCGGACGACGTCTGGCGCGTGGCCGTGTGCCTGAACCCGGGTGCCGACGGGGCTCGCTTCACCGGTCTGCCGTTCGCCCTTCGGGCCGGGGGCGGAAGTGTCCTGGTGACGCCGGTGCCGGGGCCCGGTGTCGCGCTGCGGCTGGCCCGGCGCGCCCGGCGCGTGCTCGGAGCCGCGCGCCGCAAGGTGAATTCCCGTATCAGGAACGGAGGGCGGTGACGGCATGCGACCCCTGGGGATAGAGGGCGCCTGGGTTCTGGAGCCCAAGATCTTCCCGGACGACCGGGGCAGCTTCCACGAGTGGTACCGGGGTGCGGAGTTCCGCGAGGCGACGGGGCACGACCTGTCCCTGGCCCAGGCCAACTGCTCGGTCTCGCGGCGGGGCGTGCTGCGGGGCGTGCACTTCGCCGATGTGCCGCCCAGCCAGGCCAAGTACGTCACGTGTGTACGCGGCGCCGTCCTGGACGTGGTGATCGACATCCGCGTGGGCTCTCCCACCTACGGGAAGTGGGAGGCCGTACGGCTCGACGACGACACGCGGCACGCGGTGTTCCTCGCGGAGGGCCTCGGCCACGCCTTCATGGCCCTCACGGACGACGCGACGGTGGTCTACCTGTGCTCGGAGGGTTACGCCCCGGGCCGCGAACACGGCATCCACCCCCTCGACCCGGCCTTGGGCATCGAGTGGCCCGAGGGCATCACCCCGCTCCTGTCCCCCAAGGACGAGCAGGCCCCGACCCTGGCGGAGGCGGAACGGCAGGGGCTGCTGCCGTCGTACGAGGCCTGCCTGGCGTACTACGCGGAACTGCGGGGCGGGCCGGGGACCGCGACTGACGGCTGAGGCAGGCGCAGTGGCGTGGGGCCGGGCGTACCCGGGCCCACGGTGCTCGGTGTGCCAGGCGCACGCATGCGTCGTCGGCGGACAGGCCGGGGCGCGTACTGAGGCCGGCGCGGACCTCTGCTCGCTGTACGGAACGCCGAAGGGCGGCACCCCCTGGCGGGGTGCCGCCCTTCGGGCGTCGTACGGCGGTGACTACTTGCGCATGACCTCGGGCGCGTGGCAGCGCAGGAAGCGGGCCACGAAGAAGCCGCAGATCACACCGAGGACGAGGGGCGCGCCCATGTCCAAGGCCCAGGCCCTGGCCGACGCGGCGGCCGAAGGCGGTGGAGACCTTGTCGGCCGGTTCGGCCGGTTCGGCCGGTTGGACACACCGCAGGCCCAGACGCGCGTGGCGTCCGGGCCTGTGCCCCGGAAGGCCGGGAAGGTCGTCGGCGCCGGCCGCCCCCGGGGGGGTGGCCGACACCCTCGTTCAGCGGCTCACGCCGACCTGCTGCAGGGCCTTGCGCAGGGGCTCCCAGCCGATGGAGCGGGGCAGGCCCCTGTTGCGGGCCTGGGTGAGGGGGCGCCAGAAGCCCGCTCCCAGGAGGGTTTCGGGGCGGACCGCGCCGGCCCGCTCCAGGATCGCCTCCGGGACCTTCTGCGGGTCGGGGATCTTGTACTCGGCCATGATCTCGTCGTACTTGTCGTGCAGGACCCGGTTGTCCGGGTCGGCGCCGAAGACGACCAGCTGGCCGGTGGGGGCGGTGTCCACCTGCACCGTGACCAGGTCGGGACGGTAGCGCGCCAGCACCTCGGTGATCTTGTAGACGTCACCGGTCCAGGCGTTGGTGTGCCGGTCCCGGGCCGCCTCGTCGATGCTGCGCGGCAGCATGTCGTCGAGGACGATCACACTGCCCCAGTCCGAGTACTTCTCGACGTTCATGAAGTCGCGCAGTGCGAACTCGAACAGGTGCATTCCGTCGATGAACGACAGATCCAGGGTCGTTTTGCGCCAGTAGCCGATCGGGCTGCGGCCGCGGCGCAGGTTGCGCAGCGGGTGACGGCCGCCCTTGAGGTGCTGGAGCGGGTTGTCGCGCGCGAAGAAGTCGTCGCTGGTGGCCTTCACCAGGTGGACGTCGCACCTCAGCTCCGAGACCACCTTGAAGGCGGGGTCGATCGCGATGCTGGGGACGCGGGACAGCGTCAGGCTGCGCCCGTCGTTGACGCCGATCTCCAGGTAGTTGCGGTTGGCGCTGACCTTGTGCAGTTCCCGGAGGAACTCATGGCGTTTCACGAGGAAGACCTTCCTTGCGGATGCGGGGCAGTGCTTCATGCAGGGCGGAGCGCCAGTCGCGCGGCAGCGGCAGGCCGATCTCCTGCCACCGTCGGTGTGCGAGGGCGCTGTACGCCGGGCGGGGGGCGGGCCGGGGGAAGGCCGCGCTGCTGGTGGGGCGCACCCGGTCCGGGTCTGCGCCGATGAGCGAGAACACCTCGCGGGCGAGGTCGAACCAGGTGGCCTCACCGGAGTTGGTGGCGTGGAAGACGCCGTGCGTTGCAGGGCCGAGCCGGGGGCCGAGGTCGGCGATCCGCTCGGCCACGTCCGCGCTCCAGGTGGGCTGCCCGCGCTGGTCGTCCACGACGTCGAGGGTGTCCCGGCGGGCTTCCAGGCCGATCATGGTCCGGACGAAATTCGAGCCGTGGACGCCGTAGAGCCATGCCGTGCGCACGATCGCGCTCGCCCCGGGGAGCTCTTCCAGTACGGCCCGCTCCCCGGCCAGCTTGGTGCGGCCGTAGGCGGTGCGCGGCCCCGTCGGATGGTCCTCCGGGTAGGGGGTGGAGCGGGCCTCGCCGGAGAAGACGTAGTCCGTGGAGACGTGGACCAGGCGGGCGTCGTGCGCGGCGCAGGCCCGGGCCAGCAGACGCGGACCGTCGCCGTTGATCTCCAGGGCGCCGGCCTCGTCGGTCTCGGCGTCGTCGACGGCCGTGTAGGCGGCGCAGTTCACGACGAGTTCGGGGCGGTGCTCCCGGACGGCCGCGTCGACGACCGAAGGGTTGGTGACGTCCAGGGCGGCGCGGTCGAGGCCCACGACGGTCTCGCCGCGCCGCGTGAGTTCCTCGACGACGTCACGGCCGAGCATCCCGCCCGCCCCGGCGATCAGCCACCTCATGCCTGCTCCTGGGCGACGCGCTGCTTCAGGGGCTCCCACCAGGTCCGGTTGTCGCGGTACCAGGCGACGGTCTCGGCGAGGCCGGTGGTGAAGTCGTGACGGGGGCGGTAACCGAGTTCGTCACGGGCCTTGGACCAGTCGACGGAGTAGCGCAGGTCGTGGCCCTTGCGGTCCTCGACGTACTCCACCCGGTCCCAGTCCGCTCCGCAGGCGTCCAGGAGCAGGCCGGTGAGTTCCTTGTTGGTGAGTTCGGTGCCGCCGCCGATGTTGTAGACCTCGCCGGGCCGGCCCTGGGTGCGGACGAGGTCGACGCCCTGGCAGTGGTCGTCGACGTGCAGCCAGTCGCGGATGTTGCGGCCCTCGCCGTACAGGGGCACCTTGTGGCCGTCGAGGAGGTTGGTGACGAACAGCGGGATGACCTTCTCGGGGAACTGGTGCGGGCCGTAGTTGTTGGAGCAGCGCGTGACGCGCACGTCCAGGCCGTGGGTGCGGTGGTAGGCCAGCGCGAGCAGGTCGGAGGAGGCCTTGGAGGCCGAGTAGGGCGAGTTCGGTTGCAGCGGGTGGTCCTCCGGCCATGAGCCGGACTCGATGGAGCCGTAGACCTCGTCGGTGGAGACGTGCACGAAGGGGCCCGTGCCGTGCCGCAGGGCGGCGTCCAGCAGGGTCTGGGTGCCGAGGACGTTGGTGCGGACGAAGTCGGCGGCGCCGCTGATCGAGCGGTCCACATGGGACTCCGCGGCGAAGTGCACGACCTGGTCCGCGTCGGCCGTCAGCTTGTCGACCAGCTCGGCGTCGCAGATGTCGCCCTGGACGAACTCCAGCCGCGGATGGGTCAGTTCGAGGTTGTCGAGGGTGCCGGCGTAGGTGAGCTTGTCCAGCACGGTGATGCGCGGCGCGTCGGGCGCGTCCGAGGCGAGCAGTGCGCGGACGTAGCGGGAGCCGATGAACCCGGCGGCGCCGGTGACGAGGAGGTTCATGAAGTGATCTGCACCTTGCTGTGATCTCCGAGGACGAAGCGGTGGGCGCTGGGGACGCTGGGGGCCGGGGTCACCTCGACGTGCCGGCCGATCAGCGAGGACTCGATGCGGCCGACGCCCTGGATCGAGGAGTCCCGCAGCACGATCGAGAACTCCAGCTCGCTGTCCGTGATCCGGCAGTTCTCCGCGACGGAGGTGAAGGGACCGACGTAGGAGTTGCTGACGACGGTGCCCGAGCCGATGACGGCGGGCCCGACGATACGGGAGTTGACGATCCGCGCACCCTCTTCGACCACCACCCGCCCGATGGTCTCCGACGCGTCGTCCACGTCGCCATCGATACGGCGCTCCATCGCTTCGAGGACCGTGCGGTTCACCTCGAGCATGTCGCCGACGTTGCCGGTGTCCTTCCAGTAGCCCTTGATGACCGTGGAGCGCACGTCGGCGCGGGCGTCGATCAGGTGCTGGATGGCGTGGGTGATCTCCAGTTCGCCGCGCCAGGAGGGTTCGATGGCGCGGACCGCCTCGTGGATGCGGGGCGTGAACATGTAGACGCCGACCAGCGCGAGATCGCTCTTGGGCTGGTCGGGCTTCTCCTCCAGGCCGATCACCTGGCCGGACGGGTCGAGTTCGGCGACCCCGAAGGCGCGGGGGTCGGCCACGCGCGTGAGCAGGATCTGGGCGTCGGGCCGGTGGTCGCGGAACTCGTCGACGAGGCCGGTGATGCCGCCGACGATGAAGTTGTCGCCGAGGTACATCACGAAGTCGTCGTCACCGAGGTAGTCCCGGGCGATCAGCACCGCGTGGGCCAGCCCGAGGGGCCGCTCCTGGGGGATGTAGGTGACCTTGAGGCCGAACTTCGACCCGTCCCCCACCGCTTCCTCGATCTCCTCGGCGGTCTCCCCGACGATCATGCCCACGTCGGTGATGCCGGCCTCGGCGAGCGACTCCAACCCGTAGAACAGGACGGCCTTGTTGGCCACGGGCACGAGTTGCTTGGCCGACGTGTGGGTGATCGGCCTCAGCCGTGTTCCTGCACCGCCGGACAGCACGAGAGCCTTCATTCGGTTCACCTTAGTCGTGATCCGGCGGATGTGAACATCACTTCTTTTAGTTGTCGATGCGCGCAGTTACTCGGGTCGTCACCGCGCGGTCGTCCGGAGGGCCGTCCGGAGAGGGATCAGTCCTCGCCCCGGACAATGTTCCACTCCGCGCCGGAGTGCGCCGTCCCCCGGGTGCTCCGGTCCTCGACGGCGGGGAGGCAGGTCCGCAGCGCGGCCTTTCCGCGCAGGCGGCGCGCCTTCGACCAGCCGGTTTCGTGCTGACGGACGGCGGGCTTCTCACTGGTGTCCATGGACTCCACGACTCATCATCTTCCTTCTGCTTCCGCTGCTGTTCGAGTCCCCAGCGAAAAACCGAACAAACCCGGACCGGAACGCTTGCGCCCCGCCGTCGAACTCCCCTTCCCCCGTCCGGTGTTCAGCAGTCGTGTGCGGTAGAACTGCGACCGGACCCACGACGGTCCCGCGCACGGCGGGGTGCGCGGGACCGTCGGGCGGGTCGCTGTTCGTCAGGCGTTGGGGCGCGCGGCGCTGATGTCGCCGAGCGCCGAGTCCGGGTCGCGCTCCATGGCCATGTCGCCCAGGGAGACGATGCCCACGGGGTGCCCGTGGTCGACGACCGGGATGCGGCGCACGGAGTGCTCGCGCATCAGCTCCACCGCCTGGGCCAGGTCCTCGTCGGGGCCGACGGTGACCAGCTCGTCGCTGCACGCGCCGGCGACGGTGATCCGCTCCGGGTCGCCGCCCCGGCTGACCGACCGCACCACGAGGTCACGGTCGGTGACCAGACCTCGCAGATGGTCGCCGTCCGTCACCAGGACGGCTCCGAGGTCCTCGTCGCGCATGATGCGTGCCACCTCGGCGACGGAGGTCTGCGGCTCGACGGTGACCGGGTCGCCGGTCATGATGTCGCGGACATGCTGAGCCATGATGTTCCTCTTCCTTCGGCTCGTGGCGGTTTCTCCGTCCTACACCGCGCCGGGTACCCGTCCGGCCGGGCTGCCAACGGGGAACCGCTCAGCGTCCCAGCACCAGCTCCGCCCACACCTGCTTGCCGCCGCTGACCGGCAGGGTGCCCCAGGTCGCGGAGAGCGCCTCGACGAGCAGGATGCCCCGGCCGCCGGTGGCCTCCCAGCCGATGCTGGTCGGTCTGACCGGGGAGCGGGGGGAGGCGTCGGCGATGGCGATCCGCAGACGGTTGTTGACGAGGGTCAGGTCCATCCGGACCTTGCCGTCGGTGTGGACCAGGGCGTTGGTGACGAGTTCGGAGACGACGAGGAGCGCGGCGTCGTAGTCCACGGTGACGCCCCAGGAACGCAGGGTGCGCCGGGCGAAGCGGCGGGCGTGCCCGACGGCCTGCGGCACCCGCCAGACCGTCCAGCTCTCCCGGAGCGGGCGCAGGTCCATGCCGTCGTAGCGCATGAGGAGCAGGGCGACGTCGTCGCTGCGCGGGGCGTCGCCCAGGAGGGCGTCGGCGACGAGTCCCAGGTCGGTGGGGGCCGCGGCGCCCAGCCGCTCGGCGAGGTGGTCCATGCCTTCGTCGATGTCGGAGTCGGGCGTCTCGACGAGACCGTCCGTGGCCAGGGCGATCACGGTGCCGGGCGGGAGCCGGAGCGGGCTCATGGGGAAGTCGGCCCGGGTGACCACCCCGAGGGGCGGACCGCCCTCGGCCTCGGCGACCTCGGTCCGGCCGTCCGGGTAGCGCAGCACCGGCGGCAGGTGCCCGGCGCGCACGCACCAGGCGGCCCCCTCCTCCAGGTCGATGTCGACGTAGCAGCAGGTGGCGAAGAGGTCGCTCTCCATGTCCATGAGGAGCCGGTTGGCGTGCGCGACCACCACGTCCGGCGGGTGTCCCTCGACGGCGTAGGCGCGCAGGGCGGTGCGCATCTGGCCCATGAGGGTGGCGGCGCCTGCGCTGTGGCCCTGGACGTCGCCGATGACGAGGGCGACGTGGTTGTCGGGCAGCGGGATGACGTCGTACCAGTCGCCTCCGAGTTCGAGCCCCGCCGTGCTGGGCAGGTAGCGGGCGACGGCCACCGCGCCCGGCAGGCGGGGCAGGCTGCGCGGCAGCAGCTGGCGCTGGAGCATGCCGACCAGTTCGTGCTCGGCGTCGAAGGCCCGGGCCCGCACCAGGGCCTGTCCGGCGAGGCCGGCGCAGGCGGTGAGCAGCGCGCGCTCGTCGGTGCCGAAGTCGTGCGGGGTGTCCCAGCCGATCAGGCAGGCGCCGGCCATGCGGTTCCCGGCGGGCAGCGGCAGGACGGCGAGGCCGCCGGGGCCGACCTCCGCCAGGGCGCGTTCCAGGGGGCTGCCGGCGGGCCAGATGCGGGCCCGGCCCTCGCGCAGCGCGGCGGCGAGGGTGGGCATGGCGCGCACGGGTGCGTCGGGCCACTCGGTGCGCCACTCCGACCGCCACAGCTCGGGCCAGGCCTCGGGTTCGGGCGGGTCGAGGACGGTGACGACGAGCCGGTCGCTCTCCAGCTCGGCGAGTGCGATCCGGTCGGCCCGCAGCGGCCGGCGCAGGGCGGCGACCACGGCCTTGCCGACGTCGCGGACGGTGACGGCGGTGGCCAGCGCGGCGGCCAGGCGCTGGACACGGGCCACGTCGGTGACGTCGGAGCGCAACGTGGAGACGTCGACGACCGTGCCCACGAGCCGTGCCGGGCGGCCCTCGCCGCCGGGCAGGAGGCGCCCGCGCAGCCGGAGCCACTTCGGGGGGCCGGTGGGCTGGAGCACCCGGAACTCCAGCTCCCGGTCGCCGATGGACATGTGGTCGGCCTCCACCACGGACATCAGCGACGGCAGGTCCTCGGGCACGGTCAGGCTGAGCAGCGTCTCGACGCGGCCGTCGAACTCCACGGGGTCCAGGCCGAACAGGTCCAGCAGGTCGTCTCCCACCCGGACGCGGCCGCTGTCCATGGCGAGGTTGAAGGCGCTCGGCGGCAGTTCACCGGCCTCGGCGGGCGCGGCCGGGGCGGTGAAGGCGACCGCGTCGGAGATGAGTTCCAGGCACCTGCGGTCGCCGTCGGTGAAGCCCTCGGGGCGCTCGCTCACGGCCACCAGGCAGCCGTGGTCCCCCTGCAGGGGAAGGGCCGTCAGGAAGAAGTCCCGGGACGGAACGCGCCGCGCCTGGGCGTGCTCGGCGAGTTCCGCCGGGCCCAGCGACACCGGTCGTCCGCCGCGGTGGGCCTCGGCGACCGGGGACCGCCCGGCGCGCGGATAGCTGTCGCGCAGCCCGTAGAGGGTCCTCGGAACCCCGGCCGACTCCATCAGGCACAGCAGCTCGCCGTCCTCGCTGGGCGCGTAGACGGCGGCCAGCGCCGCACCGGCGAAGACCAGTGCCTGTTCGAGGACGCGGCGCAGCCGTTCGGGCGAATCCTGATCGACCGCGATCGCCTTCAGGGCACTTTCGGCACGCAGCGTTCGCGTTCCGCGCTCTTGGGCGCCCTGACTGACCACGTTGGCCATTACAGCGCTAATGAGACACCTGCGCAGCCCCTGTGGGCGTTCCGTGGACCGGCGCCGACGCGGGCGCTCGAAAGGAACCGAACATGTCTTAACGCATGCGTTCCGCACGGTGTTCTCGTGACAGGCGTGACTGTGCGTGCCCGTCTCGTGGCTGGAAAGCTCGGTGCCCGTCACGGAGGGGGACGCATGGACAAGCGGTACGAGGTGTACGCGCTGGCCGACCGGCATTTCTACGAGACGCCGGACCGGCTGGCGCGGGGCGGGCAGGGGACAGCCGCCCACCTCTACGAGACGGCCCGCCGGCCGCTGCCGGAGGGCTGGGAGTCGGCCCGGATCGGCGACTGGCTGACGATGACGCCGCTCGGCCCGGACGGCGAGCCGCTGCAGGGCCCGGCCCAGGGGTGGAAGATCCACGCCTCGGCGACCCGGGCGAACGCGGAGGAGATCGCCCGGATCGTGTGGGACTACTGCGTCGAGCGGCGCGTCCCCTTCAAATTCGTGCCGGGCCCGCACCTGCTCCACCTGCGCAACACCAAGTACGCGCCACGCGACGGCAGCGGCAAGTTCGTCACCGTCTACCCGGCCGACGAGGAGCAGCTGCACCAGGTGCTGCGCGAGCTGGGCGCGCTGCTGAAGGGTTTCGAGGGTCCGTACATCCTCACCGACCTGCGCTGGGGCGAGGGGCCGCTGTACGTCCGCTACGGCGCCTTCGCACGCGCGTTCGTCGTGGACGAGCGGGGCTCGCTGGTGCCGGCGGTGCGGAACGGCGAGGGACGGCTGGTGCCGGACCGGCGGTCGCCGTCCTTCCAGGTACCCGAATGGGTGACGCTCCCGGCGTTCCTCCAGCCGCATCTCGACGCGCGGAACAACACGACGACGGGCGAGCTGCCGTACCGCATCGAGAAGGCGCTGCACTTCTCCAACGGCGGCGGTGTGTACGCGGGCACCGACACCCGCGACGGGCGCAAGATCGTCCTCAAGGAGGGTCGGCCGCACGCGGGTCTCGCCTCGGACGGCGCCGACGCGATCGCCCGGCTGGAGCGGGAGAAGCAGGCGCTGGAGCAGGTCGCCGGCACGGGCGTGGTCCCGGAGGTGCGCGACTGGTTCGAGCTCGGCGGGCACCGCTTCCTGGTGATGGACTTCCTGGAGGGCCGTCCGCTCAACTCCTTCTTCGCCGAGCGGCATCCGCTGCTCACCCAGGACCCCGACGCGGAGGCCGTCGCCGCCTACACGGCATGGGCCCTGCGCATCCACCGCAAGGTGGAGGAGGCCGTGGAGGCGGTGCACGCCCGCGGCATCGTCTTCAACGACCTGCACGTCTTCAACATCATGGTCGCCCCGGACGAGGAGACGGTGTTCCTCCTCGACTTCGAGGCCGCGGCCCCGGCCGAGGAGAACGGCCGCCAGGTCGTCGCCCACCCCGGGTTCTTCGCGCCGCCGGACCGCCGGGGCGCCGACATCGACCGCTACGCGCTGGCCTGTCTGCGGCTCGCTCTGTTCCTGCCCGTGACCACGCTGTTCGTGGTCGACCGCGGCAAGGCGGCGCACCTGGCCGAGGTGATCGCGGAGCAGTTCCCGGACGTGCCGCGGGAGTTCCTCGACGAGGCGGTCACGGAGATCACCCGGGAGGTGTCCGGCGGTACGCCGGCCGCTCCCTCCTCGCCGGTGGACCCGGGCGACTGGCCCTACAGCCGCGACTCGATGGTCAAGGCCATCCTCGCCTCGGCCACCCCGGAGCGCGACGACCGGCTCTTCCCCGGCGACGTCGCCCAGTTCTCCGACGGCGGGGGGCTCGGGCTGGCCCATGGCGCCGCGGGGGTGCTGTTCGCACTGGACGCGGCCGGCGCCGAGCGGTACGAGGAGGGCGAGCGCTGGCTGCTCGACCGGACGGCCCCGGCCCCGGTCGGCACCCCGCTCGGCCTGTACGACGGGCTCGCGGGCGTCGCCCTGGTCCTCGACCGGCTCGGGCACCGGCAGCGGGCACTGGACCTGGTCGAGGGCATCCTCGCCGAGCGGTGGCAGAACCTCTCCTCCGACCTGCACGGCGGACTGGCCGGGCTGGGCCTCGTCCTCGGGCATCTGGCCCGTACGACCGGCGAGGCGGAACTGGGCGAGCGGGCCCACGAGGCCGCGCGGATCCTCGTACAACGGCTCACCGAGCCGGTCCCGGCCTCGTCCCGGCCGCGCGCCGGACTGCTGCGCGGCGCGAGCGGCCCCGCCCTGCTCATGCTGCGCCAGTACGAGTGGACCGGCGAGGAGGCCTGGCTGGAGGCGGCTGCCGTGGCCCTGCGCCGGGACCTGGCATCCTGCGTCACCCGCGAGAACGGGTCGCTGGAGGTCGACGAGGGCTGGCGGACCCTGCCCTACCTCGGCGACGGCAGCGCGGGCCTCGGCATGGTCCTCGACGACCTCGTGGCCCACTCCCCCGGCCTCGCCGGGGAGTTCGAGCCGGCCCGCTCCGGTGTGCTCACCGCGGCCACCTCACGCTTCTACGCGCAGCCCGGGCTCTTCCAGGGCCGCGCGGGAATGATCCTGCACCTCAGCCGCACGACCACGCCGGGCGCGACCGAGGACCGGCTGGCCGGGCAGATCGCCGGGCTCGGCTGGTTCGCGATGGCGTACCAGGGCCAACTGGCCTTCCCCGGACACCAAATGATGCGGCTCTCCATGGACCTCGCCACCGGAACGGCAGGGTGCCTGCTGGCGCTCGGCGCGGCCCTCGACCCGGCGACCGACGCCCACCTGCCGTTCCTCCCGCCGCCCAGCAGGCGGCCCCACTGACGCGGTTCCGCGATCCCGCGGAGTCGTGACACCACCCCGTCCCCACGGATGACCACGGACGGACACCCAATGGAAGGACACACCATGGCACTTCTCGACCTGCAGACCATCGAGACCGAAGAGCGGACCGACGGCGGCGGCAACAGCACGGTGAGCCTGCTCTCCTGCATCAGCGCCGCGAGCGTTCTGCTCTGTCTCTGACCTACGGTCTGCTCGCCCCGGGCGGTCCTCTCCCTTCGGGGAGGGGCCGCCCGGGGTCCTTCCCGTCCCAGGAAAGGCCCGTATGACCTCGCGCGGCGACGACGACCCGGCGGCCGGACACGCGCGCACGCTGCTGCGCACGGCCACCCGGCACAGCGGGTCCCGCTGTGTGGCGCTGTGCCTGGTGAGCATCGCCGCGACGGGTGCCGGCCTGCTGCTGCCGGCCGCGCTGGGCCGGGCCCTCGATCTTCTGCTGGCGCAGGCCCCGGCGACACGCTGGGTGCTCTACTGCGCCGGCCTCGTGACTCTGCTCGCCCTGCTCGACGCCGTCCAGACCGTCCTGACCGGCACCGTCGACGCCCGTACCACCGCATGGCTGCGCCGCCGGCTGACCGGGCACGTCCTCGGCGTCGGCCCGCGGGCCGCCGACCGCTTCGGCTCCGGTGATCTCGTCGCGCGCCTGGTCGGCAACGCCGCCGAGGCGGGGACCACTCCCGCGGCACGTGCGGCGCTGCTGGCCGCGCTCGCCGGTCCCGTCGGCGGGGTGGTCGCGCTGGGACTGATCGACTGGTGGCTCGCTGCGGTGTTCCTCGCCGGAGCCCCCGTGCTGGCACTTCTCCTGCGCGCCGTCTCCCGTGACACCTCCGAGAGCGCGTCGCGCTATCAGCGGGCCCAGGGCCGGATCGCGGCCGCGCTGGCGGAGGCCGTCGAAGGGGTCCGCACGGTCCGGGCGGCCGGTACGGAGGGCCGGGAGACGGCCCGGGTGCTGCGACCGCTGCCGGACCTGTCCCGGGCCGGGCACGGCATGTGGCGGGTACAGGGGCGGGCCGCCGCCCGGGCGGTCGCCGTGGCCCCGCTGCTGCAACTCGGAGTCGTCGCGGTGGCCGGGGTGCTGCTCACCCGGGACCGGCTCTCGGTGGGCGAGGTGCTCGCGGCCTCCCGGTACGCGGTACTGGCGACGGGCGTCGGCGTGCTGGTCGGCCGGCTCGCGGGCCTGGCCCGGGCCCGGGCCGCGGCCCGGCGCCTCGGCGAGGTCGAGACCGAGCCCGCCACCGCGTTCGGCGCCCGCCGGCTGCCCGACGGCCCCGGGCGGCTGGAGCTGCGCGGGGTGACGGCCCGGCGCGGCGGACGCACCGTGCTCGACGGGGTGGACCTCGACGTGCCCGGCGGCACGACCCTGGCCGTGGTCGGGCGGTCCGGCGCGGGCAAGTCGCTGCTCGCCGCGCTCGCCGGACGGCTGACCGACCCGGACGCGGGCGAGGTGCTCCTGGACGGTGTGCCGCTGCGCGAACTGCAGCACGACGACCTGCGGGGCGCCGTCGGCTATGCCTTCGCCCGCCCGGCCCTCCTCGGCGGCACGGTCGAGCAGGCGATCGGCCTCGGTCTGCCGTCCCCCTCCCCCGCCCACATCCGCGCGGCGGCCCGCAAGGCCCTCGCGGACGACTTCGTCCGCCGCCTCCCCGGCGGATACGGCACGGCCGTCGCCGACGCCCCGCGCTCCGGCGGCGAGTCCCAACGGCTGGGCCTCGCCCGGGCGTTCGCGCACGGCGGGCGTCTGCTGATCCTCGACGACGCCCTCTCCAGCCTCGACACGGTGACGGAACGCCGCATCACCGACGCCCTCTTCGGCGACGGCCCGGGCACCACCCGGCTCCTGGTCGCCCACCGCGGCGCGACGGCCGCCTGCGCCGATGCCGTGGCGTGGCTGGACGGGGGGCGGGTGCGGGCGGTGGGACGGCACGAGGAGCTGTGGCGGCTCGCGGAGTACCGGGCGGTGTTCGGGGACGGGGCGGACGCCGCCGGCACGGATGCGGGCGACGGCGGCTCGCGGCAGGCCCCGGACGACGTGGAGAGGGACGTGACGGCATGAACGGCCCCCTGCGTACGGGCGCGGCTGCCGGGGACGGGGCGCGTCCATGACCGCCCGGATCCGGACGCGCGGGCGGCTCCGGCGGAACCCGGACCCGACCGCCGATACCCCCGCCGCACGACACGCCGGCCTCCCCGGCCGGGGCCTGCGCTTCCTGCTGGCCCGCCGGCGGGTTCTGCTGCGGCTCACCGCCTGGTCCGTGCTGGAGACCGGGCAGACCTTCCTCATCGGGTACGGGCCCGCCCGCGCCCTGGACGAGGGGTTCCTGCGCGGACGTGCGGACACCGGACTGGTCTGGCTGGCGGTGACCGGGCTCGGTGTCCTGCTCGGCGCGTACGGGACCGCCCGCGTCTACGCCGCCGTCGCCGCGCTGGTCGAACCGCTCCGGGACCGGCTCGTGGAACAAGTGGTCTCGCGCGGGGTGCGGACCGGTGACGCGGGGTCCCTGTCCGGGCTCACCCAGCAGGTGGAGATCGCCCGGGACACCTTCGCCGGACTGGTCATGGTCTCCCGCTCCTTCGTGGTCACCGCCGTCGGCGCCCTGGCGGGCCTGTTCACGCTCGCCCCGCCGCTCCTGCTGGTCGTGGGGCCGCCCCTGGCCGTCGGCATGGCTCTGTTCGCCGCGACGCTGCGGCCGCTCGCCCGGCGGCAGGAGACGTTCCTCGTCACCGACGAGGCCCTCGCCGGTGACCTCGGCACGGTCTGCCCGGGCCTGCGGGACATCACGGCGACCGGCGCGGAGGCGCACATCGCCACCGGCACCGGGGAACGGGTCGAGGCGGAACTGCGGGCGGCGCGCGCCCTGGCCCACTGGGGCGTACTGCGCGTGGCGTCCCTGGCGATCGGCGGCCAGCTGCCGATCGTGCTGCTGCTCGCCGCCGCCCCCTGGCTCCTGGCCCACGACGTCACCACGGGCGCCCTGGTCGGCGCTCTCGCCTACGTCACCCAGTCCCTGCTCCCGGCCCTCCGCAACCTGATCCACGGCCTGGGCACGAGCGGCTCCCGGCTGACGGTGGTGCTGCGCAGACTGACCCGGGCGGACGCCGATGACGACGGCACGCCTCACCCGGTCGCGAGCGCGCGCCCCACGAACGCCGGGCCGCCTCGTCCTGCCGACCGACCCGCCCCCGCGGACGCCGCCCCACACCACGCCCACGGCCCCGGCCCCGCGAGCGCCGCCGCGCACCACACCGACACACCCCGCCCCACAGCGAGCGCCCACCCCACCAACGCCGGGCCGCCTCCCCCAGCCGACCGACCAGCCCCCGCGGCCCCGCACGGCACCGACGAGAGCGCCTCCTCCTCGGAGGGGGGCCGCAGCGCGCCGGTCCCCCGTCCGGCGCGGGCCCAGCCCGCCGACGACCCACCCCCCGCCCTCTCCCTCACCTCCGTGACCTTCGCCTACGGCCCGGCCAGCACCCCTGTCGTCCAGGAGCTCGACCTCGCCCTCCCGCCCGGCGCGCATCTGGCCGTCGTGGGACCCAGCGGCACCGGCAAGTCCACGCTCACCGCTCTCGTGGCAGGGCTGCTCACACCCTCGCGCGGCACCATCCAGGTCGCCGGACACCCCGTGCCCGGCCCGGAGGCAGCGGCCGCACGCGTGCTCATCCCGCAGGAGGCGTACGTGTTCGGCGGCACCCTGGCCGAGAACCTCGCCTATCTGCGGCCGGACCCGGTGCCCGCGGAGGAGCTGCTGGCCGCGGCCGAGGCGGTGGGCCTCACCCCGCTGGCCGGCCGGCTCGGGGGGCTCGACGCCCGGGTCGATCCGGCGGCGCTGTCGGCCGGCGAACGGCAGCTGGTCGCGCTGACCCGGGCCTATCTGTCGCACGCCCCGCTCGCCCTGCTGGACGAGGCGACCTGCCATCTGGATCCCGAGACGGAGGAGCGCGCGGAGCGGGCGTTCGCCGCGCGGCCGGGCGGGACCCTGGTGGTCGTGGCCCACCGCATCAGCTCGGCCCGCCGCGCCGGCCGCGTCCTGGTGATGGACGGCCGGAGCACGGCGTACGGCAGCCATGAGGAGCTGATGCGGTGCTCCGCGCTGTACCGGGACCTCGTCGGGAGCTGGTCTCCCGCGTCGGCCCGGCGGGGATCAGAGCCAGCCCTGGCCCTGCGAGATGCGTATCGCGTCGATGCGGTTGCGGGCCCCGGTCTTGCGGGTGATGGCCGCCATGTAGTTGCGCACCGTCCCGTGGGACAGGTGCAGGCTCCCGGCGATCTCCGCGATGGAGGCTCCCTCGGCGGCGAGGGATAACACGCTCAGTTCTCTTCGGGTCAGCGGCATCTCGGCCGCCTTGAGGAATCCGAAGCCCAGCGAGTCGTTGACGAAACGTTCCCCCTCGGCGACGCGACGGATCCCGCGCAGCAGATTCTGCGGGGATCCCTCCTTGTCGACGTAGCCGAGCGCCCCCGCCTCGGCCGCCCGCTTCAGCAGGCCAGGCCGGTTCGCGGTGGCGAGCACGAGTAATCGCGGGCGCACCCGGTCCTGCCCCGGCCGGCACAGCTCGCCCAGCGGAGGGATGCCGTAGGAGTCCGCGCACTCCAGGTCCGCCGCGCACACGTCCGGCCGAACCGACCGCACCGTGCCCGGCGCGCCGCGCCACGACGTGTCGTGCACCGCCAGGTCGGACTCCTGCCGCAGCCAATCCGCCAGCACCGACCGCACCAGACACTCGTCGTGGACCAGAAGCACCCGGATCACCGACACCCCCTCCGCTCGCCGTACGCCCCCTCGTCGTGTTGAGCGCGTGCCCCATTGTTCGCGACCGTGACCCTGCGTGGGCGCGAAGAACCGGCCATCAGGAGGCGCGGGGGCGCACGCCCGGCGCCCGTACGCCCGGCCACGCTTCGACTACGGGGGCATGGGTCGGGGCGGTCGGGGTACAGGGGCGCCCCCGGCGGGGCCAGAGCGCATGTGACCGACGGTAACCGCGGTCGTCCCGGAACCGCTCGTCGTGCGGAACGGGCCGTCAGGGGGGAGATTTGTTCCTGGACCCGGTCGCGCGGCCGTGCGAGGAGGTGGTCGGCGTGTCCGACGGACAGTCGTCCGCGCAGGCGCCGGCAGCCGCCAGGACGCCGGTCGGCCGTCCCCTGCTCTCCCTGGCGCTGGCCTCGATGATGGACGAGGTGCACGCCCACTCCGGCGCGGTGTACCTGATGGCACCGGATCAGCCGGTGCTGGAGATGGCGGTGATGGCCGGTCTGCCCCGGGCGTTCGCGGCGCCCTGGGAGCGGGTGGGCCTGAGCTCGCCGATCCCGGTCTCCGACGCGGCGCGCGAGCGGCGGCTGGTGTGGGTCGGCGGCGAGGAGCAGATGGCCCGCCACTATCCGCGGATCGCCGTGGTGCTCCCCTACCCGTTCGCCCTGGCCGCGGTGCCGATCGCCACCGAGTCGACCGTCTACGGCGCGGTCTTCGTGACCTGGCCGGGCGCGCATCCGGCCGAGATGTCCGACCACGAGCGCGATCACCTCACCGCTGCCTGCGGCCGGCTCGCGGTCCGGCTGGAGCGGGCCGCCGCGCACAGCATCCCGCCGCACCCCGAGACCGACATGCTGGCCTCGCCCCTGGTGAGCGGGATAGCCGGCACGCTCGGCACGGTCGAGGCGGCCCGGATGGTGAGCCGGCTGCCGTACGGGCTGGTCTCGCTGGACCTGCACGGACGGATCGGCTTCGTCAACGCGGCGGCGGCCGAGCTGCTGAACGTCCCGGTCAGCCGACTGCTCGGCACCCAGCTGTGGGCGTCGGTGCCCTGGCTCAACGACCCGGTGTACGAGGACCGTTACCGGGCCGCGCTGCTGAGCCAGCACGTCACCTCGTTCGTGGCGCTGCGCCCGCCCGGCGAATGGCTGTCGTTCCGGCTGTACCCGAGCACGACGGGCCTGAGCGTCCGCATCACCAGATCCAGGGCCGTGTCCCGGATGAACCGGACCGCACCGCCGCCCGACGGGACGCCGTCCCGCCTGGTCACCATCTCGCAGGTGCTGGACCTGGCCGGCGCGCTCACCGAGGCGGTGGGGGTGCAGGACGTGGTGCAGCTGGTCGCGGACGAGATCGCCCCGGCCGTGGGCAGTCAGGCCCTGGTCGTGCTGGGCTCGCGGGCGAACCGGCTGCGGGTGCTCGGCCATCGTGGATACCCGGACCCGCACGTGGTGGAGCGGTTCGACGGCATGCCCCTGACCGAGCCGACACCCGGCACCCACGCGCTGCGGACGGGCGTACCCGCGTTCTTCGAGTCGCAGGAGCAGCTGGAGCGCCTGTACCCGGCGCGGCTCGCGACCCCCGACGGGTTCGCGGCCTGGGCCTTTCTGCCGCTGATCGCCCAGGGCCGCCCGGTGGGTACGTGCGTGCTCTGCTACGCCGAGCCGCACCCGTTCCCGACGGAGGAGCGGGCGGTGATGACCAGCATGGCCGGGCTGATCGCCCAGGCGCTGGAGCGGGCGCTGCTCTACGACGCCAAGCACCGGCTCGCGCACGGCCTCCAGGAGGCGCTGCTGCCGCACTCCCTGCCGTCACTGCCCGGCATCGAGGCGGTGGGCCGCTACGTGCCGGCCACTCAGGGCATGGACATCGGCGGCGACTTCTACGACCTGGTCGGCTCCCAGGGGATGGCGGCGGCGGTGATCGGGGACGTGCAGGGCCACAACGTGACGGCGGCCGGGCTGATGGGGCAGGTCCGCACCGCGGTGCGCGCGTACACGACCGTGGGACAGGCGCCCGAGGAGGTCATGCGCAGCACCAACCGGCTGCTGCTCGACCTGGGGTCCGACCTGTTCGCCAGCTGCCTCTACCTGCGGCTCGACCCGGAGCACGGCCGTGCCGTGATGTCCCGGGCGGGGCATCCCCCACCGCTGCTGAGACGGCCGGACGGCAAGGTGCGTGTCCTCGACCTTGCGGGCGGCCCACTGCTCGGCATCGACGCCTCGGCTGTGTACCCGACGACGGAGGTCGCCCTGGCCCCCGGTTCGCTGCTCGTCCTGTACACCGACGGGCTGGTCGAGTCCCCCGGCACGGACTTCGAGGAGGCCCTGGCGGATCTGGGCCGGCGCCTGGCCGACGCCGGGGACCAGCCGCTGGACGAACTCGCCGACAGCCTCGTCCGCCAGAAGCCTCATCGCACGGACGGGGAGGAACGGCTCGACGACATCGCCCTGTTGCTGATCAGGGCCCTCGGGTAGGCCCGGCGGGCGGCGGCACCCGAACGCCGATGGGCCGGCCCGGTCCCGCCAGGAAGGGGGCGGAACCGGGCCGGCTGCGTCGGACCGGCTGCCGACGGATTCGAAGGGTCAGCGGGACTCGGTCAGCCCGGAGTTGTCCTCGACGCCCTGACCCGCGTCCTGACCGGCACCGGCACCCGCACCGGCTCCGGCACCCGCTTCCTCGCCGCCGGCGTGCTCACCGGCACCGGCCTCTTCGCCCGCACCGGCTTCCTCACCGGCACCCGCACCGGCCTCGTCACCGGCGCCGGCCTCTTCACCAGCGCCCGCTTCCTCGCCGGCACCGGCTTCCTCACCCGCACCGGCTTCCTCGCCCGCACCCGCGCCGGCCTCGTCACCGGCACCGGCGCCGCCACCCGCGGCACCGCCCGCGCCGAGGGTCGCGCCGACAGCCTCCAGGGCGGTGGTCACCGGCTGGAAGAACGTCTCGCCGCCGGCCGTGCAGTCGCCGCTGCCGCCGGAGGTCAGGCCGATGGCCAGACCGTCCTGGGTGAACAGCGAGCCGCCGCTGTCGCCGGGTTCGGCGCAGACGTCGGTCTGGATGAGGCCGGTGACCGTGCCCTCCGGGTAGTTCACCGTGGCGTCGAGGCCGAGCACCTGGCCGTCGTTGAGCCCGGTGGTGCTGCCCATCCGGAAGACCTGCTGGCCGACGGTCGCCTCGGCGGCCTCGGTGATCGGCACGGTCTGGTCGCCGGTGTTGACCTCGCTGGGCGCCTCCGTCGCCGGGTCGTCGTACTTCACGAGTGCGAAGTCGCCGTCGCCGGGGAAGGTGGACTGGTCGACGGTGGCGATCGGCTGACCGCCCTGGGTGTCGGACCACTCGTTGCCGCCGAGGGTGCAGTGACCGGCCGTCAGGAAGGCCGGGGAGCCGTCGCCCGCGGTGACGTTGAAGCCGAGGGAGCAGCGCGAGCCGCCCGCGAAGATGGCGTCGCCTCCGGAGACGAACGGCTTGAAGGTGCCGGAGGACTTCTTGAGCGTGGCCATGCCGGAGCCGAGCTCCTGCACGGTGGATTCCAGTCTGTCCCACTTGGCGCCGGTCACGGTGCTGTCGGCGGTCACCAGGAGCTTGTTGGTGCGCGGGTCGATCGACCACGAGGTGCCCGCGATGGTCGCCTCGGACTTCAGCGTCGACGCCCCGTCCTGAAGCTCCGACCAGCTGTTGTCGACCTCGCGGACCTTCGCACCGGCGGCCTTCGCCTGCACGACCACGTTGTTGTTGTCGCCCGGCACGACGTTGACGACCAGCTGCTTGCTGGCACTGTCGTAGTAGGAGCCGCCGAACGCCTCTCCGAGGAGCCCGGAGAGCTGCGAGGCGAGATCCGAGGCGTCGCCCGCCTTCAGTGTCTTCGGCGCGGCCGCCGCGTCGCCGGACGAACCGTCCTGCGAGGCGTTGGCGTTGGGGAGCAGGATCGCGGCCGCGCCGAGCGCCACCACGCCGCCCGCCGCTATCGCGGCCTTGCGCTTCGGAATTCGCTTGTGACTCAAACTTCTCTCCTCCTGGGGGGGACGGAGCCTGTGCCGCCGTCCGGCAGCTTGGGGGGCGCCTGGATGGCTGTTGGTACGCACGGGCCGTGCGGGGCGTTCAATTCCGATTGCAAGTGATCCGTTCGCATCGCGGAATCAGCCAACTCCCGCTGCCCGCCCACCGACCGCGCGGTCCGCGAGTCCCCTGTTCCCATGGGCCGGTCGAGGAGGGCGGGCCCGGCCGGCCCGCGGAGAGTCATGGCCGGATGACGGCCCTTCAGCTACGGCACCGCTTCGGCATCGCGGAACGAAACGCTCCGTATCCGGTCGGGAACGATCTGTTGCAATCACGGAGTCGAATCCCGGCTTCAGCGAATCTGCACATCGAATGCTCAACCCGGTCACCGAAAGGAGGGTTATCCACACCCCGGCCGCGTCGGTCACGCCTTTGGGGCGGGAGTGCCGGATTCGCCGCCCCCTGAAACAAGGGCCCTGATGCGCCGATGCGGTGCCGCATGTGAAGAACTCGCCGCCAAGCGGTGCGCAGATCTGCACGGATCGGTGCTGCTGGGGCGCAAGTTCCCTGGTGAGGGGGGTGGTTGATTGGAAGCGCGGAGCCGCAGCGTGCTTTGATCCATCGCACCGCGGGGGCCGCTCAGGGCACTCGGAAACGGATGCCCGGTGCTCGCGGTCGCGGCCGTCATCTGTCCCCAGAGGGGGCCGCTCCCCCCTTGTGAGATATCCATATGAAGGGAAGTTCCATCATGAACTCCACCCCCCAGGTTGAGACCGTCGAGATCGCTGACGCCCAGCTCGACGCCATCTCCGGCGGCCTGTCCGTGAACGCCGTGAACACCGTCACCGACACCGTTGACGGCATCGCCCCGGTCTCCGGCCTGGTGGACACCGCCGTCGGCACCGTCGAGGGCGTCACCGGCCTCAACACGGCCCCGGTCACCGGCCTGGTCTCCGGCCTCTGATCGAGCCCTTGTGCCGTTGATTCCCGGAACCGCAGCCGGCGGTTCCGGGTTCTTCGGGTTCCGTATGCACCTCTTCCACGGGTGAGGGAAGTTCCTTGCAGTTCCGCCAACAGGCCCTCGCCAAGCTCCAGTCACCGGAGGAACTCGACCTCCCGGTGCGTTTCGCCCGCCCGCAGGGCTGGCTCGTGCTCTCGGTGACGGTGGTCGCGATGGCCGCCGCCTCGGTGTGGGCGATGACCGGCTCGGTGACCTCCACCGTCAGCGCACCCGCCGTCATCACGCACGGGCAGGGCAGTTACCTCCTCCAGAGCCCCGTCGCGGGCCAGGTCACCGCGGTGCTCGCCAAGCAGGGCGCGCAGGTGCCCGCGGGCTCCCCCGTGCTCAAGGTCCGTACGAGCAAGGGAGAAGCGGTCGTCCGCACGCTCGACGCGGGCCGTGTCTCCGCGCTCGCCGCGACCGTCGGGCAGATCATCCAGACCGGCGCGAACGTCGCCGCCGTCGAGAAGGTCGCCCACACCGGGGACCCGCTCTACGCGACCGTGTACGTCCCCGCCGAGAACGCCGCCTCGATCCCCGACGACGCCGCCGTGGACCTGACCGTGCAGTCGGTGCCGACGCAGGAGTACGGAGTGCTGCGCGGCCATGTGAAGTCGGTGGACCGCTCGGCCCAGTCCCCGCAGCAGATCGCCGCGTTCCTCGGGGACAGCCAGCTGGGCGAGCAGTTCACGAAGAAGGGCAGGCCGGTGGCCGTGACGGTCCGGCTGGACAAGTCCTCCGCCACCAAGAGCGGTTACAAGTGGTCGTCCGCGGACGGGCCGCCGTACAAGCTGACCTCCATGACGCTGGCCTCCGGTTCGATCCGGCTGGCCGACCAGCGCCCCGTCGACTGGCTGCTGCCATGAGCGCGACCGCACAGGAGCCCCGGAACCGGCGTCGCGCCGCCCCGCCGAAACGCAAGGTACCCAAGGCCCGGGCGAAGACCGTCCGCACGCCCACCGTGCTCCAGATGGAGGCCGTCGAGTGCGGCGCCGCCTCCCTGGCGATGGTGCTCGGCCACTACGGCAAGCACGTCCCGCTCGAAGAACTGCGCATCGCCTGCGGCGTCTCCCGCGACGGGTCGCGCGCCAGCAACCTCCTGAAGGCGGCCCGCTCTTACGGCCTGACGGCCAAGGGCATGCAGATGGACATGGCCGCCCTCGCCGAGGTGAAGTCGCCGGCCATCCTGTTCTGGGAGTTCAACCACTACGTCGTCTACGACGGCATGGGCCGCCGCTTCGGCCGGCGCGGCGTCTACATCAACGACCCCGGCAAGGGCCGCCGGTTCGTCCCCATGGAGGACTTCGACGGCAGCTTCACCGGTGTCGTCCTGGTGATGGAGCCCGGCGAGGACTTCGCCCGGGGCGGCCGCAAGCCCGGCGTCCTGGGCGCGATGCCCGCCCGGCTGCGCGGCACGGCGGGCACCATGCCCGCCGCGGTGCTGGCGAGTCTGCTGCTGGTGGCGGTCGGTGCGGCGGTACCCGCGCTGAGCCGGACCTACATCGACGAGTTCCTGATCGGCAACCAGACCTCGCTGCTCGGCGTGCTGTTCACGTCGATGGCGGCGTGCGTGCTGCTCACGGTCGTGCTGACCTGGCTCCAGCAGGCCAACCTGCTGCGCGGCCGCATCATCTCCTCCACCCTGTCCAGCGCCCGCTTCCTGCGGCATCTGCTGCGGCTGCCGGTGACGTTCTTCTCCCAGCGCAGCCCGGCCGATCTGGTGCAGCGGCTGCAGTCCAACGACGCGGTGTCCGAGACCCTGTCCCGCGACCTAGCGGCGGCGGGCGTGGACGCGATCGTGGTCGTCCTGTACGCGGTACTGCTCTACAGCTACGACCCGCAGCTGACGTTCGTCGGCATCGGCGTGGCCCTGCTGAACATCGTGGCCATGCGGGTCGTCATCCGGCTTCGGGCGACGCGCACGGCGAAGCTGCGCGCGGACACGGCCCGGCTCACCAACACCGCGTACACGGGCCTTCAGCTGATCGAGACGATGAAGGCGACCGGCGGCGAGGACGGCTACTTCCGCAAGTGGGCCGGACAGCACGCCACCACCCTGGAGGAGCAGCAGCGGCTCGGCGTGCCGAGCGCCTGGCTGGGCGTGGTCGCGCCGACGCTCGCGACCCTCAACAGCGCGCTGATCCTGTGGATCGGCGGCATGCGGGCGGTCGAGGGGCACATCTCGGTCGGTCTGCTGGTCGCCTTCCAGGCCCTGGTCACCCGGTTCACCGCCCCGCTGACCCGGCTGAACGGTGTCGCGGGCCGCATCCAGGACTTCGCGGCGGACGTGGCCCGGCTGAAGGACGTGGAGAACTTCAAGGCCGACCCGCTCTACGACCGTCCCGGCGCCGGTGAGTCCACGCGCCGCCTCCAGGGCCATGTCGAGCTGGAGAACATCACGTTCGGCTACAGCCCGCTCGACAAGCCCCTGCTCACCGGCTTCGACCTGACGGTCGGCCCCGGGCAGCAGGTCGCGCTGGTCGGCGGTTCGGGCAG
Source organism: Streptomyces sp. NPDC024017 (assembly GCF_040638895.1). Lineage (NCBI taxonomy): Bacteria > Bacillati > Actinomycetota > Actinomycetes > Kitasatosporales > Streptomycetaceae > Streptomyces > Streptomyces sp. NPDC024017. Next base: position 355,798 of record NZ_JBEZYZ010000009.1, on the reverse strand, counting down.
CGGCAAGTCCACGGTGTCCCGGATGATCTCCGGGCTGTACGCGCCGTGGGAAGGCGTGATCCGCATCGACGGGCAGCGCATCGAGGACATCCCGCGGGGGGCGCTGGCCGCCTCGGTCTCCTTCGTCGACCAGGACGTGTTCCTCTTCGAGGGGACGGTCCGCGACAACGTGGCGCTGTGGGACACGTCGATCCCCGACGACGCGGTGGAGGACGCCCTGCGCGACGCCGCTCTGTACGACGTGATCACGCGCCGGCCCGGCGGCATCCACAGCAAGGTGGAGCAGGACGGCCGCAACTTCTCCGGCGGGCAGCGCCAGCGCCTGGAGATCGCGCGGGCGCTGGTGCGCCGGCCGAGCATCCTGGTGCTCGACGAGGTGACGAGCGCGCTGGACGCGGAGACCGAGCAGGTCGTGATGGACAACCTGCGTCGGCGCGGCTGCGCCTGCGTGGTGATCGCGCACCGGCTGAGCACGGTGCGCGACAGCGACGAGATCGTCGTCCTGCAGCACGGCACGATCGTGGAGCGGGGACGGCACGAGGACCTGGTGGCCCGCGGCGGCGCGTACGCGGCACTGGTCAGGGAGCGGTGAGATGACGGCCGTTCACGAAGGGCACGACGGCGACCTCGTGCTGGGCGCCTTCGGGCAGATGGGCTCGCGCATCGACTGCGCCGGGTTCAACCGTCTCGACCTCGAAGGCCCGCAGGTGCTGTGGCTGGTCGCGTCCGGCGCCGTGGATCTGTTCGCGGTCGACGCCGGGCAGCAGGGCCACTGGCACCATCTGGGCCGGCTGGAGGCGGGCTCGCTGGTGCTCGGCCCGGTGCCGGGACCGCAGCACACCTTGGTGGCCCGCCCGCTGCGGGACTGCGTGGTCCACCGCATCGGCCTGCGCGAGCTGTACCAGCCCGCCAACACGGCGACCTGGTCGTACGACGAGTACGGCAACCCGCAGTACGTGCCGCCGACGACGAGTCCGCTGGAGTACGCGCTCGCCCTCGGGGTCGGCCGCAGCCTGTCGATCCTGTTCCAGGCGCCGATGGCCACCGAGCGGGCCGCCGCGCCCACGGACGACGACGTGTTCTGGATGCAGGTGCCGCCGGGCAGCGTGCAGTACGGCTCGCTGTACGGCGCGGAGGCCGCGGCCGACCTGCTGATGGACCCGGGGCTGTGGCAGTCCATGGTCGACCAGCAGTACCGGCTGCTGACCACGCTGGACCGCTGGATCGAGCAGCTGGAGCGCACCCACGAGACCCGCACGGCCGAGGGCATCAAGGCCGGTGAGGCGGTGCGCGCCCAGGCCGACCAGACGCTGCTCGCGTCCATCGGCAAACGCTCCTCCCAGCGCACGACCGCCGCCGACGCGGACGCCACGTACGCGGCCTGCAAGCTGGTCGGGCAGGCGGCCGGGATCCGTATCACCGAGCCGACCCAGAAGGGCACCGGCGGCGACCGCCTCGACCCGGTCGAGCAGGTCGCCCTGGCCTCCCGCGTCCGCACCCGGGCCGTACGGCTCGACGGCCGCTGGTGGCGGGACAACGTGGGGCCGCTGGTCGGCCAGCGGGCCCTGTCGGGCGCGCCGGTGGCGTTGCTGTGGCGGCGCGGCGGCTATGTCGCGGTGCATCCGTCGACCGGCCGTGAGACGCCGATCGAGAAGGCGAACGCCGACGAGTTCGAGCCGCGCGCGGTGATGTTCTACCGTCCGCTGCCGGAGCGGGGGCTCAGTCCGCTGAGGCTGCTGCGGTTCTGCATGCAGGGCATGCGCGGCGACCTGACGGGCCTGCTGCTCAGCGGTCTGGTCACGGTGGCGATCGGGGCCATGGTGCCGGTCGCGACCGGCAAGGTGCTGGGCGAGTTCGTGCCGAAGGCGCAGACGGACCTGATCGTGCAGGTGTGTCTCGCGGTGATGCTGAGCAGTGTGGTGGCGGCGGCCTTCATGCTGTTGCAGAACCTGACCATCCTGCGGCTGGAGGGCCGGATCGAGGCCACGCTCCAGCCGGCGGTGTGGGACCGGCTGCTGCGGCTGCCGACGAAGTTCTTCACCGAGCGCTCCACGGGCGAACTGGCCAGCGCGGCCATGGGCATCAGCTCGATCCGCAGGCTGCTGGCGGGAGTCGGCCCGACCGTGGCCCAGTCGGTGACGGTGGGCGCGATGAACCTGGGGCTGCTGCTGTGGTTCAGCGTGCCGATGGCGATGGCCGCGATCGGCATGCTCGTCGTCATCGCGGCCGTGTTCCTGGGGCTCGGACTGTGGCAGGTGCGCTGGCAGCGGCGGCTGGTGGTGCTCTCCAACAAGCTGAACAACCAGGCGTTCCAGACGCTGCGCGGCCTGCCCAAGCTGCGGGTGGCCGCCGCCGAGAACTACGCGTACGCCGCGTGGGCGTCGGAGTTCGCGCGCAGCCGTGAGCTCCAGCAGAAGGTCGGCCGCATCAAGAACCTCACGACGGTGCTGGGCGCGGTGTATCTGCCGCTGTGCACCCTGCTGATGTTCATGCTGCTGGCCGGTCCGGCCCGGGGCTCGATGTCGGCGGCGGCGTTCCTCACCTTCAACACCTCGGTGACGATGCTGCTGACCTCCGTCACCCAACTGACCGGCTCGTTCGTCTCGGCGGTGGCCGCGCTGCCGCTGTTCGAGGAGATCAAGCCGGTGCTGGACGCGACACCCGAGGTGCGCACGGCGAGCACCCGGCCGGGCCCGCTGACCGGGGCGATCGAGGCGCGTCGGGTGTCCTTCCGCTACTCGGACGACGGTCCGCTGGTCCTGGACGACGTGTCGTTCGAGGTGCGGCCGGGCGAGTTCGTCGCGGTCGTCGGCCCGAGCGGCTGCGGAAAGTCGACGCTGCTGCGGCTGCTGATCGGCTTCGACCGGCCGGTGTCGGGCAGCGTGCTGTACGACGGGCAGGACCTGGCGGCCCTCGACCAGTCGGCGGTGCGCCGCCAGTGCGGAGTGGTGCTCCAGCACGCGCAGCCGTTCACCGGCTCGATCCTGGACGTCATCTGCGGCACCGAGCCGTACACGCCGGAGGAGGCGATGGCGGCGGCCGAGATGGCCGGTCTCGCCGAGGACATCAAGCGGATGCCGATGGGGCTGCACACCATCGTCGCGGGCAGCGGAGCCGTCTCCGGCGGCCAGCGCCAGCGACTGATGATCGCCCAGGCGCTGATCCGCCGGCCGCGCATCCTCTTCTTCGACGAGGCGACCAGCGCGCTCGACAACGAGACGCAGCGCACGGTCATCGAGAGCACCAAGGCCCTCAACGCCACCCGGATCGTCATCGCGCACCGGCTGTCGACCGTGATGGACGCCGACCGTGTCGTGGTGATGGAGGACGGCAAGGTCATCCAGCAGGGCTCGCCGGCCCAGTTGCTCGCCGACACGAACGGCCGCCTGCACGAGCTGGTCCGCCGCCAGATGGCGTGACGTAGGGCACTTCCCCACCGTCCCAGCGAAACGTTGCCGTTTCGCTGGGACTGAGGCGGCCGCCGAGGCCTCGTCCAAGCGGTGCTGGATCCTCGCGGTCGTCGCGCTCGCCCAGCTGATGGTGGTGCTGGACGCCACCATCGTGACCATCGCCCTGCCCTCGGCCCGACGTCGTCATCGCCGTGGCCGCCTTCGCGGGCGGCCGGCTCCTGCTCGCCCCTGCGGATCCTGCTCGACCGCGACCGCGAGGCCTCCTTCCTGGCCGTGCTGATCACCCCTGCCCTGCACCAGCACGGGGTGCCGGGGCCGTCGTGTGCAGGGACACGGCGGCCCCGCGGCCGGTGGCGTGTCCTCGCCGGTGCGGAGCGTGCGTCCTGTTGGCCCGCCCCGTAAATGGGTACCCACCGGCCATGCGAATCAGCGTGGTGGACGTGGGATCGAACACGGTCAGACTTGTGGTCGCGGACGCGGCGGACGGGGTGCCGCTGCCCGTGCACACCGCCAAATGGCGACTCAGGCTGTCCGAGCAGGTCACACCTGGGGGACCCATCCCGGAGCAGGCCGTGGGACAACTCGTCGACGCGGTGGCCGAGGCGAGCCGTACCGCCACCCGGTGGGGTGCGGCCGGCCCGCTGGCGTTCGCGACCGCCGTGGTGCGCAACGCGCCGAACCGGCAGGAGGTACTGCGCGCCGTCCGCGCCCGTACGGGCATCGACCTGTGCACCCTGCCGGGCGAGGTCGAGGCCGAACTGACGTTTCTCGGGGCCCGGCGCTGGATGGGCTGGCGGTCGGGGCCGCTCGCCCTGCTCGACATCGGCGGCGGCACGCTCGAAGTCGCCTTCGGACGCGGCCGGTTGCCCGACTTCGTGGCGTCGCTGCCGCTGGGCGCGCGGCGGCTGACGCACGAGTTCTTCGAGGCCGAGGACCCGCCGTCGCCGGAGCGGGTGCGGGCGCTGCGCCGCAAGGTCCGCCATCAGCTGCGGGACGTCGCGGCGCGGATCCGCTGGGAGGGCCCGCGCACCGCGGTCGCCACCTCCCGCACCTTCCAGCAGCTGGGGCGGCTGTGCGGCGCGGCGCCCGGACGCCACGGCCCGTTCGTGGACCGGCAGATGCACCGCTCCGAGCTGCGGGCGGCGATCACGCAGCTGGCCGCCCTGCCCGCCGCCGAACGCGCGCACCTGCCCGGCATCTCCGCACCGCGCGCCGCACAGAGCCTCGCGGGAGCGGTGGTCGGTCACACCGCGCTGAAGCTCACCGGCATCAAGGCGGTCACGGTCTGCCCCTGGGCGATCCGCGAGGGCGTGCTGCTGCGCCACATCGAGGACGGCCCCGCCTGGTGGGCGGAGGTCACCCGCCGCAGCGAGGAGGCCGCTCCTCCCGACCCGGTGCCGTTGCGCATCGCCGCAGCCACCACCTGAACGACCACGCCCGTGAGCGGGCGTACCGAACACAGGAAGGAGACCCCCGTGTCCCAGCACAAGGACCAGCGCGACGAGGACCAGCACGGCAAGCCGCCCGAGACGGCGCTCGAGGAGGTGCTGCGGGAGGTCGAGGACGCCGAGAACCGCACCCGGGACTCCGCCGAGCAGCGCCGCCATCGGGGTGAGGCCGGCGAGGCCGTCACCCCCAACGCGCGCGCCCAGGAGGAGTCCGACGGGGACTGACGCAGGCGGGGTGGGCCCGCGTCTCGTCGCCACGGGTCGCTCCTGGAGGAATGCCCAGGTCGGCCGCCTCGTACGACGGGGCGGGCGTCACACGACGGGTGACCTCGGTCGCCTGGCGGGTACCCGGCGCGCATGGAGCACGAAGGACCACGACTGCCCACCCCGCGCGGCCCGCTGAGCAGGGGCGTCGACGCGTATCTGCGGGGCGCGGGCCGCCTGCCCCGGCTGGAGGAGGTCGTCCGAGCCGACGTGTACGGCGACGACCTCCAGCTCGCCCTGTACCTGTGCTACGAGCTGCACTACCGCGGCTTCGCGGACGTCTCCCCGGAGCGCGAGTGGGACCCGGACCTGCTGCGCGTGCGCGGGGCCATGGAGCACCGCTTCCTGTCCGCGCTGCGCACCGACGCACACGTCCACGACAGCGTGGACGAGGCCTTGGCCGGCCTGCTGGTCGAGCCTGTCGAGGGCACCGGCGTCAGCCACTTCCTGCGTGACGAGGGCGAACTGTGGCAGGTGCGCGAGTACGCGGCCCAGCGCTCCCTGTACCACCTCAAGGAGGCGGACCCGCACGCCTGGGTGCTGCCGCGGCTGTGGGGCCGGGCGAAGGCCGCGATGGCGGCGGTGGAGTTCGACGAGTGGGGTGGCGGCCGCGCCGACCGCGTGCACGCCTCCCTGTTCGCCGACCTGATGACGGATCTGGGCCTGGACACCACATACGGCCGCTACCTCGACGCGTCGTCCGCCGAGGCGCTGGTCACCGTGAACATGATGTCCCTCTTCGGACTGCACCGGGCCCTCAGAGGTGCCCTGGTCGGCCACTTCGCGACGGTCGAGATCACCTCGTCACCGGGCTCGCGGCGGCTCGCCGAGGCGATGCGCCGCACGGGCGCCGGGTCCGCCGCCGAGCACTTCTACGACGAGCACGTCGAGGCCGACGCGGTCCACGAGCAGGTGGTGCGTCACGACGTCATCGGCGGACTGCTGCAACAGGAGCCGCATCTCGCCCCGGACGTCGCCTTCGGCATCGACGCCACCGAGTTCGTCGAGGAACGCTTCGGCGCCCGGCTGCTCGCCGACTGGCGTGCATCACGTTCGTCACTGCGTGCACCGCTTGCCCTGGAAACAGCTCATATCTCCTGATTGTCGGGGTACTCGGCGTCCGTGACTGCACTGGTACCCCCGGGCGTGTACGCCCCGCAGGAAGACACCGAGCTGTTGGCCGGCGCCTTGACCGACGAGCCGCTGCCCCCGGGCGCGAAGGTCCTCGACGTGGGCACCGGAAGCGGCGCCCTGGCCCTGGAGGCCGCACGCCGGGGCAGCCGCGTGACCGCGGTGGACGTGTCCTGGAGTGCCGTGTGGGCCGCGCGGCTGAACGCCCGGCTGGCGGGGCTCCCGGTCCGCATCCGGCACGGGAATCTCTTCGAACCCGTGCGTGGAGAAACGTTCGATCTGATCCTGGCCAATCCGCCGTACGTGCCGGCGCCGGACGGTCACCGCAGGCCGCCGCGAGGCGCGGCCCGGGCCTGGGACGCGGGCGGTGACGGGCGGCTGGTCGTCGACCGGATCTGCCGGGAGGCGCCCGGTCTGCTGCGGCCGGGCGGAGTTCTGCTGCTGGTGCAGTCGGCGCTCAGCGACCCGGACCTGACCGTCGGGCAGTTGCGCGGGGCCGGCCTGAAGGCCGCGGTGACCCGGCGGCGCCGGATCGCGCTCGGGCCGGTGCTGCGCGGCCGGGAACACTGGCTGCGGGAGCGGGGGCTGCTGCCCGCCGCCGATGACAAGGAAGAGCTGGTGGTCGTCCGTGCCGAACTCCCCGTCTGACCGGGCCGCCACGCCGCGCCGCGTCGCCGTCCAGCGCAAGGGCCCGCTGTTGATGGAGGGCCCCGTCGAGGTGGAGCTGGAGGACGGCTCCGTCGTCACCTCGGACCGCTTCCGTGTGGCCCTGTGCACCTGCCGTCGCAGCCGCCGCTACCCATGGTGCGACACGAGCCACCGCGACCGGGCGTGAGGCCCCGGGCGTAGAAAAGCCCAGGGGCCGACGGGCGGCCCCACTCCGCCCGCCGGCCCCCTTGCGCGAGATCGCGACTTCCCGTGACAACGGCCCGGCTCCCCAGCCACGGCCCGCTGCGCTTCACGGATTCAGCGCGATCCCGGTCTGTGGGCTCGGCCCTCTCAGAAGGAGAAGACGCCCGATCCCAAAGCGTTCTTCATGCAGTCGTTGGAGAAGGTGCGCTCGTAGGAGACGCGCTTGCCCTGCCAGACACCGTCGACGGTGACGACTACGGGGTCGTACTGCTTGGTGCACATCACGCCGTCCTTCGCGGTCAGGGCGTCGAGGTCGCCGCCGACGCCGCGCAGTTCCGCGCAGGCCGCTCCGGCCGCCGGGTGCGTGCCGGCGGGCATCGGGGCACAGGTCAGGGTGACCGCGCGTTCGGGAGTCGCTGTGATCGCGCTCTCTCCATGGCCCACCGTGAGGACGAGGGCCGACGGGGCGTAGAGCGCGGTGGGGGCCTGACCCGGGGTGGCGAGCGCGGCCCCGGAGAGGGGGCCGCAGACGGCGGTGGCCGTCAGGCCGAGGGTCATGGCCCAGCGCGCGGTGGTCCGCATTGTGTGCATCCTTCCGCATCGATTACAGGGTGTGCCGTCCCGTGCTCGGTCGGTGCCCGGAGCGGCGAGCGCGAGTCTGCCGAGTCCGCCGCGGAAACACACATCGACCCCACGGGTTTCAGTAACATTGCGTGTTGAATCAGTGGCGTGAAGTTACGGAATCTGCACGGGTGAAGCCCGTAACTGCGCGGTTTCCGGGGTCATGAAGCGGCCAGATGGCTGATTCCTGCGCGTTCGTTAATAGGCCTGAAACATTCCGATTCCGCTCTCGGCCGACTGCTTGGCGACCCCTTGTGTTCATGGATCGGCCGAGTAATCGTCATTACATGATTACTTCTGAGCAGACAGAGAAGCTCCGCGGCTGGTTCGCCGGCCGCCTGCCCGACGACCTCTTCGAGGAACTGACCGAGATCACGGTCGACCGCGAGGAGATCACCGTGATCGGCCGCATCCCCGCACCCCGGCTGGCCGAGGACGCCCCGGCCACCGAACGGGAGGCGGCCCTGGAGAGCCGGGTGCAGGACTTCCGGGAGCGCACCCGCGAGGACCGGATGGCCGTGGCCCGGGAGGCCGAGCACCGGTTCCGCCGGAAGGTGTCCTGGGGTGTGGAGTGCGGTGGGCAGCGGACGCTCTTCACGCACGTGGCCGCGCCGGTCATGACGCGGTTGCGCCAGCCGGAGCGCCAGGTCCTCGACACCCTGATCGCCGGCGGCGTGGCCCGCAGCCGCAGCGACGCGCTGGCCTGGTGCGTGCGCCTGGTGCAGCGTCATACGGACGACTGGCTCGCGGAGCTGCGCGATTCACTCGAACACGTGCAGCGCGTCAGGGCCCAGGGCCCGGACGCCGAACCGGACCCCACACCCCGCACGGACGACGCGGACGACGCGGACGACCAGGCGTGACCACCGTCGCCGCCGCGGCTGTTCCCGGACCCCGGGCGGCCTGCGGGCCCGGCACGGGAGGGGCGTTGTCGGACCCCTCGGCTACGTTGCCCGCATGACCGACTTCGCACTGGTGGCAGGGACATGGCTCGGGGCGTGGGCATGGGACGAGGTGGCCGCGGAGCTGCGCGGGGCCGGGCATGACGTGCACGCGCTGACACTGTCGGGCCTCGCCGAGAGACGTACCGAGCAACCGGCCGGGCAGCAGACGCACGTCCGGGACATCGTCGAGGAGGTGGAGCGCCTCGATCTGCGGGACGTCGTCCTGGTCGGGCACAGCTACGCGGGCGTCCCGGTCGGGCAGGCCGCCGAGCGGATCGGAGACCGGCTGCGGCGCGTGGTGTTCGTCGACGCGAACGTGCCGGTGGACGGGGAGTCGTTCCTGTCGGGCTGGCCCAGCGACCACGTACGGCGGGCGATCGACGGCCATGCCGGCTACTGGCCGCCGCTCGGCCCCGAGGACTACGCGGGGCAGGGGCTGACGGACGAGCAGATCGCCCGGATCGTGGGCGGCTCGACCCCGCACCCCGGTGTCACGCTCACCGAGCCGGCTGTCCTCGCCCGTCCCCTCGGCGAGCTCCCGGCGACGTATGTGAAGTGCCTTCTCGACGGGGACGAGCCGATGCCGGCGGTGGCCGCGGTGCTCGGGAGCGACAGCTGGGAGCTGGTGGAGCTGGACACCGGGCACTGGCCGATGTTCTCGCAACCGCGCGCGCTGGCCCGGGTGCTGCACGCGGCGGTCGCCCGCCCCTGATCCGCCGCAGCGCATACCGCTCGGTATCGTCGGCCGTACGGCACGGTCTCGACGAGGAGACGACGAGAGGCGGGGCGTACGGTGGGCAAGCACTGGGCGGACTTCCAGTACGAGATCTATCTGAACGGGATGACGGGTGCCGTACCGCGGCTGCCCACCGATCTGACCCGGCTGGAGGAGCTCACCGAGCAGCGGCTCGGGCCCGGCCCGGTGGGCTATGTGGCGGGCAGCGCGGGCAACGGCAGTACGGCCCGCGCCAACCGGGCGGCCCTGGAGCGCCGCCGGATCGTGCCGCGCATGCTGCGGGACGTGCACGAGCGGGATCTGTCGGTCGAGGTGCTGGGCCGTGCCCTGCCGGCCCCTCTCGCCCTGGCCCCGGTCGGCGTGCTGTCGATCATGCACCCGGACGCCGAGTCCGCCGCGGCCCGGGCCGCCGCCGCGCAGGGCGTGCCGTACATCCTGTCGTCCGCGTCCAGCACCCCCATGGAGCAGGTCGCCGAGGCGATGGGTGACGCCGAGCGCTGGTTCCAGCTGTACTGGCCGAAGGACCCGGAGGTGGCCCGCAGTTTTCTGAACCGGGCGAAGGCGGCGGGGTTCACCGCGCTGGTCGTCACCCTGGACACGCCGCTGCTGGCGTGGCGGCCGCGCGATCTCGACCAGGCGTACCTGCCGTTCCTGCACGGGGTCGGCACGGCCAACTACTTCTCGGACCCGGCGTTCCAGGCGGGCCTGGCCAAGCCGGTGCACGAGGATCCGAACGCGGCCGTGATGCACTTCGTCGGGATGTTCTCCGACCCGGCCAAGAGCTGGCCGGACCTGGCGTTCCTGCGGGAGAACTGGGACGGCCCGATCGTCCTCAAGGGCGTCCTGCACCCGGACGACGCGCGCCTGGCCGCCGACGCCGGAATGGACGGGGTGGTCGTCTCCAACCACGGCGGCCGCCAGGTGGCGGGCTCGACAGCCGCGGCCGATGCCCTCCCCCGCGTCGCGGAGGCCGTGGGCGACCGGCTCACCGTCCTCTTCGACAGCGGCGTCCGCACGGGCGACGACATCTTCAAGGCCCTCGCCCTCGGCGCCCGCGCGGTCCTCGTCGGCCGCCCGTACGTCTACGGCCTCGGCCTCGACGGCCGCCCCGGCGTCGAACACGTCATCCGCTGTCTGCTCGCCGAACTCGACCTCACGCTCGCCCTCTCGGGGCATGCGACACCGAGCACGATCGGCCCGGCCGACCTCGTCGAGGATCCGGCCTGAGGGGTGGGCTGCGCGGCGTGTCCGCCGCGCAGCCTCCGCTCAGGCCCCGGGGCCCGTCGTCACGCGGTGCGGCCGTCGGTCAGTGTCACCGGGTGGGCCGCCGGGTCGCCCTGCTCCTCGATCGACAGGGAGCCCGCCGTCGGCAGGGGGTCCGGCTGCCAGCGCTGGGCGTCGGTGTTCCGGTCGCGGACCTTGACGACGATGTCGGCGTCCGGGTCGTCGTCGGCCGGGGTGAGGGCGAGCTGCTCGTCCCAGCGGGGCAGCAACTCCCCCTGCACGGTGAGGTCGTAGCGCACGTCGTCGCCCCGCTCGGCATCCTCGTCGGCGCAGGTGCCGAGGACGACGACACCGGCGTCCTTGTGGGAGTCCAGACACAGCCCGGGATCGGCGACGCTGCGCAGCAGCCCGTCGTCCTCGTACGTCCACTGCTGGGTCCACACCGTCGAGCACTCCGCCAGCTTCGTGCCCGAGCCCTCCTTCGGCAGGTCCCGGATGTCGAGGCACAGGTCGGCACCCGCGTTGCGCAGCCGCGTCACGCCCTGGGCCGCGGGAAGCCCGGCGGTGCCGGGTGGCGTCACCGACGCGGAGCCCTTGCCGCCGGCGGCGCTGCTGGAGCCGGCCGGGTCTGCCTCACCGCCGTCGTAGGACGACGCGTTGATGATGAGCACCGTCGCCAGCACCCCGGCCGATACCGCGCCGACGCCGGAGAGCACCGCCCGCGAGGAGCGCGGCGCCCCCGGAACCCGGCGGGTGGGCACGGGGAGCCGGGACAGCAGCCCGTGCCGCCCGCCGCCCCGCCGTCCGCCGCCGCGCCGGCCCCCGCGTGCGCCGTGCGACGCCCGCCCCGGTCGCGAGTCGAGGTAGCGGCGGGCGCCCCAGCCGAGCACCGCCTCGGCGATCAACGGCCCCAGCGGGCCCTCGAAATGGCTCAGTTGTTCCGCCGCGTTCCGGCAGTAGCGGCACTCGTCCAGATGCTGCTGGACGTCCGGCAGCAGGGCGCCGCCCCGGCGGATCGGGACGTCGAGGAGGCGGTTGTAGAACCGGCAATCCTGGGTCGGCGAGAGTTCGCGATGGGCATGAACACAGCCTTCACGGAATTTGTCCCGTGCCTGTTCGAGGGCCGCCGATGCGATGTCGGTGTCCATGCCCAGCAGTCCGGCCGGGACGCTTAAAGGATCTGCCTCGACCTCGACATGCCACAGCAAACACCGCAAGGCTGCGGGAAGTGCCTGGAATGCCCGCTCCGCGAGGGTGCGATTTTCGGGCGTCATGGACGTCGCCGCACGCAGGCCGCGCCCTCCGGCCGGTTTCTGCAACGCGGGCAGAACGGCTGATATTCGATCGTCACCGGACCACTCGCGGATCGTGTCGCGCACGGTCACCAGAAGGGCCGGGCGCAGCGCGACGGCGGACTCGCCGAAGGCCAGGCGGTTGAGGGTCCGGTGGAAGGCGGTCCCGGTCACCATCGCGGCGACCTGCGCCGACGAGGCGAGACAGATGACCGCGTAGTCGTGCACGGACTGGTAGTGCCGCGCCATCAGCAGCGCGACGGAATGGGCGGCGACCTCGCCCTCCGGGCTGCCTCTCAGCGGGGCGGCGAGTGATTCATCGGATTCCCCGGGATCCCCGCCGGGCGGGGGATACGGGGGGCGAGGGGGGTGGGGGGTGGGCACTGAGATGGTTCCTTCCCACGCATGTGGCACACAGAAGTCCTGCCGCCGAAAAGGAGGCCCGGTTGGTGCGTACCTCTTTGGCGGGGCGCGGGAGGTGCGAATTCACCGACGGCGAATCGGACGCGGTCCACAAATCACGTGCGACACCCGGCCATTCCCCCCGCACGCGCGTTTCACTCTTGCACAACCCCCACACGGCCAACAAGGCGCCCGGACAACATGCCCGCCATTGACAAGAAGTCAGAAACGGGGGAACGGATGCGCGCAGGTCGCACCCGTTTTCGACATTTCCCTGCGGCCCGCGTGAATCGGGCACCGGATCCCCAGTTCCTCAGATCTGCCAGGAGCGCAGCCGGTCGGCCGCGCCGTAGACGTCGGTGGTGCCGGACAGCAGGTCGCGGGCGAGGTCGACGAGGGCGCCGTAGGGCGGGTCGATGCCGACGCCGCTGACGAACATGTACGCCACGGCGGTCGCGCAGGCGAAACGGGCGTTGGCCGAGGGCAGCGGCCGGAGCACGGTGATGGTGTGCAGCAGCGCGGCGGCCCGCCAGGCAGGGTCGGAGTTCACCCCGAGGCGCGGCGGGTCGACGCGGTGCCGGGCGACGGCGGCGACCAGCGCGGAGAAGTCGTTGACGGTGGGCTGGTCCGGCAGGACCTCCTCGTGGCGCTGAAGCAGCCAGGGCACGTCGATATGGATCACGGGTGCCATGGGTCAGGCGGCCCGCCCTTCGCCCTTGGCGGGCGGTTCGTCGTCGGGGAACGCGGCGGCGAACTCGTCGGCGTGGGTGGCGAAGAAGCGGCGGAAGGCCTCCGCGCCCTCCTGCAGGGCCCGGTGGCGGGCTATGTCGGCCGCGGCCGCTTCCCGCACGAGCGCCTTCATGGACGTACCGCGCTCCTTGGCGATCTGCCTGAGGTCCTCAAGTTCGCGGTCGCTGAACTCCACGTTGAGAGCTGGCATGCCTTCACGGTACCGCTCGGGTACTGACTCGTAAATATCCCCAGGTCAGGGAGGACGCGGGGAGGTACCGCACAGGCACCCCGCCTGAGATGTGGGTCACATCGGGCCGAGCGATGTCACATTCCGGGGCCCCGCTCGGCTCGCAGTAGTGAGCGCGTCTCTGGGAGGCCCACGCATGACCGAGATCTCCGTACCCGGCACCGACGCCCCGCTCGACGCGGCGACCGGGGTGTTCGTCGACCATCGCGAGCTGCTGTTCGGCGTCGTCTACAACATGCTCGGCAGTGTCGCCGACACCGAGGACGTCCTGCAGGAGACATGGCTGTCCTGGACGGCCCGCGGCGGGGGCGCTCCCCTGGCCGGTGTCGACAACCCGCGCGCCTATCTCGTCCGGGTGGCGGTCAACCACGCGCTGCGCCGCCGTGCCGTGATCAGCCGCCGGCGGGAGACGTACGTCGGCCCGTGGCTGCCCGAGCCCCTGGTCGGCGAGGACACCGAGACCGCCGAGGAACCGGCCCTGCGTTCCGAGTCGGTGTCGCTGGCGATGCTGGTGGTTCTGGAGTCGCTGACGCCGCTGGAGCGGGCCGTGTTCGTGCTGGGCGAGGTGTTCGGCTACCCGCACGCCGAGATCGCGGAGATCATCGACCGCTCCCCCGCCGCCGTACGGCAGTTGGCGCACCGGGCCCGGGAGCACGTGCACGCGCGGCGGCCGCGGTACGAGGCGCATCCCCGGGTGCGGCGGGAGGCGACCGAGCGGTTCGTGCGGGCGGCGCTCGGCGGGGACATCGCCGAGCTGATGGAGGTGCTCGCGCCGGACGTCACCGCGTGGACGGACGCGGGCGGCAAGCGCCGGCGGGCGAGTCTGCGCCCGGTGCACGGCCGGGACAAGGTGACCCGTCTGCTCACGGCCGGCCGGGGCGGTCCGGACCACCCGGTCTGGCGCTACCGGCGCGTCAACGGCGACGACGCGGCGGTGCTGTTCGACGGCGACGCGCCGTACGCGGTCCTGGTCCTGGACCTCACCCCGGAGGGCGACCGGGTGTGCGGCATCTACGTCGTGGCCAACCCGGACAAGCTCGCCCATGTGCCCGGGGCGGCGGCGTGAGCGCCGGACGCGGTGAGCGGCTCGCGGACTGGTTCGACGGCCGGCTCGGCATCCACACGCTGGGCAGGAAGTACCTGCGCAAGGTGTTCCCCGACCACTGGTCTTTCCTGCTGGGCGAGATCTGCCTGTACAGCTTCGTGGTGCTGGTCCTCACCGGCGTGTATCTGACGCTGTTCTTCCACCCGTCGATGAACGAGGTGACCTACCAGGGGAGTTACGTCCCGCTGAACGGTGTGCGGATGTCCGAGGCGTACGCGTCCACGCTGGACATCAGCTTCGACGTGCGCGGCGGGCTGCTGATCCGGCAGCTGCACCACTGGGCGGCGCTGGTCTTCGTCGCCGGGATGCTGACGCACATGATGCGGCACTTCTTCACGGGCTCGTTCCGCAAGCCGCGGGAGGTCAACTGGCTGTTCGGCTGGCTGCTGCTCCTCCTCGGCCTGTTCGAGGGGCTGTTCGGCTACTCCCTGCCGGACGACCTGCTCTCGGGCACGGGCCTGAGGTTCGTGCACGGCGCGCTGCTGTCGGTGCCGATCGTGGGGACGTATCTGGCGATGTTCCTGTTCGGCGGCGAGTTCCCCGGGGACGACATCGTGGCCCGCTTCTACTCGCTGCACGTGCTGCTGATCCCGGGGGTCATGGCGGCGCTGATCGTCGTCCATGTGCTGCTGGTCGTGTACCACAAGCACACCCAGTTCGCCGGGCCCGGCCGCACCGAGCGCAATGTCGTGGGCTCGCCCTTCATGCCGGTGTACCTGGCGAAGGCGGGCGGCTTCTTCTTCCTGGTGTTCGGGGTGCTCGCGCTGATGGCGGCGGTGGCGACGATCAACCCGGTCTGGTCGTACGGCCCCTACCGCGCCGACCAGGTGTCCACGGGCGCGCAGCCCGACTGGTACCTCGGCTTCGCCGAGGGCCTGGTGCGGATCATGCCCGGCTGGGAGATCACGCTGTGGGGTCACACACTGGTGCTGGGCGTGCTCATCCCGATCGTGGTGTTCCCGCTGCTGCTGGTCTTCATCGGCGTGTACCCGTTCCTGGAGGCCAGGTTCACCGGCGACCGGGACGAGCACCATCTGCTGGACCGGCCGCGCAACCGGCCGGTCCGTACGGCGATCGGGGCGGCATGGATCAGCCTCTACCTGGTGCTGCTGGCGGGCGGCGGCAACGACATCGTCGCGACCCGCTTCCATCTGTCGATCAACACGGTGACGTGGGCGGTGCGGATCGGGATGTTCCTCGTCCCGGCGGTCGTCTTCGTCGTCACCCGGCGGATCTGCCTGGGGCTGCAACTGCGCGACAAGGAGCTCGTCGCGCACGGCCGGGAGACCGGCGTGATCAAACGGCTGCCGCACGGCGAGTACGTCGAGGTGCACGAGCCGCTCGACCGGGCCCGGCTGCACACCCTGACCGCCCACGAGCGCCCGGGGGAACTCGTCGGGCACGAGCGGCGGCGCCGGGCGGTGGACGGGTCCGGTCAGGAGTGAGCGCGGCAGAACTCCCGGACGGTCCGGTTGAACGGCTCCGGCGCCTCGATGTTGCTGAGGTGCCCGATGCCGGGGAGCACGACCAGCGTGGCCCGCGGGATCGCTTCGAGGAACTGGTGGGCGACGGGCTCCACGGGTGAGCGGGCGTCGAGCTCGCCCCACAGCAGGAGCGCCGGTACCGCGATCTTCGGCAGCAGATCCCGCTGATCGGCCTCGGCCATGATGGTGAGCTCGGTCCGCAGGCTCTGGGCGCGGGCGTCGGCCGACATCACGGACAGCACCCGTACGGCGTCGGCGGGGGGCTTTCCGGCGAAGAGGCCCGGCACGGTCGGTGCGAACGCCTCGGCCGGGACCGCGAGCATCCGCTCCGCCCCCTCGACCCGGGACCGCACCTCCGCCGCGGACAGCGAGCCCTTCCAGCCCGCGTAGGTGTCGACCAGAAGCAGGGTCCGTACCGACTCGGCGTGCCGCCGGTAGAGCTCCAGCACGACGGTCCCGCCCCAGGACAGGCCGAGGACATGGGCCGGGCCGAGGTCCACGTCCTCGATGACGGCCGCCAGACAGCGGGCGTAGTCGGCCAGGGCGAACGAGGGCGGTACGTCGGAGGACCGGCCGGCGCCCGGTTCGTCCCAGGCGACGACGGTGAACTCGTCGGCCAGGTCCTCGACCTGGGGACGGAACAGCCGGGCGTCCGTCGTGGCGCCGTGCGCGAGCACGAGGGGCGGGCCCTGACCCACCCGGTCGTACGCGACCTCGATGCCGTCGACCCGCACCGCTGGCATGACACCAGGCTACGCGCGCGTGCCGGAGGCGTCCTGTCGGCGGACTCCCCCGGCACGCGGCACGGCTGTCCCGTCCCTACCCCTGGTCCGCCACGAAGGAGGCCATGCGGGTCAGGGCGGCGTTCCAGTTGATCGTGTGCTCATTGGTCGACCAGGACTGGATGTCGTCGATGTAGCAGAACTGGCCGACGCAGCCCTGGAGTTTGCTCTGGGCGTAGGGGTCCTGGATGCTCGAGTTCGGCCCGCCCGCCAGGGTGCCCTTCGGCGGGCCCGGCTGGTTCGGGTCGAGCTGGCGGGCGTACCAGCGGCTGTGCTGGTTCTGGGCGCTGACCTCGCCGTAGCCGGTGACGTAGGAGATGTTCAGCGCGTTACGGCCGAGAATGTAGTCCATGCTCTGCAGCGCGCCGTCCCGGTACTTCGAGGCGCCGGTGATGTCGTACGCGGTGGCGAGGACGACGGCGTTGTTGAGGACCTGGTGGCTGGAGCCCCAGTCGTACTTGTCGCCGTCCGGGGCGTACGGCATGCCGTAGGGGTGTGCCTTCAGCGTGGCCAGGTAGCGGTCGGCGCCCTTGATCACGGACTGGCGCACCTTGTCCCGGCCGGGCAGCCGGCTGGGCACCGTGGCGAGGTCGAGCCGGCCGGCCGCGCCGGTGCGGGCCCAGTCGAAGCCGATCGGCTTGAAGAGGTCGGCCGTGTGGACCGGGGACTCCAGGACATGCTCCTCGAACTGCTTCTCCCCCGTGGAGAGGTACAGCTCGGCAGCCGCCCAGTAGAAGTCGTCGCTGACGTCGCTGTCGGCGTAGGCACCGCCGCCGATGCCGTCGCTCTCGGAGGCGAGGCGGTCGGGGTGGGCGAGCGCCGCCGACCACGCCTTGCGGGCGGCGGACAGGGCCTTGCCGGCGAACGCCCTGTCGTAGGGCCGGTACAGGCGGGCTGCCTGCGCGGCCGTGGCGGCCAGGTTCAGGGTCGCGGCCGTGGACGGCGGGTGCAGCTCGCGCTTCTGCGGGTCGTCGTGGGGCATCAGCGGCAGTCCGGTCCACTGTTCGTCGTGCATCTTGTGGTGGGCCATGCCCGCCAGCGGCTTGCCGTCGGGCACCTGCATCTTCAGCAGGAACTCCAGCTCCCAGCGGGCCTCGTCGAGGATGTCGGGCACCTTGTTGCCGCTCTCGGGGATGGCGAGCGTGCCGTCCCCGAGCTTGTCCGCCTGCCCGGTGCGGGCGTTGCGCGCGCGTTCGTAGGTGCTCAGCAGCTCCCAGGTGGAGATGCCGCCGTTGACGACGTACTTGCCGTGGTCGCCGGCGTCGTACCAGCCGCCGCTGACGTCGAGGGTGTAGTCGCACACGCCGGGCTGGCAGGGCACCGAGGTGTCGCCCTTGTTGGGTGCGACGCCGACGTGACCGGCCGGGCGGCCGTAGCCGGGCCGCAGGTCGTCGCGGATGGCGAGGCCGCTGCGCTGGGTGTAGTAGTACTTCGCCGAGTCCAGCCGGAGCCGCTCGTAGGCGCTCGCGTCGATGTCGAAGGGCCGGCTCGTCTCGCCGTCGGCGACGAGCGTGAAGCCCGTGCCCTTCGTGCGGTGGGCGCCGAAGTCGATCGAGTGGACGTTCTGCCCGGAGGAGGCGTCGACGCCGCGCGGCAGGGTCGTGCCCCGGGCGACCACCCTCCCGCCGGAGTTCTTCAGCTGCCACGGCAGCTTGCCCGTGGCGTCGGTGACCAGGGTGGCGTTCTTCGGCCCGGCCGGCAGATAGGCGACCTGGTTCACGCGGACCCGGGGCCCGGTGTCGGGCTCGTACGGTTCCGGTGCCACGCCGCCGAGCAGCGAGACGTCGTCCATGCAGAAGCGCCAGGCGTCCGCGCTGCCGCCGAGCTGGAAGCCGACCTGGCCCTGCGCGGTGTCGACGGGCGAGGTGAAGGTGTACGAGTAGGTGTCGCCGGAGACGCTGAGCTGCGGTGTCACCTCGTAGTAGGTGTCGTACGGCGACACCGACAGGCCCACGATGGCCCGCACCACATGCCCGGCGGGTGTCCCGGTCGCGCTGAACGAGAAGCGGTACGACTCCCCCTTCACGAGGGTGATGTCGTTCTGCCCGACGGCGGCGTCCCAGCGGTTGGCGGTGCCGCCGGGGACGTCGGCGCAGAGCCGGCCGTCGGTCACGCCCGCGGTGACGTTGCTGGTCGTCCACCAAGGGTCGGTGGCGGTGTCGAAGGTGCCGTTCCTGACCTGCTCGACCTCGTCGGCCCCGGCCGGCGAGGAGGGCAGCGCGGTGAGCGCGGTCGCCAGCAGGGCCGTCAGGGACAGCAGGGCGGTTCTGCGTCGTTTCACGTCTGGGCTCCTCTGGGAGGTGCGGGTGGCGCTCGGAATGGGAGCGCTCCCAGATGCGGATGCCCGCCATGGTTGTGCTTGATGTGACACCCCGTCAACGGTCCGGACGGGACTGGCTGTTCGCCACCCGTCCGGACCCGTGGCACAACGGGGTTCAGGCGGCCGGCGTCTCCAGCCGGCTGATGCGGATCGCGCCCCGGGGCTCGCCGGGGTGACGGCTCGTGAGGGTGAGCCGGATCCGGGAACCGCGGAGGGCCTTGAAGGTGATCACGGTCGGGGCGTCGGAGGCGGCGGCCCAGCCGATCTCGGTGTCCCGCGCGGCCTGCCACGCGCGGCCGTCCCACACCGCCACCTCGATCGCCGCGGGCAGGCTGTGCGTGGCGTCCACGGTGAAGGCGACCTCCACCCGGTCGAAGCCGCGGGTGCGCCCGTGGTCGACCGAGACCCAGTCCTCGGCCCGCGCGCCGTCGAAGGCGGGCAGCAGGGCTGTGGCCTGCTTGAAGAAGCCGTTGGACCAGCCGGTGGCCGGATCTTTGTCGAGCATGGCGGCGGGCAGGGTGTCCGGACGGCCGGAATAGCTCGCGTCCGCGTGCGGGTGGTCGACGGGGGCCGGGTGATCCGGCCGGAAGGCGGCTGGGGCCGTCTCGGCCCGGTCCTGCGCCCGGGTGGCGCGTACGGTCGCCGTGCCCGCGCGCAGCCCCTCGGCGCGGGCGGTCACCTTCACCACGCCGGCCTCGGTGCCGGACCGGACGATGGCGAGGGCCTTGCCGTGGAAGGCGGTCCGGGTGCTCGCCTGGTAACGCTCGGCGCTCTCCTGGCGGCCGTTGTCGAGCCCGGCGAGGGAGCCGCCCGCCACCTCGAAGGACAGCAGGTGCTCCGCGTCGGGCACCACCACACCGCGCCGGTCGACGACCTCGGCGGTCACGAAGACCAGGGAGCGGCCGTCCGCGGCGAGGGACTCGCGGTCCGCGGTCAGGCGTATCGCGTGCGGGGCACCGGCGGTGCGCAGCACGTCGGTGGCGACCACCTTGCCGCCCTGCCGTGCGACGGCCTTCAGCTCGCCCGGCGCGAAGGGCACCTTCCATGTCAGGTGGAGCTTGCCGGCGCTGCCGTTCGGGCTGGTGTAGCTGCCGGGGTAGGGGCCGTCGGTGAAGGTCTTGTCGTCGCCGGTCGCCTCGGTCGTCTCCAGGTACGGGCGACCGTCGACGGTCTTCTTGGTGTCGAACCGCCGTACGCCCAGGGACTTCCCGTTGAGGTACAGCTCGACGGTGTCGACGTTCGCGTACGCCCAGACCTCGACCGTGTCACCCTTCTCGTGGTTCCAGGTCATCGGCAGCAGATGGACCATCGGCTCACTGACCCACTGGCTGCGGAACAGGTGGTACATGTCCTTCGGGAAGCCCGCCGTGTCGACCGCGCCGAAGAAGGACGCCTTGACCGGGAAGACGTCGTACGGCGTGGGCTCGCCGATGTAGTCGATGCCCGACCACAGGAACTGCCCGGCGAACCACTTCCGGTCACGGTCCTTCTTGTGGCCGTACTCGCCGCTCATGGTCCAGGAGGCGAGGTTGTTGTCGTAGGAGGAGGTCCCGCGCCTTCCCGGCGTGTAGTTCTCGCCGGTGTTGAGGTGCTCGGGTTCCTGGTACTCGCCCCGGGTCGACGTCTCCGACGAGGACTCGGACTCGAAGAGGAACAGATGCGGGTAGGCCGCGTGCAGCTGGTCCACCGACTTGGCGGTGTTGTAGTTGAGGCCGAGACCGTCCAGCTTGGCGAGCATCAGGTCGGCCGCGGAGCCCTTGGCGGGGAGGCGGCGGTACTTGTCGGAGCCGATGATCAGCGGACGGGTGTCGTCCGCGGCCCTGATCGCGGCGATGATCCGGTCGGCCATGGCGAGGCCGGCGGTGGAGGTGGAGTCGGGCACCTCGTTCCCGATGGACCACATCAGGACGGCGGGCGAGTTGCGGGCCGCCAGCACCATCTCGGTGGTGTCCTTCTCGCACCACTCGTCGAAGAACCGGCCGTAGTCGTACCGGTTCTTGCCGGTGCGCCAGCAGTCGAACGCCTCCACCAGCATGATGACGCCGAGCTCCTCGCAGACCTGGATCACCTCGGGCGCGGGCGGGTTGTGGGAGGTGCGCAGGGCGTTGACGCCCATGGACCGCATGATCTCCATCTGCCGGCGGACGGCGTCGATGCTGACGGCGGCCCCGAGTGCGCCCAGGTCGTGGTGGAGGTCGACACCCTTGATCTTGTGGTGGGTGCCGTTGAGGAAGAAGCCCTCGTCCGGGTCGAAGCGGAAGGTTCGGAAGCCGAAGGGCGTGCGGTAGGTGTCGGTGGTCTTGCCGCCGACGCGCAGTTCGGTCTGCAGGGTGTAGCGGTGCGGCGCCTCGAAGTCCCACAACTCGGGGCGCCGGACGGTAAGTTCGTGCGTCTCGGTCCGCTCGCCGGTGACCGCGGCGGTGGAGGAGGTGCGGGCGACCGTCCGGCCCTTGCGGTCGACGATCCGGGAGACGACCTCGACGTCCGCACCCGCCCCCGAGGCGTTGACGACGGATGTGGCGACCCGTACGACGGCACGCTCGGCGGAGATCTCGGGCGTGGTGACGCGGGTGCCCCAGCGGGCCACGTGCACCGGCTCGGTGATCACCAGGCGGGCCTCGCGGTAGATGCCGCTGCCCGAGTACCAGCGGCTGCTGGGGAGCCGGTTCTGGACCTTGACGGCGATCACGTTCCCGGTGGTGCCGTCGGTGTGCACCAGGTCGGTGAGGTCCAGGGCGAAGCCGGTGTAGCCGTAGGGGTGGCGGCCGGCCTCCTTGCCGTTGCAGTAGACGGTGGAGTCCATGTAGACACCGTCGAACTCCACCGAGACGCGCTTGCCGGCGAGGGCGGGCGGCAGGGTGAAGGCCAGGCGGTACCAGCCGAGGCCGCCGGGCAGGAAGCCGGTGCCGCTGGTGGTGCCGTGCTCGGTGGTGGGGGTCTGCTCGATGCTCCAGTCGTGCGGGACGGCGGTCTCGCGCCATCCGGAGTCGTCGTAGCCGGGAAGGTGGGCCTCGGCGTAAGCCCCGGTCGGGTCGGTGATGCCCCCCGGGTTCACCAGTGCGAAGCGCCAGCCGTCGCGCAGTGCGACGGTCCGGCGGCCGGACGCGCCGCGCACCTCCCCGGCGGCCCACGCCTCCGGGGCGGCGAGCAGCGCTCCGGCCGCGGGCGCGGCCGCGGAGGCGAGCAAGACCGATCTGCGAGTGACCGACATGACGGCTCTCCCTCATTAGGGCCCAGAAGTACTCACAACTCATCGCGAACAAACAGATTCTGTCGATGTGTCACACCGGCCCGTCAAGGGTGCGGGAGCGCCCTTCTGCCTCAGGGATCACTTCGGCCGAATGTGCGCCAGATGCGGGCCGAGGAGGCGGCACCGGGGTTACCGGTCCACGTCGGGCGCCTACGGACTAGGCTGGAACTCAACTGGCCTCCCTGTTCACTGTGAGTGTCCGTATGGAGTCGCGACGATGAGCCCGGACGAGGCGTTCGACGATGGCGTGGCCGCCCGTGCCGTCATCGCCGTCGACGGCACGCTCACCGAGTGGAGCGAGGGCGCCCGCCGTCTGCTGGGCCACACGGCCGCCGAGGTCGTGGGCCGCCCCGCCGCCGCGCTGCTGGCCCACGGCGCGGACCCGCCGCCCGTGCCGGAAGACTCCCGCTGGAGCGGCACACTCACACTGCGTCACCGTGACGGCCACCCCGTGTCTCTGTGGGTCCTCGCCCACCGCAGACCGCCGGACGAAGCGGAGGCGACCGACTGGCTCGCGGTGTCCCCGCCGGAGTCCGCCGACCACGGGCTTCCGGAGGACCCGCTGGTGCGCATGGCCCTGACCCAGTCGCCCTGCGCCACGATGATCTTCGACGAGCGACTGCGGCTGCGCGGCGTCAACGAGGCCATGGCGGACCTCGTGGGACTGCCCGCCGGGCGGATGCTGGGCCTGAGGCCCACCGACATCGGCAGCCGTCCGCAGAACTCCGAGCTCGAAGAGTATCTGCGCCGGGTGCTGAGCACCGGCCGGCGGCAGGACATGCAGACGTACATGAAGGCGACCGGCGAGAACCGGGGCGCGCACGCCTGGCTGGCCCGGATGGCGCCGCTCACCGACGGTACGGGCCAGGTACGGGGCGTGTGCGTGACCGCCCACGACTTCTCCGACCAGTACCGGTCACGGGAGCGGCTGCAACTGGTCAACGAGGCGAGCGTGCGGATCGGCACCACCCTCGACGTCACCCGCACGGCGCAGGAGCTGGCGGACGTGTGCGTCCCGGCGCTCGCCGACTTCGTCAGCGTCGACCTGCTCGACCCGCAGGAGCACGGCGGCGAGTCCGCCGGAGCGCCGGCCACGCCGCTGAGTCTGCGCCGGTGCGCCCACCAGTCGGTCAACAAGGGCAGCCCCGAGGCCGTCGCCAAGCCGGGGCAGGTGGACGTCTACCCGGAGAGCTCCCCGCAGGCCGCCTCGCTGGTCGCGGGGCACACGGTCGTGGCCTCGGGCTCGTCCGGCGACCTCGAGCGGTGGCTGGCCTGGGACCCGATGCGCTTCCAGCGGGTCCAGGAGTACGGCATCCACTCCACGATGTCCGTACCGCTCCAGGCCCGGGGCACGACCCTCGGGGTGGCGGTCTTCACCCGTTTCAGGCGCCCCGAGGCGTTCACCGACGACGACGTGCTGCTGGCCGAGGAGGTCACGGCCCGGGCCGCCGTCTGCATCGACAACGCGCGCCGCTACTCCCGCGAGCGCGAGACGACCCTCACCCTGCAGCGCAGCCTGCTGCCCCGCACATTGCCGCTCACGGCGGCGGTCGAGGCGGCCTCCCGCTATCTGCCGGCCACCCGCTCCGGCGTGGGCGGCGACTGGTTCGACGTGATCCCGCTGTCCGGGATGCGGGTCGCCATGGTCGTCGGCGACGTCGTCGGCCACGGCATCCAGGCCTCGGCCACCATGGGCCGGCTGCGCACCGCCGTCCGCACCCTCGCCGACATCGACCTCGCCCCCGACGAACTGCTCACCCACCTCGACGACCTGGTCGTCCGGCTGTCCCAGGAGTCCGGCGGGGACAACGGCACCGGCGAGATGGGCGCGACCTGCCTGTACGCGGTGTACGACCCGGTGTCGCGGCGCTGCAACCTGGCCCGGGCCGGGCATCCGCTGCCCCTGCTGGTGCCGCCGGACGGCCCGGCACAGCAGCTCGACCTGCCCTCGGGCCCGCCGCTGGGCGTCGGGGGGCTGCCGTTCGAGAGCGCCGAGGTCGAGCTGCGGGAGGGCAGCGTCCTGGCGTTCCACACGGACGGGCTGCTCGTGAGCCGCGAGCGGGACGTCGACGCGAGCAGCCGGATGCTCCGCGAGGCCCTGTCGGCGCCCTCCGACTCCCTGGACGAGATCTGCGACCGCGTGCTGCACACCCTGCTCCCGCCCGCCGGTTCCAGTGACGACGTGGCCCTGCTGCTGGCCCGCACCCGCGGCCTGCCGTCCACCCAGGTCGCCACCTGGGACATCCCCGCCGACCCGGCACTGGTGGCCCCCATCCGCAAGCAGGTCGTCGACCAGCTCGAACGCTGGCAGCTGATCGAGGCCACGTTCACCGCCGAGCTGGTCGTGAGCGAGCTGGTCACCAACGCCATCCGCTACGGCGCCCAGCCCATCCGGCTGCGGCTGATCCATGACGCGGCCACCCTGATCTGCGAGGTCTCCGACACCAGCCACACGGCGCCGCACCTGCGCCGGGCCAAGACCTGGGACGAGGGCGGCCGCGGTCTGCTGCTGGTCGCCCAGCTCACCCAGCGGTGGGGCAGCAGGCACACCGCCGACGGCAAGACGATCTGGGCGGAGCTGGCCCTGCTCGACGACGAGATCTGAGGGCACCGGGCCGGGCCGGCGGCCGTGCGGCCGGCGCCGGGGCAGGAGCTCCTGACGGCGCTCGGCGCGGGCAGCGGTCCCCGAACCGTACCCAGCAGGGCCGTTGAGAGTCTCTTACCTGCGCCTGCTTTCATGGGCGGCCACGACCTGCCCGCGCTCCGGAGGACCCCGCCCTGAACACCCCGCTCGCCGAAGTCGTGTCCGTTGCGCTGCTGGCCGCCGTACTCGTGTGGGCCGTCGCCCGCCCGAAGGGCCTGCCCGAGGCCGTGCTGGCGGTGCCTGCCGCCGGGCTCGCCCTCGCCCTCGGAGTGATCTCACCGGACCACGCCTGGGAGGAGATCCAGCGGCTGGGGCCCGTGGTCGGCTTCCTCGCGGCCGTGCTGGTGCTCGCCCACTTCTGCGACGTCGAGGGGCTGTTCACGGCGTGCGGGGCGTGGATGGCCCGCTGGGCGGCGGGGCGCCCCGCGCGGCTGCTGACCGCGGTGTTCGCGCTGGCGTCCGTCATCACGGCCGTGCTCAGTCTGGACGCCACCGTCGTCCTGCTGACTCCGGTGGTGCTCGCCACCGCCACCCGCATGGGCGTGCAGGCCCGGCCGCACCTGTACGCGTGCGCCCATCTGTCGAACACCGCCTCGCTGCTGCTGCCGGTCTCCAACCTGACCAATCTGCTGGCCTTCACGGCGAGCGGGCTGAGCTTCACCCGCTTCGCCGCACTGATGGCGCTGCCGTGGCTGGTCGCCATCGCCGCCGAGTACTTGGTGTTCCGGCGCTTCTTCGACGACGAACTGGCGGCGCCTCTCCCCTCCCCCGAGCCCGTGCCGCGTCCCGAGCCGCTCCCGCTGTTCGCCCTCGTCACGGTCGGCTGCACGCTCGCCGGGTTCGTCGTGGCCTCCGCCGTGGGGATCGAGCCGGCGTGGGCCGCGCTGGCCGGTGCGCTGGTGCTGGCCGGGCGGGCGCTGGTGCGCCGGCGGGCCACGCCGCTGACCGTGGTGCGGTCGGCGGGCCCGGCCTTCCTGGCGTTCGTGCTCGCGCTCGGCGTCGTCGTGCGCGCGGTCGTCGACCATGGGCTCGCCGACGCGCTGCAGCGTGTCCTGCCCGACGGATCGGGCCTGCTCACGCTGCTGGGCGTGGCCGCGGTGGCCGCCGTTCTGGCCAACCTCATCAACAATCTGCCCGCGGTGCTGGTGCTGCTGCCCCTGACCGCCGGGGCCGGTCCCGGCGCCGTGCTGGCGGTGCTGCTCGGTGTGAACATCGGCCCCAACCTGACCTACGCCGGATCGCTGGCGACCCTGCTGTGGCGGCGGATCGTGCAGCAGCACGGGCACCGGGTGGGGCTCGGGGAGTTCACGCGGCTCGGGCTGCTCGCCGTGCCGGCGGCGCTGGTGCCGGCCGTGGCGGCCCTGTGGCTGTCGCTGACCGTCGTGGGGGCCTGAGCGCACGCCCGGGTCAGCGGCGGCCGCCTCCGCCGTGGCCATAGCCGCCGTAGCCGTAGCCGGGGTAGCCGTGTCCCGGGTTGCCGTACTGACCGTCCGCGTCGCAGTAGTAGCCGTAGCGGTAGCAGGACGAGTCGGTGGCGGCCGGGCTGCTCGGCGTCGGCTGCGGGGCCGAGGAGGTCGCGGACGGCGTCGGTGCGGGCCCCGGCGTCTTCGACGGTGTGGGAGTCGGGGTCGGCTCGGGCGTGGTACGCGGGGCCGGAGCGGCGGCGTTCCAGTTGACGGCCTCCATCTGGAGGTCGGCCTTGGAGGTGTCGATCACCCAGCGCTGGACCTTGTCGTCCGCCCGGGCCTTGACCACCAGGGCTCCCGAGCCGTCGGTCGCGGCCGGGGCCAGGGCGAGGTCCTGGTCCCAGCGGGGCACCAGGGCGCCCTGGAGGGTGAAGTCGTAGCGGATGTACTTCGGGTCCGGCCGGGACGCGCCCTCGCAGGGGGCCAGCCGCACCGAGTAGCCGAGCCGCGAGTCCAGGCACAGGTCGGGGGCGGCGCCGTTGCGCAGCAGTCCGTCGGTCTCGTACGTCCACTGCTGGGCGGCATCCGCGGAGCAGGTCGTGAGTTCGGCCTCCCCGCCCTCGACGGCCTTCTTGCCGTCGATGCCCACGCACAGGTCCGAGGCGACGTTGTGCAGCCGGCCGCTGAGGGCGCCCTTCTCGGCGTCGCCCGCCCCGGCCGAGGACGGGTCGCCGTTCGCCTCGCCCGCCTCGGAGTCGGGGGCCTCCTCGGCGGACCGGTCGGCGCCGGACGGGGCGCCGTCGCCGGAGTCGCCGATGGACCACAGGACCAGCGGCAGGACGACGAGGCCGCTGACGGTCAGGATGCCCGCGGTGAGGTTGCGCCGCCGGGCGGCACGGCGGGACGCCTTGTGGGCGGATCTACGGGCGGCGGTTCTCGGGCCTTCGGTCCGGGGACCCGGGGATGCGGTGGCGGTCGAGGCGGAGAGGCCCGCGGGGTTCGGAACCGAAGCCTCGGCGGTGTTCCTGGCCGCGTCCGCGCCCTCGGCCGCGGGAGCGGGCGGCACGGCGACCGGCCCGCCCGGATCGGTGAACGACTCCCCGACGGTGCCGGCCAGGGCAACCGGGTCCGGATAGGCCTCACGTCCCTGACCGGCCGGATCGGGAAACGCCTCACGCGCCGTGCCCACCGGGTCCGGGAAGACTTCACGCGCCGTCCCGCCCGGGCCGGGGAAGACCTCGCGCGCCCCACCAAGCGGATCCGGGAACACTTCACGCGCCACGTCCACCGGATCCGGGAAGGCCTCGCGCGCCATGGCGACCGGGTCCGGGAAGGCCTCGGGCGTCACACCGGCCGGGGTCCTGGCGGTGCCGGCCGCACCGGTCGCTCGCCGGGGCAGCCCGTGACCGCGCTCCGCGGCACCGGTCCCGCGGCCGCCTCCGCCGGGCTCCCCGGCGTCACTCACCCGGCTCTGGGCGTACCCCCGCCCGCCCCAGCCCAGCACCCCCTCCGACAGGGCGGCGCCGAGGCCGTGGTTGAACTGGTCGAGCTGGTCGGCGGCGGCGCTGCAGTGCCCGCAGCCCTCGATATGCGCGCGTAGATCCTGGTCGATGTCGACGCCCCCGCGTCGGTACGTCACGTCGAGCAGGCGCAGATAGCGGCGGCACTCCTCGTCGGGGGCGAGTTCGCGGTGCAGCTGGAGGCACTCCTCGCGCAGCCGGTCCCGGGCCCGGTCCAGCTCGACGCGCGCGCCCTCCTCGTCCAGGCCGAGCAACCCGGCCGGGGAGGTGAGCGGTTCGGCCTCGACCTCGACGTGCCACAGCAGGCACCGCGCGGACTGGGGCAGCCGCTGGAAGGCCCCGGACAGCAGGCGCCGACGCGGCGACGGCAGCAGTCGGGCGGCGGGCCGCTCCCCCTCGCCGGTCCCGGCGAGCAGCTCCGGGTGGAGCATGTCCCGTCTGTGGTCACCGGCCCACTCGGCCGCGATGCGCCGCACGGTGACGAGCAGATGGGGCCGCCATGCGGAGGTCGGGCCGTTCTGCCGGAGGGTTTCGCCGAAAAGCCGGGTGAAAGCCGCAGTGGTGAGCATTCCCGCGGAGCGCGGGCCGTCGGTGCACAGCCGGGCGTAGGCGAAGGCCGCCTCCCAGTGCCGGTCCAGCAGTTCACCGACGGGGTGAAGTGCGGGTGTCGCCCCGGTCCACTTCCTGAGCTCCGCGCTCAGTTGCTCGTCCGTCGCGCCGAACCTGCGGGCCGAGGCCGGAGAATTCGACGGGCCTGCGTCTTTCACGGCTGCATTCCTCTCAAGGACACGCGGAATATAGTCCATACCAAGGGGTATGCCGGCACGGCGGCCTCGCGCATACGAAGAAAGGCGTGATGTGGGCACGCCGCCACGGCACACCTTTGCACAGGTCAGGGACAGGGAACAAGGGATCCGGCGGTTTCGTGCATTGCGTGCGCTGCCAGCGCTTTTTGACAAAATGTCAATCAGCGGAACGAAAGGCATTTCCGTGCTGTCTGCCCCCTTTATCGGCTCACATTTACCCGCCTCCGGTAGCCGCCCGGAAACCATTGCCCCACCGCCTGCACAGCAGCTCACACCGTCGACGGCCTTCTCCGCGCCGGCCTTTCGGGGCCTCCCGCGGAACCAATAGCGGGGCTCAGCCCGGCGAACCGCCGTGCATCGTGCGGTACGCCCCGGGCGGCGCCCCGTAGCGCTCGCGAAAGGCGCGGTTGAAGTGGAACGGGCTGACGAATCCCGAGGCCGCGGCGACGCGTTCCACGGGCAGGTCGGTGCTATACAGCAGCCGCGCGGCATGGCGCAGCCGCGCCTCGCGCAGGGCACGCATGGGCGACTGACCGAGCTGCCGGCTGAACAGATGGGCGAAGCGGGACGGTGACAGCGCGACGCTCCCGGCGAGCGAGCGGACGGTGTGCGGGGCGCCCGGGTCGGCGTCGATCAGTTCCTGGGCACGGCGGATCCGTGCGTCGAGGCCGGGCCGGGGCGTCGCCGACCGGGCCCCGGCGGTGGTGAGGAGGACGATCTCCTCCAGTGCGCACAGGGCCAGTTCGCGGGCGGCGCTGCCGTGCGCCACGGCGACCTGCCCGTCCGGGGGTGACGCGTCGGGCGGTGCCTCGGTGCCGGTCCAGCGCGCGTCGGCGTGCATCCGCCGGAACGCCGTCCCGACGCGGCCGTGCACCCCGGCAGGGGCGGAGGTGACCACGTACATCCCGTCGCCCGCGTCGTACGGCCGAAGCCACGCGGCCCAGGACGGACGGGCCTGGCAGTGCGCCCACCAGAACCTCCAGTGCCGGGCGCCGGGCTCGACGGCGTAGCCGTGCGGGACGCCGGGGGCGAGCACGACCAGGTCGCCCGCACCGGCCGGGGTCTGCGCACCGCCCTGCCAGAGCCGTCCCCGGCCCGCGGTGGTCCAGGTGAAGAGCCAGCTCGCGGATCCGTGCGGCCGGTTGACGCCGTAGCCGGGCGGCTGGTCGAAGTGGCCGAGCACGACGAGCCCCGGCGGTGGAGCGGGATCCCCGGCGTTCCCGGCGTTCCCGGTGTTCCCGGTCTTCCCGGCCTCCCCGCGCTCAGCAGTGTCGGGCAATCCGTCAGCACGCACGGGCATCCTCCTCGACGACTGGGCGGCCTAGCGTTTTGGACCGAGGACACCTGACCGAGGAGTGCGTTCATGACAGTCACGGGCAAGGGCGCCGTCGGCGCTTCCATCCTGGACCCCGCCGGGCTCCGGCGGTACCGGGAGGGGTTCGAGGAGGACGGTTTCACGGTGGTGCGCGGGCTCTTCGGGGCCGACGAGATCGACCGGCTGTGCGGCGAGTTCGCGGCGCTGCGGGCGGCGGGTCCGGTACCCGGGCACTTCGAGCCGCGCGCGGCGGACGCGCCGGGCGCCGATCCGTTGCATGTCTGGCCCCGGGTGATGCACCCACACGAGATCAACGGCCTCGCGCGTGAGGTCCTGCTGGACGCCCGGTTGCGGACGGTTCTGGAGGTGCTCCTCGGGGAGGAGGTGCTGGCCGCGCAGAGCATGTTCTACTTCAAGCCGCCGGGGGCCCGGGGGCAGGCGCTGCACCAGGACAACTTCTATCTGCGGGTGGAGCCGGGCACGTGTGTGGCGGCGTGGGTGGCCTGCGATGTGATCGACCGGGAGAACGGCGGGCTGGAGGTCGTGCCGGGCACGCATCTCATGGACCTGTTCTGCCCGGAGCTCGCCGACTCGGACGTGTCCTTCGCCCGGGAGTACGTTCCGCCGCCGGCGGGGCTGACGCCGGTGCCGGTGGACATGGCGCCGGGGGACGTCCTGTTCTTCAACGGGAGCCTGGTGCACGGGTCGCAGCCGAACCGGGCGGCCGAGCGGTTCCGTCGGTCGTTCATCGGGCACTACGTGGGGCGGTCGGCGGAGCGGATCGGGCGGTACTACCGGACGCTGGCGATGAGCGGGGCGAGGGTGGAGCTGGCGGAGAGCGAGGGGGCGGGGCCCTGCGGAACGGAGTTCGCCCCGCAGGGGCCGCACTGAGCCGCGAGTGATGCGTTCAGTGCCCGGCGACGGGATGGGGACCGTACGGGCGCTGAAGTTCCTCCAGCTCCTTGTCGCTCAGCCGGATCTCCACGGCGGCCACCGCGTCCTCCAGGTGTCCGGGCTTGGACGCGCCGACGATCGGGGCGGTCACCGTGGGCTGGTGGAGGAGCCAGGCGAGGGCGACCTGCGCACGGGGGACGCCCCGCTCGCCGGCGATGCGGGTGACCGCCTCGACGATGGTGCGGTCGCCCTCCTGGTACAGGGTGCTGCCGAAGGTGTCGGTGGAGCTGCGCCCGGTCGTGGTGTCCCAGTCCCGGGTGAGCCGGCCGCGGGCGAGCGGGCTCCAGGGCAGGACGCCGACGCCCTGGTCCGCGCACAGGGGCAGCATCTCGCGCTCCTCCTCGCGGTAGATCAGGTTGTAGTGGTTCTGCATCGAGACGAAACGCGTCCAGCCGTTGAGCCGCGCGGTGTACTGCATCTTGGAGAACTGCCAGGCGTACATCGAACTGGCCCCGATGTAGCGGACCTTGCCCGCCTTGACGACGTCGTGCAGGGCCTCCATCGTCTCCTCGACCGGGGTGTGCGGGTCGAAGCGGTGGATCTGGTAGAGGTCGACGTAGTCGGTGCCGAGGCGGGCGAGGCTCTGGTCGAGCTCGGTCATGATCGCCTTGCGGGACAGTCCGCCGCCGTTCGGCCCGGGCCGCATCCGGCCGTGCACCTTCGTCGCGAGGACGATCTCGTCGCGGCGGGCGAAGTCGCGCAGGGCACGGCCGACGATCTCCTCACTGGTGCCGTCGGAGTAGACGTTCGCCGTGTCGAAGAAGTTGATCCCCGCCTCGACCGCCTGCCGGATCAGCGGGCGCGAGGCCTCCTCGTCGAGGGTCCACTCGTGCGCGCCGCGGTCGGGCAGACCGTAGGTCATGCACCCCAGACAGATCCGCGAGACGTCCAGGCCCGTCGAACCGAGCTTCACGTACTGCATCGTTGCTGCTCCTGCCTTCGGGAGGGTTTCCACGGCGAGCGTACGTGTTCGTGTGTGCTCGAAGACGCGGCCGGTCAGGGCGTCTGACGGGCCGTCATCGCTGCTGTCCCCTGGTGGGGCCGACGGCCGGCCGCGCCCGACCGTCAGCCGCGTGCGATCAGGTCCAGGGCCCGTTCCCACCCGAACTCCGGCCGCCCGCCGTCCTCCCCCGGCTCTCCCGTGTACGGCTCGCCGAACCGCACGCCCATCCCGCCGAGCCGTTCGAGGCTGTCCCGGTAGGCGGGGTGGGCGGCCAGCGCGTCGGCCACGCACGGCAGGACGGCGATCGGCACGCCGAGGCCCGCGACCTCGCACAGGGTGCCCAGGGCGAGGGTGTCGGCGATGCCGGCCGCCCACTTGTTGACGGTGTTGAAGGTGGCGGGCGCGACCACCACGGCGTCGGGCGCCGGGAACGGGCGCGGCGCGCCGGGGGTACGCCAGGCGGAGCGGATCGGGCGGCCCGTCTGGGCCTCGACGGCGGCGGTGTCGAAGAAGCCGGTCATGGCGACGGGTGTCGCGATGACGCCCACCTCCCAGTCCCGTTCCTGCGCGGCGGTGATCAGCTTGCTGACGTCGGCGGCGATGCCGGCGGCGCAGACGACGACGTAGAGGAAGGGCTTCCGGGCGGCGGCCTGTTCGGTCATCCCGGAAACCCTAAGCGACTCCCCCGGGTTCACCGGAGGGGGAACGTGTCTCCGCGTTCGGCCTCCGGCCGTGGACCGTGGATACGGCGCTCCTTCTCCTCGATCGGGACGTCGTTGATGCTCGCCTCGCGCCGGGTCATCAGGCCGTGCTCGTCGAACTCCCACAGTTCGTTGCCGTAGGAGCGCCACCACTGCCCCTCGAAGTCGCGGCACTCGTACTGGAAGCGGACGGCGATGCGGTTGCCGTCGAAGGCCCACAGGTCCTTGCGCAGCGCGTACTCCTGCTCGCGCTCCCATTTGCGGGTCAGGAGCTCGGCGATCTCGGCGCGGCCGGTGACGAAGGTGTCGCGGTTGCGCCAGACGGAATCCGGCGAGTAGGCGAGGGCGACCTTGTGCGGGTCGCGGGTGTTCCACGCGTCCTCGGCGGCCTGGACCTTCTGTGCGGCGGTCTCGCGGGTGAAGGGCGGCAGCGGCGGGCGGTCGGACATGGATCCTCCCTGTCAGCAAGGGAGAACGAGCGTTCTCCACAGGGCTGCTACCGTAGGAGAACGCTCGTTCTCGCGTCAAGGAGGGTCGTACATGGACAGCGCGGAGGCCCGGGAGCGGGCGCTGGACGCCGCCGAGGAGCTGTTCTACGGGCGGGGTGTGCAGTCCGTCGGCATGGACGACGTCCGCGGCACCTCCGGGGTCTCGCTCAAGCGGCTCTACCAGCTGTTCCCGGCGAAGGAGCAACTGGTGGAGGCGTATCTGGAGCGGCGCGACACGCGCTGGCGAGGGCAGCTGGCCGAGTACGTCGAGCGGCACGAGGAGCCGGAGCAGCGGCTCCTGGCCGTGTTCGACTGGCTGGGGATGTGGTTCGGCGAGCCGGGCTTCCGCGGCTGCGCGTGGCTCAACGCGTACGGCGAGCTGGGCGCCACCTCGGCGCGGGTGGCGGCCCAGGTGCGCGCGCACAAGCGGGCGTTCCGGGAATACCTCGGCGCGCTCGTGGCGGCGGCGGGGCTGCCCGGCGCGCTGGCCGGGCAACTGTTCCTGCTGGCCGAGGGTGCCATGGTCACGGCGGGCGTCACCAGGAGCACCGAGCCCGCGGCCGAGGCACGCGAGGCGGCCCGGCGGCTTCTGGACGCCGCGTGAGAGCCGGGGTCAGCTCACCGTCTCGGACACGGTGATGGCACTGACCGGGCAGGCGCGGGCCGCCTCCCGCAGCAGCGGGCCGCCGCTGTCCTCCCCGCCGGGCAGCAGGGTGCTGTAGCCGTCGTCGTCCTGGGTGAACACCCCCGGGGCGGTCAGGGCGCACTGGCCCGCCCCGATGCAGACGTCCTTGTCGATGCCGATGTGCATGTGCGGAAGCCTTTACCAGGTCACGGGGAGTTCCAGCATCCCCTGGATGGTGTCGCCCGGCTTGAAGGGGATCTCCTCGGCCGGAGCGGCCAGGCGCAGGGTGGGCAGCCGGTCGAAGAGGCTGTGCAGGGCGATCTCCAGCTCGGCGCGGGCGAGGTTCTGGCCGAGACACTGGTGGATGCCGAAGCCGAACGCGACGTGGTGACGGGCCGGGCGGCTCCAGTCGAGGGTGTCCGGCTCGGGGTAGACGCTCTCGTCGCGGTTGATGACGGAGGTCGCGAAGACCACCCCCTCACCCTTGCGGATCGTCGTCCCGGCCACCTCGATGTCCTCGACGGCGAGGCGCAGCATGCCGTCCGCGATCGACAGCATCCGCATCAGCTCCTCCACTGCGGCCGGCAGCAGTCGCGGGTCCGCGCGCAGCTCGGCGAGCCGCTCGGGGTGCTGGAGCAGGGTGAAGGTGCCGAGCGAGATCATGTTGGCGGTCGTCTCGTGGCCCGCGACCAGCAGGATGAGGGCCATGGCGATCAGGCCCTCGCGGTCGAGGTCGCCCTCGCGCAGCTGCCGCTGGACCAGGTCGTCCAGCAGTCCGGTGCCGGGGTCGCGCTGCTTGCGGTCGATCAGCTCACCGAAGTACGACTCCAGCCGGTCGCGGGCGTCGAGGACGTCGGCGGTCTCCGGGCCGCGCAGCAGCCTCCGCGACTGGGTCTCGAAGAAGTCGTGGTCGGCATAGGGGACGCCGAGCAGGGCGCAGATCACCATGGACGGCACGGGCAGCGCGAAGGCGCTCACCAGGTCCGCGGCAGGGCCGTGGGCGATCATCGCGTCGAGCCGTTCGTCCACGATCTGCTGGATCCGTGGCCGGAGTTCGACGGCCCGCTTGAGAGTGAAGTCCCCGACGACCATCCGCCGCTGGGCCCGGTGCTCGGGGTCGTCGACGCCGAGCAGGGCCGTTCTGCGGTTGCGGATCCCGGCGAAGCGCTTGGTGGGGGTGGGGAAGCCGGGCCGGTCGCGGTTGGACGACAGACGCGGGTCGGCCAGCAGGGCGCGGGCGGTGGCGTGCCCGCTGACCAGCCAGGCCTCACGGCCGTCGAAGAGGGTGATGCGGGTCAGGGGGCGTTCGGTGCGCAGCGCGTCGTAGGCGGCGGGCGGGTGGTAGGGGCAGGTCCGGCTCTGGGGGAAGACGACGGGTGCGGTCGTGTCCGTCATGAAGACCTCGCAGACGAGTAGAGCGTCGTGCCGATCTTCATTAGATGCCCCAGGCATCTATAGGGCGACGCGAAGTTCGGCCAGATCGCCGGTGGCGGCAACTTGGCCGGGGAATGCCGTCCTCCCGTTCGAACGCCGGGGGCGGTGGCCCGTGTTGCGGGCTCGGCGTCCTTGCCCGGGCGCGGGTGCGGCGACGCCGATGCGAAAACCGGTTGTCGGTACGGCGGGACAGCCTCCAGGATCCAGCCATGACTGCGTTCACCGTTCTCCTGCCGCTGTCCGTCGCCGCTTCTGCCGCGCGCCGCCAGCAGCGGTCCGGCCGCCGGGGAGGTCCGACGCCGCCGCGGTCATGACGGCCGCGCTCGTCGCGGGGCTGCTCGCCGGGTACGGCATCGCCGTCCCCGTGGGCGCCGTCGGGACCTACCTCGTCTCCCTCACCGCCCGCACCTCCCTGCGCACCGGTGTCAGCGCGGCGCTCGGCGTCGCCACCGCCGACGGGCTCTACGCCCTCGCGGCCACCCTCGGGGGCACGGCCCTGGCGTCCGCGCTGCGGCCGGTGCTCGGGCCGCTGCGGTGGGTCTGCGTGCTGGTGCTGCTCGCGTTGGCGGCATGGGGCGCGCTCGCCGCCGTGCGTGAGTACCGCGGCCACCGGCTCGCGACCCGGAGTGCCCCCGCTCCCCCGAACCCCGCCCGGGCCTACCTGGGCCTGCTGGGCATCACCCTGCTCAACCCGACGACCGTCATCTATTTCGCGGCCCTCGTGCTCGGTTCCCAGGCCACGGGCCCGGCCGGTCCGCTGGAGCAGGGCGTGTTCGTGGTGGCCGCCTTCGCCGCCTCCGCGAGCTGGCAGGTGCTGCTGGCCGGGAGCGGAGCGCTGCTGGGCCGGGCGCTGACCGGCCATCGAGGGCGGCTGGCGACGGCACTGGTGGCGAGCGGGGTGATGACGGATCTGGCCGTGCGGATGGCGCTCGCGCCGGGGTGAGTCCACGTCCGGCCGGATCCGGCCGGATGCGGATGATTCCCGGGGGCGCGGATGTTGCAATCAGGTGGCGATCAGCCGCGGACGCGACGATGGGACGGATGTCATGCCTCTCGAAGGCGAGTACGAACCCAGCCCGACGCAGTGGGTGCGCAAGCAAGTGGAACTGTACGAGAGCTCCGGCGGTACGGAGGGGACGACGCTGCAGGGCTCGAAGATGCCGGTCGTCATCCTGACTTCACGGGGTGCCAGGAGCGGGAAGCTGCGCAAGACACCGGTGATGCGGGTGGAGCACGAGGGGCGATACGCCGCGGTGGCTTCCCTCGGCGGGTCGCCGAAGCACCCAGTCTGGTACTTCAACCTCCTGGCGGACCCGCATGCGGAGCTCCAGGACGGTCCGGTGAAGCAGGACATGACCGCCCGTGAGGTCACGGGCGAGGAGAAGGCGGCGTGGTGGGAGCGAGCCGTCGCGGCCTACCCGGCGTACGCCGACTACCAGAAGAAGACGGACCGGGAGATTCCGGTGTTCGTACTGGAGCCCGCCGAGGGCGGCTGAGACAGGGGTCGGCTGCCCGGTGCGGGCAGCCGGCCGAAAAACTTCGTCCTCGTGTGTGTGAACCGGCCGCGAGGGGGCACGCGAGGTTCAGGCCCCGCCGCGTTCCCCCGTCGCGGCGGGGCTTTCTGCTGCCTCGCGGGCGGGGCGGTCGGTCACGTCGAGGAAGATCTGGTGGGCCTCGGGCACCGTCCGGGCGATGGATCGCTTGATGCGGACGGCGACCTCCTCGACCCGCTCGCTGTCCAGGCCGGGCACCAGGTCGACGCGGGCGGCCACCAGGGCCGTGTCCAGCCCGGTCTTCATCGTGAACAGCGCTTCCACACTGTCGATCTCGGGCTGGGCCCGCAGCAGCGCCTGGATCCGGCCGCTCGACTCCGGGTCGGCCGCCTCACCGATCAGCTGGTCGCGGGCGTCGCGGCCCAGCCGGAAAGCCACGTAGACCAGCAGCGCGCCGATCGCGAGCGAGGCGGACGCCTCCCACACCACCTGGCCGGTGACCATGTGCAGCGCCATGCCCACCATGGCCAGGGTGACGCCGAGCACCGCGGTGCCGTCCTCGGCGACGACCGTCCGCAGAGCCGGATCGCGCAGCCCGGCACCCGCGCCGCCCTGCCGGCGCACCTGGTACAGCGCCCGCAACAGCGAACCGCCCTCCGCGAGGAGGGCGATTCCGAGCACGATCAGGCCGGCCACATAGCCGCTGAGTTTCTCCTCCGAACCGCTCGCCAGGGCCTCGAAGCCCTGGAAGAACGAGAAGCAGCCGCCCATCACGAAGATCCCGACGGCCGCGAGGAGCGACCAGAAGAACCGCTCCTTGCCGTAGCCGAAGGGATGACGCCGGTCGGCGGGGCGACGGCTGCGGCGCAGTGCCGCGAGCAGGAACACCTCGTTCATACTGTCGGCCACCGAGTGGGCCGCCTCGGACAGCAGGGCGGGTGATCCCGCCGCCAGGCCGCCGATGGCCTTGGCCACCGCTATCACCAGATTGGCCGCGAGCGCCACCAGCACGGTGACGCGTGTCCTGCGATCACTTCCTTCATCACTCACCCACGCCGATTGCCCCGGTCGGCGGTGCTCACACCGTGCCGTCCGCGGAAAACGGGGAACGCGTTCACCAGGGCCCATGTACGGCAAGGAGGTCACCCCCATGAGCCGCGACGACGGCGACGACGGCAACACCGGCTACGGAAGGAGGGCGTTCAAACGGTCCAAGGCGCATTTCGCGGACCGGATCACCGCGGACGGCCGGGACGGCTGGCCGGTGGAGGCCGGCCGCTACCGTCTGGTCGTCAGCCGTGCCTGCCCGTGGGCGAGCCGGTCGCTGGTCTCCCGGCGGCTGCTCGGCCTGGAGGACGCCCTGTCCCTGGCCGTCGCCGACCCGATCCAGGACGACCGCAGCTGGCGCTTCACGCTGGACGAGGACGGCCGCGACCCGGTCCTCGGCATCCGCTTTCTCGGCGAGGCCTACGACCGCCGCGAGAGCGACTACCCCGGCGGTGTCAGCGTGCCGGCGATCGTGGACGTGCCCAGCGGGCAGCTGGTGACCAACGACTACCAGCAGCTCACCCTCGACCTCGCGACCGAGTGGACGGCCCTGCACCGGGACGGCGCGCCCGACCTGTACCCGGACGCACTGCGCGACGAGATCGACGAGGTGATGGCGGACGTCTACGAGGACGTCAACAACGGCGTCTACCGGGCGGGTTTCGCCACCGGGCAGGAGGAGTACGAGGCGGCCTGCGCGGGCGTGTTCCGGCGGCTGGAGCTGCTCGCGGGGCGGCTGGAGCGGCAGCGGTACCTGGTCGGCGACACGATCACCGAGGCGGACATCCGGCTGTTCACCACGCTGGTGCGTTTCGATGCGGTCTATCACGGCCACTTCAAGTGCAACCGCTGGAAGCTGACGGAGAACCAGGTGCTGTGGGCGTACGTCCGCGACCTGTTCCAGACGCCCGGGTTCGGCGACACCGTCGACTTCGACCACATCAAGCGCCACTACTACCAGGTGCACACCGGCATCAACCCGACCCGCGTCGTCCCCCTGGGCCCGGACCTGTCCGGCTGGCCGACCCCGCACCACCGCGAGGAGCTGGGCGGGCGGCCGTTCGGTGACGGCACACCGCCCGGGCCGGTCCGCGCCGAGGAGCGGATACCGGCGGCGCACACCAACTGACCACGTTTCCCCCCACAGCGATCAAGGAGTCCCCCGTGGCAAAGAAGAAGAAGATGTCCCTCGCGTACCAGCCCCTCGGGTTCGTGCTCGGCTGGTCGGGCGGCTGGCTGGCCGGGCTCGCCTTCCGCAAGACGTGGATGGCGATCCGGCACGAGGAGGACGCGCCCGACGCGCTGGACAAGGACCGCGGCTGGGGCGAAGTCCTGCTGGCCGCCGCGATCCAGGGCGCCATCTTCGCGGTGGTGCGCAGCGCCGTGGACCGCGCGGGCGCCAAGGCGATCGAGCGTTCGACCGGCACCTGGCCGGCCGGCGAGAAGGGCGGCCGGGACTGACAGCGACGCGGCCCCGCCCGGCATTGTGCCGGGCGGGGCCGCGCTGTGCGCTCAGCCGTCCCGCTGGATCGTCTTCGTGACGGGCGGGACTCGGGACGGCGGGCCGGCCGCGCTGGGCCCGCCGGACGCCGCGCTCAGCCCTGCTTGGGTGCCGTCGGCGCGGTGCGGCGCAGAGTGAAGGAGTGGCCCGCCGGATCGGCGTAGCCGCGCTCCTCCAGGGGGCCCGAGGGCTCCTTGGCCTCCAGGGGGCGGCCGCCGAGGCTGATGACGCGGCGCTCGACCGCGTCGAGGTCGTCCACCACGAACTCCAGGTGGGCCTGCAGGGAGTTCTCGGGTCGCGGCCAGCTGGGCGGGGTGGCGTTGACGTCCCGGCGCAGTGCGATCCGGAAGCCGTCGGCGCTCTTGATCTCCACCCGGTTGGCGGTGGCGTCCGACTCCTCCCCCTCCAGCAGTTCCTTGTAGAACACGGCGAGCTTCTCGGGCTCGGCGCAGTCGAGTACGAGGACCCCCGCTTTCACCAGTGCCATGTCTCCTCCGCAGGATTCCGGTCGCGGGGCGGTCGTGCCCCGGGGACCCGTACCTTGCGGATATCCCGGTCCGGCGGATTCAGTCGGTCTTCAACCACCGTCCGTCGCGCATGAGTTCGCGGCCGTCGAGTTCGTCGGCCTCCCGCCAGGCCTGCACCCGCCGCGGCACGACGCGGAAGTAGAGGTACGGCGTGGCGAGCCGGCGGGGGTCGAACCCGGTCTTGGCGGCGAAGAGTTCGGCGTCCTGCTCGGTCAGCTCGCCGGGCTGGACGGTCTCGACGGTGCCCTCGACGAGGACGACGTCACGCGTCGGCCCGATGCCCACCCGGGCCCGGCCGGACGCGGCCAGGTTCCGTCCGGTGGGGCTGGAGGCGGGCGTGGCGAACAGCAGGTACGAGCCGTTCCAGAGGAAGGACAGCGGGACGAGGTACGGCGTCCCGGACGCGCCGTCGGCCGTGGCGACCCAGGCGTCCACGTCGTGGTCCAGTCGGTGCAGGGTGTCCTTCTTGCGCTGCTCAGCGCTGCGTACGGGTGCGGACGTCATCTTGGTGCGCCTCCTGATGAGTCGTCGGACGGGACTCGGACCAGTGTGGCGTCCCGGGGCGTGGCAGGCCCGGCGGACGGGCCGGGCGGAGCCCGGCCGGACGTCCGGCCGGGCATCACGGTGGCGCTACACGGCGAACTCGACCGGCAGGCTGTCCAGCCGGGACTCCCACGTGGAGGCGGTCGAGGTGAGCTCATCCGGGGACACGGCCAGGGTCAGGCCCGGGAGGCGGTGCAGCAGGACGTCCACCGCGACCTCGATGATGGACTGGCCGATGCTCTGCCCGGGGCACTCGTGCGGACCCGAACTGAACGCCAGGTGGGCCTGGTTGCCCTGGACCGAGACACCCGTGTCCGGCCGGACGTCGGGGTCGGTGTTGCCCGCCGCGAGGCCCAGCACCAGCAGGTCGCCCTCCTGGATCTGGTGACCGCCGAGTTCGAGGTCGCCGGCGGCGAACCGGCCCGGCAGCACGGCCAGCGGCGGGCAGTTCCACATGACCTCCTCCACCACGGCGGAGATGTTCAGCTGGCCGCTGATCAGTCCGGAGAGCCGGGCGGTGTCGGTGAGGAGCATCTGGAGCACCCGGGCCAGCAGGTTGCTGGTCGTGGTGTGCGCGGCGATCAGCACCAGACGCAGGTGGCTGACCACCTCGTCCTCGTCGAGACCGGCCGCGTGACCCAGCAGGGCGGTGGTGAAGTCGCCGCCCGGCTCGGCGCGCTTGCGCTCGGCCAGTTCGGCGAGGATCCCCATGATGCGCTCGTTGTGCGCGAGGGCGTCCTCACCGCCCTTGAAGATCTGGGCGCAGGACTCGACCAGGTCGCGCCCCTCCGCCTCGGGGAGCCCGAGGATGCGGGAGAGCACGAGCATCGGCAGGTACTCGGCGTAGTCCGACACGAGGTCGGCGCGTCCGGTGTCGGCGAAGGCGTTGATCTGCTTGTTCGCGAAGTGGGTCGCGTGGCGCCGGATGCCGCGGCCCGCCGCCGCCTGGAGGCCGTCGGTCAC
Source organism: Streptomyces sp. NPDC024017 (assembly GCF_040638895.1). Lineage (NCBI taxonomy): Bacteria > Bacillati > Actinomycetota > Actinomycetes > Kitasatosporales > Streptomycetaceae > Streptomyces > Streptomyces sp. NPDC024017. Next base: position 314,644 of record NZ_JBEZYZ010000009.1, on the reverse strand, counting down.
GGCCGCGCGCAGCCTGCGGTGCGGTTCGCCGTCCTGGGAGACGCAGTCCGGCCGCCAGCCGATCATCGGGATCAGCGGCGAGGTCTCGTCGACGCGCCCGTCGGCCCAGTCCCGCCAGATCCTCGCGTCCCGGCTGAACTGGCGGGGGTTGTCGAGCACCCGCCGGTTGTCGCGGTAGCCGAGGACCAGCCAGGCGGGCACGTCGCCTTCGAGCAGGACCGGCGCGACCGAGCCGTGCTCCTTGCGCAGCCGCTCGTAGATGCCCATCGGGTCGGTCGCGGCGTCCGGGCCGTACAGCCGGGTCAGGTCGGCCCCGTGGTGGGCGACGGGGCAGCCCCGCATGGCCTGGAGGCTGGATTCGGTCGAGTCGTTCATCGGGGCTCCAGGGCCACGGCCGAGCGTTCCTTCAGATGGTGGATCAGGGCGACGAGGACGTCCCGGCTGGCGGCCCGGTCGCGGGCGTCGAAGGCCACGACCGGGGTGTGCTCGGGGATGTCCAGGGCGTCCCGGATCTCCTCGACCGGGTAGTTCCGGGAGTCGGGGAAGACGTTCAGCGCGACGACGAAGGGGACTTCCTGCCGCTCCATCTCCTCGATCGCCCGGAAGCTGGATTCCAGGCGGCGCGTGTCCACCAGGACGATCGCGCCGAGGGCCCCCTTGAACAGTCCGTTCCACAGGAACCAGAACCGCTCCTGCCCAGGTGTGCCGAACAGGTACAGCACCAGACTCTCGTTGATGCCGATCTTGCCGAAGTCCAGGCTGACGGTGGTCTGCGTCTTGTCGGCGACCCCGATGAGCCGGTCGACGTCGGCACTGGCCTGGGTGAGGGTCTCCTCGGTGGTGAGCGGCTTGATGTCGCTGACCGACCGGACCATGGTGGTCTTCCCCGTGCCGAACCCGCCGGCGATCATCACCTTCACCGAGCGGGTGTCCCCGGCCGAGCCTCCGGGTTGGTCAAAGCCTTTCAAGTCCACTGAGTACCTCCTCAAGGAGCGCGAGGTCGGGCCCGCGGCCGGCGTCGTGTGCCGGGATGGGGTTACGGGCTTCGACGCGACCTGCGTCCAGCAGGTCCGACAGCAGCACCGCGAGAATGTTGAAGGGGAGCCCGAGATGGGCGCCGAGCTCGGCGACCGACAGCGGGTCGCGGCAGCGGCGGAGGATGTCCTCGTGCTCGTGCTGCATGCCCGGTAACGGGGCGGCGCGGGCGACCACCAGGGTCGCCACGTCGAGGCTCGACGCCGAACCGCCCGGTCCGCTGCGCCCTCCGGTGAGGACGTAGTAGCGCTCGAGACCGGACGGGTCCGACGGCCTGCGGGGAGCACTCATCCAGAGTGCTCCTCCAGGCGCGGAGTGGTGCCGAGGAGCTCACCCATCCTGCGGGCCAGGTCTCTCATCTGGTGCCCGAGCAGGCCCTGGTCGAGGCCTTCCCTCGCGAGGACACCCAGGTACGTCTCCACACCCGCCCGGACGACGAAGAGGTGCCCGCCGTCCACCTCGATCATCGCGAGGCGCAGCTGCCCGGCGTATTTGGGGAACTGCTCGGCGACCGGCTGGGCCAGTGCCTGAAGGCCGGCCACCACGGCCGCGAAGCGGTCGACGTCGTCGGGGTCTTCGGCGCCGTAGGAGGTGATGGCCTTGCCGTCGCTGGAGGCCACGAGGGCGAAACGGATCTCCTGGATGCTCTCGACGAGATCGCGGAGCGCCCAGCTCACATCTGTTCCTTGCTGCGTCATGGGACTAGTCGCTCTCTTCGGTGCGGTGCTCGATGTACTCGCGTCCGGCGAGGGTGTCGCGGTCGCCGGCCGCCTCGGAGGCCTCCGCCGCGTCGCGTCCGGCGGTGGCGAAGGCGGCGAGACCCGAGAAGGACGCGTCCGGCGGGACGGCGGCGACGGTGTTCCGGTCGGTCCGCTCGGCCGGCCTGGGCGCCTCCGTCTCGTTGCGCTTGCTGCGGCGCCGGGGCAGTCCGCCGGGCGTGGTCTGCCCGGTCTCGGCCTGTCCGGCCTGTGGTCCGGGCGCGGTGACGGACTCGCCGGCCGGGGCGGCCGCGGCGGTGCGAACCTCCGGAGCGGGTGCGGCCGGTGCGGTCGCGGCCATGGGCAGCGGGCTGAAGTACTTGTGCGGGACCACGACCACCACGGAGGTGCCCAGCCACGGCGAGTCCGCGAAGGTGACGCGTATGCCGTAGCGGCGGGCGAGGGCGCCGACGACGCGCAGGCCGATGTTGGCGTCCTCGGTGATGCCGCCGAGGCCCGCGCCGGGCGCGGTGCCCGCGAGGGCGTGCTCGGCCTCGCGCTTCTTCTCCTCGCTCAGGCCCTTGCCGGAGTCCTGGATCTCGATGCCGACGCCGTTGGGGACCTCCTTGCCGGAGATGAGCACCGGCTCGGTGGGCGGCGAGTAGCGGGCCGCGTTGTCCAGGAGGTGGGCCAGGATCAGCGTGAGGTGGTCGACGAGGCCACCGTCGACGCCGAGTTCGGGCAGGTGGCGCACCTGGATCCGGTGGAAGTCCTTGATCCGGCCGATGCCGCCGCGCACCACGCTCAGCAGCCGCTGCGGCTCCTGCCACTGCCGGCCGGGCCGGTCCGAGCCGCCGAGCACGCCGATGCTCGCGGCGAGCGAGTCGGCGGGGCCGAGCTCCTGGTCGAGCTCCATCAGGCCCCGGGCGACGGCCGGGAGCCGGCCGTGTTCGCCCTGCATCTCGTGCAGACGGCCGCGGAGCTTGCTGGTCAGGACGTGGATGCGGTTGCCGATGCTGATCACGGCCTGCTCGGCGGAGGTGGAGCGGTCGAACTCCGCCTCCAGGCCGATCAGGGAGGTGCGCAGCAGCTTGCGCAGTTCGGCCTGGAGGTCCGAACTGACCTTGGCGCACTGGTTGACGGTGGGCAGCAGGTCGTCGATGGCGTCGCCGGCGCGCAGCTTCTCCATCGCGTCGGGCAGCTGCTCGTCGGCGAGCCGGGCGACCGCGGCGAGCTGGTGGGAGAGCTGCTCCTGCCAGACCGCGGCCTGGTCGGCGAGCTGGGCCTCGTAGGAGGTGGCCTGGTCGGTCAGCCGTTCCTCGTAGGCCCGGGACTGGTCGGCGAGCTGCGTCTCGTACGTGGCGCTCTGGTCGGCCAGGCGTCGCTCGTACGTCGCGTTCTGCTCGTTGAGCTGGGATTCCAGCGTGGCGCGTTCGGCGGCGAACTTGCGTTCCAGGCCCGCGACATGCTGCTGCCACTGCTGGTTGTGCTCGGCCTGCGTGGTGCGGAAGGAGCCCTCCGCCCGGTGCAGTTGTGCCCGGGTGCGCAGCAGCAGCCGTACGCACACGGCACCGGCCGCCGTCGCCGCTACTCCGGCAACGGCCACGGTTAGTCGCTCCGAGCTCATGAACGTGGCGGCAACGGTCCCGCCTCCCAAGCCCAGCGGCATCAACCACCAGCTGTACCAGGCGACAGGGGCCCGCGCCGCCGGTGGCGGAGTGGCGAGTTCCATCTGCATCCTTCGAGGCAACACGATCGAACGGGGGGGGTGTGGATCGCACTCATGAGTACGCACTGCGAATCGACTGGACGCGATCGCGTCAACTCGCAGCGCCGATCGGAACCTTATCGGGTTTGGACCCGAGAGGATCAACCGCGCCCCCCGCCGGACGTGAGGGTTCCGTCACGCTCCGAAAGAAGGCAACAGGTCGACAAATGTCTTTGCTGTCCTCGGAATTGGCCGTCCGTCAGGTCGCACGGCAGGTCGCGTCCCGGGCCGTCCGCGGAGGTCGCGGAGGTCAGCGCGCGGTCTGGAACGTGCGGCGGTAGGCCTGCGGGGAGACCCCGATCGCCGCGTGCAGATGCTGACGCAGGGACGCGCCGGTCGCGAAGCCGACCCGGCCGGCGATCTGATCCACCGTCAGGTCGCTGGACTCCAGCAGGTGCCGGGCCCGGACCACGCGCTGCTGGATCAGCCAGCGGCCGGGACTGAGACCCACCTCGTCGTGGAAGCGGCGGGCGAAGGTGCGCAGGCTCATCCGGGCGTGGCCGGCGAGGTCGGCGAGCGTGAGCGGTTCGCCGAGGCGCTCCAGGGCCCAGGCGCGGGTGGCCGCGGTGCTCGCGGCGCCCTGCTCGGGCACGGGCTGCTCGATGTACTGGGCCTGGCCGCCGTCCCGGAAGGGCGGGACGACGCAGCGGCGGGCGACGCTGTTGGCCAGGTGGCTTCCGTGGTCCTTGCGGACGAGGTGCAGACAGACGTCCACGCCCGAGGCGGCCCCGGCGGAGGTCAGGAACGGGTGGTCGTCGACGAACAGCACGTCCGGGTCGAGGTCGACGCGCGGGAACATGCGCCGGAAGTGGTCGGCGACCTGCCAGTGGGTGGTCGCCCGGCGCCCGTCGAGGAGACCGGCGGCGGCGAGGACGAAGGCGCCTGTACAGATGGAGACGATACGGGTGCCGGGGCGGATGAGCGCGAGGGCGGCCAGGACGTCGTCGGACACCTCGTCGGTCAGGTGGGAGGGCGCGACGGGCGCGATCACCACCGTGCCGGCCGTGGCCAGGGCCTCGGGGCCGTGCTCCACGGTGACGCCGAAGTCCGCGTTGGTGCGCACCGGGCCGCCGTCGACCGAGCAGGTGAGGACCTCGTAGCGGTCGTCGGCCGCGCCGAGGATCCGGCTGGGGATCCCCAGCTCGAAGGGGTACACCCCGTGCAGGGCCAGGACCACCACTCGCTCGCGTCGCATGGCACGATCCTATCGAAGGTTGGCAATCATGCCATTGGCGGGCGGTGTGCGGACCGGCACGCTGGTTGACCATGAGCACACAGAACACGATGCGAGCCATCGGCCAGGACGTCCTGGGCGGCCCCGAGGTCCTGAAGGAAGTGGAGATCGAGCGCCCCGTACCGAAGCCCAACGAGGTACTGGTCCGGGTGCGGGCCGCCGGGGTCAACCCGACCGACTGGAAGCACCGCGCGACCGGCGGATTCCTGGGCGAGCCGCCCTTCGTCCTCGGCTGGGACGTCTCCGGGGTGGTGGAGGCGGTCGGCATCGGCGTCGCGGCCTTCGCGCCCGGTGACGAGGTCTTCGGCATGCTGCCGTACCCCTACGGGCACGGCTCGCACGCCGAGTACGTCATCGCCCCCGTCCGCGCCCTCGCCCGCAAGCCGGCCGGCGTCGACCACACCCAGACGGGCGCGCTTCCGCTGGTCTCGCTCACCGCCTGGCAGGCGCTGACCGAGCACGCGGACCTCCAGCCCGGGCAGCGGGTGCTGATCCACGCCGCGGCGGGCGGGGTCGGGCATGTCGCGGTCCAGATCGCCAAGGCGCGCGGTGCGTACGTGATCGGCACCGCGAGCGCGGGCAAGCACGAGTTCCTGCGCGGGATCGGTGTGGACGAGGCGGTGGACTACCGGGAGACGGACTTCACCGAGGCCGTGAAGGACGCCGACGTCGTCCTGGACACGATCGGTGGCGACAACGCCCTGCGCTCACTGCGCGTGCTGCGCCCCGGCGGGGTCCTGGTCTCGATCCTCCCGGGTGGCTCGGACGACCTCTACGAGGAGGCCGAGCGGCTCGGTGTGCGGGCGCTGCGGATGCTGGTGGACGCCGACCGCAGCGGCATGGAGGCGATCGCGGAACTGGTCGAGGCGGGGAAGCTGCGCGCCACGATCGCCGGGACCTTCCCGCTGGCCGAGGCCGCCGAGGCGCACGCCCTCGGCGACACCGGGCGTACGACGGGGAAGCTGGTGCTGCTGAACGACTGAGCGTGACCCCGACCGTCTGCTGGCCGGGGCGGCGTACGCCCCGGGCCGCCCGCGGGCACGAGCACCGGTCTGTCGGCCGGGGCGTATGCCCCGGGCCGCCATCGGGCACGAGCACCCCGGCCGGCCGACGAGCAGGCGCCGAGCTGGCCGGTCCGGCTCGGCAGGGCGAACGCGATGGAGCCGGGAGGAAAACAGCAGCCGATAACCAGCAGGCCCCGCCCCGCCGAGCGAGCGCCGGCCGCACCCGAATGGTCCCGGCGGGTCCCGCCCCGCACAGCCCAGCCCAGCGAGCACCGGCCGCAGCCCGGCCATCCGGCGGCCACGCCGCCGTCGGCGGGACGTCGCGGCGCTCACCGCCCGCCCGAACGCCGCAGCTCCGCTCCCCCGCCGGCCCGGACGGTCGTGACCGTGCGGGCCGGTGGTGTCAGAACGTGAGGACCGGCTTGATCGTCTTGCCGGACTTCATGTCCTGGACCGCCCGGTCGATGTCCCCGAAGGGGTACGTGCTGATCAGGCGGTGCAGCGGGAGCCGGCCGTCCTTCACCAGGCGGACCAGGGCCGGGATCATGGTCTGGGTCTCGCTGTCGCCGAGGGTGAGGCCGACGATGCGCTTGCCGCCGAGGAGGCCGTTGACGTCCAGGGCGACCTCGGTGCCGAAGGGCGGGGCGCCGACGACGACCAGGGTGCCGCGGGCGGCGAGGGCGTCGACGCCCTGCCGCAGGACGCCGACATGGCCGGTGGTCTCCACGACACCGTCCGCGCCCTGACCGCCGGTGATCCCGGCGAGGGCCTCCGCCAGATCCGCCCGGCTCGTGTCGACGGTGTGCGTGGCGCCCAGCTCCGTCGCCAGGGCCAGGCGTTCGGCGACCCGGTCGACGGCGACGATCCTGGTGGCCGGGGTGAGGGCGGCCGCCATCACGGCCGACAGGCCGACCGCTCCGGCGCCCAGGACGACGACCGTGCCGCCGGTCTCCGGCTTCAGGACGTTCCACACCGCACCCACACCGGTCTGTACGCCGCAGCCCAGCGGGGCGATCGACTCCAGCGGCACGTCCGGGTCGACCTTGACGAGGCTGCGCTCGTCGGCCAGGGCCAGCTCGGCGAAGGAGGACTGGCCGAAGAAGTGGCCGCCCAGGGCCTCGCCGCCCCTGCTGATGGTGCTGGTCCCGTCGGCCCGGCGCCCGCCGATCAGGTTCAGCGGCAGCCAGGTCGCACAGTACGCGGGGTGCCCGCCGCGGCAGTTGCGGCAGTCGCCGCAGGAGGTGAAGGAGAGCAGGACGTGATCGCCCGGCGCGACTCCGGTGACGGCGGAGCCGACGGACTCGACGACGCCCGCGCCCTCGTGGCCCAGAACCCCGGGCAGTGGGAAGGGCAGTCCGCCGCTCGCCACCCCGAGGTCGGTGTGGCACAGGCCGGTGGCGGCCATGCGGACCAGCGCCTCGTGCGGGCCGGGTGCGTCGAGGTCGACGTCGGAGAGGGTGAAGGGCGCGCCGCCGGACTCGACGACCGCGGCAAGGGTGGTGGTGGGCATCGCGATGACTCCTTGACGGTGTCTCAGTCGAGCGAGACGACGACGGACTTGACCTTGCTGTAACCGGCGAGGGCCTCTGGCCCGTACTCGCGGCCGAAGCCGGAGTCCTTCACCCCGCCGAAGGGCACCGCGGGGTCGAGCATCGCCCAGTCGTTGATCCAGACGATGCCGGCCTGGAGCCTGCCGGCGACCCGGTGGGCGCGGGCGAGGTGGCTGGTCTGGATGCCCGAGGCCAGGCCGTAGGGGGTGGAGTTGGCGAGGGCGACGGCCTCGTCCTCGTCGTCGAAGGGCTGCACGGTGAGGACCGGGCCGAAGATCTCTTCCTGGATCACCCGGGAGTCGTTCGCCAGGTCGGCGATGACGGTGGGCTTGTAGTAGTAGCCGCCGTCCAGGTCGAGCCGCTCGCCGCCGCAGACGATGCGGGCGCCCTCCTTGCGGGCCAGGGCGACGTACTCCTCGACCTTCTTCAGGTGCTTCTCCGCCGCCATGGGGCCGATGACCGTGGCCGGGTCGCGGGGGTCGCCGATCGGCACGCCGGGCACGGCCTCGGCGAGGATGCCGAGCAGCGTCGGATACACCGAGCGGGCCACCAGCAGGCGCGGGCCGCCCATGCAGAACTGGCCGGTGTTGAAGACAAAGCCCTTGATGACCGCACCGACCGCCTTCTCCAGGTCGGCGTCCTCGAAGACGATGTGGGCGGCGTTCCCGCCGAGTTCCATGGTGACGGGCTTGAGCGCCTCGCCGGCGACGCTCGCCACGTGCCGGCCGATCGCGGTGGAACCGGTGAAGGCGACCTTGTCGACACCGCGGTGCCGCAGCAGCGCCTCGCCCGCCACCGGGCCGCTGCCGGTCACGACGTTGACCACGCCGTCGGGGACACCGGCCTCCTGGAGCAGCCGGGCCATGTACAGGGCGCTCAGCGGGGTCTCGTCGGCGGGCTTGTGGACGACCGTGTTGCCTGCCGCCAGCGCCGGTGCGAGCTTCGATCCGGCCAGGATGAGCGGGAAGTTGAACGGGGTGATCGCGGCGACCACGCCGAGGGGCTCGCGCTTGGTGTAGGCGAGGGCGTTGATCGGGATGTCGCGCAGCGCGCCGTCCTGGCTCTGGGCGAGCTGGGCGTAGTACTCGTAGTCGTTGGCCGCGTTGGTGACGTCGACCGCGCCGCACAGCGTGATCGGCTTTCCGACGTCGAGGCTCTCCAGTGCGGCGAGCTCGTCGGCGTTCTCCCGGATCAGCTGGGCGACGCGGTACAGCACCCGGCCGCGTTCGCGGCCGCTCAGGCCGGACCAGGCACCGTCGTCGAAGGCCTCGCGGGCGGCGTGTACGGCCGCGTCGACGTCGGCGGGGCCCGCCTCGGCGACGGTGGTGACGACCCTGCCCCGGGACGGGTCGATCACCTCGGTGCGCGCCCCGTCGGCGGCCTCGCGCCATCGGCCCCCGACGAACAGCTGCCCGGGTGTGCTCTCGAAGGTGGTCATCGCCGCTCCTCAGCGTCGTCGCCAAGATTTCAACAAACAGGATTCCTGTCTTTGCGCAGTCTCTTTACAGACAGGTTTCCTGTCAATGGTCTAGCCTGCCCTCATGCTCGACACACAGGTGGCCAAGGCACCCCCTTCCCTGCTTTACATGGTGAAGCAGGTGGAGCTCGTCGTGCGCTCCCATCTGGACGAGCTGGTCAGACCGTCCGGGATCACCGCTCTGCAGTACACGGCGCTGACCGTGCTGGAACGGCACGACGGACTGTCCGCGGCCCAGCTGGCGCGCGACTCCTTCGTCACCGCCCAGTCCATCGCGGACCTGGTCCGCTCCCTGGAGGGTCGCGGACTGCTGCGCCGGGAGCGCAACCCCCGCAACCGCCGGGAGCTGCTGATCCTGCTCACCGACTCCGGCCGCGAGCTGCTGGCCCGGCACGCCGGGCCCGTCCGGGAGCTGGAGGAGCGGATGGTGCGCGACCTCACCGCACACCAGACCGAGCAGTTCCGCCAGGCACTCACCAAGGCCTGGCACACCCTGTCGTAGCCCGCCGGGCCTTCGCGACGCGCCCCCGGAATGACACCCGCGCACGCCCCGGCGTGAACCTCGGCCAACTCGGCCGGAATTCAAAGACATATGTCAATCGAACATGCTCAAATTCACTCGTTGGGGGGTAACTTGCAGAGCGGGGAACGGCGTTGAGGCCGCGCCCCCTCCCCCACGCACGGAGCAGGCTGGAGGCGATCTCGTCGTGCGGCAGGAACCTGCACCGCTCACCCGGCATCTGCGCGTCCGCCAGGAACGGGGGCACACGGTGCTGGAGTTCCGCGGCGAGATCGACCTCGCCGCGGCCACGGAGATCGCCCCGCACCTGGACCGGGAGACGAACCGCCCCGCCGCCCGGATCGTGATCGACCTCAGCGGGGTCGACTTCTTCGACTGCTCCGGCCTGCGGCTGCTGTACCGGGCCCGCAGCCGGGTGCTCGACCGGCGGGGGTATGTGCTCCTCGTCTGCGCGCACCCGCTCACGCTGCGCGTCCTGCGGATCACCGGCCTGTCCCGGCTGCTGCCTCCGCAGCCGACGCTGGACGCCGCGCTGGAGCAGCCGGAGGCGACGTCCCGCCCGTGACGGGTTTGCGCCCTGCGTGCTTCCACCGCGGTCGTCCCATCCTCAACTCGGCGGTCTGTCAGGAGATGTGGCGGGCATCCGGACTGTAGGAAGGAGGGCCGTCGCATGACGACTCCCGTCAAGCGCCTCCCCAGGCGCATGCCCGGCTGGGCGAAGGTGGTGGCCGCGCTCGTGCTGGTGCTCGTCGTGTTCTTCGCCGGGCTCCGGCTGAGTGTGATCCCGGGCCTGAAGGACCTGTTCGGCACCGACACCCATGACCGGTCCGGGCCCGCACTGCTGAAGTCCATCCAGGACATCAGCCGTTACGACGCCGCCTCCGGCAACTTCCAGGTGGTCGTGGACCTGGAGAAGGACGCCAAGTTGCTGCCCGACGCGATCCGCGGCACCCGCACGCTGTACGTCGGCGCGGGCACGGTCGACGCCTATGTGGACCTGGGCAAGATCGGCGAGAACGACGTGAAGGTCAACGGCGACCGCACGTCCGCCACGCTCCGGCTGCCCCACGCGCAGCTGGGCAAGCCCGCCCTCGACCCCGACCGCTCCTACGCGGTCTCCAAGCAGCGCGGTCTCTTCGACCGCCTCGGCGACCTCTTCTCGGACAACCCCAACGGTGAACAGGCCGTGCAGAAGCTCGCGGTAAAGCACATCGGCGACGCGGCAAAGGAGAGCGAACTGACCGCACGCGCCGAGTCGAACACCACCGGCATGCTCGAAGGCCTGCTGCGCTCCCTGGGCTTCAAGGAGGTGCGCGTCTCGTACGGGAGCTGATCGGCTTCCGAGGCCCCCGGCAGGGCCAGTGCGCTCATGTGCCCGGGACCCGGCGCAGCCGCTGCCGGTCCCGGGCTCCTCACCGGGGTCGGTCGTCTCGTACGCCCCCGCCGAGGCCGGGGCCGCCGGCGGCGAACAGCGCGGCCTTCACCCCGGCGTGCCCCAGCATGTACAGCGCGATCCCGTCGTCGGCCTCCGGGGTGAGGGCGCCGGGAGTGTCCCGGCCGATCGGGGGCAAACCGAGGGTGGGAATGGTCCTCGCTGCGCCGCCGGGGACCGTGGCCGGGAACAACCCCCCACACGGCATCGTCGCCTTGCCCGGGGGTAACCGCCCTGTCACACAGGGAAGTTGAAGACTGGAGGATCCCCCGATGGCCAGTGCAGCCTCACGTTCCCGGACGGCCGGGTCCGGGAGCGAGCGACGCCCGCTTCCGTGGCCCGTCCGGCTGCTGGCGATGCTGTGCGCGTTCACGTTCATGGTCGCCTTCGCCGTGGTGCTGGCTCGGCTGACCCTGAATCCCTCACCCGCCTCGGAGTCGCTGACCCACAGCAATCTGCAGCCGGGCAGTTCCCTGAAGGCCTACCTCGACCAGCCCGAGCTGCGAGACGCCTTCAAGCAGATCGGCGGCAACATCCTGCTGGGCATTCCCTTCGGCGTCCTCGTGCCGGTGGTCGCCCCCCGCACCCGTGGCATCCTGCGTGTGCTGCTCCTGACCGCGACCGTGATGCTCCTGGTGGAGTTCGCCCAGGGCGCCCTGGTCACCGGCCGCGCCTTCGACATCGACGACGTCATCCTCAACACCACGGGCGCGCTCATCGGTTACCTGCTCCTGGGGCGCCGCCTCAGCAGGGCCGTCCACGCGCGCAAGCCCCGCCCGGGCCGGGCGGAAGAGAAGCCGGCGGCCGGCAAAGCCTAGGCCGCGACAGTCCCTAGTGCACGGTCCAGGTGTACTTGTCTCCCCCCACCCAGCGGACCACGTCCGGGTCGTCCATGTCGTGCACGGTGATACCGAACGCGGCCGCGGCCGTCAGCACGTCGGTGACGGCCCGGGCCTCCCCGATTACCTGGCCGTCGATCTGCACGATCCGGAACGGCGGTGTGCCCGGCTGTACCCCGAGCACCATGATCCGCGGGTGGGACATGTAGGGGCTCGCGCTTTCGGTCATGCATCGAGCGTAGAACGCAACCGGCGGTGGCGCGGGTCCAGGACACCCGCCGGATCGGCCGTGCCGCTCAAGGGCGGCGCCAGTCGTGGCCGGTCAGGTGGGAACCGGCCTGCGGGCCCATCCGGAGCATGCCGCCGTCGACGCTCCAGGAGGCGCCGGTGACGTACGTGGCGTCCGGGCCGGCGAGGAAGGCGATGACGGCGGCGACCTCGCGGGCGTCGCCGGGCCGGCCGAGCGGGATCCCCGGCCGGCTCTCGGTGTGCGGGTCGGTGTCCTCCTGCCCGGTCATGGGCGTGGAGATCTCGCCCGGGGCGACGGCGTTGACGGTGATGCGGTGCTCGGCCAGTTCGAGTGCCATGACCTGGGTGAGCAGGCCGAGACCGCCCTTGGCGGCGCAGTAGGGGGCGGCGCCCACCCGCGGCTGGTGCTCGTGGACGGACGTGACGTTGATGATCCGGCCGCCCTCGCCGTGTCCGATCATGTGCCGGGCCGCCTTCTGCCCGCACAGGAACGGCCCGACGAGATCGACGTCGAGGACCTCGCGCACGTCGGACAGCTCCAGGTCGAGGAAGGGCGTCATGGTGCCGGTGCCGGCGTTGTTGACCAGCACGTCGATGCGCCCGAGCCGCTCGCACAGCTCGTCGACGGTGTCGGCTGCGTCGGGCAGCCGGGTGAGGTCCATCCGGGCGACCTCGGCCCGCTGCCCGTGCGAGCGCACCTCGTCGGCCGTCTCCTCCGCGCCCTTGCGGTCGCTGTGATAGGTGATGCCGACGTCCATGCCCGCCTGCGCCAGGCGTACGGCGGTGGCGCGGCCGATACCGGAGTCGGCGCCGGTGATCACGGCGACCTTGCCGGGGGAAGCGGTGGGGGCGGACATGACAGGCCTCCTCGTCGAGGGGTCGGGACGAGGCATCGCAGTACCCGGGGGGATACCGGGCAAACCGCCCGCCCGTCGTGCGGCCCGCGGGGCGCTGGGGAACTCTTGAGGTGGAGGTGGCGATGGACCCCGTCGAGGCACTGGACCGGATCGCCTTCCTGCTGGAGCGGTCCCTGGCACCGACCTACCGCGTGCGCGCCTTCCGTACGGCGGCCCGGGTGCTGAAGGAGCTGGGCGGGGACGAGGTGCGCCGGCGGGCGGCGGACGGTTCGCTGGAGAAGCTCAAGGGGGTCGGCCCGAAGACCGCGCAGGTGGTGCGGGAGGCGCTCGCCGGCGAGGTCCCCGGCTATCTGGACAAGCTGGAGGGCGAGGCGGAGAAGGCGCAGCCGGCCGTGCGGGGCGGGGAGAAGCTGCGGGCGTTGCTGCGCGGGGACTGCCATCTGCACTCGGACTGGTCGGACGGCGGCAGCCCGATCGAGGAGATGGGCCGGGCCGCCGCGGAGCTGGGCCACGAGTGGGCCGCGCTGACCGACCACTCGCCGCGGCTGACGGTGGCCCGCGGGCTGTCCCCCGAGCGGCTGCGCGAGCAATTGGACGTGGTGGCGGAGCTGAACGAGACCTGGGCGCCGTTCCGGCTGCTGACCGGCATCGAGTGCGACATCCTCGAGGACGGCACGCTCGACCAGGAGCCGGAGCTGCTGGACCGCCTCGACGTCGTCGTGGTGTCGGTGCACTCCAAGCTGCGCATGGACGCCCGGTCGATGACCCGGCGCATGGTGGCCGCCGTACGCGATCCGCACGCGGACGTGCTCGGGCACTGCACGGGGCGGCTGGTGACCGGGCGGGGGCGGCCGGAGTCGGAGTTCGACGCGGACGAGGTGTTCGCGGCGCTCGCCGAGACGGGCACGGCCCTGGAGATCAACAGCAGGCCGGAGCGGCTGGACCCGCCGCGGCGGCTGCTGCGCCGGGCCGTGGACGCGGGGGTGCTGTTCTCCATCGACACCGACGCGCACGCGCCGGGGCAGCTGGACTGGCAGATCAACGGGTGCGCACGGGCGGAGGAGTGCGGGGTGCCGCCCGAGCGGGTGGTGACCACGTGGTCTCTCGACGAGCTGCTGGCGTGGACCCGAGAACGGCGAGTGCCGTCCCGCTGACGTGGTACTCGCGCGGCCGGAGAGGAAGGAACCACATCTATGGAACGCGCGGCCGTGTTCGACGTCGACGGCACGCTGGTCGACACCAATCATCTGCATGTCGTGGCCTGGTGGGAGGCTTTCCGGCAGGCGGGCCACCGGGTGCCGATGCACGCCGTCCACCGGGCCGTGGGCCTGCCGTCGACCGACCTGATCGCCCATCTGCTGGGCGACGACCGGGACACGGACCAGGACGCCGACATCAGCGCCGGTCACAAGGCCCTGTACGGGCAGTACTTCGACCGGCTGCCCGCACTGCCGGAGGCAGGGGCGCTGCTGCGGCGGCTGCACCGGGACGGCTGGACGGTGGTGCTGGCCACCTCGGCGGGCGGCGCGGAGCTGAGCGCACTGCGCCGGGCCATCGACGCGGACGAGGCCATCGCCGCCACGGCCAGCGCCGACGACGTCGACGAGGGCAAGCCCGCGCCCGAGCCGGTCGAGCACGCCCTGGAGCTGGCCGGGGTGCCGGCCGAGCGGGCGGTGTTCGTCGGCGACACCGTGTGGGACATGCAGGCGGGCAGCCGGGCCGGGGTGCGCTGTGTGGGCGTCCTGTGCGGCGGCATCCCGCGCGCCGATCTGGAGGAGTCCGGAGCGGACGCGGTCTACGCCGACCCCGCCCACCTCCTGTCCGCCCTCGGCGACGGTGCGCTGGCATGAGACGACGTGCATCCACGGTCACGGCGATACCCGCAGCGCAGGACGTGTGGGACGCGTGCGGTACGGAGGGCGGTGGGAGCCTTCCGCGGGCGAAGGGACAGGGGCTCGGACATGGGGACGGCCTCGGGTGGGCGGCCCCGGGGAGCTCCGACGGCTCAGGTGCAGATGCGCGAGCCTGAGCGGGGAACGCGCTCCGTACGGCCGGTGGATGCCGTGCGGCGCGAGGTGCGGGCCGCCTGGGACGCCGTGCGGGCGGCGTGGCGTGGGCCGGGGCGGGAGCGGGATCTGGTCGTCCAGTCGCTGAAGGCGGCCGGGGCGGCGGTGCTCGCCTGGCTGGTGGGCGGCGTCTGGATGGGCGACCCGCTGGCACTGATGGCGCCCTGGGTGGCGCTGGTGCTGGTGCAGGCCACCGTGTTCAGCTCCCTGGTGCAGGGCGCGCGGCAGTTCGGGGCGATCTGCGTCGGCACCTTGCTGGCTTCGGCGGCGCAGGCGATCACCGACGACACGACCGGCGCGCTCGCCCTGTCCATACCGGTGCTGATGCTGCTCGCGAACTGGCCCCGCTTCGGCGACCAGGGCATCTACGCGGCGACCACGGCCCTGTTCACCATCTCCTCCGGCATGGTCAGTCTGTCCGCCGTCGGGCACCGGGTGGGGCAGGCCGCGATCGGCGCGGTCATCGGCGTCGCCGTCAACGCGCTCGTCCTGCCGCCGGTCCACCTGCGGGACGTACGGGAGAACCTGGCGGCGCTCGCCCGGGAGGCGGGGGACGTGCTGCACACCGTCGCCGGCGATCTGCGCGAGGGCGAGTGGGACGCGCAGACCGCCTCCGGCTGGGTCGGTGCCTCGGCCCGGCTGGACCACCGGCTGAAAGGGCTGCGCTCGGCGCGCCGGTGGAGCCAGGAGAGCCTGCGCCTGGCCTACGGCCCGCTGCGCGCCCTGCACCGCGTACCGCACGGGACCGCCCTGCCGCCGGTGGAGGAGGACGAGCGGCTCGGCCGGGTCACCGGGCACGTCACCACGCTGACCCGGGCCCTCGCGGTGTCCGTGGACGACAACCGGACGCCCGCCCCGCCCGAGGGCCCGGTCCTGCGCTCGTACGCGCGTCTGCTGGAGCTGATCGGGGACGCGCTGCGCGCCGAGGCCGACAGTCTGCTCGACGGCAGTGTGACCGCCCGGCCGGACGACGAGACCGAGAAGGCCATGCGGGATCTGCACGAGGAGTTGCAGGACAGGCTGCGCCGGCACGCCGGGGAGAGGGCCGCCCCCACGGCGGTCCTGGGCACGCTGTTGCTGCAGGCGGAGAACCTCTGGGCCGAGACCGTCACGGGCGACCGGGAGCAGTGACGCACCTCACCGGGCAGGGGTTCCGGGCTCGGAACACCCAGAGGTGGTTGCCCGTTGAACGAGGTGCGGGTCCGGACAGGATCCGCCCCTGAGCCGCCCCGGCCGTGATTCCCCCGTCCGGCCGGGGCTTCTCTCTGCCCACGTGCAATCCGCGCCACCCGGGTACTCGGTCACCTCTTGCGAAACCAGGCGGCCGAGAGGAGCGCGAGGTGAGCAGCGGAACGGACATGAAGGTCGTCGTCACGGGTGCCACCGGCAACGTCGGCACCAGCGTGGTGCGCCTGCTGTCGGAGGACCCGGAGGTCGCCTCCGTGCTGGGCCTGGCCCGGCGGATCCCCGACTGGTCGCCGCCGAAGACGGACTGGGCCGCGGTCGATCTGGCCGCCGAGCGGTCCGATCTGGTGGAGCGGTTCACGGACGCCGACGCGGTGGTCCATCTGGCCTGGGCGTTCCAGCCGACGCACGACCCGGCGGCGACCTGGCGCACCAACGTGCTCGGCAGCATGCGGGTCTTCGAGGCGGTGGCCGCGGCGGGCGTGCCCGCACTGGTGCACTCCTCGTCGGTCGGCGCGTACTCGCCCGGCCCGAAGGACGAGGCGGTGGACGAGTCGTGGCCGACGCACGGCTGGCCGGATGCCGCGTATTGCCGGGAGAAGGCCTATCTGGAGCGGGCGCTGGACACGTTCGAACGCGACCACCCCGAGACGCGGGTGGTGCGGATGCGGCCCGCCTTCCTGTTCCGGCGGGAGTCCGCGAGCGAGCAGCGCCGCATCTTCGGCGGCCGCTTCCTGCCCGGCCCGCTGGCCCGCCCGGAGCTGCTGCCGTTCCTGCCGGACATCCCGGGGCTGCGGGTGCAGGCGCTGCACACGGACGACGCGGCGAACGCGTACCGGCTGGCCCTGCGCTCCGATGTCCGGGGCCCCTTCAACCTGGCGGCCGAGCCGCCGATCGACGCGCGGCTGCTGGGCGAGATGTTCGACGCGCGCCCGGTGCGGCTGCCGCGCACCGCGGCCCGGTCGGCGATCGCCGCCGCCTGGGGCCTGCATCTGCTGCCCGCCTCCCCGCACCTGTTCGACGCGGTGCTGCGGCTGCCGCTGATGGACTGCACGCGGGCGCGCGTGGAGCTCGGCTGGCGGCCGGAGCACACGGCTCCCGAGGTGCTGGAGGAGTTCCTGCTGGGCCTCCAGCAGGGCGCGGGAGAGCGCACGGAGCCGATGCGGGGTCGCAAGGTGGGCTGATCCGGGCGGGCCCCAGGCTGATACGGGGGGGACCTCAAGGGACCCGGGCTGATCCGGGGGATCCTCAAGGGGCCCGGACATGCCCGAGGGCCGCAGCCGACCCCCACAGCCGGCTGCGGCCCTCGGTGGTATGCCCTCCTCAGGCGGAGGGCTCGTCCGGCACCGGGTGCTCGGGGTGAACCGTTCCCGAGCGCGGTGCTCCCTGCCGGCCCGTCCCCGCTTCGTCCGTGTCGGGGACGTCACCGGCGGGCTCGTCGGTCTCGTCGTCGCTCTCGTGCTCGGCGTTCTCGCCGCTGCCCGTGAAGCGCGGGGCGACCTCCCACGGGTCCTCGCCGTCGTCGGCCTGCTGGTCCGGCATGTCCCGCGGAACGGGGTCACCGTTCTCGCCGGGTCCTTCGAGGCGGTGGTCGGTCACGGCGTGCTCCCTTCTGTGGTCCGGGCGCCAGGCGAGTACCTCCGCGGTGATCCGCGAAACCTCAGCGCGGTGCCCGCTCCTGAAGTGCCGTGCGCCAGGCGGGGAGCGGGTACTCCGGTGCCGGGTCGGGGCGGCGTCCGCCGCGTGCGAAGAAGTCGGCGAGCGGCAGGATCGCGGCGCCGACCGTGACCGCGTCGGGCCCGAGCCGGCCGAGGTCGACGGTCACTTTCCCGGCCGGGTGGCGCAGCGCGTACGACATGGCGTGGCGGCGTACGGCGGGCAGGAAGCGCGCGCCGAGTGCCAGGCCCGCCCAGCCGCCGATGAGGATGCGCTCGGGCTGGAAGAGGTTGATCAGGTCGGACAGGCCAGCCCCGAGGTACTCGGCGGTCTCCTCCAGGACGGCCAGCGCGACGGGGTCGGCCGTGCCGCCCTCGGGCGGGTAGGCGGCGGCGAGCATCGTGGTGAGGGCGCTCTCCTCGTCGGTGCCGTCCGGGACCCGGCCGCCCTCCTCCCGCCAGCGGGCCAGCAGCGACTCGGCGCCCGCGTAGGCCTCCAGGCAGCCGAGAGCCCCGCACCGGCAGCGGCGGCCCCGGACCCGCACGGTCAGATGCCCCCATTCGACCGCGCGGCCCTGCTCCACGTCCGGGGTGACGAGGCTCGCGCCGACGCCGGAGCCGAAGAGCACCACGACGGCGTTGCGGGCCCCGCGCCCGGCGCCGAACCACATCTCGGCCTGGCCCAGCGTCTTGGCGCCGTTGTCGATGAAGTACGGGACGGTGTCGGGCAGCGGGGAACCGGCGCGGAGCAGGGCCTCCAGCGCGACGGCGTCCCAGCCGATGGTCTGCCCGTGCACGAGCGCGCCGTGGTCCGCGGTGCGCTCCACGATGCCGGGGACGCCGATACCGACGCCGAGGAGCCGCTCGGGCGCGAGACCGGCGGCGTCCAGCACCTCGGCGATGCCGTGGCGGATGTGGTCGACGATGGCCTCGACCTCGTACCGCTGCGGCGAGAGCGGGCGCTCGGCGCGGGCGAGCTCGGTGAGGGTGAGGTCGAAGAGTTCGACACGGACCCGGGTCTCGCCGACGTCGACGCCGATCATGTGGCCGCTGCCGGGTGCGACGCGCAGCAGGGTGCGGGGGCGGCCGCCGTCGGAGTCGACGCTGCCCGCCTCCTCGACCAGCCCGTCGGCGACCAGGTCGGCGACGACGTTGCTGACGGAGCCGGAGCTCAGGCCGGTCGCCGGACCGAGTTCGAAGCGGCTGAGCGGGCCGTCGAAGTAGAGCCTCTGCAGCACGGCCGTGCGGTTGGCCCGCCTGAGATCGCGTACCGTGCGCCCGTTCCGCGCCGCCATGTGGTTCCCTTCGCATCCCCTGTCCGACCTGCAACATACCGTCGGGAGCAGGCGGGGCGCGACATTCCTCCACCCCTTATTTCACGATGTGAGCTAACCGGGGTCCGCTCAGGAGGGTCGGGACGCCTCCTCGATCTCGTCCAGGGCGGCGAGGAGTTCCGGGGCGACCGTCTCCTGCACCCACCGCTGCTGCTCCTCGCCGGCCTCGCGGGGAATCGTCTCGGTGAGCATGATCAGGTACAGGTAGGAGCGGTACAGCGCGAGGCGCAGGCGGGTCGGGGCGTCGAAGTGGGCCCGGCCGCCGGCCTCCCGGTAGCCCGCCAGGAAGTCCTCGTCCTTCCTGATGTCGCCGAGCAGCGCCAGGGAGACGAAGTCGGCCAGGGGATCGCCCCAGAACATGCGCTCCCCGTCGATGAGGCCGCCGATACGTGCCTTCCCGCCCGGGCGGTCGACGAGGATGTTGCCCCGCCACAGGTCGAAGTGGACGAGGCACGGGGCGGTGACCTCGTCGAGGGTGCCGTAGGCGGACGCGGCGGTACGGGCCACCGCGTCGACGGGGCGGGGCAGCCGGGCCCCGTAGCGCCGGGCGTCGTCGAGGACGGCGTCGAACATCGCCGTGAACGCGGCCCGCCAGTCGGGGGCGAGCGGGCCGAGGGCGCCGGAGGGGTAGCCGTAGCCGGGGCCGGTCACGCCGTGCAGGCGGGCCACCTGGCGTCCCAGTTCCGTGCGCAGGGCGGTCTGTTCCGTGTCGGTGAGCGTGCCGTCCCACGGGTCGCCCGGCACGGCCGTCATCAGCAGGAAGTCGTCCCCCGCGGACACCTGCCGCGGCGCGGTCACCCCGACGCGGGCGGCCGAGCGGTAGAACTCGGCCTCCGAGACGAGCAGCCGCTTCTCGTGCCGCAGACCGGGGACGGCCGCGGCGGGCGGGATCTTGAGCACGTAGCGGCTGCCGTCGGTGAGGCGGAGTTCCTCGACGGTGTTGTACGTGCCGCCGGTCAGCGGGGTGAGGTGGGCGAGGCGGCCGGGGTCCAGTCCCGCCGTCTCCAGGATGTTCCGGGCCCGTTGCCAGGAGTCCACCACCGTGTGCCCACCCCTCCCCTGCCGCTTCGGTCAGCCGGCCGCGTACACGTCCTCGACGTAACGCCCGTCCGCGATCAGCCCGTCGAGCCACTGCTCCGCGGCGGTCTCGTCCGCGCCGTCGACGGCCTGCGTGTGCTTGCGGAACAGCGTACGGAACGCCTCCCGCACTCCGGGCGCCATTCGGGAACCGTCTCCGCAGACGTACACCCGCGCTCCGGCTTCGAGCAGGGCCCAGACCTCCGCGGCCTCGGCGGCGATCCGGTGCTGCACGAACCGCACCTCGCCCTCGGGGGTCTCGCTGAAGGCGGGGCGGAGGGAGACGGCTCCGGCGGTCTCGGCGGCGCGCAGTTCCTCGGCGTGCAGGAAGTCCGCGTCGGGGGCGTCGCAGCCGAAGTAGCAGAGGGCCGGGGCGAGTGCGGTGCCGGCCGCGAGGGCCGCGGTGCGGTCGGCGATGGTGCCCCGGAAGGGGGCGAGGCCGGTGCCGGCCGCGACCATGACCACCGGTGCGGAGTCGCCGTCGACGTCGATGCGGAAGGCCTCCCGGCACGGCTGCACGCGCGCGTACACCGTGTCGCCGGGCTCGACGGTGGTGAGGTGGCCGGAGCCGGTGCCGCGGTAGACGCCCTTTCCGGAGCGGGCGGGTGCCTCCAGCAGCGAGACCATCAGCTCCACGTGGCCGGGATCGACGGCGGGCGAGGAGGAGATCGAGTAGTGGCGCGGGCGCAGCGGGGAGAGGAGGTCGAGGAGCTGCGGCCAGTCCAGGACGCCGCGCAGCGCCGGGTGATCCTCCAGGATCTCCACGAGGGTGCGCGGGTCGTCGGTGAGGGCGGCCAGGGCCATGCGCTCCGGGGGGCACGGGTTGGCGGCGGCGAGCGCGGCCAGCTGCCCGGCGCTCGGGCGCTCCTGCAGCTCCACGTGGTGGGTGAGGAGCTGCCGTACCGTCACGGGCCGGTCCACGGCGATGCCGTCGCGGCGCGGGCGGGTGGCGCGGATGTCCAGGACGGTGTCGAGGTCGACGCCGAGCGCGGTGGCGGCACGGGCGACGAGGCCGGGGGCGTTGGCGGGCAGCACGGTGAGGTGGTCGGCCGTGCGGTAGGTGACGCCGTCCGGGAGGGCGACGCGGAGGAACCGCTTGCGGCGCGGGTAGCCGGGCGCGGTGAGGTCGCGGGCCTCGGTGACGCGCATGGGGACGAGTTCGTGCCGTTCGGCGAGGGCGTCCAGCGGGCCGCCGGTCAGGGTGCGGACCTCGTAGGCGGTGGCGGGCTCGGGGTCCGGCGTCGTGGCGTCCGGGTCGCCGTAGCGCTCCAGCAGGGCGGTGCGCAGGGCCGCGGTGAAGGTGCGGACGGTGCCGGTGAGGTCGCCGGAGGCGTCGGCGGCGGCGCGCTCCAGCAGCCGGCCGGCGCCGGACTCGGCGAGCCGCTCGTCGATGCGGGTGGGGACGTGCTGGTAGGTGGCGGCCCAGTTGCGGTCGCCGACGCCGAGGACGGCGTACGTCACGCCGGACAGGTCGTGGGTCTCCTCCAGCCGGGCGGCGAAGGCGGTGGCGTCGTCGGTGGGGCGGCCGTTGTAGGAGGCGGCGGTGATGACGACGGGCCGGACGGTGGGCAGGCCGCCCGCGTAGGCGTCGAGAGGTGCCACCTCGGTGTCGCAGCCGATCGCTGCGGCCTCGTCGGCGAGCTGGGCCGCGAAGTCGCGGCAGGTGCCGTAGTTGCTGCCGTGCAGGAAGAGCGCGGCGGTGCCGGGGCGGACGCGGGCGGGCAGGCCCTGCGGCTCGGCCGACTCGGTGTCCTGGGCCCGGGCGGCTCCGGGCAGCGGCGTGTGGACCCGGTCGGCGGAGGTGCGCGGCGCCAGCGCGAGGGTGAAGCCCTCCGGCTTGAGGGTGAGGGTCTCCTTGACCGTCAGCCGGTAGTCGGCGTGGTCGCGCAGCCGGTAGCGGTGGACGAGCATGGCCAGCAGCATGGTCGCCTCGTGCAGCGCGAACTGGCGTCCGATGCAGGCGCGCTCGCCGGTGCCGAACGGCTTGAAGGCGTGCACCGGCCGCTCCGCCTCCGCCTCGGGCGTGAAGCGGGAGGGGTCGAACAGCTCGGGGTTGTCGCCCCACACGGGCTGCCGGTGCAGCATCGGCGTGAGGACCAGAGCGGACTGTCCGGCGCGCAGCGGGATGCGGCCGCCGAGCAGGGTGTCCTCGCGGGCCTGCCGGGAGAAGACGGCGGCCGTGGGCCACAGCCGGAGGGCCTCGTTGAGGACCTGGCGGGTGTAGGTCAGCCTGCCGACCTCGTCGTACGTCGGCTCGGGGTCGGCCCGGTCGCCCCACAGCTCGTCGACCTCGCGCTGCACCAGCTTCAGCGCGGTGGGGTGCTTGGCGAGGTAGTACAGCGCGAACGACATGGCGCCGGAGGTGGTCTCGTGGCCGGCGATCAGGAACGTGATGACCTGGTTGCGGATGTTCGCGGTGTCGAGTGTGGTGCCGTCGGCCGGGTGCTCGGCGGTGAGCATCAGGCCCAGCAGGTCGTCGGAGCCGCTCTGGTCGGTGCCGGTGCGCGCGGCGATGACGTCGTCGACGACCCGGGCCAGGTAGGCGGAGTCGTCCCGGAAGGCCGCGTCCTGCGCCGAGTAGTCCTGGCCCGGGACGCGCGCCAGGCGGGTCATGCTCCACTCCAGGCAGCGGACCATCGACTCGACGAAGGGGTGCGGCTCGGCCCGCTCGAAGGAGCCGAAGTCGTAGCCGAAGCCGGCGAGTCCGATGGTGTCGAGCGTCATGCGGGTCATGTCGTCGGGCACGTTCACCGGCTGTCCGGCGCGGGCGTCGCGGTCCCAGGACTCGATGAGCCGGCGGGCCACCTGCAGCATCACGGGGTGGTAGGTGCGCATCGAGCCCAGCGCGAAGGCGGGCATGAGGATGTCGTGCGCCTTCGCCCAGTTGGGCTCGTCGTTGTACGCGGTGAACAGGCCGTCGGCGGCGAACTCCCGGACGTTCTCCAGGCCGGGCCCGATGTGCTTGGCGAACCGCTGCTCGTCCGCGAGGTCGGCCACGAGGTCCAGGTCGCCCACGAACAGGGTGTCCCGCCCGTACAGTCGCCGCACGAACGCGGGCCCGTGCTCGCGCATCAGGTCCATGGCCTGCTGGATGGGCGCACCGCCGGGGCCGGTGGCGGAGATGTCGGCGACGGGGACGCCGGGGAGGGCGTCGGCGGTCAGGGGAGTCTGTCCGGTGGGGGGCATGACGCGGCAACTGCCTTTCGCGGTACGGAAGTACTGCGCTCCAGCGTGATCCACCGGGCCCGGGAGGCCGTGCCGTGGCCCTACATGATTGTGTAGTGCAAGCAGATGCGCCGCTCTTGCGCGAGGGCGGCCCGGCATGGCAGGAGAGGCTCGTGGACCTGGCCCGGCAGGAGGCCGTGACGTGGCGCAACCGCGCCCTGCTCCTGTTCGACCGGGTCGCGATGCCGGTCGCGGTGTGCGACGTGTACGGGGCGGTGCTGCTGGCCAATCCGGCGATGGCCGCGGAGTGCGGTACGACGCCCGGGCAGCTGCGCGGCCGTGACGTGCTGGACCTGTTCAGCCCGCGGGAGGCCATGCAGGTGGAGCGCATCGCCGAGGCCCTGCGCCTGCGCCACCGCTCGCGCTACCAGGTGTCGGTGCGCTGGCGGGCCCCCGGCGACGTGGAGCGCTCCGGCGAGCTCACGGCGGATCCGGTCAGCGACTCGGCGGAGGACACCCCGGCCCTGCTGGTGATGCTCCGGGTGGACGCCGAACGCGCCCCCTCCCCCGCCGCACCCGCCGGACCGGCCCGGGTCACACCGATGGAGGCCCGCATCCTGGCGCTTGTGGCCGCCGGCGCCACCACGGCCCGGGCGGCCCGCGAAACGGCCCTGACCACGGACGGCGTGACCTACCACCTGCGCCGGCTGTCGTCCCGCTGGGGCGCGTCCAACCGCGCGGAGCTGGTGGCCCGGGCCTATGCGCTGGGGGTGCTGACCCCCGGGGTGTGGCCGCCGGAGGTCTCGGGCCCCGAGTAGGCCGTGCCCGCACCCTCCGGGGCGCCGAAGCGGGCGAGGGTGTGCCAGACCATCTTGAGGTCCTGCAGTTCGTAACGGCGGGTGCGGGCGGCATCGCCGATGACCCGGGGGTCGATCAGGCCGTCCCGTGCGATCCGGGCACCCAGCTCGGCGCACTCGGGGCCGCGGTAGGACGCGCGGTGCCGCAGCTCGGCCACGGAGAGCCGGTAGCCGGGATGCCACTCGACGGCGCAGGGCAGCGACCGGGCCGCCGCCTCGACGGGCGTGCCGCGGTAGCAGGCGTCCAGCACGAGCGCCTCCACGTCCCGGGCGAGGTCGACGCCGCCGTGCACATGGGCCTCGACGTAATCGTTCAGGGCGTCCTGCTCGTCCGCCTCGGCCGACGCGATCAGTAGGCTCCGCCGAAGATCCGGCTCTCCCATCGCCACCGGTCGCCTCCGGGGTGGGCGGTGAGGCCGCCGTTCCCGGTGCAGGTGACGAACTGCGAGTGGTAGGCGCCGTCGCGGGCCGGCGCGGTGAGGATCGGCCGATCACGCGCCATGCGGTCCGGATGGAAGTTCAGCGTGATGTGCAGGCGCGGGTCGACGGCGGGTCCCGCCGAGCGCACCGCCACATGGCGCAGCGCCGCGCGAGCGCGCGAAGAGACGACCTCCCGGAAATCCTCTGGCTCCCCCTTGTCGCCGATGTCTACCCTGAACCCGAAACCTAGGACCCCTAGGTTTTGCCTCGACGACCAGGAGCCCTCCCATGAGATCACTCACCGAGCCCGACGTCCGCAACTCCTTTGTCAACTGCTCGAAGGGCGAGGCCAAGCGTCTGGCCGTGCCCCGGGACCTCGGCGAGCGGCCCTGGGACGATCTCGACTTTCTCGGGTGGCGGGATCCCGGGGCGCCGGACCGGAGCTATCTGGTGACCGAGCGGGCGGGGCGGCTCGTCGGCTTGGCGATGCGGTTCCAGGCCGCGCAGCGCGGGTTCCTGCACCGCAGCATGTGTTCGCTGTGCCTGACGACGCACCCGCGGGGCGGGGTCTCGCTGATGACCGCGCGGAAGGCGGGGGCGGCCGGGCGCGAGGGCAACTCCGTCGGGGCCTACATGTGCACCGACCTCGCCTGTTCCCTGTACCTGCGCGGGAAGAAGGCGCCGGAGGCCGGGTCCCGGTTCGAGGAGAGCCTCACCCTGGAGGAGCAGATCGAGCGGACCACGGTGCGCCTGGCCGCCTTCCTCGACAAGGTGTACGCCTGACCGCCCTCGGTCGCCCGCTGTTTCCCCCGGCACTAACGTCCTTCATGGACGCGTTCGACACGCCCGGGGAAGGGGAACAGCCCGAGGATGCGAGAGGTACGTGAGTGGACGGCGCACGCCGAGCGGATCGTGAGGAAGCGTCGTGATCCCGTGGTCGTCCAGACGCTGCGGTCCGCGACCGCGGCGACGATCGCGTACGTCATCGCGCTGCGGCTGAGCCCGGAGGCGGCGCCCCTCACCGCTCCCCTGACGGCGCTGCTGGTCGTCCAGGTGACGCTGTACGCCACGCTCACCAACGGCTTCCGGCGGGTGAACGCCGTGGTGACCGGCGTCCTGGTCGCCATCGCGTTCAGCCTGCTGGTGGGCCTGACCTGGTGGAGCCTGGCGCTGCTCCTGGTGGCCTCGCTGGTCGTGGGACGGCTGGTCCGGGTGGAGGAGTACGTACCCGAGGTAGCGATCAGCGCGATGCTGGTCCTCGGCGTCACCAGCGTCGGGGACACCGCCTGGGCCCGGGTGGTGGAGACCCTGATCGGCGCATCCGTCGGGCTCGCCTGCAATCTGCTGCTGTCTCCGCCGGTGTGGGTGGAGGAGGCGGGCGAGTCGATCGACGGTCTGGCGCGCCGGCTGCGGCAGCTGATGCTGCGCATGGGCGAGGAGGCCGCGGGCGGCACGCCCGTGGACCGCGCGGAGAAGCAGCTGCACGAGGCGCGTCGGCTGGACCACGACATCGTCGAGGTGGACGCGGCCCTGCGGCAGGCCGAGGACAGTCTGCGGCTCAACCCGCGCGTGCAGGACAGCGTGCTGCACCGGGTCGTGATGCGCACGGGCCTGGACACGCTGGAGATCTGCACGGTCGTCCTGCGCGTGCTCGCCCGTTCCCTCACCGACCTCGCGAAGAAGCGCGAACCCGAGCCGCTGTTCGAGGCCGAGACGGGCGCCGCCCTGGAGCAGCTGCTGTCCGAGATCGCCGACGCCGTGGTGAGCTTCGCCGTACTGGTCACCACCCACCTCAGCGCGAGCGCCGAGTCGGCGGAGGAACGCCTCGCCGCGGAACTGCGCACCGCGGCGGGCACCCGCGACAAGCTGGCGCTGCTGCTGCGCGAGGAGGCCGAGCGCGACCCGGGGCACTGGCAGCTTCCGGGAGCGGTCCTGACGGAGGTCGACCGCATCCTCGACGAACTCGACACCGAGCACCGCACCCGGCGCCTGTTCGAGGAACTGGACCGCGTGTCGCGCGAGCAGCGCGCCCGGATGCCGCGGTTGACGCGGCTGCGGGAGCGGCTGGGCGTCACGGAGCAGATGTGGCGGAACCGCGCGGGGTTCGACGGGCGTTCTCGCTGAGGGAGCGCCGGCAGGGGGCCGGCACCTGACGCGAGGAGCGGGCCGATGGCCGACACGACCGTGCGGATCGACGGGAACACACTGCGGCTGCCGGGCGGGGTGGCCGTGCGGTTCATCCGCACCCTGCGCCTGCCGGAGACCGGCACCCATCCGCTGCCGCCGGGCCTCGGCGAGTTCCCGGTGCGGCGGGTCGCCGACTACGGGGACAGGGTTCCCGAGGAGTGGCGGGCGCGCGGCGGTGTGATGCTGCCGGTCTATCTGCGCGAGGCGATGTGGCTGAGCTTCGCGGGCACCTCGGAGCCGGCCGCGCTCCAGGTCGGCGTCGGCAAGGTGTGCGCGGTCTCGGGCCGGCCCTGGAGCGGCCGCCTGGCACGCGGCCCGCAGAACTACGTGGTGCTTCCCCGCCAGCCCTGGCTGGACGGCATCAACTCCGGCACGGGCACGGTCCGGCAGTTCGTGGCCGTCCCGCTCGGCCTGGGCGCCACCGTCGAGGGGCAGGTCACGGGCGAGGAGGTGTGGGGCGGCGTACAGCTGCAGTCCTTCGCGCTGAACGACCGGGAGCTGGCGCGCTGGCGTGAGGAGGAGCGGCAGCGGGCGGAGCAGACGCGGTCGATGGCCCCGCCGAGTGGTTACGGCGCCGCGATGCCGGGCGGTCTTCCCGCCGCCGCGGGAGGCGGTTTCGGCGCCGCGATGCCCTTGTCGGCCCCGCCCGCGTCCGGCGGCTTCGGCGCCCCGATGCCCTTCGCGGCACCGCCCGCGCCCGGCTCTCCCCCGCCCGCCCCCGGGTCAGTTCCGGCACCGGCCGCTGCGGGTGCTCCTGCGAGCGCGCCCCGCGCGGCCGCCGCGATGGGCCTGGGCGTCGGCGGCTCCATGCGGCAGGAGGTCTACCAGGACGACCGGCCGCTGACGGACTGGTCGGAGCAGGCGGCGGGCCGGGTCTTCGTGCACCTGGTGACGCCGCCGGAGTGGCGCCGCATCACCGGCGAGGCCGCACCACCGTCGCCGGTGGACCGGGCGGCGTACACCCGCGCGGGCCTGCCCTGGTTCGACTACTACGACGAGGACGCGCAGGACCTGGCCCCCACGGACACGCTCGCGTCCGTGAAGCCGGTCGGCGACTGGCTCGGTGACGACCACGAGCCCTGGCAGCCGCCCGTGCCCGGGCAGACACAGCAGCTCAAGGACGCACCGGGCAAGCCGGTCGGGGACGGGGACTGGTAGCCGGCCCCGGGGCGCGTCGCGTCGCGCGCAACACCCGCTGTCGTTGTTGCACTTGAGCACCGGGAAACGCCAAGGTGGCTGTCACGACGGGGACGAGTGACGACCTGAGGGGCGACATGGACAGTGGTGGCTGGAGCAGGCGCCGGTTCGTCGGCGCACTGGCGGGCGGGGCCGCCGCGGCGGCGCTGCCGTCCTGCGACGACGCGCCCGCGCCCGCGACGAGTCCGGCCACGGCGCCCGAGGCGAGTGCGAGTCCGTCGCGCGAGGCCCGGCGCCCCTCCGGGCCCCGCCCGCTCTACCTCGGCACCTACACGTCCGTCGAGGGCGGCGGAAAGGGCATCGGCCTGGCCACGTACGACGCGGCGACGGGCCGGATCACCGGCACCGGCACGGTCACCGGCGTCGGCAACCCGTCGTATCTCGCGATCCACCCGGACCGCCGCACCCTGTACGCGGTGGACGAGCGCGAGGACGGCGCGGTGACCGCCGTGCGACTGGCCGACCGGAAGGTGCTGGGCAGCCGGAGCACCGGCGGCGCGGGCCCCTGCCATCTGTCGGTGCATCCGGGCGGGCGCTGGCTGCTCAGCGCGAACTACGGCTCGGGCAGCGTGGCCGTGCATCCCATCGACGCCTCGGGCGCCCTCGGCGAGCGCACCGACCTCGTCCGGCACTCCGGTCCGCCGCCCGGCCCCGGCCAGGAGGGCCCGCACGCCCACCAGTTCGTCACGAGCCCGGACGGGGGCCATGTCCTCGCCGTCGATCTGGGGACGGACACGGTCTACACGTACCGGCTGGACGAGAAGGCGGGCACGCTCACCGAGGTCGCGCAGGCGCAGACCCGGCCGGGCGCGGGCCCGC
This sequence comes from Streptomyces sp. NPDC024017, assembly GCF_040638895.1. Classification (NCBI taxonomy): domain Bacteria; kingdom Bacillati; phylum Actinomycetota; class Actinomycetes; order Kitasatosporales; family Streptomycetaceae; genus Streptomyces; species Streptomyces sp. NPDC024017. Next base: position 286,019 of record NZ_JBEZYZ010000009.1, on the reverse strand, counting down.
GCCATCTCACGTTCCACCCGGGCGGCCGGTACGCCTACCTCGCCAACGAGGTCGACAACACGGTGGCGGTCTGCTCGTACGCCCCGGCCTCCGGCCGGGTGACCGTCGGCGAGGCGCAGTCCACGGGCACGGGTTCGGGGACGAGCTACCCGGCGCAGATCCTGGTGACGTCCAACGGCCGGTACGCCTATCTCGCCAACCGCGGCCACAACAGCCTCACCCGCTACGCCGTCGAGGGGGACGGCGCCCGGCTCAGGCTGCTCGACACGGTGCCGGTGGGCGGGGACTTCCCCCGGCAGATCGCCTTCTCACCGGAGGGCACGCTGCTCTTCGCGGCGAACCAGAAGTCCTCCACCGTCACCGTCTTCCACGTGGACGAGGCCAACGGCGAACTGCGGCGTGCAGGCGAATCGTTCCCCTCACCCGTCGCCGTCTGTGCGCTGCCGCTGTAGGGCCCGCGGGCACGCCGCGGCGGTGGCCTGGCTGAGCAGGATGTGCATGCGCTCGGTGAGCTGCGCGACGTCGTCGGCGGGCGCGTGGAACGCGAGGCGTACGTCGCCGTGGGTGCGGGCGCGTTCGATGCGCAGCGTCAGTCCGTGCCGGTCGACGGCGAGCGGCTGGACGCGGACCGCGCCGTGCAGGCTGTCGGAGTCGACGAGCCGGGTGAGCCGTTCGACGGCGTCGGCGTGGCAGTCGGCCAGGTGGGTCAGCAGCCGGGCCTCGGCCGTGGTGAGCGGGTCGGGCGCGGCGGTGGCGAACTCGTCGAGGTCCACGACCACGGAGCCGGACGGCTGCCGCAGCACGACGCGCGTGGGTGTGAAGGCGAGCCGCTCCCCCTCGACGGCGAACCAGCCGGCGAGCCACAGCCGGGCGCGGATCCGGTTGCGGACCGGGACGGGCGCGGCGTCGGCGAACTCCAGTACCGCGGACGGCTCGCCGCGGGGCGCGCAGATCGCGGCCGCGAGCAGGGCGCTGTCCTCGGGCACGTCGACGAGCACCCGGCCGTCCTCGCCCACGGTGTGCGCGCCGACCAGTTCCTCCCGTGTGCCCTCCGCGGTCACGGAGCAGGACCACGCGGCGGCGAGCACCGAGCGCGCCCGCTCCGCCGCGGCGGGAGCCGCCGTCCAGCTGTGGCTGTCGTCACCCATCCCAGACCTCCTTAGGTAAGCCTCACCTAACTTACCGAAGATCGGGGTGCGCGCCAACCACGTCACGTGATCTTTGCGAGACCTTTCAGGGCGTGAGGACGCCCAGCAGGGCGCGGGCGCACAGCTCGCGCACCTGTTCCCGGCCCAACTCCGTGCCGCGCAGCCACTCCAGGCAGACGGCCGTGGTGAACGCCAGCCAGCCGCGCACGGCCAGCCGGACCTCCGGCCGCTCCTCGAAGGCCGGGCCGAATTCGGGGTCCGCGGCGAGCGCGGCGAGGATCTGCCGCTCCTGCGCGGCCAGGGCCCGCTGATAGACCCGCCGCACCGCCAGGTCCCCGGCCGCGTCGGCGCGGTGGAAGGCACGGTAGCCGTGCGCGTGCGCCTGGACGTACTCCAGGAACGTCTCGAGACCGGCCGCGAGTTGCTCGCGGACCGGGACGCCGGGCACCGCCGCCGTCATGCGCAGCATGCGCTCGCTCTCGCGCTCGACGACCGCCGCGAAGAAGTCCCGCTTGGTCGGGAAGTAGTGGTACAGCAGCCCGCGCGACACCCCGGCGATCTCGGCGACCTGCTCGATCCACACGTCGTCGTAGGGACTCTCCGAGAACAGCCGCGCCCCGACCGACAGGAGCTGCTCCCGGCGCTCCTCGGTGCTGAGCCGGCGGCGCGTGCGCCCGCCCTGGTTCGCGGCCATGCCCGCACTTTACTTGACGTCGGTTCAACAACGGGATCAGACTGAACCGCGCTATTGAACCCACGTACAACACGTGCGAACCCGCCGCCGGATCAAGGGAGATCGCGTCATGACGGAGGCGCCGACAGGGACCGGGGAGCCCAAGGGGTTCCGGAGTGCCGAGCTGGGCTGGCCGGAGCTGGACCGCATTCCGCACCCGCCGCGCCGTGTACCGCTGCTCGGTGACGTGGTGGGCGTGAACAGGCGCACCCCGCTGCAGGACTCGCTGCGCTACGCCCGCCAACTGGGGCCGGTCTTCCGGCGGAAGGCGTTCGGCAAGGAGTTCGTGTTCGTGTGGGGCGCCCGGCACGCGGCCGACCTCGCGGACGAGTCGCGGTTCGCCAAGCACGTGGGGCTCGGCGTCGCCAATCTGCGGCCGGTCGCCGGGGACGGCCTGTTCACGGCGTACAACCACGAGCCGAACTGGCAGCTGGCCCACGACGTGCTGGCGCCGGGGTTCAGCCGCGACGCCATGGCCGGCTACCACCCGATGATGCTGTCCGTCGCCCAGCGGCTGACGGAGCACTGGGACCGGGCGGCGGCGACGGGCCGGGCGGTGGACGTGCCCGGCGACATGACCAAGCTGACGCTGGAGACGATCGCGCGCACCGGCTTCGGGCACGACTTCGGTTCGTTCGAGCGCTCCAGGCCGCATCCCTTCGTGAGCGCGATGGTGGGCACACTGACCTACGCGCAGCGGCTCAACACCGTGCCCTTCCCGCTGGCTCCCCTGCTGCTGCGGAGCGCGAGCCGCCGCAACGCGGCCGACATCGCCCACCTCAACCACACGGTCGACGAACTGGTCCGGGCCCGGCGCGCCACCGGCGGCGGCGACGGGGACCTGCTCGACCGCATGCTGGAGACCGCCCACCCCGACACCGGCGAACGGCTGGCGCCGCAGAACGTCCGCCGCCAGGTCATCACGTTCCTCGTCGCCGGCCACGAGACGACCTCCGGCGCGCTCTCCTTCGCCCTGCACTACCTCGCCCGCCACCCCGAGATCGCGGCCCGCGCCCGCGCCGAGGTGGACCGGGTGTGGGCGGACACGGCGGAACCCGCCTACGAGCAGGTGGCCAGGCTGCGCTACGTCCGCCGGGTGCTGGACGAGTCGCTGCGGCTGTGGCCCACCGCGCCCGCGTTCTCCCGGGAGGCCCGGCAGGACACGGTGCTGGCCGGGGAGCACCCCATGCGGCGCGGGGCGTGGGCACTGGTGCTGACGCCGATGCTGCACCGGGACCCCGAGGTGTGGGGCGCGGACGCCGAGCGGTTCGACCCCGACCGCTTCGACGCCCGCGCCGTACGGTCCCGGCCGCCGCACACCTTCAAGCCGTTCGGGACGGGCGCGCGGGCGTGCATCGGCCGCCAGTTCGCGCTGCACGAGGCCACGCTGGTGCTCGGGCTGCTGCTGCGGCGCTACGAGCTGCGGGCCGACCCGGCCTACCGGCTGCGCGTGACGGAACGGCTGACGCTGATGCCGGAGGGCCTGCGGCTGCGCCCGGAGCGCCGCACGGCGGTGCGGGAGCCGGCCTCAGACCTGCGCTGTCCAGTGCCCGGGCCGGGTGACTGATCCCGGCAGCCGGGTCCCGGCGCTCCCCCGGGCCGCGTTCAGCTGCGGCTGGGTGAGGAAGAACGCCCCGGTCAGGTCGGCGTCGGTGAGGTCCGCGTCGCGCAGGTCGGCGCCGATCAGGTCGGCTCCCCTCAGGTCGGCGCCGGTCAGGTCGGCGGCGATGAGGTAGGCGCCGCGGAGGCTGGCACCGCGCAGGTCGGCACCCTTGAGACGGGCGCCCATGAGGTCCGCACCCCGGCGGTCCTTCTTGCGGCCCTTGGTGCCGGCCCTGGCCAGCTCGCTCGTCCTCAGCAGCAGGACGTTGACCTCCTGGCGGTGCGCCGCCACGTCCAGCCCGGCGAGCTCCTCGGGGGTCCCGCCGGTCAGCTCCTCGGTCTTCGCCAGCGCCTTGCGCAGCTCGGTGTGGACGGGACGGGCCGCCGGCAGGGCGAGCGCCTCGGTCAGGTACCAGAGCAGCTCGTGCAGCTGCCGGACGACCGGGAACACGTCGAACATGCGCCGGGCGCGCTCCGGCGGCCCGGTCCGCCAGTCCTGCCCGCCGAAGGTGATCTGCGAGACCTGCTGCCCGGCGCCGAAGCAGTCGTAGACCGTGCAGCCGGTGAACCCTTTCTGCCGGAGCCTGGCGTGGATGCCGCAGCGGTGGTCCTCCTGGAGGTTGCGGCAGGGCGTGCCGGCGGCCTTGTCGACCGCGAAGTCGGCCGAGGCGGCGAAGGGCAGGGCGACGCAGCACAGCCCGAAGCACCGCGCGCAGTCGCCTCGCAGTTCCGCCTGCTCAGCATGGTGATCTCGCATGCCGTTCAGCATACGAAACGAAAACTCACGGGTCGGTCCGTCACCCCGCCGGCCCGGGCGCCGCCAGGCGCTCCAGCCGCTCGGGGTCGGCCAGGATGTACATGCCGGTGATCCGGCCGTCGGCGATCGTGACGCCCATGACCGACAGGACGCGGCCTCCGGACACGTCGACCATCCCGACCGAGCCGTTGACCAGCACCAGCTCCGCGGACTGCGTGTACGGGGCGAACATGAGCGCCTGCTCCGCCACTGCCTTCGCACCCTGGACGACCTTGGACGCGGCCGCGCCCCGCACGAGCGCCCCGGAATCGGCCCGCAGCACCACGTCCGGGTGCAGCACCCCGAGCAGCGCCTCGAAGTCACCGCCGCGCGAGGCGGCCAGGAAGGCGTCGAGCACCTGCCGTTGTCGGCCGAGGTCCGGCTCGGCCGACGGGGTGGCGCCGCGCACCCGGCGCCGGGCGCGGCTCGCCAGCTGCCGGGTCGCGGCCGGGCTGCGCTCCACGATCGGCGCGATGTCGTCGAACGGCACGGCGAACATATCGTGCAGCACGAACGCGAGCCGCTCGTCCGGCGCCAGGTTCTCCAGCACGACGAGCAGGGCCAGGCCCACGGAGTCGGCCTGGAGCACCTCCTCCGCCGGGTCGAGCTGCGACAGGGGCCGGAGCACGGGGTCCGGGACGAAGGTCCGCACGGTGTCCCGGGTGTCGCCCATCGGCTCCTCGCGGCGCGCGGTGCGCGAGCGCAACAGGTCCAGGCAGACCCGGCCGGTCACCGTGGTGAGCCAGCCGCCGAGGTTCTGGATGTCGTCGGCGTCGGTGCGGCTGAGCTTCAGCCAGGCCTCCTGGACCGCGTCCTCCGCCTCGGAGAGCGATCCGAGCATGCGGTAGGCCACCGCTTTCAGATGACCGCGGTGTTCCTCGAACCGGTCGGCCAGTTCCTCGCTGCCCGTCATGATCTCCCCCATCGTCTTCCGGTCATCTGCTGAACAGTTCGAACGCCACCGCCGGCCTGCCCCCGAACCGCTCCCCCGTCGTCTCGGCGTGCCCCGTCAGGAAGCCGCGCACGTACGTCTCCGGGTCCTCACTGGTCAACACCTCGATGTACGTGCGGTGTTCCAGCAGGGAGCGCACCGCCCTCTCCAGCCCGGGCGTCGCGTCGACCGCGTGCGTGGGCGTGCTGGAACCCGCGACGGCGACCCACCGCACGCCGTCCCAGGGGTCGAGGCCGTGTTCGACGAGCTCGGGGAAGATCCACCGGTTGCCGGCGTCGCCGGCCGCGTCGAGCGTGGCCCGGCCGACGGCCACGTGGTCCGGGGTGTTCCAGGCGACGCCGCCCCAGGTGTCGCGGTGGTTGAGCGTGATGACCAGCTCGGGCTTGTGCCTGCGGATCGCGGCGGCGATGTCGCGGCGCAGGGCGGTGCCGTACTCGATGACGCCGTCCTTGTGGTCGAGGAACTCCACCTCCGAGACGCCGACCACCGCCGCACTGGCCCGCTGCTCCCGCTCGCGCAGCGGTCCGCACCGCTCGGGGTCCAGTGTGTCGATGCCCGCCTCGCCCCGGGTCGCGAGCACGTAGGCGACCTCGCGGCCCTCGTCGGTCCAGGCCGCGATCGCCGCCGAGCAGCCGTACTCGAGGTCGTCCGGGTGTGCCACGACCGCGAGGGCACGCCGCCAGTCGCCGGGCATGGGCTGCAGTTGAGTGATCGTCATGTCCGCAGACTAATCCGCGCCGCCGGCATCACCCGGCGTACGGCACGGCATCACGCCTCGCCCCGCACGAGCGCCAGCAGCCGGTCGAGGACGCGGGGGCCGCCGGTGCGGATGCCGTCGTGCTCGAACTCGTCCGTGATCCAGGTGCGCAGGCCCCGGATCGTGCGGGCGGTGCGCAGGGAGTGGGCCGTGTCGACGTACATGTCGTCGTGGTAGACGGCCGCCACGACCGGCACCGTGTTGGCGGCGAGGCGGGCCGGGTCGTACAGGGGCGTCCAGTCGGTGCGGGCGGCGAGCAGGTCGGCGGTCTCGCGCAGCGGCCGCAGGGCCGGGTCGCAGTCGAACATCCAGGGGTGAATCGATTCTCCGGTGAACAGCAGAGGCTCGTCACCGGCGAGGGCCTTGGCGGCGTCGAACCGCGGGAACTCGGCGCGGACCCGCTCGGCCGACCAGGCCGTGGGACGGGCGTCCTGACCGTAGATCGACTCGTGGATGAGCGCGTACAGGGGGTGGCGGGCGTAGGACAGCATGGCCTGCACCTGCTCCTGGAACGCGTCGGAGAGCGTGAAGCCTTGCGGGGTGCGGACGAAGGCGTTCTCGAGGAGGTAGTGCAGGCGGTGGGTGCCGTCGCCGGTGCCGAGGGCGATGCCGAGGGACTGGAAGGCCTCGACGGTGAGCCGGTAGCCGTTCGGCAGGACCACGTCGTGCGTCAGCAGGTGGTCGGCGATGCGGCGGGCGCGCTCGGCGTCCTGCGGGTAGCGGGCGTAGTGGGCGGTGACCTTGCGTTCGATGCGCGGGAATGCGGCCCGGTAGACGTCGTCGGCGTGGGCGTCGAGGGCGGGTAGCCCGCCGGTGATGACGGCGGTGGCCAGGCCCTCGGGGGCGAGGGAGAGGTAGCTGACCGCGCAGAAGCCGCCGAAGCTCTGGCCGAGGACGGTCCAGGGCTTGCCGCCGGTGAGCTCCGCGCGGATGGCCTCGCAGTCGCGGACGATCGAGTCGGCGCGGAAGTGCGTGAGGTAGTCGGCCTGCTCGGCCGGGCCGCCGCGCAACGGGAGCGACTGGCGGTTGGCGGGTGTGCTGTGGCCGGTGCCGCGCTGGTCGAGGAGCAGGACGCGGTACTCCTTCAGGGCCCTGCCGAGCCAGCCCGGCCGGCCGACGGACCGGTCCGCGCCGAAGCCGGGACCGCCCTGGAGGTAGAGCAGCCACGGGAGGAGGTCCTGGGATGTCTTGTCGCTCGCGACGACCTCGCGGGCGTACAGCTCGATCGTCTCGCCCTCGGGGCGGTCGTGGTCGAGGGGGACGGTGAAACGGCGGTCGGTGAGGACGACTCCGGGCTGGCGGTAGCTGACGGTCAACAGGGCTCCCGGGACGGACGGACTTTCGGACCGCGTCCCAGTTCATCACAGCAATCGTCCGCGGGTGAGCCCTTCGATCATGAAACCTTGCTGAACGGTCGTTCAGGCTCAGCGGGCGGACAGGCTGGAGCGGCGGACCACCAGCTCGGGCTGGAGGACCACCCTCCGGTGCTCGTGCGCTCGCGCCGCGCCCTCCACCTCCGTCTCCTCCAGGAGCAGGTCGGCGGCCATGGCGCCCATGGTGACGGCGGGCTGCCGCACGGAGGTCAGCGGGACGGCAGCGGCGGCGGCGAACTCGATGTCGTCGTACCCGACGATCGCGAGGTCGTCGGGGACGCCGACACCGGCCGCGTACATGGCCTGCAGGACGCCGAGGGCGAGCAGGTCGTTGGCGCAGAACACGGCGGTGGGCCGGTCGGCGAGGCCGAGCAGCCGGGCCCCGGCGTCACGGCCGGCGGCGACGTCCAGCCGCTCGGTGGGCAGCTCGCGCAGCGCGTCGGGGCCGAGCCCGGCCTCGGCGAGCGCTTCGAGGGCGCCGGTACGCCGGTCGCGGACCTGGTTCAGGCCGGGCGGGCCGCTGACGTAGGCGAGGGAGCGGTGCCCGGCGTCGACGAGGTGGCGTACGGCAAGGGCGCCGCCCGCCACGTCGTCGACGGAGACCGAGCACTCCGTGGTGCCCTCGGCGACCCGGTCGACCAGGACGAACGGGATGCCGTGCCGACGGAACGCCTCGATGTTGCGGCCGGTCGCGTCGGCGGGCGTGAGCAGCACACCGCGTACCCGCTGCTCGGCGAAGAGCGACAGGTACTCGGCCTCCTCGCCCGGGTTCTGGGCGCTGTTGCAGACCATCACGCCGAGTCCGGCCCGGCGGGCGGCGCGCTCGGCGCCGCGCGCCACGTCGACGAAGAAGGGGTTGCCCATGTCGAGGACGAGCAGCCCCATGATGCGGCTGCGGCCCGCGCGCAGCTGACGTGCGGACTCGCTGCGGACGTAGCCGAGCCGGTCTATCGCGGACAGCACGCGGGCCCGGGTCTCGGTCGCGACCGTGTCCGGGCGGTTGATCACGTTCGAGACCGTGCCGACGGAGACTCCGGCGACGCGGGCGACGTCCTTGATACCCACCGACTGGGCCATCGGGCAGGGACCTCCAGAGGGAGATGAGGGGGGCGGCGGCCGGGGCGGCTTCACATTACCGGCATGCCGCCCCGGCGACCGGATGCGGTCAGGCGGGCAGGCGGAAGTCCGTCACGTGCAGCGCCGAGGGCGTCGTACCGCTGGACTTCTCCTGGTACATGACGGACAGCACCCCGTCCTGCGCGACCCGCGTCTCGTCGATGACGACCTCGCCGAAGGCGTTGAGGCCGCTGCCGTCGAAAAGGATCTTCCAGTCGGTGTATCCGGAGGCGGCGGAGGCGGCGGCTATACGGCCGAAGGGGAAGATCGCGTACGCGTTGTCGTACTTGTCCAGGATCAGCTTGGTGCGTTGGCTGGAGTTCAGCGGGACCGGGATCTCGGTCTTCTGCCAGGTGCCGGAGGCGTTCTTGCGGACGTGGAAGGCACGGCCGTTGGCGGTGCGGTTGGCCACGTAGTTGGTGGTGCACTGGCCGAAGCGGCCGGGGACGTAGGAGATGATCGCGTGCGGCCGGCCCGCGGAGTCGGTGAACTGGCTCTCCTGGTTCATCAGGGAGTGGTCCGGGTTGAGCGGGTCCACGACCAGGCCGGCGTCGGTCACGGAGACCTTGTCGGAGCCGCCGGTGACGCCGACGACGGTGCCGGCGTTGTTGCGCCAGGTGCGGCCGCGGTCGTCGGAGTAGACGTAGCCGGTGTCGTGGTTGGTGATGCCGCCACTGCTGCACATCACGGCGCCGTTCTGCTCGCGCCAGGTGAAGAAGGAGTGCAGCCGGCCGTTCCGGTCGTAGTCGATGCCGTGCAGGTACATGTTGCGGGCCGTCGAGGAGCCGTGCTCGCTGCTGTACGTGCCGGTGGAGCTGGACCACTCGCCGAGGTTCGTCCACTTGGTGCCGTCGTACTCGGCGAGCGCGTTGCGGCCGTTTCCGGAGACGGCGACGCGGTAGCTCAGCTGGAGCCTGCCCTCCGGCGTGGATATGAACTGCGGGTAGGTGAACTGCGAGGTCAGCGCCAGGCCGTCCAGGGTGGACTGGGGCGCGCCGAAGCGGCTCGCGGTCCAGCTCAGCCCGCCGGGGTTGTCCAGGAGCCCGGCGACCGACTTGACGTAGGTGAAGCCGTCGCTGTGGGAGTCCATGTTGAGGTGCAGCCGGCCGTCGACCTTGGAGACGCCCATGGAGATGACGTTGTGGGAGTCGTTGTACCGCAGGGTGTGCCCGACCTTCACGGTGGACCAGGTGCTCGCGCCGAGGGCCCGGCGTCCGACGACGGCGTTGCGGTCGGCGGTGTACCAGACGGCGTACTGGTAGCCCTTGTAGGTCAGCAGGCCGTTCTTCTGGAACGAGTTGTTGTTGACCAGCCCGTCGTAGGACACGAAGAAGATGGCCTGGCTGTCGAGCGTGGTGGTGCCGGTCCGGGTGACGGAGGGACCGGGGTCGGCGGCCCGCGCGGTGCCGGAGGCGAGGACGGGGGTCACCACTGCTCCCGCGAGGGCGGCGGCCAGCAAGGTACGTCTGTGCATCTCGTGGACTCCATTGTCATGCGAGGTGGAACACTTCGGTGAGCGGTTGCATGGCCTCGTCGGGCCGGGCGCCGTCCAGCGACTCGAAGAACGGCGCCATCTCCGCCTGCCAGCGGGCGTTGACGTCGGTGGCTTCCATTCCGGCCTGGGCGGCTGCGAAATCCTCGGTCTCGAGGTAGCCGACGAGCAGTCCGTCCTCGCGCAGGAAGAGCGAGTAGTTGTGCCAGCCGGTGTCCGAGAGTGCCTGGAGCATCTCGGGCCAGACGGCGGCGTGCCGCTCGCGGTACTCGTCGAGGCGGTCCGCCCGGACCTTCAGCAGGAAGCACACGCGCTGCATCAACGACCTCCCAGGGTCTAGAAGTTGAACTGGTCGATGTTCTTCGCGTCGAACACGGTCGGCTTGCCGAGGCTGATCACGCCGTCCTTGCCGATGGTGTACTCGCCCATGGAGCCGGCCTTGAAGGTCTCGCCCTCCTTGCCGGTGATCTGCCCGGAGGACAGGGCGACGGCGGTCCGGGCGGCCAGCTCGCCGAGCTTCGCCGGGTCCCACAGCTCGAACGCCTCGACGGTGCCGTTCTTGACGTACTTGCGCATGTCGTTCGGGGTGCCGAGGCCGGTCAGCTTGACCTTGCCCTTGTACTTGGAGCCCGACAGGTACTGGGCGGCGGCCTTGATGCCGACGGTGGTCGGGGAGATGATCCCCTTCAGGTTCGGGTACTCCTGGAGCAGGCCCTGGGTCTGCTGGAAGGACTGCTGGGCGTCGTCGTTGCCGTACGCGGTCTTCACCAGCTTCATGTTCTTGTACTCGGGCTTCTTCAGCTCGTCCTTCATGAAGTCGATCCAGGTGTTCTGGTTCGTCGCCGTCTGCGCGGCGGACAGGATCGCGATCTCGCCCTTGTAGTCGATCTGCTTGGCGAGCAGCTGCACCTCGGTACGGCCCAGGTCCTCGGCGGAGGCCTGCGAGACGAAGGCGTTGCGGCAGTCGGCCGTGGTGTCGGAGTCGTAGGTGACGACCTTGATGTCGTTCTTCATGGCCTGCTTCAGCGCGGTGCACAGCGCACCCGGGTCCTGCGCGGACACGGCCATCGCGTCGACCTGCTGCTGGGTGAGCGTGTTGACGTAGGAGACCTGCCCGGCGGTGTCGGTCGCGCTGGACGGCCCGACCTCCTTGTAGCTGGACCCCAGCTCCTTCAGCGCCTTCTCGCCGCCCTTGTCGGCGCTGGTGAAGTACGGGTTGTTGACCTGCTTGGGCAGGAACCCGACGGTGAGCCCCTTCTTCAGCTCGGCGTTGGGGTCGGCCTTGCCGGCGGTGGCGGCGGAGGCGCCCTCGTTCGCGACGTCCTTCTTGGTGGTCCCGCCGCAGGCGGTGAGCGCGAGAGCGAGAGAGGTCGCGGTGGCGAGGGCCGCGCAGCTGCGGCGCAGGGTTGACTTACGCATGACGTTGGTCCTTTACGAGGAGGGGCTGGTTCACGAGGTGGGAGTCGAGGCGGCTCTGCGGCCCGCCCTCGCTGTGGAGATCTGCCGCACGACCCGGGGGCCGAGCACGGACAGAACGAGCAGGACGCCGGTGACGACGATCTGGGACTGGGCGGACACGTCCTGGAGGCTCATCACGTTCTGCAGCGCGCCGAGGAGGAACACCCCGGCGATCGCACCGCCCAACGTGCCCTTGCCGCCGTCGAAGTCGATGCCGCCGAGCAACACGGCCGCGACGACGGACAGTTCGAGGCCGGTGGCGTTGTCGTAGCGGGCGCTGGCGTAGTGCAGCGCCCAGAAGATGCCGGTCAGGGAGGCCATCAGGCCGGTCAGTGTGAACAGGATCAGCTTCTGCCGCCTGACCCGGATGCCGGCGAACCGCGCCGCCTCCTCGCTCGCGCCGATCGCGAACAGCGACCGGCCGAACGGCGTGGCGTGCAGGGCGACCACGGCGATGGCGAGCAGGACGAGGAACGGGAGGAAGGCGTACGGGACGAACGTGTCACCGATGCGCCCGGCCGCGAAGTCCAGGTACTGCGTCGGGAAGTCGGTCACCGCGTCGGACCCGAGCACGATCTGCGCGATACCCCGGTAGGCGGCGAGGGTGCCGATGGTGACGGCCAGCGACGGCAGCCCCAGCCTGGTCACCAGCAGCCCGTTGACCAGACCGCACACCACGCCGAGCAGCAGGCAGATCGGGATGATCGTCTCGATGGTCATGCCCTGGTTCCACAGGGCGCCCATCACGGCACCGGACAGACCGGCCGTGGAGGCGACCGACAGGTCGATCTCGCCGGAGACGACCAGCAGCGTCATCGGCAGGGCGATCAGCGCGATCGGCAGCGTGTTGCCGATCAGGAACGACAGGTTGAGCGCGTTGCCGAACCCGTCGACGAATCCGAAGGAGAACAGCAGGACCACGACGAGGAGTGCACCGACCGCTGTATCCCACCTTTTCAAGGCGGACCAGCGGACCGCTCGGCTCAGGGAGATGTCAGCCATGGCGGGCGTTCCTCTTCTTCAGGGCGGAGGCCACGCGCAGCGCGACGACCCGGTCGACCGCGATCGCGAGGATGAGCAGGATGCCGTTGATCGCGAGCACCCAGACGGAGCTGACGCCGAGGGCGGGCAGCACGCTGTTGATGGAGGTCAGCAGCAGCGCGCCGAGGGCCGCGCCGTAGACGCTGCCGGAGCCGCCGGTGAAGACGACACCGCCGACCACGACCGCGCTGACGACGGTGAGTTCGTAGCCGTTGCCGGTGCCGGAGTCGACGTTGCCGAACCGGGCGAGGTACATCGCGCCGGCGAGTCCGGCGAGGGCGCCGCAGAAGGTGTACGCGGCGAGGATCCGCTTGCGGACGGGGATGCCGGCGAGGCGGGCGGCCTCGGGGTTGGAGCCGAGCGCGTACAGCTCGCGGCCGCTGGCGAAGTGCCTGAGGTAGTAGGCGGTGGCGATGAGCACCGCCAGCGCGATCAGCGCCAGGTACGGCACCGCCGAGATGCCGCCGGAGCCGAAGTCGACGAATCCGCCGGGCAGATCGGCCGCGGTGATCTGGCGGGAGCCGACCCAGATGGAGTCGATGCCGCGGATGATGTAGAGCGTGCCGAGGGTGACGACGAGCGCGGGCACCTGGCCGAGGCTGACGAGCAGTCCGTTGAGCAGTCCGAAGCCGATGCCGAGCAGCACGGCCAGCGCGATCGCCACGACGGAGTTGCCCCCGCCCTGGAGGTATGTGCCGGCGGCGAACGCGCTGATGCCGAGGGTGGATCCGACGGACAGGTCGACGTTGCGGGTGATGACGACGAGGGACTGGCCGGTGGCGACCAGGACCAGGATCGTCGCGTTCAGCAGCAGGTCCTTGATGCCCTGTTCGGACAGGAACTCGCTGTTGCCGGCCTGGGTGACGCCGATCATCACCAGGAAGACGAGCAGGATGGCGAGTTCGCGCATCTTGAAGACGCGGTCGACCAGCCGGGTGCCGCTCGACTTGGGCACGTCGGCCACGGGGGCCTCTTGCGGGGTGACGACCGTCATGCGGCGGCCCTCCCGGTGGCTGCGGCCATCACGGTTTCCTCGGTGGCGTCGGAGCGTGGGATCTCGGCGGTGAGGCGGCCCTCGTGCATCACCAGCACGCGGTCGGCCATGCCGAGGACCTCGGGCAGGTCGGAGGAGATCATCAGGACGGCCACTCCGTCGGCGGCCAGTTGCGACAGCAGGCGGTGCACCTCGGCTTTGGTGCCGACGTCGATGCCCCGGGTCGGCTCGTCGACGATCAGCACCTTGGGGCCGGTGGCGAGCCACTTGGCGAGCACGACCTTCTGCTGGTTGCCGCCGGACAGGGTGTTGACGGTGTCGGCGATTCGGGCGTACTTGACCTGGAGCTTGACGGCCCAGTCGAGGGAGCGGCTCCGCTCGGCGCCGCGGTCCATGAGCCCGGCCTTCACGGTCGTGCGCAGGCCGGTCAGCCCGATGTTCCGCTCGATGGACATGTCCATCACCAGGCCCTGGGCGCGCCGGTCCTCGGGGACCAGGGCGAGGCCGGCGGCCATGGCGGCGGACGGTGCGCCGTTGACCAGGGCCTTGCCGTGGACGGAGACCTCGCCGGCGTCCCAGCGGTCGATGCCGAACACGGCCCGGGCGACCTCCGTGCGCCCGGCGCCGACCAGTCCGGCCAGTCCGACGATCTCGCCGTGCCGGACCTCGAAGGAGACGTCGGTGAAGACGCCCTCGCGGGTCAGCCGGCGCACGCTCAGGGCGACCTCGCCCGGCTGCACGTCCTGCTTGGGGTAGAGCTCGTCGAGGTCGCGGCCGACCATGCGGCGCACGAGGTCGTCCTCGGTCATGCCGTCCAAGGGCTCGCTGGCGATCCAGGCGCCGTCGCGCAGGGTGGTGACCCGCCGGCAGATCTCGAAGATCTCCTCCAGCCGGTGGGAGATGAACAGCACGGCGGCGCCCTGGTCGCGCAGAGTGCGGACGACGCCGAAGAGGCGGGCCACCTCGCTGCCGGTGAGGGCGGCCGTCGGCTCGTCCATGATCAGGACCCGGGCGTCGAAGGAGAGCGCCTTGGCGATCTCGACGATCTGCTGGTCGGCGATGGACAGGCCGCGGGCGGGCCGGTCGGGGTCGAGTTCGACACCGAGGCGCTTCATGAGGGCGGCGGTCGCGTTGTGCGTGGCCTTGTGGTCGATCCGGCCGAGGGCGCGGCGCGGCTGGCGGCCCATGTAGATGTTCTCGGCGATCGACAGGTCGGGGAAGAGCGTGGGCTCCTGGTAGATCACGGCGATGCCGGCGTCGCGGGCGTCGCCGGGGCCGTGGAAGGCGACGGGCGCACCGTCGAGCAGCACCTGGCCGGCGTCCGGGCGATGCACCCCGGCGAGGGTCTTGATGAGAGTGGACTTGCCGGCACCGTTCTCACCGGCGAGTGCGTGCACCTCCCCCGGGAACAGCTCCAGGGAGACGTCCCGCAGTGCGCGGACCGCGCCGAAGGACTTGGAGACGTCCCTCAGCGCGAGAACCGGGGCCGGACCCGTGGTGGACGGGTGGGTCATGAGGGCTCCTCGACGACGCCGGCGGGTCGGCCCTCTCGGCGTCGTGAAAGGTTTCAACTGGGTTGCCGGGACGTTAGGCGGGCCGCGCATGTCACGTCAATGGGTTCCGGTCGAAAAAGTTTCGAGGACAGAAGGTCACGCATGAGTCACGGGAAACCGTCTTGGCCGGAGGGGTTGACACCCCTTCGGGGGGCCCATAACTTCGCGTCCTGAATCGTTTCATTCGGTGGGTCGTCACGACCCGATGTCACAGGAGCCTGACGTGACCGAGCTCGCCGCGGCGAAGGCCGCTCTCAAGACACAGGCCGTCGAGACGCCGTCGTGGGCGTACGGGAACTCGGGCACACGGTTCAAGGTGTTCGCGCAGGAGGGTGTGCCGCGCACCCCGTTCGAGAAGCTGGACGACGCGGCGAAGGTGCACGAGTTCACCGGGGTCGCCCCCACGGTGGCCCTGCACATTCCGTGGGACAAGGTCGACGACTACGCGGCGCTCGCCAAGCATGCCGAGCAGCGCGGAGTGAAGCTCGGGGCGATCAACTCCAACACCTTCCAGGACGACGACTACAAGCTGGGGAGCATCTGTCACCCGGAGGCTTCCGTGCGGCGGAAGGCCGTCGATCATCTGCTGGAGTGCGTCGACATCATGGACGCGACGGGCTCCGCGGATCTGAAGCTGTGGTTCGCCGACGGGACGAACTATCCCGGGCAGGACGACATCCGCGGGCGGCAGGACCGGCTGGCCGAGGGGCTGGCCGAGGTCTACGAGCGGCTCGGGGACGGGCAGCGGATGCTGCTGGAGTACAAGTTCTTCGAGCCGGCCTTCTACACGACGGATGTGCCGGACTGGGGTACCGCCTACGCCCACTGCCTGAAGCTCGGGCCCAAGGCGCAGGTCGTCGTGGACACGGGGCACCACGCGCCGGGGACCAACATCGAGTTCATCGTGGCGACGCTGTTGCGTGAGGGGAAGCTCGGGGGGTTCGACTTCAACTCGCGGTTCTACGCGGATGACGACCTGATGGTCGGGGCCGCAGATCCGTTCCAGTTGTTCCGGATCATGTACGAGGTCGTGCGTGGGGGCGGGTTCTCGCCCGAGGTCGCCTTCATGCTCGATCAGTGTCACAACATCGAGGCGAAGATCCCGGCGATCATCCGGTCGGTGATGAACGTGCAGGAGGCCACGGCGAAGGCGCTCCTGGTCGACGGTGACGCGCTGAACGCGGCGCAGCGGGCGGGCGACGTGCTGGAGGCGAACGCCGTGGTGATGGATGCGTACAACACGGATGTGCGGCCGTTGCTGCGGGAGGTGCGGGAGGAGATGGGGCTGGACCCCGACCCCATTGCTGCGTATCGGCGGTCCGGATGGGGCCAGAAGATCGTCGCCGAGCGGGTTGGCGGGCAGCAGGCCGGATGGGGTGCGTGAGCGTCTGCCGGGTTCTGTTTGATTTCGGGCTGCGGGCCGGTTGTGGCTGGTCGCGCAGTTCCCCGCGCCCCTGAGATACACGCCCTCCGTTGCAAAGGAACTGTTCATGACCGTCCATCCCGAAGCTGCCGCTCTGCTCGCCCGGTCGCACCGGCTCGGGGCCGATCCCCGGAACACCAACTACGCGGGCGGCAACGCCTCCGCCAAGGGCACCGAGACCGACCCCGTGACCGGTGGCGACGTCGAGTTGATGTGGGTCAAGGGGTCCGGTGGGGATCTGGGGACGCTGACCGAGGCGGGGCTGGCCGTACTGCGGCTGGACCGGATGCGGGCGCTCGTCGACGTGTATCCGGGGGTCGAGCGTGAGGACGAGATGGTCGCCGCGTTCGACTACTGCCTGCACGGCAAGGGTGGCGCCGCTCCGTCCATCGACACCGCCATGCACGGGCTGGTCGGGGCCGCGCACGTCGATCATCTGCACCCGGACTCGGGGATCGCGCTCGCCTGTGCCGCCGACGGGGAGAAGCTGACCGCCGAGTGCTTCGGGGACAGCGTGGTGTGGGTGCCGTGGCGGCGGCCGGGGTTCCAGCTGGGGCTGGACATCGCCGCCGTGAAGGAGGCCAACCCGCAGGCCATCGGGTGCGTCCTCGGCGGGCACGGGATCACCGCCTGGGGTGACACCTCCGAGGAGTGCGAGCGGAACTCGCTGCACATCATCCGGACCGCCGAGCAGTTCCTCGCCGAGCGGGGGAAGGCCGAGCCCTTCGGGCCGGTGATCGAGGGGTACGCCGCGCTGAGCGCCGGTGAGCGGCGGGAGCGGGCCGCCGCGCTCGCTCCGCACGTGCGGGCCATCGCCTCCCAGGACCGGCCCCAGGTCGGGCACTTCAACGACTCCGAGGTCGTTCTCGGCTTCCTCGCGAGCGCGGAGCACCCGCGGCTCGCCGCGCTCGGGACCTCCTGCCCGGACCACTTCCTGCGGACCAAGGTGCGGCCGCTGGTGCTGGACCTGCCGCCGAGCGCTCCCCTCGACGAGGCCGTCGCCCGGCTGAAGGAGCTGCACGCCGAGTACCGCGAGGAGTACGCCGCCTACTACCAGCGGCACGCCTTGCCCGACTCCCCCGCCATGCGCGGCGCCGACCCGGCGATCGTGCTGGTGCCGGGGGTGGGCATGTTCTCGTTCGGCAAGGACAAGCAGACCGCTCGCGTCGCCGGCGAGTTCTACGTCAACGCCGTCAACGTGATGCGCGGGGCCGAGGCCGTGTCCGCCTACGCGCCGATCGAGGAGTCCGAGAAGTTCCGGATCGAGTACTGGGCGCTGGAGGAGGCCAAGCTCCAGCGGATGCCGAAGCCCAAGGCGCTGGCGACCCGCGTGGCGCTCGTGACGGGTGCCGGGAGCGGCATCGGCAAGGCCATCGCGCACCGGCTCGTGGCCGAGGGCGCCTGTGTGGTCGTCGCCGATCTCAACGGGGAGAACGCCGAGGCCGTCGCCGAGGAGCTGGGCGGACCCGACAAGGCCGTCGCCGTGACCGTGGACGTCACGTCCGAGGAGCAGATCGCCGAGGCGTTCCGGGCGGCCGTGCTGGCCTTCGGCGGAGTGGATCTCGTCGTCAACAACGCGGGCATCTCGATCTCCAAGCCGCTGCTGGAGACGTCCGCCAAGGACTGGGACCTCCAGCACGACATCATGGCCCGCGGGTCCTTCCTCGTGTCGCGGGAAGCGGCGCGCGTGATGATCGCCCAGGAGCTGGGCGGTGACATCGTCTACATCGCCTCGAAGAACGCCGTGTTCGCCGGGCCCAACAACATCGCCTACTCCGCCACCAAGGCCGACCAGGCGCACCAGGTGCGGCTGCTCGCCGCCGAGCTGGGCGAGCACGGCATCCGGGTCAACGGGATCAACCCGGACGGTGTCGTGCGCGGCTCGGGGATCTTCGCCGGCGGGTGGGGAGCCAAGCGAGCCGCCGTGTACGGGGTGGAGGAGGAGAAGCTGGGCGAGTTCTACGCCCAGCGGACCATCCTCAAGCGCGAGGTGCTGCCCGAGCACGTCGCCAACGCCGTCTTCGCGCTGACCGGCGGGGATCTCACCCACACGACCGGCCTGCACATCCCGGTCGACGCCGGCGTCGCGGCCGCCTTCCTGCGATGAGCGCGGGTGTGAAGTCCTACGCCGCGGTCGACCTCGGCGCGTCCAGCGGGCGCGTCATGGTCGGCCGCGTCGGCCCGGACAGCCTGGAGCTCGCCGAGGCGCACCGCTTCCCCAACCGGCCCGTCCGGGTGCCCGAGGGACTGCGCTGGGACGTGCTCGGGCTGTACGCCGGAGTGCTGGAGGGGCTGCGGGCGGCGGGGCAGGTCGACTCCGTCGGCATCGACAGCTGGGCCGTCGACTACGGGCTGCTGGACGCCGACGGGGCGCTGCTCGGCAATCCCGTGCATTACCGGGACGCGCGGACGGAAGGCGTCGCGGAGAAGGTGTGGGCGACCGTGCCCGCGCAGGAGCTGTACGCCGCGACCGGGTTGCAGTACGCGCCCTTCAACACGCTGTACCAGCTCACCGCCGCCCGTTCCACGGCCCAGCTCGCGGCGGCCCGGCGGCTGTTGCTGGTGCCGGACCTGCTGACGTACTGGCTGACCGGCGAGCAGGGCACGGAGCTGACCAACGCGTCCACGACCCAGCTGATCGATCCGCGCACCCGCGACTGGGCGTACGGCGTCGCGGAGCGCCTCGGGATCGACCTCGGGCTGTTCGCGCCGCTGCGCCAGCCCGGTGATCCGGCGGGGGTGCTGCGGCCCGAGGTGCTGGAGGAGACCGGGCTCGCCGGTCCCGTGCCGGTGACGGCCGTCGGCTCGCACGACACCGCCTCCGCGGTCGCCGCCGTACCCGCGTCGGGTGAGCGCTTCGCCTATATCTGCACGGGCACCTGGTCGCTGGCCGGCCTGGAGCTGGACGCGCCGGTGCTGACCGAGGAGAGCAGGGCGGCCAACTTCACCAACGAACTCGGGCTGGACGGCACGGTCCGCTATCTGCGCAACATCATGGGGCTCTGGCTGCTCCAGGAGTGCGTACGGGCCTGGGGTGATCCGGATCTCGGCGGGCTGCTGCTGGAGGCGTCCAAGGTGCCGGCGCTGCGGTCGGTCGTGGAGGCGGGTGACGCGGCCTTCCTCGCGCCGGGGCGGATGCCCGAGCGGATCGCCGAGGCGTGCCGGGTGTCGGGGCAGCCCGTGCCGGAGTCGCCGGCCGAGGTGACGCGCTGCATCCTCGACTCCCTGGCCCTCGCGCACCGCAAGGCCGTCCACGACGCCCAGCGGCTCTCCGGGCACGCGGTCGACGTCGTGCATGTGGTCGGGGGCGGCACGCGCAATGCCCTGCTGTGCCAGCTGACCGCCGACGCCTGCGGGCTGCCGGTGGTGGCCGGGCCGACCGAGGCCGCCGCGCTCGGGAACGTGCTCGTGCAGGCGCGGGCGCACGGGCTGGTCGGTGACCTGGCCGGGATGCGGCGACTGCTCGTGAACACCCAGCCGCTCACCCGGTACGAGCCGCGCGGCGGGACCGAGCGGTGGCACGCCGCGCAGGCCCGGCTCGCCGGGGGCTGACGGGGTCTCCCCTGCGTCTCGTCCCCGGACTAGGCTGCACTCATCCGATGACCGACCACGAGGAGCCGCGATGCGTGTCGCCCTGTTCCTGACCTGTGTCAACGACACGCTCTATCCGGACACCGGGCGCGCCGTGGTGAAACTGCTGACCAGACTGGGCGTCGACGTCGACTTCCCGATGGCGCAGACCTGCTGCGGGCAGGCGCACTACAACACCGGGTACCGCCATGAGGCCGAGCCGCTCGCCCGGCATTTCTCCGATGTCTTCGGCGAGTATGAGGCGATCGTGACGCCGTCCGGGTCGTGCGGGGCGATGGTGCGGGAGCTGTATCCGCGGATGGGTGAGCGGGCCCGGGCCGAGGGGCGCGGGGACACCCTCGCGGCCACGCTGGCGCCGGTGGTGCCCAAGACGTACGAGCTCACGGAGTTCCTGGTCGACGTGCTGGGCGTGACGGACGTCGGGGCCTACTACCCGCACAGGGTGACCTACCACCCGACCTGCCACGGGCTGCGCGGGCTCGGGCTCGGCAAGCGGCCGCTGCGGCTGCTCCGGTCCGTGAAGGGCCTGGAGCTCGTCGAGCTGCCGGGGGCCGACGAGTGCTGCGGGTTCGGCGGCACCTTCGCGCTGAAGAACGCCGACGTCTCGGCGGCGATGGGCACCGACAAGGTGCGCAACGCCGAGTCGACGGGCGCGGAGGTGCTGTGCGCGGCCGACAACTCCTGCCTGATGCACATCGGCGGGACGATGACCCGGCTGCGGACCGGCATGCGGCCGGTGCACATCGCGGAGATCCTGGCGAGCACGGAGGAGGGACCGGCCGTATGAGCGGGACGTATCTCGGCATGCCGGCGTTTCCGGAGGCCGCGCGGGAGGCCCTGGGCAACAAGACGCTGCGCGGCAATCTGCGGCACGCCACGCACACCATCCGCGCCAAGCGGGCCAACGCCGTGGCGGAGGTGTCCGACTGGGCCGAGCTGCGCGAGGCGGGCAAGCAGATCAAGGACCACACCCTGCGCCACCTCGACCGCTACCTCGTGCAGTTGGAGGAGTCGGTCACGGCCGCGGGCGGCGTCGTGCACTGGGCCGCCGACGCGGACGAGGCCAACGAGATCGTCACCCAGCTCGTGAAGATGACCGGCGAGTCCGAGGTCGTCAAGGTCAAGTCGATGGCCACGCAGGAGATCGGGCTCAACGAGGCGCTGGAGGCCGAGGGCATCCACGCCTACGAGACCGATCTCGCCGAGCTGATCGTGCAGTTGGGCAAGGACCGGCCCTCGCACATCCTCGTCCCGGCCATCCACCGCAACCGGGGCGAGATCCGGGACATCTTCGCCCGTGAGATGAGCGAGTGGGGCCGCCCCGCTCCCGAAGGCCTCACGGACACACCGGCCGAACTCGCCGAGGCCGCACGCCTGCACCTGCGGGAGAAGTTCCTGCGGGCCAAGGTCGGCGTCTCCGGAGCCAACTTCATGGTCGCCGAGACGGGCACCCTGGTGGTCGTCGAGTCCGAGGGCAACGGCCGGATGTGCCTGACGCTGCCGGAGACGCTGATCTCGGTCGTCGGCATCGAGAAGATCGTGCCGACGTGGCAGGACCTGGAGGTGTTCCTGCAGACCCTCCCCCGTTCCTCGACGGCCGAGCGCATGAACCCGTACACGTCCACGTGGACCGGCACGACCGATCAGGACGGGCCGGGCGCCTTCCATCTGGTGCTGCTGGACAACGGCCGCACCGACACCCTCGCCGACGAGGTCGGCCGGCAGGCGCTGCGCTGCATCCGCTGCTCGGCCTGCCTCAATGTGTGCCCGGTGTACGAGCGGGCCGGCGGCCATGCGTACGGCTCGGTGTACCCGGGACCGATCGGCGCGATCCTCAGCCCCCAACTGCGGGGCACGGGCAGCGAGATCGACGCGTCGCTGCCGTACGCGTCCTCGCTGTGCGGGGCGTGCTACGAGGTGTGCCCGGTCGCCATCGACATCCCCGAGGTGCTGGTGCATCTGCGGGAGCGGGTCGTACAGGGCGGCGAGGTCACGCGGGAAGGCAACAAGGTGGTGCTGCGGCCCGCGAAGGGGCATGCCGCCGAGCGGGCGGCGATGCGCGCGGCACGCTGGGCGTTCACACACCCGGGCGCACTGCGCACCGGCCAGCGCGCCGCCTCCCGGACGCGTCGCTTCCATCCCCGTACGCTGCCCGGCCCCGGCCGGGCCTGGAGCGGGACCCGGGATCTGCCGCCGGTGCCCGCCGAGCCGTTCCGGGACTGGTGGCAGCGCACGCGCGGCGGGAAGGACGGGGACAGGTGAACAGCAGGGAACGGATCCTGGGGCGGGTGCGGCGCGCGCTGGCGGACGTACCGCGGGACGACGCTCCCCCAGTGCCCGAACGGCCTGGGAGGGACCCCCAGTACGAGCGGGCGGTGTCGCGTGACTATGTGCGCGAGCACGGGGAGCGGAGTGTTCCGGAGACGGTGGATCTGCTCGCCGAGAACCTGGCGGACTACCGGGCGATCGTGCACCGCACGGACACCGGCGGGCTGGCCGGCCTGATCGCGGGGCTGCTGGAGAAGCGCGGGGCGGCTTCGGTGCTGGTGCCGCCCGGGCTGGACGAGGGGTGGCTGGCGGCGACCGGCGTCCCACGGGTGGCGGACCGGGCCGAGAGCACTCCGGGTGAACTCGACCTGGTGGACAGTGTGGTGACGGCCTGTGCGGTCGCGATCGCCGAGACCGGCACCATCGTGCTGGACGGCTCACCCGACCAGGGCCGTCGCCGCATCACTCTCGTCCCCGACCACCACATCTGCGTCGTACGAGTGCCGGACCAGGTGGTCTCCTCCGTGCCGCAGGGACTCGAACGCCTCGACCCGGCACGCCCGTTGACGTGGATCTCCGGGCCGTCGGCGACCAGTGACATCGAGCTGGACCGGGTCGAGGGGGTGCACGGTCCGCGCACGCTGGAGGTGATCCTGGTGGACGGGGCCTGACGGGCGATCGTCGGCTCAGGTCAGGATCGAGTCGACGTAACCGCCGTCGACGCGCAGGGCACCGCCCGTGGTCGCCGAGGCCTGGTCTGAGGCGAGGTAGACGACCATGTGGGCGATCTCCTCCGGCTCGATCAGCCGCTGGAGCAGCGACTGCGGGCGGTGCTGCCGCATGAAGGCGCGCTGGGCCTCGTCCCAGGGCAGTTCGCGGTCGACGAGCTGGTAGACGAAGTCCTCGACGCCGCCGGTGTGGGTCGGTCCCGCGATGACCGAGTTCACCGTGACGCCGGTACCGGCCGCCTGCTTGGCGAAGCCCCGGCTCACCGCGAGCAGGGCGGTCTTGGACATGCCGTAGTGGATCATCTCGGCGGGGATGACGACCGCCGAGTCGCTGGCGATGTTCTGCCCCAGCGCGTCCACGGCCTGCCGTGCACCCTCGTCGGTGGTCACGTCGGCGGCCACCGGTACCAGGTCGGCGTCCCGGGGCCTCGCCCTGGAGCGGTCGGGTACCCGTGGGGGTGTCGCTGAGTACACCCCGCGATACGGGTTCTGCGGCCAGTGTGGCCGAGCCGCCTTCTCCGTAGCGTCGTCGGCGAGGCACAGGGCGTGCCGGACGAAGGGGGACGACGATGCTGCGCACCGGCCCACGACAGGACCAGGATCCGGGACCCGCCGCCGAGGCGCTGCGGCTGGTCAAGGTCACCAAGACGTACGGGAACGCCGAGAGTGCCGTGACCGCCCTGGACGGGGTGACGTTCGGCCTGGGGCGTGGCACCTTCACCGCGGTGATGGGGCCGTCCGGTTCCGGCAAGTCGACGCTGCTGCAGTGCGCGGCGGGTCTCGACCGGCCGGACAGCGGGATCGTGCGGGTCGACGGCACCGAGCTGACGGGCGGTGGCGAGGCCGAGCTGACGAGGTTCCGGCGCGGCCGGATCGGGTTCGTGTTCCAGCAGTACAACCTGCTGGAGACCCTGACCGTCGCGCAGAACACGGTGCTGCCGCTGAAGCTGGCCGGGCGGCGCGTGGACCGGCGGCGGGTCCGGGAGGTGCTGACGGCCGTGGGGCTCGGCGACCGGCTCGGGCACCGGCCCGGGCAGCTGTCCGGCGGCCAGCGCCAGCGGGTGGCGATCGCCAGGGCGCTCGTCACCGAACCGAGGGTGATCTTCGCGGACGAGCCGACCGGCGCACTGGACACGCGCAGCGCGCGGGGTGTGCTGCGGCTGCTCCAGGACGCGGTGCGGGTGCACGGCCGGACGGTGGTGATGGTGACGCACGACCCGGTCGCCGCCTCCTACGCCGACTCCGTGCTGTTCCTCGCCGACGGCCGGCTGGCCGGGCGGATGGACACCCCGACACCGGACGCGGTCGCCGAACGGCTGGCGCATCTGGGCGACGACGTGCCGACGGGGGTGTGAGGCCATGTTCATGCTGGCGATGCGGTCGATCCGGCAGCGGCCCGGGCGGTTCCTCGCGACCCTGCTGTCCGCCTTCCTGGGCGCGACGATCATCATGACGTTCAACGCGATGCACGACACGGCCGGCCAGCCGGGCGTGGACGCGGTCAGCTCGGACACGCTCTCCACCGCGGCGGGCGTGGTCGGCGGCTACGGCACCCTGCTGGTGTTCTTCGCGATCGCCTCGACGCTGACGGTGAACGTGCGTCAGCGGGCCGCCGAGATGGCGCTGTTGCGCTGCTCTGGGGCGACTCCGGGGCAGATCAAGGGGATGGTCGTGGGTGAGGCGGTGGCCGTGGCGCTGGCCGGCGCGGCGCTGGCGATCGGCCCGGCGATGCTCGGCGGCCGGGCGCTGCTGGCGGTGTTCCAGGACAGCGGCCAGGTCGCACGGTCCGTCGAGTTCTCCTTCGGGCCCGTGGCCTTCATGACCGGATTCGACATCACGCTGCTCGCCGCCGCGGGCGCCGCGTTCCTCGCCGTTCGGCGGGCGACGGGCCGAAGCAGGCAGCGGGGCCGGGCTCGGACGGTCCTCGCCTACGTGGCGCTGGCGGCCGGGGCCGTGGCGGTGACCTCGACGTTCGTGGTCTCGGCGACGGACGCCGCGCTGATGGCGCCGCCGGCGTACGGGGCGATCCTGCTGTCCGTCGGGTGTGCCCTGAAGGCGCCGCGGCTGCTGGCGGCCGTGCTGGACCGGCTGCCGCTCGGGGGTGCGAGCGGCTGGCTGGCGGTGCGCAATCTGCGCGAGCGGGCCGGGCAGCTCGCCGGGATCCTGATGTCGCTGATCCTGTTCACCGCGGTCGCCACGGCGACGCTGACCATGCAGGCGGTGGAGAGCGACGCCGTCGCGGCCTCGGGAGCGGTGAAGTCGGTCGACGCGAAGAACCTGGAGACGCTCAACTTCACGGTGGTCGGCATCATCGTGGTCTTCGTCTGCGTGATGCTGGTCAACTCCCTGTACGCGGCGACCAGTTATCGCGAGCGGGAGTTCGGGCAGCAGCGGTTGGCCGGGGCGACTCCCGGGCAGGTGCTCGGCGTGGTGGGGGTCGAGGGGCTGGTTCTGACGGTCGTCGGTGTCTTCTTCGGCACTGCGGCGGCGCTGGCGGGGATCGTCCCGTTCACGGTGGCCCGCACCGACGCGGTGCTGCCGGAGCAGGCGTTCGGCGTGTGGCTCGCGGTCGTGGCGGTCGCCGCGGCGGTGACGACGGGGACGGGCCTGGTCACGGCCCGGCGGGTGCTGCGCACTCCGGCGGTGCGGGCGGTGGCGTCGGCCGCGTGAGCGGAAGGACGCGAAGGGCGGCTGCCTCGGCGGCTGCCCTCACCGCGTGCCGGAGGCGTCCAGCAGCGCGGTCACGGTGGTCGTGGTCAGGCCGTCCAGCGTCTCGATCCCGGCCCCGGCCCGGGCGCTGGCCCCGTCGAAGACCAGCATCAGCTGACGGGCGAGCAGCTCCGGGTCCCGCGCCCCGCCCTCCTCGGCCTGCGTACGGAAGAAGCCCAGCAGCCACTCCTTCGCCCCACGGGCGACGGCACTCGCCGGGTGCTCGGGATCCTTCAGCTCCACCAGCGCGGCGAGATAGGGGCAGCCACGGTAGGCGGGCTCGGCCGAGGCCTTCTCCAGCCGCTCGAAGACGTGCAGGATCCTCTCGCGTGGGCTGCCGGACTCCTGCGGGCCGGGCGCCAGCCGCTCCTCGTACTCTGGCAGCCGCCGGGCCAGGCTCGCCGCGAGGACCTCGTCCTTGCTCGCGAAGAGCTGGTACATGGACCGCTTCGAGACCCCGGCGCTCCGGCAGAGCGTCTCTACGCCGAGGGAGACGCCCTCGCGGTAGAACAGCTCGGCCGCCGCGTCGAGGAGCCGGTCCCTGGTGGACGCCTTGTCGGTTGTGGCCATACGGGCGAGGGTACCTCGTCACGAGCGCCGGGGAAACCGATCGGTTTTAGCGCCTGCTCGCTCAGGAACCCCGTGACAGTGTGGGTGAACAAGCGCTTAGATAGTTCCCTGTCCGTTCGCCCGTCGCCGCCGACCCGGAGGCCCCGTTGTTCACATCCGTCGACGACGTCTCCGCACGCCTCGCCGAGACCGGTTACCTCGCCTCGCCCGCCGTCGCCACGACCGTCTTCCTCGCCGACCGCCTCGGCAAGCCCCTCCTGGTGGAGGGCCCGGCCGGCGTCGGCAAGACGGAGCTCGCCAAGGCCGTCGCCGAGGTCGCCGGCGCGCGGCTCGTCCGCCTCCAGTGCTACGAGGGGGTCGACGAGTCCCGCGCCCTGTACGAGTGGAACCACGCCAAGCAGCTCCTGCGCATCAGCGCGGGCCGCGACGAGACGTGGGACGAGGCCCGAACGGACATCTTCAGCGAGGAGTTCCTGCTCACCCGGCCGCTGCTGACGGCCATCCGGGGCGACGACCCGAAGGTGCTGCTGATCGACGAGACCGACAAGGCGGACGTCGAGGTGGAGGGCCTGCTGCTGGAGGTGCTCAGCGACTTCCAGGTGACCGTCCCGGAGCTCGGCACCATCACAGCTACGCGCCGCCCCTTCGTCGTCCTCACGTCCAACGCGAGCCGGGAACTGTCCGAGGCGCTGCGCCGCCGCTGCCTCTTCCTGCACATCGGCTTCCCGGACGAGGAGCTGGAGCGCCGGATCGTACGGCTGAAGGTGCCGGGCCTCGACGAGGCGCTGGCCCGCTCGGTCGTCCGGGTCGTGGGCGCGCTGCGGGCGATGGACCTGCGCAAGGTGCCGTCGGTCGCCGAGACCGTCGACTGGGCGCACACCCTGCTCGCACTCGGCGCCGACTCGCTGGACGAGACGGTCGTGCGGGCCACGCTCGGGGTGCTCCTCAAGCACCAGGACGATGTCCTCAAGGCGTCCGCCAAGCTCGACCTGGACGCCCTGTGACGACGCCGGCGGGCGTCGCCGAACGGCTGACGTCCCTCGTCGGGGCGCTGCGCGCGCACGGCGTGCGGATCGGCACCGGCGAGAGCGTCGACGCGGCGCGGGCCGTCGCGGAACTGGGCCTCGCGGACCGGGAGCTGCTGCGCGAGGGGCTGGCGGCGACGCTGCTGCACGGGCCCGGGCAGCGCCAGGTGTTCGACCCGGTCTTCGACCTCTACTTCCCGCGCGGTGTCGGTGGCCCGGGGCAGCGGGCGGCGGGGCGGGAGGAACTGCGGGACCGGCTGGTCGACGCCCTGACCGCCGACGACCGGGCGATGCTGGGCCGGCTGGCGATCGAGGCGGTCGACGGTTTCGGCGGCTACGGTTCCTCGCCGGAGTCGGACGGCTGGTCGTCGTACCAGGCGCTCGAACGGCTGCGGCCGCAGACGCTGCTGGCCCGGGTGCGCGACAACGTCCGGGGGCAGGGCGGGAGTCCGGGGTTCGCGGACCGGCTGCTGGAGGACGAGATCCGGCGGCGCATCGACACCTTCCGGGCCATGGTGGCGGCCGAGGCGCGGCGGCGGGTCGCCGAGCGGCGCGGCCGGGACGAGATCGCCCGGCGGGCGGTGGCCCCGACGGCCGACCGGGTCGACTTCCTGTTCGCCGGGCAGGACCGGCTGGCCGAACTGCGCAGGACGGTGCAGCCACTGGCCCGCAAGCTCGCGACCCGGCTGGCGGCCCGGCGCCGTCGTGCCTCCCGGGGCTCGATCGATCTGCGGCGGACCCTGCGCGGTTCGCTGTCGACGGGCGGGGTGCCGATGAAGCCGGTGCTGCGCAGACGGCGTCCCGCCCGCCCCGAACTGGTGCTGCTGTGCGATGTGTCGGGGTCGGTCTCCGGCTTCTCCGATTTCACGATGCTGCTCGTGCAGGCGCTGCACGACCAGTTCAGCAAGGTGCGCGTGTTCGCCTTCGTCAACCGGATCGACGAGGTGACCGGGCTGCTGGAGCGCGGCAGGGCCGACCCGGAGGGGCTGAGCAGCCGTATCCAGGGGGAGGCGGCGGTCACGGGCTATCACGGGAGCAGCGACTACGGCATGGCGTTGGGCGAGTTCGCCGAGCGGTACGCGGACGCGGTCGGGTCCCGCACGACCGTGTTCGTCCTCGGTGACGCCCGCACGAACCGGAGCGACCCGAACCTGCCCGCCGTGCGGCAGATCGCCGAACGCGCCCGCCGCGTCCACTGGCTGAATCCCGAGCAGCGCTCCCGCTGGGGCACGGGCGACTCCGTCGCGCCCGCCTACGCCGAGCTGGTCGAGATGTACGAGTGCCGCAACGCCCGGCAGTTGAGCGCACTGGTGGCCCGGCTGCTGCCGGTGTGATCAGGCGGCGGTGAGCTGCGGGTACAGGGCGGCCGGGTCGGCCGCCAGCCCGGCCTTGACCTGCCGCGAGAGGTCGTCGGCCAGGACTTCGCAGGCACCGGACGCGATGCCGTCGAGGGCCTGCGCCGCGACCGAGCCGGCCGTGGACTTGGGGGCGTCGACTCCGACGGTCATGTCCGTGTCGACGTAACCGACGTGGAGGCCGGTGACGTCGATCCCGCGCGGCTTCAGGTCGAGGCGCAGCGAGTTGGTCTGCGACCAGAAGGCGGCCTTGGAGGCGCTGTAGGAGCCGGCGAGGCCGATCCAGGACAGCACGGAGTGGACGTTGAGGATGTGGCCGCCGCCGTTGCGCTCGATGACGGGGACGAAGGCCCGGGTCACCAGGAGCGGCCCGTAGAAGTTGGTCTCGAACTCGCGCCGCACGTCCTCGACGGGCGAGTCGAGGAAGTTCGCGTTCACCGACGCACCGGCGTTGTTGATCAGCAGGGTGACGTCCTGCGCCTGCTCGGCGGCCGCGGCGACGGACGCGGGGTCGGTCACCTCCAGGGCCAGCGGCACGGCGTCGGGGTGGGTGACGGTGCGCGGGTCGCGGGCGGTGGCGTACACCTTCCGCGCGCCCCGCTCGTACAGGGCCGCGACCAGCGCCCGGCCTATGCCGCGGCTGCCGCCGGTGACCAGGGCGACGGAACCTTCGATGGCGGTCATGGGTTCTCCCTCATTCGTCCTCAGCTCGGAAACCGATCGGTTTCCCATGCCGGGAAGCGTAAACCAATCGGTTTCCGAGAGCAAGGGGAGGAGGCGGGACGAGGGTCCTTGTCCGGGGAAACGACATCCGGCCCCCGGGAAAAATCAGGGTTCGTCCCCGATGGTCTGCGCACGGGGGGATCTCCTACGCTCGCCGGAAGCGGAGGGGGCCTCATGAAGGCAGTGGTGCAGGACCGGTACGGCTCGGCGGACACGCTGGAGTTCCGGGAGGTCGACAGGCCGGTGCCGGCGGCCGGTGAGGTGCTGGTGCGGGTGCACGCGGCCTCGGTCAACGCCTACGACTGGCATTTCATGCGCGGCGACCCGCTGCTCGGCCGCAGCGTGATGGGGCTGCGCAGGCCCAGGATGCCGGTGCGGGGCCGGGACTTCGCGGGCCGCGTCGAGGCGCTGGGGTCAGGGGTCACCGGACTGGAGCCCGGTGACGAGGTGTACGGGGAGGCGGACGGCGCGTTCGCGGAGTACGTGTGCGCGCGGGACGCCGAGGTGGGCCCGAAGCCCGCCAACCTCACGTTCGAGCAGGCCGCCGCGGTGCCGCTGGCGGGGAACACCGCCCTCATGGCCCTGCGCGACGTGGCCGGCGTGCGGCCGGGGCAGACGGTCCTGGTGAACGGGGCGTCGGGGGGCGTGGGCACCTTCGCCGTGCAGCTCGCCAAGGCCTTCGGCGCCGAGGTGACGGGCGTGTGCAGCACGAGGAACGTGGATCTGGTCCGCTCGCTGGGCGCGGACCGGGTCGTCGACTACTCACGGGAGGACTTCGCCCGGGGCGGCAGGCGGTACGACGTGGTGCTGGACCTGGTGGGCAACCGCTCGCTCGGAGAATTCCGGCGCGTGCTGACCCCCTCCGGAACGCTCGTCCTGTCCGGCGGCGGGGTGTACGAGGGCGGCAGCGTCGTGGGGCCGATGGGGCTCTTCCTCAAGCGGCGGGCCCTGGCGCCCTTCGCGCGCGGCCAGCGGCTGCTGGAGGTCTCGGCGCGGCAGAGCAGCGCGAATCTCGCGACGCTGCGGGAACTGGCCGAGTCCGGGAAGATCGCCCCGGTCGTCGAGCGGACGTATCCGCTCAGCGAGGCGGCCGAGGCGATCCGGTACCTGGAGGTGGAACACGCACGGGCGAAGGTG
This sequence comes from Streptomyces sp. NPDC024017, assembly GCF_040638895.1. NCBI lineage: Bacteria > Bacillati > Actinomycetota > Actinomycetes > Kitasatosporales > Streptomycetaceae > Streptomyces > Streptomyces sp. NPDC024017. The sequence continues at coordinate 255,475 of NZ_JBEZYZ010000009.1, read as the reverse complement.
GTCGTCACCGTGTGACGCGCGGGCGCCGCGCTAGTCCTTCTTGGCGTACTCCTTGGCCATGCTGCCCGCGAAGTCGTACACCACGCACTGCTCGTCGCCGACGACCCAGGCATCGTGGCCGGGCGCGCAGACGAAGACGTCGCCGGGCCCCACCTCGCTCTCCGCGCCGTCGTCCATGCGGATGTGCATACGGCCGGAGACGACATAGCCGTTGTGGTGGATCTGGCAGCTGTCCGTCCCGGCGATCGGGGCCACGGACTCGGACCAGCGCCAGCCCGGTTCGAAGGTCGCCACGGCGAAATCCAGGCCCGTCATGTGGACGGCTTCCAGGTGGCCTCGAGGGTAGTCGCGCCGCTCGTCCGGCTTGTCGAGCGTCTTCACTTCAAGCATGACGCTCCTCCTCGGTGAGGGTTTTGCTTCCATCGTCCGTCTGTCCGACGGGCAGCGCCATTCAGGGGGTGCCGCTGCCGCAGAGCTCGGCGAAGCGCCCGGCGTCGATGTTGCCTCCGGAGATGATCACGCCGACCCGGCGCGGCAGGGTGCCCGCCCGGCCGGTGAGCAGGGCGGCCAGCGGGGTGGCGCCGCTCGGCTCGACGACGATCTTCAGGCGTTCGAAGGCGAACCGCATCGCGTCCCGGATCTCGTCGTCGGTGACCAGGACGACGTCGTCGAGGAGCCGCCGGTTGACCGAGAAGGTCAGCTCTCCGGGCGTGTGCAGGGCCTGGCCGTCGGCGATGGTGCGCGGGACCGGGATACTGATGCGCCGACCGGCCTCCAGCGAGCGTTTCGTGTCGTCCCCGGCCTCCGGCTCGACGCCGATGGTCCGGATGCCGGGGTGCAGGCCCTTGGCGGCGGTCGCACTGCCGGCCATCAGCCCGCCGCCGCCGACCGGCGTCAGCAGCGCATCCAACTCCCCTGCCTCTTCCAGCAGTTCGAGAGCCGCCGTGCCCTGTCCGGCCATGACGTGCGGGTGCTCGTACGGCGGGATGAGGGCGAGGCCGCGCTCGGCGGCGAGGGCCTCGGCGATGGCGACGCGGTCGCCGGTGTAGCGGTCGTACGTGACGATCTCGGCGCCGTAACCGGCGGTGGCGGCCCGCTTCGACGGCGGGGCGTCCTCCGGCATGACGATGACGGCGGTGGTGCCCAGCTCGCGGGCGGCCAGGGCGACGGCCTGGGCGTGGTTGCCGGAGGAGTAGGCGGCGATGCCCCGGGACAGCTGCTCGGGGGCGAGGCGGGAGGCGGCGTTGTAGGCGCCGCGGAACTTGAAGGCGCCCACGCGCTGGAAGTTCTCGCACTTGAGGAAGATCTCGGCACCGGCGAGCGCGTCCAGGGTGCGGGAGCGCAGCACCGGCGTGCGGTGCGCGACGCCCTTGAGCCGGGCTGCGGCGTCCCGGACGTCGTCGAGGGTGACCGGTGGGGTGGTGGTCGTCACGCGGGTCCTCCGGTGGGAGTGTCGTGGGTGGCCCGGGCCTGGGACAGGTAGTTGTAGGCGGAGGCGCGGGAGATGCCGAGCCGGGCGGCGACCTGCTCGACGGCGCCGCGCACGGCGAAGACCCCGCGCGTGTCCAGCCCGCCGAACAGCTCCAGGCGTTCCGCGCGGTCGAGCTCCGCCCAGCTGCCCCGCTGCTTCGACTGGTGGGCGTCGACGAGGGCGTCGACCACCGAGTCGATGTCGTTGCCGAACGTGGTGGTCGGCAGCTCCGCCGGGGCGGCCCCGACTCCGGCGAGCGCGCCGAGCAGGCCGTGGACCTGGGTCACGGCGCTGATGTCCACGTTGACGCAGAGGGCGCCGAACACGGCTCCCGTGGAGTCCCGCAGCACCATCGTGGAGGACTTCACCTGCGTCCCGCTGCGGGTGCGGGTGACGTAGTTCAGTTCGTCCGCCGCCTCGTCGCCGCGGGCGAGGACGCGCATGCCGATCTCGCTCATCGCACCGCCGACCGTTCGCCCGGTCACCGATCCGGCCACGGCGACCACCGACTTCTCCGGGTTCCGGTAGTCGTGCAGCACCACGTCGCACACCGGCCCGAAGGTCGCGGCGATCCCGTCCACGACCGGCGTCAGCGCGGCGAGGATCGCGTCCCTTTCGGCGTTCAGTTCGCTGCTCATCCCGCCTCCTCTCACCTTCACCACACTAGACCATGAGTCCAGAGCTTGGATAGATAGTCCAGATCATCACCAACAGTTGGCAATGGTTTTCACATGACTTCGACCTGAACCCGCTTCTGACATTCATTCCCATCTAGCGTGACGCCTGTCGAACACCCCCCGTGCACGTCCGTCCTGGAGGAGCCATGCCCCTGTCCACGTCCCGCCGCCTCGCGCTGCTGACCAGCGCGTCCCTGGCCCTGCTCGCGGGCTGCGGCAGCTCGTCGGACTCCGCCGGCGACAAGAGCGCACCGGCCCGCGTGGCCGTGGTCGCCTCCACGAACGTCTACGGCGACATCGCCCGGCGCATAGGCGGCGACCGGGTCGACGTCACGTCCGTCATCAGCGACCCCGACCAGGACCCGCACTCCTACGAGGCCGACACCCAGAACCAGCTGGCCCTGTCCAAGGCGAAGGTCGTCGTCGAGAACGGCGGCGGCTACGACGACTTCGTGGACCGCATGCTGAAGAGCGGACACAACGACTCCGCCGAGGTGATCAACGCGGTCAAGGTGTCCGGCAAGGCCGCGCCCAAGGGCGGGGAGCTCAACGAGCACGTCTGGTACGACTTCCCCACCGTCGCCAAGGTCGCCGACCGGATCTCCGCCGCCCTCGCGAAGACCGACCCGGACGACGCCGCCGCGTTCGAGAAGAACGCCGCCGCCTTCAAGGCGAAGCTCGCACCGCTGGAAGCCGGAGAGGCGCGGATCGAGAAGGCGCACGGCGGTGAGGGAGTCGCCATCACCGAGCCCGTGCCGCTGTACCTGATCGAGGCGAGCGGCCTGGTGAACCGGACGCCTCCGCAGTTCAGCGAGGCGATCGAGGAGGGCGACGACGTCTCCCCGCGCGTCCTCCGGGAGAGCCTCGCCCTGTTCAGCGGCAAGAAGGTGAAGGCACTCGTCTACAACGAGCAGACCTCCGGCCCGCAGACCGAGAAGGCCGAGGCGGCGGCCAGGGCGGCCGGCATCCCCGTCGTGCCCGTGACCGAGACCCTGCCGAAGGGCAAGGACTACCTCGACTGGATGACCGCCAACCTCGACGCGCTCGCGAGCGCGCTCGCCAAGTGACCCCGATACCCCGGCAGGACGGCACGCCCGTCATCGCGCTGCGGGGAGCGGCCCTGTCCTACGGCGACCGCGAGGTGTGGAGCGGTCTCGATCTCGACGTCCGGCCCGGGGAGTTCCTGGCCGTGCTGGGCCCGAACGGTGCGGGCAAGACCAGCTTCGTCCGGGCGCTGCTCGGCCGGCAGCCGCTGTCTGCCGGCACGCTGACGGTCCTCGGCCGGCCCCCGCGCGAGGCCGCCCGGCACATCGGCTACGTCCCGCAGCAGGCGGCGCTGTCCGCGCAGGCCATGCTGCGCGCCCGCGACCTCGTCCGGTTCGGCATCGACGGCCACCGCTTCGGGCCACGGCTGCGCACCGGAGGCGTGCGCCGCCGGGTGGACGAGATCCTCGAGGCGGTCGGCGCCTCGGCCTACGCCGACGTCCCGCTCGGGATGCTCTCCGGCGGCGAACGGCAGCGCGTGCGCATCGGGCAGGCCCTGGCGACCGACCCGCGCCTGCTGCTGTGCGACGAGCCGCTGCTGTCGCTCGACCTGCACCACCAGCGGGCCCTCACCGAACTGATCGACGCCCGGCGCCGCTCCCACGGCACCGCGGTGGTGTTCGTGACGCACGAGATCAACCCGGTACTGGGCATGGTGGACCGAGTGTTGTACCTGGCTCGCGGCGGTCATCGCGTCGGCACCCCGGACGAGGTGCTGACCTCCGAGTCGCTGTCCCGCCTCTACGGCACCCAGGTCGACGTGATGCGCGTCCGGGGCCGGGTGGTGGTCGCGGGAGCACCCGACGAGACGGCCGTCCCGCCGCACCACCCCGAACGGCTTCAGGAGACGGACGGAGTGCGCTCATGACACTCGCCGACGGGATCTGGCACCAGATCTTCGACTTCACCGACTACGGCGAACTCCTCGCCCTGGTCCGCAACTCCCTCGTCGCCGGTGTGGCGCTGGGTCTGGTGGGCGGGCTGGCCGGGGTGTTCGTCCTGATGCGGGACCTGCCGTTCGCGGTGCACGGCATCAGCGAGCTGTCCTTCGCCGGGGCGTCGGCGGCACTGCTGCTGGACGCGAACATCGTGGCGGGCTCGATCGCCGGTTCGCTCCTCGCGGCCGGCACCATCGGCATCCTCGGGACCCGGGCCCGGGACCGCAACTCGGTGATCGGCATCATCATGCCGTTCGGACTGGGACTCGGCGTGCTCTTCCTCGCCCTCTACAAGGGCCGGGCGGCCAACAAGTTCGGGCTGCTCACCGGGCAGATCGTCGCCGTCGACACCCCGCAGATGTCCTGGCTGCTCGGCACGTCCGTCCTGGTGCTCGTGGCCCTCGCGGTCATGTGGCGGCCGCTCGCCTTCGCCAGCACCGATCCGGACGTGGCGGAGGCCCGCGGGGTGCCGGTGCGTGGACTGTCCTTCGCGTTCATGCTGGTGCTCGGGCTCGCGGTCGCCCTGTCGGTGCAGATCGTCGGGGCGCTGCTGGTGCTCTCGCTGGTCGTCACCCCGGCCGCGGCGGCCGCCCGCGTCACCGCCTCGCCCGTACTGCTGCCCGTGCTGAGCGTTCTGTTCGCGGTGGCCTCGATCGAGGGCGGCATCCTGCTGGCCCTGGGCAGCAGCATCCCCATCAGCCCCTACGTGACGACGATCTCGTTCACCGTCTACGCGGTGTGCCGGGTGGCCGGCCGGTACCGGAACCGGCGGTGGGGGGCGCGGCGGACGGCGGTGCGAGCGGCCTGAGCAGGCCTCACCGTTCGAAGACGACCTGCCCGTCGAAGACCGTGAGGTCCACCTGCACCTGAGTGATCTCGTGCGGGTCGAGGTCGAGCAGCGGCCGGTCCAGGACACACAGGTCGGCGGCCCGGCCCGGTTCGACGGTGCCCTTCCAGTCGTCGGCGAAGTCCTCGCGCGCTCGCCGGGGCCGGGGCCGATCGCGCTGCGCGACCGACGCCGGACGGTGCCCGCCGGACAGCGGCGGCGGGCACCGTCGGCCCGGATGTGTCAGGCCGCGACGAGGGCGGGGTCCGGTTCCTCCGCCGCGGCGAGCAGGGCGAGCAGCGTCGCTCGGGCGCGGGCCACGCGGGAACGGACCGTGCCGATGGGGCAGTTGCTCAGCGCGGCGGCCTCCGCGTAGGGCAGGCCGAGCAGTTGCGTGAGGACGAACGCCTCGCGGCGTTCGTCCGGCAGTCCGGCCAGCAGCTCCAGCAGCGCCACGCCGTCGTCGAAGCCGGGCAGGCCGCGCGGCTGCGCGAGTTCGGCCGCCGGCTCCCAGTCCGGCAGGTCGGCCGGGCGGGGGCGTACGGCCGTGCGGCGGATGCTGTCGGCCACCGCGCGCCGGGCGATCGCCAGCAGCCAGGTCCGCGCCGAGGAACGGCCCTCGAACTGGTGCAGGCTGCCGAGCGCCCGCAGGAACGTGTCCTGCGCCAGATCGTCCACCGCCTGCGGGTCGGCGCACAGATGGGCGACGTACCGGATGACGTCACGGTGCAGGGCGCGCACGAAGTGGTCGACGGCCACGGAGTCGCCGCCGCGGGCGGCCAGCGCCCAGGCGGTTATCGACTCGTCGGCCGACGCCGATCTCTCGGGCGAAAGGGGCAGGGCAGGAGTGATCACCTGATGTCCTTCTCGGGATTCCGGGACCACGAGCACGCGGGCAGGCAGGCCGTGAGGTCAGACGTGCGCGCGGGTGCGCGGTCCGTTGAGCGGGGGGCGCGGGCGTGCCCGTACGGCGCATCGGGAGGCGTGACCGCCTGCGGGTGCCCACTGGTACGGAGGTACGACCGCGACCGGGGCGCGCAGGGGCTGCCCCGGGTCGGCACCGGCTGCCGTCAGGCGGCAGCGGCCCCCGCGGGTGGTCCCCGGGTGGTGATCGCGTGGACGAGAAGGAGGCGGCGCGGGTTGCGGTTCGACGACCGTCGCCGTTCGCGCACGGGCGGGGGCGGCGGTGCCGGCCGGGCGAACAGGAGCCGCAGTGGTGCGGCGAGCCGGCTGCCCACGGCGCGCAGGAGCCGGAAGACGGCCCGTTCGCCGTGGCCCAGCCACAGGCCGCACAGCAGCGCGGCCAGGAGGTGGGCGGCGAGCATGCCGAGGGACGAGTCACCGCCGGGGACGTGTCCCATGTGCGGGGACACGGACTCCACGGCGCCCGAGCCCATGTCGTGACTCATGGATCCCATGCCGTGATGCATCGACGGCATGTCCATGGAGTCGGCCCCGGGTGCGGCCGGCGCGGTCGGTCCGAGCGAGAACGCCGAGTGCAGAGCCGTCTGGACGGCCACGGCCACGGCGACGACCAGGTGGAGTCCGCGTTCGCGGCCCGCCAGGCACCAGCCCGCCACGCCCGTCACGGCCCAGCCGGCCAGCAGTGTCGACCGGGGCACATGGTCGCCGGACATCATGACGTGCCCCAGGGCGGCGAGCACGACACAGACGGCCGCGAACACCGCGGCCCGTACCGTGCGAGCACACCACCCGACTGTCATGGCGCCTCATCCTCGCATCCGGGCCCGCTCCGACACCCATGGGTACGGACATCTCCCCCGCCGGACACTCAATCCGAGCCATGTGATCCAGGCCACTGCCGTGGAGCCCGGCGCCTCCGCTGGGGTCACGGCAGAATCCCCGGCGTGGACATCACCGCGCAGGAGCTCAATCGGGCCACCCTCGGGCGCCAGTTGCTGCTGGGGCGGGAGGTGATGGAGGCCGCGGAGGCGGTGCGGCGTGTGGTGGCGCTGCAGGCGCAGCACGCCGCCTCGCCGTACGTGGCGCTGTGGAACCGGCTGGCCGGGTTCGCGCCGGGCGAGCTGGACGCCGCCTTCGCGGGGCGTGCGGTGGTCAAGGCGACCCTGATGCGGATCACGTTGCACGCGGTCCACGCGGACGACTACCAGGTGTTCCGTGAGGCGATGCAGCAGACGCTGTACGCCTCACGGCTCGGGTACCGCTTCGCCGCGGCGGGGCTCACGCCGGCCGACGGCGAGGCGCTCGTCCCCGGGTTGCTGGACTTCGCGGACCGGCCGCGGACGGCCGCCGAGCTGCAGGACTGGCTGGAGGAGCGGGTCGGCGCGGAGAAGAGGGCCGGGGCGTGGTGGGGGCTCAAGGCGTACGCGCCGCTGCTCCATGTCCCGACCGGAGAGCCGTGGTCGTTCGGCACCCGGTCGTCGTTCGTCGCGGCGCGGACCGGTCCCGTACCCGAAGGGCGGGAGACGGTGCCGGAGGCGCTGCGCCGGCTCGTCCTGCGCTATCTGGCGGGCTTCGGGCCCGCGTCGGTGGCGGACGTCGCGCAGTTCGCCATGGTGCCGCGGGCACCCGTACGCCGGGCGCTGCTCGCCCTCGACGACACGGTGGAGCAGCTCCGGGGACCGGACGGGACCCTCCTGTACGACGTGCCGGGCGCTTTGCGCCCACCGGCGGACACGCCCGCACCGCCGCGGCTCATGGCCATGTGGGACAGCGTTCTGCTGGCCCACGCCGACCGCAGCCGCGTGATTCCCCCGGCGTATCGACGTCTGGTGATCCGCGTGAACGGCGACGTGCTGCCCACACTGCTGGTGGACGGCCGGGTCGCCGGCGTGTGGCGCGCGGTCGACGGCGGTGTCGAGGCCACGGCGTTCCACGACCTGCCGGCCGCCGTGTGGGACGGACTCGCCGCGGAGGCCGCGTCGTTGACGGCGCTGCTGGCCGGCCGCGACACCGAGGTCTACCGCCGCTACCACCACTGGTGGCCGAAACTCCCCGACGGCCGGGTGCGCCTGCTCAAGGGCTGAACCCGTGGGACACGGCAGCGGCATGGACAGATGGGCGTCAATCGCGCCGGGGGTGAGCGCGATGATCGCGTTGTCCACGGGACCGCCGTGAAGGCGACGCTGCACTGTCTGACCGGGTGTGCGATCGGCGAGATCCTCGGCATGGTGATCGGCACGGCGCTGGGGTGGGGCAACGCGCCCACCATGGTGCCGGCGATCGAGGTCGGCCGGAGGCACGGCGGCCGGCACCGCTCGACGACCGACCGGATGATCGACTTAGAGTGGTTCGCCATGACGACACAGCCGACCCCGCCGACCGAGCCCACCCCGCCGACCCGGGCGGCACAGGCCTATCTCTCCGGGCTGTTCTCGCTGGAGGGCCGGGTCGCGGTGGTCACCGGCGGCAGTTCCGGGATCGGCCGCGCCATCACCGACGCCCTCGCGCGCGCCGGGGCGAGCGTGGTGGTCGTGGCCCGCGGCGAGGCCGGACTGGCCGCGACGGTCGAGGAGCTGACGGCCCTGGGCTGCCGCGCCGCCTGGGTCAGCGCGGATCTGAGCACCCGCGAGGGTGTGCGGACGGCAGCCGAGCGGGCGGTCGAGGCGTTCGGGGAGCCCGACATCCTCGTCAACAGCGCCGGGATCAACCTGCGTCCGCCGATGGACGAGCTCGGCGAGGACGTCTGGGACGCCACCATGGCCGTCAACCTGGAGGCGCCGTTCCTGCTGGGGCAGCGCTTCGGTCCGGGCATGGCGGAGCGCGGGTACGGGCGGATCATCCACATCAGCTCGCAGCAGGCGCATCGCGCGTTCGTCCACAGCGGCGCCTACGGCGCCTCCAAGGGCGGGCTGGAGGCGCTGGCGCGCTCCCAGGCCGAGGCGTGGTCGCCGCGCGGCGTCACCTGCAACCTCCTCGTGCCGGGCTTCGTCATGACGCCGCTCAACGCACGGCTGTCGTCGGACCCGGAGAAGGTGGCCGCCCTCGCCGCCCGCACGATGATCGGGCGGAACGGTCTCGCCGAGGACTTCGCGGGCGCGGCGGTCTTCCTGGCGAGCGCGGCGTCCGCCTACGTCACCGGGCAGTCGGTCTTCGTCGACGGCGGGTTCTCCGTCCACTGACGCGGCCCCGGCATCCGGAGTCCCCCGAACGGGTCGCCACCGACGGGCGATGGCCAGTGCTCGGTGTCACGCTGGGCACACAGGACCCGCTGAAGGGAAGCATCGCCATGATCACGACGGAGTACGTCCCCGGTTCCCCCTGCTGGCTCGACCTGGGCGCTCCGGACGTCCGGGCCGCCGCCGACTTCTACGGTGCCGTCCTCGGGTGGGACTACGAGTCCATGGGCGAGAGCGAGGACTTCGAGGGCGGGATGTTCAAGAAGGACGGCAAGACCGTCGCCGGGCTGGGCAAGCTCACCGAGGCGGGCGCACGCCCGGCCTGGATGCTCTACTACTGCGTCACCGACGCGGACGCCACGACACAGGCCGTGCAGCAGGCGGGTGGCACCGTGCGGGTCGCACCGATGGACCTCGACGACTGGGGCCGGATGGCGCAGTACAGCGACCCGCTGGGCGGCCAGTTCGCCGTCTGGCAGCCGGGGACGAACAAGGGCGTGGAGCTGGTGGACCAGCCGGGCTCGCTGTCGTGGACCGAGCTGTACACGACCGACGCCGCGGGCGCGCGGGAGTTCTACGGCTCCCTCTTCGACTGGCAGTTCAGCGACATGCCGCTGCCGGGCGGCGCGGGCGCGTACACCCTGATCACCCCCTCCGGGCTCTCCGAGGACCGGATGCACGGCGGCCTCATGCAGCTCCGCAAGGAGGACCTGACGCTGACGGGCGGGCGGCCGTACTGGCACCCGGTCTTCGCCGTCGACGACTGCGACGCCGCGGTGGCCAAGGTCACCGAGAGCGGCGGCAGCGTGCAGATGGGCCCGGAGGACGTGGAGGGCGTCGGCCGGCTCGCCGTCTGCCTCGACCCGGCGACCGCGGACTTCGTGCTGCTCACCCCGTCCGAGAGCTGAACCGGGCCGTTTCCAGCCTGGTCCGGGGTCCGGGACACCCCCCTGACCCCTCTTGCATATGATGCGCAAATGCGTGACTACAGCATCAGGGAAGCCGCGGCGGCCGACATCGACGGGGCTCGGGCGGTGATGCTCGACGCCGTGTACCGCGACTTCGGCACGGGTTACGTGCCGCGATGGCACGCCGACATCATCGATCCGGTGCCGTTCTACGTCACGCCGCCCCGGCACACCCTCCTGGTCGCCGTGGACGAGCAGGACGGGACGGTGGCCGCCACGGCGGCACTGGACGCGCGCGGACCGGCGCACCCGCCGAACCCGCGCTGGCTGGCCGAGCGGTTCCCCTCGGGCGAGACGGCACAACTGCGGCGGGTGTACGTGCGCCCCGAGCACCGGCGGCGCGGGCTGGCCCGGCAGCTGGTGGACGCCCTGATGGAGTTCGCCCGGGCCGACGGCGGATACCGGTCCGTGTATCTGCACACCTATCCGAACTCCCCCGGCGCGATGGGCCTGTGGCGGACGCTGGGCAAGGTGCTGTGCGACGAGCGGGAAGAGGAACCCGGCGGGGGCAGCGGCGTCGTGCACTTCGAGATACCGCTCGGTTAATGAAAATGGTATTCATATACACTATGAGAACCTCCCGCCGCCGGGTCACCGCCGGCCTGCTCGCGCTGCCCTTGCTCTCCGGCTGTTTCGCGTCGTCCGGTGACGAGTCCGCGGCCTCCTCCGGCTCCGCCGGCGGCGCCCGTCTGCGTGTCGCCCTCCCCTTCGCCCCGACCGAGAACTACTCGCCGTACGGCCAGGACGCGATGCTCCTGTCCCGGCTCGGCGTCACCGAGGGGCTGACCAGGCTGGACGCCAACGGCACCGCGGTACCCGCGCTGGCCGAGTCGTGGAGCAGTGAGAACGGCGGCAGGAGCTGGGTGTTCACCCTGCGGGAGGCGAGGTTCCAGAACGGCGAGGCCGTCACCGCCGAGGCCGTCGCCGCCGCCCTCACGGCCGCCGGGAAGGCCGACCCGGCACCGTCGGCGATCTCCGGTGTGAAGCTGACCGCCACGGCCGAGAACGACAAGCAGGTCCGGGTCAGCACGGTCGAGGCCGACCCCGTACTGCCGCTGCGGCTGTCGAATCCGTCCCTCGCGGTGTTCGCGCCGAAGGCGTACGACAAGAAGGGCACGGTGAACGTCGTCGGCACCGCCACCGGCCCCTTCGCACTGACCAGGATCGACGGTGACACCGCGGCCACGCTGAACCGTTTCGACGACTACTGGGGCGGCCGGGCCCAGGCGTCCGGAGTCACGGCCAGGTTCGTCTCGGACGGCACCGCCCGCGCCAACGCCCTGCGCTCCGGTGACGTCGACATCGCCGAGTCCCTTCCCGTCGGCCAGGTCGCCGCCCTGGACGAGGAGGAGGTCCACGAGGTCAACACCGCCCGAAACACCAGCCTTTACCTCAACACCAAGTCCGGCGCCTTCACCAAGGCGGGGCTGCGGGCAGCGGCACGTGAGGCGATCGACACCTCGGTCATCGCCAAGGGCGCCTACGAGGGGCACGCCGTGCCCGCGCAGGGCCTGTTCGGTCCGGCCCTGACCTGGGCGGCCGGCAAGCGCGTCGAACCGACCGGGCGGGCGCGGGCGACCGGCCCCGGCGGCGACAGCATCACCCTCGCCACCTACAGCGACCGGCCCGAGCTGCCGGAGGCCGCCCAGGTGCTCCAGCAGCAGCTGCAGAAGGCAGGGTTCGAGGTGAAGCTGGAGGTGCGTACGTACTCGCGTCTCGAAGGCGACCTGCTGGGCGGCAAGTTCGACGCGGCGGTCTTCTCGCGCAACATGATGCTGGACACCGGCGACCCGGTCACCGTCCTCGCGAGCGACTACACCTGCGACGGTTCCAACAACCTGTCGTTCCTGTGCGACAAGAACGTGGACAAGCTGGTCGCCGCCGCCCAGGCCGAGTCCGACACCGCCGAGCGGCAGAACGCCGCCATGAAGGCGGAGGCGGCCGTGCTCGGCACCGACTCGGTGATTCCGCTGGTGCACCTGAAGCTCGTCGCGGGCGTCGCGACGTCTGTGCAGGGCGCGCTGCCCGACCCGTACGAGCGCACCCTCATAGGCACGGGGACCCGACACTGAACAGCGACAAGAGGCCCTCGATGAACGGTGCCGCCGCGGGTCTGCGCGCACTCGCGCACAGCGGCGTCCCGGCGCTGCTGTGGCGGACCACGCTCGTGGCCGCCCTGGTGTGCGGAATCGGCCTGCTGCCGTGGCTGTCCCGTACCGACCCCGCGCTGACCGTGCTCAGGGCGAGGTCGGCGGACCGCGAGCCGACTCCCGAGACCCTGCACGCCATCCGGGACCAACTGGGCCTCGACGACGGCCCGCTGGTGCTGCTCGGCCGCTGGCTCGGCGGGCTGCTGCACGGCGACGCGGGCACGTCCTGGGTGTCCGGCACCCAGCTGCTGCCGGGCGTCGTGCTGGCGCTCGGCGTGTCGTTGCTGCTGATGGCCGGGGCCCTGGTGGTCGCCGCGGGCACGGCGGCCGCCGTCTGCGCCCGCACGCTCCGGCTGGGCGCGCGGGGCCGGCTCGGGGCGCGCCGCCCCGGCGGGACGGCGACGGCCGTACTGGCCGCGCTGCCCGAGTTCCTCGTCGCCTCCGTACTGGCCTCCGTGATCGGCGTGCAGCTGGGATGGCTGCCCGCCCTGGGCTGGTACGGGCCGCAGTGGATGGTGCTGCCCTCGCTCGCCCTCGGCCTGCCCGCCGGGGCGGTCCTGGGACGGATGCTCGACGACCTGCTGCCCGGGGCGTTCGCGGAGCCCTGGGCCATGGCGACCGCGGCACGGGGTGTTCCGCCGAAGTCCGTGGCACGGCAGGCGGTGCGCCGCTGCGTGCCCGGACTGCTGCCGAACCTGGCGCTGTTCGTGGTCGGCCTGACCGGAGGATCGGTCGCCGTCGAGCAGATCTTCGACATCCCGGGCCTGGGACGGCTCACCCTGCACGCCGCACTCGCCCAGGACCTGCCCGCCCTGCAGACCGGCACACTCGCCCTCGTCCTGCTCGCGGCCACCGCGGGGATCCTCGCCCGGCTCACCGCCCGGCTGCTGATCGGGCCCGCGCTGCGCGACGGCGCCCTGCAGTCCCTGCACCGGCCCCGGCCGCCCGCGCCCCGCACGCTCCCGCTGCTCTACGGGGGACTGCTGGCCGCCGTCATCGGGTTCGGGCTGCCCCGCGATCCGCTCGCCCTGGACACGCTCGCCCGGCTGCAAGCCCCGTCCGCGGAGCACCCCTTCGGCACGGACGCGCTCGGCCGCGACGTCCTCGCCCGGATCTCCCACGGCGCGCTGACCACGCTCGGCACCGCCCTCGCGGTGAGCGCCGCCGCCCTCGTCGCGGGGCTGCTGCTGGGGCTGCTGCCGAGGCTGTCCGGGCCGCTGGTCGACACCCTCAGTGCCGTACCGCCCGTACTGGCCGGGCTCCTCGTCACCGGCATCATGGGCAGCGGGCCCTGGACGCCCGCGTTCGCCGTGGCTGTCGTGGCCTGGTCCCCGCTGGCCGCGCACACCTCCTCCCTGCTGCGGCAGGAGCGTGCGACCACTCATCTGACGGCCACCCGCGCGCTGGGGGCCGGCCGCTGGTACCTGCTCCGGCACGAACTGCTGCCCGCCGTCCTGCCCCCGGTCGCCCGGCACGCCCTGCTCCGGCTCCCGAGCATCGCACTGAGCCTCGCCGCGCTCGGCTTCCTCGGCCTGGGCGCCCAGCCGCCGTCCCCCGAGTGGGGCCTGCTGCTCGCCGAGAACCAGCCGTACGCCGAGCGCGCCCCGTGGGCCGTCCTGTCCCCGGCCGCCGTGCTCGCGCTGCTCGGGGCGCTCGCGGTGACGGCCGCGGGCGGCGTACGGCTGCCGCGGCGGCGCAAACGGCCCGAGGGCCCGGCCGAACCGCCTGAGGACCGGCTCACGCCTGCCCCGCGGCAGCGACTTGACCGCCCCCACGCCCTCCTGACTCCCGTGCCCGCCTCACAGACAGAAGAACGATGACCCACCTCGTCTCCCGGGTGCTGGCCCGCAAGGCCGCCCGTACCTCCGACGCCGGGACACCGAAGTCCCCGCGCGAGAGCACCTGGCGCCTCGGCAAGGAACTCTCGCCGCTGCTGCGGCTGCTGATCCTCACCCAGCTCGCCTTCAACATCGGCTTCTACGCCGTCCTGCCGTTCCTCGCCGGGCATCTCGGCACCGCGATCGGCATGGCGGGCTGGCTGGTCGGGTTCGTGCTGGGGCTGCGCACCTTCAGCCAGCAGGGGCTGTTCGTGGTCGGCGGCTGGCTCGTCGACCGGTTCGGGGTGCGGCCGGTCGTGCTGGCCGGCTGCGTGCTGCGGATCGCCGGGTTCGTGTGGCTCGGGTACGCGGAGGCGAGCTGGGCCGTGATCGGGGCGGTGCTGGTGATCGGATTCGCCGCCGCGCTGTTCTCCCCCGCCGTGGAGTCCGAGGTGGCCCGCCAGGCGGTCGTGTGGGAGGAGAACGGGCACGGCTCGCGCACCCGTGTCCTCGCCCTGTTCAGCGTGGCGGGCCAGGTCGGGGCGTTCGTCGGGCCGCTGCTCGGCGCGCTGCTGCTGGCCGTCGACTTCCGCACCGCGTGCCTCGCCGGTGCCTGGGTCTTCGTGCTCGTCCTCGCCGGGCACCTGTGGCTGATGCCGCAGCACATCCCCGGCCGGGTCCGCGTCCGGGAGCGGGGCGGGGCCCGCGCCCTGCTGCGCAACCGCCGCTTCCTCGCCCTGTGCTGTGCCTACGGCGCCTATCTGCTCGCCTACAACCAGCTCTATCTGGCCCTGCCGGACGAGGTGCAGCGCGCGGCGGGCTCCCAGGCTCCGTTGTCCTGGCTCTTCGCGCTCTCCTCGGTGCTGGTGGTGTTCACCCAGCTGCCGGTGACCCGCTGGGCGGGCGACCGGCTCGATCTGCGCCGCTCCATGACCGCGGGGCTGCTGCTGATCGCGTCCGGTTTCGCGGTGGTGGCCGCGGCACGGCCGGCCGGCTGGACCGGCACCGCCGGGCTGCTGCCCGCCGCGGGCTTCGTGATCTTGCTCACCGTGGGGCAGATGCTGGTCGTGCCCGCCGCCCGCGCCTGGGTGCCCGACCTCGCCGAGGAGGGCCGGCTCGGCCTCTACATGGGTGCGTTGTCGTCGGTGTCCGGCCTGATCGTCCTCGCCGGCAGCGCGGCCACCGGCTCCCTGCTCGACCTGGGCCTGCCCGCCGCCGTGCCGTGGCTGGTCCTCGCGGCCGTAACGGCCCTGTCGGTGGCTGTGCTGCCGCGCCGTGAGAAGGGGGCGGGGGCGGCGGCCTGAAACGGCGTCGGCGCCCCGCGGCAACCGGGCGCACGGGAGTGTCACCCCGGCGGGCGACCTCTTCGCTCCGGGATTTCCGAGTCGGCACCCGTCGAGGACACCGCCGCGGAGATCGGTGGTCACGCGGCGCCAGTATCCTGGGTCGGCTGCGGCACCCCCACCAATCCCCGTGCAGAAGCGGGGAGTTCGGCCTGCGGCGACGACCTTCCCACACGCATGAGACGAGGACGAGTGCTGCTAGCGGGCCGCTACCGGCTGGATGTTGAGATCGGGCGCGGTGGAATGGGAGAGGTCTGGCGTGCGTACGACGAGACGCTCGCCAGAGCGGTGGCCGTCAAGCTGCTGCTCCCCCAGGACACCGATGCCACGGCGGCCTCCCGGTTCCGTCTGGAGGCTCAGACCGCCGGGCGTCTCAACCACCCCAACGTGGTCGGTGTCCTGGACTTCGGCGAGTACGACAACCGGCTGTACCTGGTGATGGAGCTGGTCGAGGGCGACAGTCTCGCCCGGGTGCTGTCCGGCTCCGGTGCGCTCCCCGCCGAGCGGGTGGCCACGCTCGCCGCGCAGGCCGCCGCGGGGCTCGCGGCGGCGCACGGGCAGGGCATCGTGCACCGGGACGTCAAACCCGCCAACCTGCTGCTGGACGCGGGCGGCACACTGAAGATCGGCGACTTCGGCATCGCGCGGTTCCTAGACGACCCGGGCGCCGCGCTCACCGCCACCGGCCAGATCGTCGGCACCGGCCTCTACCTCGCGCCCGAGCGGGCCCTGGGCAAGCCCGCCGGGCCCGCCTCCGACATGTACTCCCTGGGCTGCGTGCTCTACCAGCTCCTCAGCGGCCGCCCGCCGTTCGAGGCCGACACCGCCGTCGCCCTCCTCCACCAGCATCTCGACTCGGCCCCCGTGCCGCCTCGCGAACTCGGAGTCTCGGGACTGCCGCCGGCGTTCGAGAACTACCTGCTCGGTCTGCTCGCCAAGCAGCCCGAGGACCGGCCCACTGCCCAGCAGGCCGCCGCGTGGTTCGCCGGAGGCGCCTGGCGGGGCCTGCCCGAGCCGCTGCCGGAGGTCTCGGGGCCGCTGCGGCCGGCGACCACGTCCGCGGCGATGCCGGCCGGGCCGGGCCCGTACGCGGCCGCCGACACCAGCCACCCGACCACGTATGCACTGCCCGCGACCCCGGGGCACCGCAGCGCGGCCCGGGCGGCCCAGGCGGGGCGTTCGGGCCGCTCCCGCGGGCGCGGCGGCGTCCGCAGCCGGTCGAGACTGGCCGCGACGGCCGCCGCCGCGGCACTCTTCCTCGCCGCGATGCTCCTCGGCATGCGCTGGTTCTCGCCCGACACGACCGCGGAGGGCACGGAACCCGACGCGTCCCCGTCCGCGAGCAGCCCCGCCGCCACACCGTCCGCCGGCTCCCCCTCTCCCCTGGCCTCCGGCCCGGCGGCAAACCCGGCAGCCGCCACCACGCCGACCACCGGCACCGTGGCGGATGTCACTCCGTCCACGCCCGCTTCCCCGACTCCTCCCGCGCCCGCGCCGAGCGCCGCGACTCCGACGGCGGAAGCAGGCGACGGCCAACCGGAGCAGCCGAAGCCGGAGAAGCCGCACGAGGCCGGAAACGGCGGGGAGAGCGACGACGGAGACGACGGCGGCGACGACTGACCCGGCCCGGATGTCGCGCGACGGCGCCCCGCCCCGGAGCACGTGGATCAGCCGGGGGATGCGCCGGTGTGCGAGTGGGCGCCCCCTCGCGCGCCCCTCGGGTGGCTTGTCATCGCCCTTACCCCGGCCTTATTGTCACCAGGCCTTGGTGAACGGGAAATCCGGTGTGATGCCGGTGCGGCCCTCGCCACTGTGAATCGGGAAGTCCGGCTCCGGCCCTCACGGGCAGCCACTGGGTCCTTGCGACCCGGGAAGGCGGAGTCCGGGCGGTGGTACCCGTCAGCCAGGAGACCGGCCAAGGCGCGTCAACCATCCACGAGGTGCTGGAGAGGGTCTGCTGAGCCATGCACATTGCCGAGGGTTTCCTTCCTCCGGCGCACGCGGTCGCCTGGGGCGTCGCGTCGGCGCCGTTCGTCGTCCACGGGGTCCGGTCGCTCACCCGTGAAGTGCGCGAGCACCCCGAGAGCACCCTGCTCCTCGGTGCGTCCGGCGCCTTCACCTTCGTCCTGTCCGCCCTGAAACTGCCGTCCGTCACCGGCAGTTGCTCGCACCCCACCGGCACGGGCCTCGGAGCCATCCTGTTCCGGCCGCCCATCATGGCGGTGCTGGGCACCATCACCCTGCTCTTCCAGGCGCTGCTGCTCGCGCACGGCGGCCTGACCACGCTCGGCGCCAACGTCTTCTCGATGGCGATCGTCGGCCCCTGGGCCGGATACGCCGTCTACAAACTGCTGCGGCGCTACGACGCGCCGCTGATGGTCGCGGTGTTCTGCGGCGCGTTCGTAGCCGACCTGTCCACCTACTGCGTCACCAGCGTGCAGTTGGCGCTCGCGTTCCCCGACCCGGGCAGCGGATTCCTGGGCGCGCTCGGCAAGTTCGGTTCCATCTTCGCCATCACCCAGATCCCGCTCGCGGTGAGCGAGGGCCTGCTGACCGTGCTCGTGATGCGGCTGCTGGTGCAGTCCAGCAAGGGCGAACTGACCCGGCTGGGCGTGCTCCTCGCCAAGCAGCAGTCCCGGACCGAGACCGAGGCGGTGGCCCGATGAGCAGGAACACGAAGATCAACCTGTTGCTGCTGCTCGTCGTGGCCGCGCTGGCCGTACTGCCGCTCGCGCTCGGTCTCGGCGACCACAAGAAGGAGCCGTTCACGGGCTCCGACGGTGAGGCGGAGTCCGCGATCACCGAGATCGAGCCGGACTACGAGCCGTGGTTCTCCCCGCTGTACGAACCGCCGTCCGGGGAGATCGAGTCGGCCCTGTTCTCCCTCCAGGCGGCTCTCGGCGCCGGCGTCCTCGCCTACTACTTCGGCCTGCACCGAGGCCGCCGGCAGGGAGAGCAGCGGGCGCTGGAGCGGGAGGCCGAGAGCGCGCTCGCCGGTGACGCCGGGAAGTCCCCCGCCGAACGGGACTGATCGCGCGTGCTGCCGATCGACGCGGCGGCGCACAGCAGTCGCTGGCGCCGCCGCCATCCCGTGGACAAGGCCGTGCTCGGGCTCGGCCTCACCGTGCTCGCGATCTCTCTGCCGCCCTGGCCGGGCGCGGCCCTGGTGCTCCTGACGGCCCTGGTGGTGCTGCTGGGGCCGGCCGGTGTGCCCGGGCGGCGGCTCTGGCGGGCCTATCGGGTGCCGCTGGGCTTCTGCGTGACCGGCGCGGTCACGCTGCTCGTCCAGGTGGGCGGCCCCGGGGGGTTCGTCTCCCTCGCCGGTGACGGGCCGTTGCGGGCCGGGGAGTTGCTGCTGCGCACCTCGGCGGCGTCCCTGGGCGTACTGCTGTTCGCCTTCACCACGCCCATGTCCGACCTGCTGCCCCGCCTGGTCCGGGCCGGGATTCCCGCCCCGGTCGTCGACGTCGCGCTCGTGACGTACCGGATGAGCTTCCTGCTGCTGGACTCCGTGCGCCGCATCCGGGAAGCCCAGGCGGCCCGGCTCGGCCACACCAGCCGGGCCGCGGAGTGGCGCTCCCTGGCCGGGCTCGGCGCGACCGCGTTCGTCCGGGCCTTCGACCGGGCCACCCGTCTCCAGGCCGGACTCGCCGGGCGCGGCTACGACGGCACCCTGCGCGTCCTGGTGCCCGAGGCCCGGGTCTCCGTCCGCTTCACGGCCGCCAGTTGCCTGCTGCTCACGGCGCTGGCCGCCCTCACCTTCGTACTGGAAAGGCCGCTGACATGAGCGAGCCCGCCCTCGTCGCCCTGCGCGGCGCGTCCTTCGCCTATGAGGACGGCCCGGCCGTGCTCAGCGGCCTCGACTTCGAGATCCGCGAGGGGCGTGCGCTCGCGCTGCTCGGCCGCAACGGCAGCGGCAAGACCACGCTGATGCGGCTGCTGTCCGGCGGACTGAAGCCGCACGCGGGCCGGCTGACGGTCGAGGGGCGGCCGGTGTCGTACGACCGCAAGGGGCTGACCCGGCTGCGGACGACCGTGCAGCTGGTGGTGCAGGACCCGGACGACCAGCTGTTCGCGGCGTCCGTCGAGCAGGACGTGTCGTTCGGGCCGCTCAACCTCGGCCTGGACGACACGGAGGTGCGGGCGCGGGTGGCGGAGGCGCTCGCCGCCCTGGACATCACCGCCCTGGCCGACCGGCCCACCCATCTGCTCTCCTACGGGCAGCGCAAACGCACCGCCATCGCGGGCGCGGTCGCCATGCGGCCCCGCGTCCTCGTCCTCGACGAGCCGACGGCCGGCCTCGACCCCGACGGCCAGGAGCGGCTCCTCACCACCCTCGACGGACTCCGAGCCGCCGGCACCACGGTGGTGATGGCCACCCACGACGTCGACCTCGCCCTGCGCTGGGCCGACGACGCGGCGCTCCTCACCCCGTCCGGCGTCCGCACCGGGCCCGCGGCCACGGCACTGGCCCGCACCGACCTCCTCCACGAGGCGGGCCTGCGGCTGCCGTGGGGTGCGGCGGCGGCGGAACTGCTGCGCGCCCAGGGGTTGTTGTCCGGCATGGAGCCGGGGCCGCGCACGCCGGACGAACTCGCCGCCCTCACGGCAGCGCGGCTGGGGGCTTCCGGAGGGTGAGGGGCACCCTCCGTGGCCGTATCGCCCTCCGCCCTGCCCACCTCCGGACGTCGGAGCAGCTCGGTCAGTCGACGTAGGACTGGAGCGAGCCGCGGCGCCGGACGTCGAGGGTCGCGCAGTGGAACGAGCCGCCGAAGGGGGCGTAGTGCAGCAGGTCGCACGGGATCGGCTCGAAGCCCCACTTCTCCAGTGCGCGCAGCATCCCGGTGTGGTGCCGCTCCGCGATCACCTGCTTCTCGTCGAGCATGAGCACGTTCATGCTGAGCCACTTGCCGCACATCGACGTGAGTTTGAGCAGCCGCTCGTCGATCGGGTCGGGCTCGGGAGCGACGAGGACGTCCCAGGAGCCGAGGACGTCCGGCAGGCGGTCCGGGTCGACGTACTCGGGGTTGATCAGCACCTTCCCGGGCGCGAGCAGGACGAACGTCGTGTCGATGTGCATGGGGGTGCGGCAGCGGCTCTCGATCTCGTGGATGCGGTACTCCGGGCCGAGGTGGCGGCGCAGCCAGTCGATGCCCATCGCGTTCGTGACGTTGCTTCGGGTGACGAACAGGTCCCGTCCCGCCCGGACGAAGTCCGCGGCGTCGAAGACGGGCTCGAACTCGGTGAGGACGTACCGCATGGGCTCGCCCGGCCCGGGGACGCGGAAGTCCGGGTCGAAGAGCTCGTCGGTGAGCTGCGGCCTGGGTGCCGCCGTCCAGCGCGCGCCACGCCGGAAGTAGTCCTTGAGGACCGGGCGGTAGGAGTGCGTCTCGAAGTACCGGCACGGCCAGGCCATGGGCGTCTCGATGATCTCGTCGCCGATCACGAGCATGCTGTCGCGCGGGCAGGTGTTGCAGAAGCCGCGCGAGGTCCAGTCGGGGGTGCCGAAGCGGCGCCGGTGGTCGACCGCCTCCGGCCGCCTGACCGTGACGCCGAGGGACTCCAGCAGGGCGACTAAGGCGTCGATCTCCTGCTGCGCCTGCTCGATGAGCAGCCGCGGATACCGGAAGCCGGCCGCGAGCCCCTGCAACCGCCCTGCCCACGGCGGCACGTTGCAGGTCACCACCGCGTGGTCGGAGGGGATCGTCGCGCCCTCCAGGCGGCCGACGATGATCTCCTCCAGCGGATCCCACTCGGTGTGCGAACCGACCGGCGACACGAGCCGCTCCGCGTCCTCACCGGCCGCAGGCGGCACTCCGGGGTTCTGCAGGACGGTCATGCTCACCACCTCTTGGATCGCAAGCTGTGTCATTACGCCGCAACGGCCGGATCACTCAGCGTGACCCACCGGGGTCGTACGCGTCATCGACCACACGCTCCCGGTAACGATCCAGATGCCCGGAATACGCTTGCCCACGCTCGCCGCACCGCACTACGGTGCACGAGGTGGAGCTCTTCTCACGTTCATGGACGGCCCTGCGCGCGGAGGTTGACGACCTGTCCGACGAGGACTTCGGGCGCCCCTCCGGCTGCACGGGCTGGCTGGTGCGGGACCTGGTGTGCCATCTGATCGTCGACGCCCAGGACGTCCTGGTCACCCTGGCCACCCCGTCCGACCGGGAACCGACCCGTGACGCGCTGACGTACTGGGACCTCTCCGACACCCCGCCGACGGGTGACGACCCCCTCGACGCGCTGACCGTCCGGCTGGCCGCCGCGTACGAGGATCCGCAGTTGCTGAAGTTCCATCTGGACGACGTCGGTTCCGCCGCCGGCCGCGCCGCCCTGCTCGCCGACCCCGCCGGCCGGGTCGGCACCCGCGACGAGGTCCTCACCGTGGGCGACTTCCTCGCCACGTACGTCATGGAGTGGACGCTGCACCACCTCGACCTGATCGCCCACCTCCCGGGCGCGCGGCAGCCGCCCGCGGAGGGGCTCGCCCGGTCCCGGGAGATGCTGGAGCAGATCGCCGGGAGCCCGTTCCCCTCCTCCTTCCACGATGTGGACGCACTGCTGATCGGTACCGGGAGGCGGGCGCCGACCGGGGCGGAGCAGGCCGGGCTCGGCGCGCTGGCCTCCAGGGTGCCGCTGTACCTGGGCTGACCTCGCGGCCGCGAAGACCCAGCTCACGAGTCCGCCGTCGAATCGCTCCGGCCGAGGTGGGAGCATGGTCGGTATGGACATCCGCAGCAGGAACAACGTCAATGTCATCGGCCGCGACGACGCGCCGGTGCTGCTCCTGGCACACGGGTTCGGCTGCGACCAGAACATGTGGCGTCTCGTGGTCCCGAGGCTTGCCGAGCACTACCGGGTGGTGCTGTTCGACTACGTCGGCTCCGGCGGCTCGGATCTCGCGGCATGGAGCGAGGAGCGGTACTCCTCGCTGCACGGCTACGCCGGTGACGTCGTCGACGTCTGCGAGGAGCTGGACCTGCGGAAGGCGGTGTTCGTGGGGCACTCGGTGAGTGCCATGGTCGGGGTGCTGGCGGCGCAGGCCGCGCCGGAGCGGATCGGGGCGCTCGTGATGGTGACCCCCTCGCCCTGCTACATCGACGACGAGGGCTACCGCGGCGGCTTCAGCACGGAGGACATCGACGAGTTGCTCGCCTCCCTGGAGGCGAACTACCTGGGCTGGTCGTCCGCGATGGCCCCGGTCATCATGGGCAACCCCGAGCGGCCGGAGCTGGGCGAGGAACTGACCAACAGCTTCTGCGCCACCGACCCCGACATCGCGCGTGTCTTCGCCCGTACGACCTTCCTCACCGACAGCCGCGAGGACCTCAAGGGTGTGTCCGTGCCGACCCTCGTGCTGGAGTGCGAGCAGGACGCCATCGCGCCCCGCGAGGTGGGCGCCTATGTGCACGCGGCGGTCCCCGCCTCCCGTCTGGTCACGCTCGACGCCACCGGGCACTGCCCGCAGCTCAGCGCGCCGGAGGCCACCACCGGGGCGATCCTCGACTTCCTGAAGCCCCTGAAGTGATGTGCCGCACGGGCGGTGTGCCGGAGCCCGCCGGGGCAGGGGGCGAGGCGAACACGGACGCGGTGTTCACCGCGCTGCTGGAGGACAGCGCCGAGGACCTGTACGAGTGTGCGCCCTGCGGCTATCTGTCCACGTTGATGGACGGCACCATCGCCAAGATCAACGGCACGCTGCTCGACTGGCTCGGCCTGGACCGTGAGGCCGTGGTGGGCCGCAAGCGTTTCGCGGACCTGCTCACCATCGGCGGGAAGCTGTACCACGAGACGCACTTCGCTCCGCTGCTGCGCATGCAGGGCGAGCTGCGGGGCATCGCCCTGGAGATGCGGCGCGGCGACGGCGGCCGGTTGCCGGTGCTGGTCTCCGCGGTGATCAAGCACGGGACCGAGGGCGAGCCCCTGCTGATCCGTATCACCGTCTTCGACGCCTCGGACCGCCGCGCCTACGAGAAGGAACTCCTGCACCGCCGCAAGGAGGCCGAGCGGGCCCGCGCCGAGGCGGACGAGGCCCGGCGGCAGGCCGAGGCCGACCGGGCCAGGCTGGCCGACGCGCTCGCCGTCCTGCAGCGCTCCCTGGTGCCGGACTCGCTGCCCGCCGTGCCGGGCCTGGAGACGGCCGTCCACTACCACACGGCCGCGCCCGACCAGCTCGGCGGCGACTTCTACGACCTGTTCCCCGTCACCGGCGACCGGTGGGCGTTCTTCCTCGGCGACGTGTGCGGCAAGGGCCCCGAGGCCGCCTCCCTCACCTCGCTGACCCGCTACACCCTGCGCGCGGCGGCCCACCACGACCCGGATCCGGCCTCGGCCCTGTCCACGCTGAACGCCGTCCTGCACGAGCGGTACACCGGCGACGGCAACCCCCGGTACTGCACCTGCATCGTCGGGATCATCGAGCCGGGCGGCGAGCACGGCCCGACGGTCGTGCGGCTCGCCTCCGGCGGCCATCCGCCGGCACTCGTGCTGCGGTCCGACGGCAGCGCCGAGTTCCTGCCCACTCCGGGCGGGCTGCTCGTCGGCGTCGTCCCCGGCGCGCCGGTCGGCACCGCCGAGACCGTCCTGGCCCCCGGCGACACGGTCGTGCTGTACACCGACGGGCTCACCGAGGCCCGCACCGGCCCCGGCCGCGACGACCTGTACGGCGAGGACGCCCTGCACGCCTTCGCCACCGACCACGCTCCGGCCGGACCGGGCGAGGTGATCACCGCCCTCACCGGGCTGATCGAGAGCTTCGGCGAGGGCCTCGGCGACGACACCGCCCTGCTCGCCCTCGGCGTTCCCGCTGCCCCGTCCCCCATAGGCCCTGCGACGAGTCACCCCTCATGAAGCCGCTCACCATCAGACACCGCGACACCGCGGCCGGCCCCGTTCTGCACGTGGCCGGCGACCTGATCTTCGACCAGGCCCCCGAACTCCGCGGCCGGCTCGACCAGCTCCCCCTGTCACCGGGGCAGTGCCTGGTCCTCGACCTGTCCGGCCTCGAGTTCTGCGACTCCTCGGGCATCACCGCCCTGCTCGCCGCCCGCCAGCACGCCCTGGCCGCCGACGCCGACATCGTCCTGGCCGCCGTACCGGCGAACCTGCTGCGCGTCCTCACCCTCGTCGGCCTCGACCAGGTCTTCACCCTGCGCCCGGACTCCAGCGTCGCGTCATGACCCGTCCCGGACGGCGGTCCGGACGAACACCGGCTTGAGGTGCTTCTCCGGCAGCGCGGC
This sequence comes from Streptomyces sp. NPDC024017, assembly GCF_040638895.1. NCBI lineage: Bacteria > Bacillati > Actinomycetota > Actinomycetes > Kitasatosporales > Streptomycetaceae > Streptomyces > Streptomyces sp. NPDC024017. The sequence continues at coordinate 230,890 of NZ_JBEZYZ010000009.1, read as the reverse complement.
CGCTTCCGTCGCGGACTCCCCCGCCGGTTCCTCAGCCGCCGAGGCCCAGTTCCCCCGCGCGCACACCGGCCTGGAACCGCGACCCCGCCTCGAGGGTGTCCAGCAGTTCGGCCACCCGGCGGCGATAGGTCCGCACGGACATGCCGAGTTCCTTCGCCGCCGCCGTGTCGGTCGCGCCCGACCCCAGCGCGCGCAGAACCCTGCCGCTGACGGCGTCGAGCCGGGGCCTTGCCGCGTCGAGGAAGGCACCGAGGTCGAGGGCGCTCTCCCAGGCGGCTTCGAAGAGCGCGTAGACGGCGCCCACCAGGGTGGCGCCCGAGGTGACGGTGTACTCGCGGCCGCTCGGGGCGTCCAGGCCGGCGAGGATCGCGTACCTGCGGTCGATGATGATCGTCTCGTGGGGCAGGGCCGTCGCGGCGACGCGGACCCGGGCGCCCTTGGCGGCGATGTCGCGCAGGTGCTCGCGGCCGCGCTCGTCGGCCAACGCGGCCGGGCTGCACAGCTTGCGGACCCGCGGGCCGCCGGGCTCGCCCAGCCACGCCTCGGAGGCCTGTCGGGCGCGACGCAGCTGGGAAAAGGTGTCGAGATCGCGGACGGCGCAGATGAACTCCTCGCGGACCGAGGAGAACAGGTGCTCGGTGCGCGCGACGAAATCGAGGTCACCGCGGACCGTCACGATGTCTGCCACCCGGTCATTTTGCCTCGTGGCAGCAAATTGCCACGCGTTGGCGTCCGGGACGCCCCGTTGCGGAGGCTGCGTTCATGAGCAACGACTTCCTCCTCGGCGGCGACCTTCCGGTCGGCCGCATCGGCTTCGGCGCCATGCGCCTGTCCGCGAACGGCTTCACCGGCCCGGCCCGGGATCCCGAAACCGGCCGCGCCGTCCTGCGCCGTGCCGTCGAACTCGGCGCCGACCACATCGACACCGCCTCCTTCTACGTCAGCGACGACCGGTCCGTGCGCGCCAACGACCTGATCCGCGAGGCCCTGCACCCCTACCCGGACGGCCTGGTCATCGCCACCAAGGTCGGCCCCGCCCGCACACCCGGCGGCGGCGTGACCCAGACCACCGACCCCGCCGCGCTGCGCCCGTTGGTCGAGGAGAACCTCGAAAGCCTCGGTGTGGACCGCCTCGACCTCGTCTATCTGCGCATCGGTTTGATGGCACCGCCGCACGGCGAGTCCGTGGCCGCACGTTTCGAGGCGTTGGCCGCGATGCGCGAAGAGGGCCTGATCCGCCACCTCGGGCTGAGCAACATCGACTCCGCTCATCTCGCCGAGGCCCGGACGATCGCACCCGTCGCGGCCGTCCAGAACCACTTCCACGCCGGACAGCGCGACGACGCCCGGCTCCTGACCGCCTGCGAGGAGGCCGGCATCGCCTTCGTGCCGTTCTTCCCGCTGGGCGGCGGCATGAGCGACCTCGCCGACGACCGCCTGGCCGAGGTCGCGCAACGGCAAGGGGCCACCGTCCCGCAGATCGCCCTGGCCTGGCTGCTGGCGTCCTCTCCCGTCACGCTCGCCATCCCGGGCACCGGCTCGCTCACCCACCTGGAGGAGAACATGGCCGCCCGGTCGATCGCCCTCACCCCGCAGGACCTCTCCCACCTCGCCTGACGCACCGGCAGGGGCACCACCCCGGCGTCCTTCGCGCCGTTGACCGGCGCGCGCCACCGGCCCACCCCGAATCCGCCCGCCGCGCCCCGGGGCGCTCCCCGTACACCACCCCCCGGCCGGAAAACGCTTGGACGCCACGGCCGGCATCGCGGGACACTTCCGGACTCGACCCGAATCCTCATGAATCCGTTGCGGCGATGGCCCCTGCCCGCACGCGCGGCGTGGCGGGCGGCCACAGGACGACACAGGGGTGGGATGGAAACGCCGGAAACACACAGGGTATTACCGGGCAGGCGCTCGGTGCTTCTCGCACTTCGCTACTACGGACGGGAGTTGTCCCGGCTCCGCCGGTGGACGGCACCCGCGATGCTGCTCTCGGCGCTGGGCAACATCGGAATCAACTACGTCGCGCCGCTGATCGTCGCCAAGCTCGTCGGCGACATCGCCGGGAACAAGGACGTCACGGCCGGCGCGATGCTGCCGTACGTGCTGGCCTTCGCAGGCGTGCTGCTGGTCGCGGAGGCACTGTGGCGCGTCGCCCTGCACTGCCTCAACCGTCTCGACGCCCTGGGCATCGAGCATCTGTACGTGATCGGCATGGACGAACTGTTCGCCAAGGACGCCGCGTTCTTCCACGACAACTTCGCCGGTTCGCTGACCAAGCGGGTCCTCAGCTTCGCCTCCCGTTTCGAGCAGTTCGTCGACACGCTGACGTTCCAGATCGTGGGGAGCTTCGTGCCGCTCGCGTTCGGCGCGGTGGTGCTGTGGCGCTACGAACCGCTGCTCGTCGTCGGTCTCCTGGTGATGATCACGCTGACGGCGGTGCTGGTCGTGCCGCTGATCCGGCGCCGCCAGGCGCTCGTCGACCAGCGTGAGGAGGCGATCGCCCGGGTGTCGGGCCACGTCGCCGACAGCCTGATGAACATGGACACGGTGCGGGCGTTCGCCGCGGAGGAGCGCGAGGCCGCCGAACACCGGTCCCGCGTCGCGTTGTCACGCCGGCTCACGATGCGGTCGTGGGACTACGGCAATCTGCGCATCGACACGCTGGTCGCGCCGATGTCCGTGCTGACCAGCGCGATGGGTCTGCTGCTCGCGGTGACGCTGGGCGGCGGAGCGCACGGTGTGGAGGCGATCGTGGTCGCCTTCGCCTACTACAACAACGCGACCCGGATCATGTTCGAGTTCAACCAGATATACCGCCGGCTGGAGAGCTCGATGACGGAGGCGGCGCAGTTCACCGAACTGCTCCTGACGCCACCGACCGTGCTCGACCCGCCGGCACCGGAGCCGCTGCGGCCCCGGGCCGCCGATGTCCGCTTCGAGAAGGTGACCTTCGCCCACCGGGGCGGCCGGCCGCTGTTCGAGGGACTCGACCTGGCCGTGCCGAGCGGGGCGAAGATCGGTCTCGTGGGCCGGTCCGGCGGTGGCAAGACCTCCCTCACCCGGCTGCTGCTGCGGATGACCGACATCGACGGCGGCCGCATCCTGGTCGGCGGCCAGGACATCAGCCGGGTGCGCCAGACCGACCTGCGCGGCCGGATCGCCTACGTGCCGCAGGACCCGGCGATGTTCCACCGCACCCTGCGGGACAACATCGCCTTCGCCCGGCCGGACGCCACCGACGCCGAGATCCGCCGGGCGGCCGAGGCGGCCCATGTCACCGAGTTCGCCGACGGGTTGCCGGACGGATTCGACACCATGGTGGGCGAGCGGGGCGTCAAGCTGTCCGGCGGCCAGCGCCAGCGTGTCGCGCTCGCCCGGGCGATCCTGCGGGACGCGCCGATCCTGCTGCTCGACGAGGCGACCAGCGCCCTCGACTCCGAGAGCGAACTGCTGGTCCAGGAGGCGCTGTGGCGGCTCATGGAGGGGCGGACCGCGCTGGTGGTGGCGCACCGGCTGAGCACGGTCGCCGGCATGGACCAGCTCGTCGTCCTCGACCGCGGCCGGATCGTCGAGCAGGGCACCCACCAGGAGTTGCTCGCGATGGAGGGTGCCTACGCGAAGCTGTGGCAGCACCAGTCGGGCGGCTTCCTGGACGACACCTCCGGCCGGGCCGAGGTGCTGTAGGCCGCTGACTCATCTCCGAGGCGGTCGTCACCGCTTCGGCGGCCGCCGCGTGAGGGCGCGCGCCCGGGCCGCCAGGGCCTCCAGCAGGAGGTCCACGGCCTGTTCGAAGGAGCTGTCCGCCATCGTGGGCAGCTCCGGGCGTACCGCGGTCAGGGAGGGGTGCGTCGCCGGGTCGAGGTCCTGGTACACCTCTCGCCACGACCGGTGGTCGGCCTCCCGCTGCTGTGGGGGAAGCGCGTGGAACGCCGCCTCCGTGGCGGCGTGGCTGAGCACGGTGTCGATGAAGGCCAGGTAGAGCCGTGCGGCGTCGGCCGGTGGGAAGCCCGCGGTGAGCAGCAGACCGATCCCGGTCTCCACGGCGCTGATCTCGTTCCGGCGCCGGGTCACGCGGTGGGCGGCCAGGGCGGCGGCCCGGGGATGGGCGAGGTAGCCCGCGCGGACCCTGAGGGCCATCTCGCGCAGCGAGGCCACCCAGTCGTCCCCGGGGGCGAAGCCGGCCATGGCGTCGCCGATGATCCGGTCGGCGATGGCGAGCACCAGGTCGTCGGTGTCGTGGAAGTAGCGGTACAGCGCGGTCGGGTCGCAGCCGAGGGCCGCGCCGAGCCGGCGCACGCTCAGCGCCTCGGGTCCGTGTTCGCCGATGAGCCGCAACGCGGTCTCCACGATCAGGTCCTCCGACAGCAGGACCCCCGAACGGGTCGGCCTCCGACGCCTGCGCTCCTGCGGCACACGGGTGGTCATGACCGGGACTCCTCTCCTCGCACACCGTCGGCTTCTCCCCCGACGCAGTGAACGGCCCTCGCCGCCTTACGTCAACAGGGTTGACCCAATGTGGGCCCCGGTTGTTCCATCACAGTCCCGCGCGGCTCTTCCCACCCCGTCCCCGAGGAGCCTTCATGTCGTCCGCACCGCCTCAGCCACGCCCCGCGCTGCGCCGTTCCCTCGGCGTCGTCGACGGCGTCGCCATCGCCGCGTCCAGCACCGCGGCCACCACCAGCATCGCCATCGGCATGGGCACGATCGCGACCGTCGTGGGCCTGCAGGCCCCGGCGCTCCTGCTGCTGGCGTTCCTGCCGGTACTGGGGATCGCCCTCGCCTACGCCCGTCTCAACCGCTCCGAACCCAACTGCGGCAACGGCTACACCTGGGTCGGCAGATCCCTCGGCCCCTGGCCCGGCTTCCTCACCGGCTGGGTGACGCTGGTCGGCTCGGTCATCTTCTGCGCCTACACCAGCGCGATCATGGGCTCGGTCGTGCTGGCCTTCGCCAACAAGGCCGGTCTGCTCAGCCTGGCCGGCATCGCCCTCGATCCGACGTCCACCGGTATCTGCACGGCGGTCGGGCTGGTGATCCTGCTCGCCCTCACCGTCCTGGCCGTCACCGGCGTCCGGAGCGCGACCCGGTTCCAGTTCGCCCTGCTGGTCTTCGAGTACGCGGTGCTGCTCGGCTTCTGCGGCTGGGCCCTGGTCACCGGCGACCACGCGGTCTCCCTGTCCTGGTTCAACCCGTTCGAGATCTCCAGCGGTACCGCCTTCGCCCAGGGCATGGTCCTCGCGGTGTTCTTCTTCTGGGGCTGGGACGCGGCGTTCAGCGTCACCGAGGAGACGAAGGACCCGGGCGACTCGGCGCGCGGCGGACTCATCGCCCTGTTCGCGATGCTCGGCCTGTTCCTCTTCGCCTCGGTCGCCTTCCAGCGGGAGATGAGCCTGGCCGAGCTGGTCCGCAACGGCCCGCAGGCCCTCCCCTACCTGGGGGAGAAACTGGCCGCCGAGCCCTGGGCCACCCTGCCCTTGATCGCCCTGATGTTCTCCGCCGTCGCCTCCGTGCAGGCCACCTTGATCCCCACGGCACGCGGCCTGCTCGCCATGGGCCGAGACCGCACGATGGGCCCGCTGTGGACCCGGGTCCACCCGCGCTACGGCACGCCCGCCGCGGGAACGGTCGTCGTGATGTCCGTCGCCGCCGTGATCGCCCTGCTCGCCTTCGCGATCCCCAAGCTGAGCGACATGCTGCTGGCCGCCGTCAACGCCATCGGCCTGATCGTGGCCCTCTACTACGGCCTCACCGCTCTCGCCTGCGCCGTGCGCTTCCGGGCCGCGCGGCACGAAGGAGCGCGCGAGGCGCTGCTCGCGGTCGGCGTGCCCGCCGTGTCCGGGCTGGTGCTGCTGGGTCTCGGCGGCTACCTCGGATACTCGTACCTCACCATGAGCGATCACTTCGAACTGAGCCCGGACAACGGCTGGTTCATGTTCTCGCTGCCCGCCGTGATCGTGCTCGCCGGCCTCGGCATGGCCGCCGTGGCCAAGTACGTCCGGCGCTCGCCCTACTTCACGACCGGGCGCGGCACCGACGCCGAAGCCCTCACCCTGCCGATGGACCGCACGGCGGTCTGACCCCCATGGAGCTCACCCCCATGTCACACCCCCCTGCCCCGGGACCCGCCGACCTCGTTCTCACCGGCGGCCCCGTGCACACCGTCGACCCGGCCCGCAGCCGCGCCACCTCGGTGGCCGTGCGCGGCGGGCGGATCGTCGCCGTCGGCCACGACGAGGTGCGCGAGCTGATCGGGCCGCGCACCGAGGTCGTCGACCTCGCCGGGAAGCTGCTGCTGCCGGGCTTCCAGGACGCCCACGTGCATCCGATGGGCGCGGGCCTGGAACTCGGCCTGTGCCATCTCGGCGACGCCACCGACGCGGACGCGTACCTGCGCACGATCGGGGCGTACGCGAAGGAGCACCCGGACGTCGAGTGGATCACCGGGGGCGGCTGGTCCCTGGAGGCGTTCCCCGGCGGCTCCCCCACGGCCGCCGCGCTCGACGCGATCGTCCCGGACCGCCCGGTCTTCCTGCCCAACCGCGACCACCACGGCGCCTGGGTCAACAGCCGGGCCCTTCAACGCGCGGGCATCGACGCCCGGACCCCCGATCCCGCCGACGGCCGGATCGAGCGCGACGCCGAGGGCAACCCCACCGGGATGCTCCAGGAGGGCGCGGTCCATCTGGTGGGCCGGCTGGTGCCGGACCCCACGCCCGAGGAGCAGCTCGCCGGCCTGCTGCGCGCCCAGGCCGTCCTGCACTCCCACGGCGTCACCGCCTGGCAGGACGCCATCGTCGGCACGTACGCCAATCTGACCGACCCGGCGCCGGCCTACCTGACGGCACTGGACCGGGGTCTGCTCACCGCGCGGGTGGTCGGCGCCCTGTGGTGGGACCGCGAGCGGGGTGCCGAGCAGATACCCGAACTCGTCTCCCGGCGGGAGGAGTTGAGCCGGGACCGGTTCCGCGCCGGCACCGTGAAGATCATGCAGGACGGCATCGCCGAGAACCACACCGCCGCCCTGCTCGACCCGTACCTGACCGGCTGCGGCTGCGCCTCGGACAACAGCGGCATCAGCTTCGTCGAGCCGGGTGAGCTGCGGAAGTACGTCACCGAACTGGACGCGTACGGCTTCCAGGTCCACTTCCACGCACTCGGCGACCGCGCGGTGCGTGAGGCGCTCGACGCCGTGGAGTGCGCCCGGACCGCCAACGGCCCTCGCGACACGCGGCACCATCTGGCGCACCTCCAGGTCGTCCACCCCGACGACCTGCCGCGCTTTCGTGCCCTGGGTGCGAGCGCCAACCTGCAGATGCTGTGGGCCGCCCACGAACCGCAGATGGACGAACTGACCCTGCCCTTCCTGGGGGCGGAACGCGGCGGGTGGCAGTACCCGTTCGGGGATCTGCTGCGCGCCGGTGCGACACTCGCCGCCGGCAGCGACTGGCCCGTCAGCAGCCCCGACCCGCTCCAGGCCATCCATGTCGCCGTCAACCGCGTCTCCCCCGACGCCCCCGAGGGCACCCCGGCCTTCCTCCCGCAGCAGCGCATCGACCTGGGCACCGCCATCGCCGCCTGCACGGCGGGCAGCGCCTACGTGAACCGTCTCGACGACACCTCCGGCAGCATCAGCGTCGGCAAGTCGGCCGACCTGGTCGTCCTCGACCGCGACCCGTTCGCGGGTCCGCCCGAGGAGATCGCCGCCACCCGGGTCCTGGAGACCTACGTCGAAGGCAGGCGGGTCCACACCGGCACCTGAGGCGTGTTCCAATGCTCCGGGGCCTGTGCACGGAGGGGGATGGGGCGCGGTGGGGTCGTCGGGGTACGGAGCCGTGCGGGCCGTGGTGTGGGTACTGCTCGCCGTCGTGGCGCTCGGCGGCGGGGTGGCCTCGGCGTTGCAGATCCGCGGGGCGCTGGAGCGGGAGCGGGAGTACCGCCGCGCGCCGGCCTGCGCCGCCGTCCCCGCCAAGGCGTCGGGGTGTGTGTGGGATCAGGAGTTCACCGTACGCAGCGCCGCCATGAACCGCGGTGAGCGAGGCGAGTCCCCGGAGGCGAAGCTGGTGCTGCCGTCCGGCAAGCCGTGGGAGGTGACGTTCCTGCGCAGCGAGCCCGTGATGTCCGAGATGCAGCCGGGCGAGAAGGTCGTCGGTGTGATCTGGCACGGGCAGGTCGTCGAGGTGCGCGACGCCGAGGGCCGGCGGCAGCAGACGTCCGACAGGCCGGTGGGATGGCCCGAGGACCGTCTGGGCGGTGCGCTGGCCTGCGTCTCGTTCGGCCTGGCCGCTCTCGTGGGCGGGCTGTGGCCCCTCTTCGCGCGGGGCGACGGGCGTCACGCGACGGCGGCGAAAATGGTGCGGTGGCACGGCGTCGGTCTGGGCGCGACGGCGATCCTGACGCTCTGGGCGCAGGCGTCCAACGACTGGCCGCTGTGGGCCATTCCGGCGATCTGGGGGCCTCTCGCGCTGCTGCTCCTGGCGTCCATGACGGCCTTCGCCCTCGGCGCCCTCCGCGGCGATCTGGACGACGACGTGCCCGCCCCGCGGGAGCCTCAGCCGCAGACCTCGTGAACGGTGACGCTCAGGTCTGCCGGGCGTGCACGGGACTGTGGGCGACATCGTCCGGGCACGGGCGGTGCGGCCCGCGCGTCCGCCGGTCGCGTCGCCAGTCGAACGTCGCGAGAGCCAGGGACGCGGCCATGCCGACGAGCCCGGCGACCATCGCGAGGAAGAGGGCACCGCGGTAGTCGTCGCTCCTGCTGCCCAGCACCAGGTAGTAGAGACCGGGCAGGGCGGCGGTGCCCACCGCGGCGCCCAGCCGCTGCCCGGTCTGCAGGGCGCCGCCCGCCGCCCCCGCCATGTGCACGGGAACGTCGCGCAGCGTCATGGTGATGTTGGGGGAGATCACGCACCCGCCGCCGACGCCGCCGAGGAAGAGGACCGGGGCGGCGAGCCAGGGCGCGATGTCGAGGGGCGCGAAGCGCAGCAGCAGCGCGGTGCCGCCCAGCCCGAGGATCACGCCCGTGAGCCCGCCGACGGTGAGCAGGCGGCCGAGCCGGTCCACCAGCCGCCCGGAGACCGCGGCCGCCAGGGCCGAGCCGAGGGCGAAGGGCGTCACGGCGAGGCCCGACTTGAGCGGGGAGAAGCCCAGGCCGTGCTGGTAGAAGAGGGCGAAGACGAGCCAGACGCCGCTGAAGCCGATGAAGTAGAGCGTGCCGACGCCGGCGCCGACGGCGTAGCCGCGCACGGTGGTGAACAGGCGCGGATCGAGCAGCGGCTGGATACCGCGGTCCAGCAGGCGGCGCTGCCAGCGGGTGAAGACGAAGAGGAGCGCGGCACCGGCCGGGAACATCCACCACAGCCGTGTGAGGCCGCCGGTCTCCGCCTGGACCAGCGGGTACATGAGCGCGAGGACGCCGAGGCCGAGGAGCAGGACACCGGGCAGGTCCACGTGTTCCCGGCCGGAGCGGCGGGTGCGGGGCAGCAGGCGGCGGCCGAGGAGGACCGCGAGGATGCCGATGGGGACGTTGACGTAGAAGATCCACCTCCAGCCCTGGGCGCCGTCGGCCAGGGCGAGGATCAGGCCGCCGGTGAGGGGGCCCACGGCGGAGGAGATGCCCACGGTGGCGCCGAAGAAGCCGAAGGCGCGGCCGCGTTCGCCGCCGCGGAACATCTGCTGGATGAGCGCGGAGTTCTGCGGGGCCATGAAGCCGGCCGCCAGGCCCTGGGCGAGCCGGGCCACCACCAGCAGCGTGATGTTCGGGGCCGCTCCGCAGGCCGCGCTGAAGAGCACGAAGCCGCTGAGGGCGAGCAGGAAGATACGGCGCCGGTCCAGGGCGTCGCCGAGGCGGCCGGCGGTGACGAGGGCGAGGCCGAAGGAGAGGGCGTAGCCGGACACCACCCACTGCACCTCGGCCGCGGAGGCGTGCAGCTGCTGCTGGATGGTGGGCAGGGCGACCGCCACGATCGACACGTCCAGCAGGCTCATGAAGCCGGCCACCAGCGTGACCCACAGGGCCCGCCACCGGTTCGGGTCCGGCTCGTACCCGTCCTGCTGCGCGCCCTGGTTCCGGCCGCCCTCCGCCGACGCTGTCACTTGGGCTCCTCTCACCAGGCACGCACCCGGCGAATCAAGTTCCCCCACCGGGGCACGGGCACACACCCGTCCCGGAGATCCGCCGGGACGGCGCAGAGGCCGCGTCTCACCCTGAGCGCCCGTGCATCACGTTCCGTGATCGACCGGACGCCGCGCGAAGGGGGTCGTTTGAGCGCGCGAGATCTGTACAGGCGTTGGGCTTGGGAAGACGACCGGCGAAAGGAACCACGTGATGGCGGCGACCGACAACGACGAGTCGGTGGATCCCGCGGCTGTGAGACGACACCGGGTGCTGTTCCGGGCGATCGAGAAACGACGCAATCCGAAGCTGCGTCGCAGCGACATCACGGTGACCGACGATGCGGCGGTCAAGCGCGCCACCAAGGCCGCCGCTCTCGGCAACGCGATGGAGTGGTACGACTTCGGTATCTACAGCTATCTGGCGTCGACCATCGGGAGGGTCTTCTTCCCCTCGGGCAACGACACCGCCCAGCTGCTCGGCTCCTTCGCGACGTTCGCGGTGGCCTTCCTGGTGCGTCCCCTCGGGGGGATGGTCTTCGGGCCGCTCGGGGACAAGGTCGGGCGCAAGCGGATCCTCTCCCTCACCATGATCATGATGGCGGTGGGGACGTTCGCCATCGGACTGGTCCCCTCGCACGCCGTGATCGGTCTGTGGGCGCCGGCCCTGCTGATCTTCTTCCGGCTGGTTCAGGGCTTCTCGACCGGCGGGGAGTACGGCGGCGCCTCGACGTTCATCGCCGAGTACGCGCCCGACAAGCGGCGAGGCTTCTTCGGCAGCTTCCTGGAGCTCGGCACGCTCGCCGGCTACGTCGGGGCCTCCGGCCTCGTCGTCCTCCTGCAGACCCTCCTCAGCGACGACCAGATGCTGTCGTGGGGCTGGCGCGTGCCGTTCCTGGTCGCGGCCCCGCTCGGCCTCATCGGGCTCTACCTGCGGCTCAAGCTGGACGAGACGCCCGCCTTCCAGAAGCTGGAGGGCGGCCAGGCCAAGGCGAGCGAGGCCGCCGACGCCGTGGAGACCTCGGCCGCCGCCGACCTCGGCAAGATCTTCACCCAGTACTGGCGGCCGCTGCTGCTGTGCCTCGCGCTGGTCGCGGCGTACAACATCACCGACTACATGCTGCTGTCGTACATGCCGACGTACCTGTCCGACGAGCTGGGCTACGGCACCCAGCACGGCCTGTTGATCCTGGTCGTGGTGATGGTGCTGCAGATGTGCCTCATCAACCAGGTCGGGCGGCTCTCGGACCGCTTCGGGCGCAAGCCGCTGCTGATGGCGGGGATGCTCGGATTCCTGTTCCTCTCCCTGCCGTCGTTCCTGCTCATCCGGCAGGGCAGCATCGTCCTCATCACCCTGGGCCTGCTGCTGATGGGGCTCTCCCTGCTGCCGATGCTCGGCACGATGTCGGCGGCGCTCCCGGCGATATTCCCCACGCAGGTGCGCTACGGCTCGCTCTCGGTGGCCTACAACCTGGCCACCTCGCTCTTCGGCGGTACGACCCCGCTGGTGATCACCGCTCTGATCAGTGCCTTCGACTCGACCCTCATGCCGGCGTACTACGCCACGGGGGCCGCGGTCATCGGTGTCATCGCCGTGCTGTGCATGCGCGAGACCGCCAACCAGCCCCTGGCCGGCTCCCCGCCGTCCGTGGAGACGGCGGCGGAAGCGGAGGCACTCGTCCAGGCGCAGTCCCCCCAGCCCAGGTTCTGACCGACGCGAAAGGCCCCGCCCGCATTCGTGCGGGCGGGGCCTTTCGCGGTTGGGTCCGGGCAGCCCGGGAACGCGGTGCGCACCACGACCCCCGAGGTGAGGCCGGTAAGGCGATGACCGAGTACGAACGTTCCCGCACGATGCCCGCACAGCCCGAGCACGTCTTCGACGAGGCCGCGAACGTCGGCCGGCTGGACAGCTGGCTCCCGGAGGCCCTGCACGTGGAGGCCGGGCAGTTGCCGGCCGTCACCGTGCACGAGGACCGCACCGACGAGGACACCTCCGCCCTGTTCCGTGCCCGGCCCGACCAGATGCGGCTCGAATGGGGCACCCGTGACCAGGGCGAGTACGCGGGCTGGCTCCAGGTCGCCGGCCTCGACGGCGGAGCCAGTGAGGTGACCGTGCACCTGTCGTTCTTCGACGTCGGCCACGACCCGGGCGAGCAGGCCGTCGCCGAGGCCCTGGACACCAGCCTGCGGCGGCTGGAGGAGCAGGTGCGGCTGCGCGTCGACCACGCGGCCGGCTGACCCGCCGTGGCGCGCACCAGGAGTTACGCCGTCGCGGCGTCCGGGCAGTGGACCGACGAGGAGGAGGGGCGGCGAAGGCTGCCCTCCGGCGAGGTGCACGCCTGGGAGCCGGGCCACAACGAGACGGCCTGCGGCCTGTCCCTCAGCCGTTCCCGGCTGGTCCGCTTCCCGCACGTCGGCTGGCCGGACACCTTCCCGGAGTCCGGCGGCGCCGCGGACCGGGTGCGGCGCCAGTGCCCGCGCTGCGCCTCGGTGGCGGGACGCCGCGGCCCCGACGCCCGCCCGCGGTGGCACCGCACCGATCCCCGACCGTGAGGCCTGGTCCTTCGGGTGGTACGCGCCGAGGCCGTCGCATGCGGGCGCGCGGCCGGACGCAGGCCGGCAAGTCAGCACCGGCCGCCCGCCCTTGACCGCCGATGACGGGGACTCACCCTCCCCCAAAGCCTTCCCGCTGAACGCCCGCTGGAGCGCGTCCGCGCACTCAGGGCGCGGAGCCGTCGGCGCCGGGCGTCGGCACCGGACCGCGGTCATGGCCGTTGCACACCGAGGCGGCGCCGCACATGCCGGCCCGGGGGCGGAGGGGGACGCCGTTGGTACGCAGCACCTCGCGGACGTCCAGGATCAGGGAGAACACCTCGCGATTGCGGTCCTCCCCCTGTTCGTCCCAGGCCCGCTGCTCGGCCTCGACGGCCATCCGGTCCTCGGCGAACACCCGCTCGGTGAAGCGCCTGATGAGCGGCCAGGCCATCTGCAGAGCGCCGGGGATCCGCGGCTTCTCGATCATGAGCAGGCCGAAGGTGTGGCACCTGCGCTGCTCGGCGTCCTCGGGCACATAGGCGACCCAGAGGCGGAAGGCCGGCCGCTCGGCGTTCTCCGGGACCAGGTCGAGGGTCTGGTACGGGTACTCGGTGCGGATCGTCATGACGTCGCGGGAGTCGCTGCCGCCGATGCCCTCGGCGGCCAGCAGGCTGGCCCCGCGGTTGCGCTTGCCCCCGGCGTGGCTGAACAGGTACCTGGCCTCCACCGACCGCTCATCGGTCCGGAAGTCGAGCAGCTCGGGGTGGAGTCTGCCGACCACGCCCCGGTGGAGGAACTGGTGGTTCATGTCGAGCAGGTTCTCGTGCATGAACGAGTAGTGGCAGCGCACGGTCCGGGAGTACGTCATCGTCTTGTAGCGCGGTGAGCCGAACGCCGGCAGGTCGGGCAGCGGCGTGGGGCCCGCCTTGTCCGGGTCGCCCGGGAACACGAACACCAGGCCGTACGCCTCCCGGACGGGGTAGCCGCGCACACCGCGCGGTGGCTGGCCGTCGCCCTTGGAGAGGTACGGGATCTGCGAGATGCGTCCGTCGCCGCGATAGGCCCACGCGTGATAGCAGCAGCGGAGTGCCTCGCCCTCCACGACGCCCATGCTCAGCGGCACCTGACGGTGGGCGCAGCGGTCCTCCAGCGCGTACACGGTGCCGCTCGCCCCGCGGTAGAGCGCGATGCGCTCACCGGCGAACGTCGCCGCGAACGCCCGCTTGCTCCGCACGTTCTTCGACAGTGCGACCGGGTACCAGAAGTCCGGGTTCGCCCCGACGCGCCGGAGGTCGACCACGCCGCTACCCGGGACACGATGCGCCGAGGGCCACTCGGCCCCGGCAGAGAAGGTCCCGGCCTCGTCGGTCTCGGTCATACCTCTCCCTCGCGCGTACGGGCAGCGACAGCCTCGCGTCGCGTCAGGCAGCACCGAGCTGCCGATGCGGACGCCCGGCACCGTCCATCCTGACCGCGCCACACCTCTCCCGCCCCGCCCAGTGCGTACGGACGGGTGAGGTCACAGGACTAGAGGTCGATCGCGGGCAGACCGGCAAGACCGGTGTCGAGCATGATGCGCTCCACGGTCTCCCGCAGGGTGCTGTCGGCGCCGATGACGGTCTCGACGCCGCCGGGCAGGAGGTCCAGTTCCCGGTACCAGTCACGCAGCTGCGGCTCGCCGACCTCGTTCGCGATGGGCTTGGTGGCGTGGCGGACGAGGGTCTGCTCGAACGGCACGTGCAGGTAGTAGGCGTGGGTCGGCCCGCGGTGGTCGGCCCGCAGCCGGGTGAGCATCTCGCCGTAGCGGTCGGCGTACAGGATCCCCTCGACCACGACGTGGTACCCGGCGTCGAGTGCGTAGCGGGCCGTCAGGTCGATCAGTCCGAACTCACACCGCGCCCCACGGTGCCCGGTCTCTGCGCGCGCTCCACGTCAGGGTCTCACCAGTCCGCCGACCCACCAGTCGTGGGGCTTGCCGTCGTTGGCGATGCCGCGGTTGCGCAGCGTCCCCTCGACGGTGAAGCCCAGTCTCTCGGCGACGGCACGCGAGCCGGTGTTCCCGGTCATGGCCCACCACTCGATGCGGTGGACGTCGAGCGTGGCCCACCCCCAGTCGCACAGCGCCCGCGCGGCCTCGACCGAATAGCCCCGGCCGCGCTGCTCCTTGACCGCCCAGTAGCCGAGTTCGTAGACGCCCTGGCTCACCTTGGTGAGGCAGTAGGAGCCGACGAGTGCCGCAGTGTCCTTGCGGAACGCTCCGAGGACGTAGTCCTTGTCGGCGGCCCAGGCCTGGGGCCACTCCTCGCAGACCCTCTTCTCGGCGTCCTGCCGCCTGAAGGGCACGGGAACCGGCGTGTAGAACTGGATGTCCTCGTCCTGGCAGGCGTCGTACACCGCGTCCACATCGCCCGGCTCGAAGGCCCTCAGCACCAGACGCCCGGTCTCAAGTGTCACTGGATCCACCGCGTCAGTATGGGCGCGACCCATCGACCACGACCAGCAAATATCGCACCGGGGCCGGGAAGCACGAGCCGGGGCGGGAGGCCGCCCCGGCATCGTGCCCCGCGCGTCACTCCTCGTCGCGCAGCCGGGCCGCCAGGGCGGTCAGCGACTCCGTCTCCTCGGTGTGCCCCAGGGCGGTCAGGCGGGTGATCGCCGCGTCCAGGCGGGTGAGAGCGGGGGCGGGGCGCTCCAGGTAGAGGCCCTCCACCGCGCCCGCGAGGCGGACGCACTCGGCCCACTCGCCGGCCCGGTCGTCCTCCCGTCCCGGTTCGCCGAGCAGGGCGAGGGCCTTCTCCAGAGCCGCCAGGGCGTCCTCGTACGCGCCGGCATAGGCGTTGACCCGCCCGTGTTCGTAGGCCAGGGCCGTGTCCAGGGAGCGGCCGTGAGCCTCGTACCCGGCGGCGCGGGCCTCGTCGGCGACCCGGCCGGCGTCGGCGAGAACGGCGAGGGCGTCGGGCAGGCCGTCGGGGCCCTGCTGCTGCGCCTGGAGCCGGGCGAGTTCGCGCAGGGAGTTGCTGAGGTGCTCGTAGCGCGGGGCCTCGGCATGAGCGGCGAGTGCCTGGTCGGCGGCCTCGCGGGCCCGGCCGAACTCGCCGGACTCGGCGAGGAGTACGGCCGTCTCCGCGGCGATCATGGCGTGGCTGCCCGGGTCGTCGTCCCAGCCGGCCGACTCGGCCGCGAGGGCGACGAACTCCGCCGTGGCGGCCTTGAGGTCCTCCCCCGCGTGCAGCGCGCGGGCGCGGGTCAGGCGCAACTGGGCGACGAGCCGGTCGTCCAGCTCTCCGGCGGCCACGTCCGGTTCGGCCAGCAGGGAGTCCAGCAGCGCGATGCAGTCCTCGACGCGGCCCAGGTCGAGGCTGAGCTGCGCGGCGTTGCTGTACGTGCAGTACGCGTCGGTGCGGCTGCCGCCGCGCAGGTCCAGCTCCGCCGAGCGCGTCAGGTGCCGCAGTGCCTCCTCGGGGCGGCCCAGGCGCATGCAGGCCTCGGCCAGGTCGGCGTGGAGGCGGGTGGTGCCGACCGCTTCGGCCGGCCAGTCGGCGGCCAGGCGCAGGCCCTCGGTCAGGTCGGTGTACGCGGCCTGGGGGTCCTGGAGGACGAGCTGGAGCCGGCCGCGCAGCCCGAGGGTACGGGGCAGGTGCCAGGCGGGGCCGTGCGCCTTGAGCCGGTCGAGGAGGGCATCGGCCTCGGTGACCGCGGCGGGCAGGTCGCCGGAGATGGCGTACGTGGTGGCCCGCAGCAGCTGGGCGCCGGAGATCTGTCCGGCGATGTCGTGCCGGGCGGCGAACGCGCGCAGCAGGTCCGCCTCGGCGAAGACCGGCGCGACGTGCTCCTCGCTCCCCGTCGTCTGCAGGCGCAGGGCGAGCGCGGTCGCCCGCAGCCGCAGCAGGCGTGCCTCCTGGTACGGGGTGAGGCCGGGCGTGTCCTCGTGCATGCGGACCATGGACGCGTGGGCGGCGGTCAGCGCGGCGGCCTTCGCCTCGGGTCCGTCGGCGCCCTCCGCGGGGATCTCGGCGGTGGCGAGCAGGACGCAGGCACGGGCGAGCGCGGCGTCGCCCGGAGCGCCGGCGTCGTCATACAGGGCCGCGGCCTCCTCGTGCAGCGAGGCGGCGTCGGTGAACTCGTCCTTCTCGCCGGCCCGGTTCGCCTCGTCGGCCAGCAGGTCCGCGCGCAGCCGGACGAGCGGGCCCACAGCCGGATCGTCGGGGTGGACGTAGTCGCGGGCGGCGACGAGCGTGCGCAGCCGCGCCCAGCAGGCCTGGCTGTCCGGGTGCCCCTGCTCGTCCAACGTCCTTGCGCGGAGGATGAGTTCGGTCAGCGACTCGGGGACGGCCGCGGCCGGCCGAGCGGTGGTCGCGGCCACGGGGGCGGCCGGGGCCGCGTCGTCGAGGCTGCGGGTGCGCAGGGTCAGCTCCAGCGTGTCCAGGAGCGGTGCGCGGTCCAGGCGGGCCCTGCGGCGGTCGGTGTGGGCCGTGGTTCCGTTGCGGGCGTCGAAGCGGGCGGCGAGGTCGTCGGCCCGGCCCCGGACCTCGGCGCGCAGTCCGGTGGCGGTCCAGGTGCGGCCCGCGTATCCGGCGGCGGGCAGCTCGCCGTGGCCGAGGAGCTCGACGCGCTGGAGAAGGACCTCCACGCCGGTGAGGAAGTCGAGTTGGTCGAGCGGCGAGTCGACCTCGTCGAACAGGTTCCGGTTCTCGGCGAGCAGTTCCAGGCCGCGGGCCTCGTTGCCGGTCAGCGCGCAGAACTCCAGGTGCCGGCCGACCTCCCCGGACATCGAGGGGTTGCGGCGGCAGCCGCGGTAGCCGGCGAGGTGCAGTTCGCGGGCCCGGTCGGAGCGGCCGGTGCGCAGCAGGGGCAGCAGCGCGTAGGACAGCGAGCGGGCGGGCTCCTCCTGGCAGGACTCCTTCCCGGCCAGGACGGGCTCCCAGGCGCGCAGGGCCCGCTCGTCGTCGCCCGCCCTGAGGTGGTACAGGGCGCGCTCGCAGATCTCGCAGGCCTCGCAGTCACTGAGCCGGGTGCGGGTGCGGCCCGCCCACAGCTCGTAGGCGAGGGTGGTGTCCTCGCCGACGTGGGCGGCGAGTTGGTACGCCTGTCCGTAGTAGGGGTGGAGGCCGAGGCCGGCCTTCTCGTAGCGGTCGCGCATCTCCGTCAGCCACTGGCGCAGGCTGGCCAGCGGTATCTCGGGCAGGGCGCGCAGGGCGTTGGACACCCACTTGAACCGCCAGAACAGCATGTGGCGCAGGCGGTCGTCGAAGACGTCGGGCTGCTCGTCGAAGAGGGTGAGCAGGCGCGCGAAGACGACGGGCGACTTCCGGGGCTCGGAGCCGTAGGTGTACGCCTCCTGCAGTTCGAGAAGCGCGTGGACGAGCGGGACGGGCTCCTCGAACTGCTCGGCCGCGTCGACGAGTTCCTCGGCGGTGACGGTGCGGGTGCGGCCGTAGGGGCGGCGGTCGTTCTCCTGGAGCGCCTGGTACAGCTCGTCCGTGCTCTGGGGATGGGGTGCGGTGGGCATCGTCAGCTGTCCTTGCGGAGGGCGTGGGCGAGAAGGTCGAGGAAGGAGCGGTTGATGAGGCTCGACTCGGCGGGCCTGAGCGGGCGCCGGGACAGCATCGCGGCCTGCCCGTAGAGGGCTTCGGCGCTGGTGCGGGCCAGCTCGGGCTCGTCGATGGCGACGGCGGCGCGGACCAGGGGGTTGAGCTGGTTGAGGATCAGCTGGGCCCGCGGGGCCTCCTGGCGCAGGGCGCCGAGGATGTCGCCCCACAGGCCGCCCTCCTGCTCACGCGCGAGCTGGGAGCGGGTGCGCTCGTGCCGGGCCTCGCGGCTGTCGATGAGCAGGGCGGGCGCGGAGACGGGCTGGAAGGTGCGCAGTGCGACGTCGCAGTCGAAGACGGCGAGGGCGTCCCGGGCCTGGGCGAGGTAGGCCGCGGCGGCGAGTTCGGTCTCCCGGTCGACGGGGTCGAGGTGGGCGGTGAGGGTCGCCGGGTCGAGGTCGGCGACGGTGGCCTCGGGCCGGATCTCGGGCAGCCGGTGGACCAGTTCACGGTCGTAGGTGTATCCGCCGTTGACGACGCCGAGCCCGGCGGCCGAGGCGATCGCGGCGACCTGCCGGAACTCCTCGACGCTCGAGGTCACGAGCACGGTGCGGTGGGTGCGCGCGAACTCGTCGAGGGTGCAGTGCCCGTCGGTGGTCTCGAACGGCAGCCAGGGCAGCAGCATCCGCAGGATCTCGTCGTCGTGCACCGCGAGCGACTTCACCGCCAGGTGGTGGGCCTGGAGGAAACGGCCGAGCAGCTCCGGGTCGCTGGCGGCGGCCCGGGCGATCCAGTCGCGCAGCCGCTCGGCGAGGGCGTCCCGGACGGCGGCGAGGGTGTCGTCCTCGTACAGGGACTCGCGGGAGGCCGTCGGGCGCAGGCTCTCGGCGTCGACGACGCAGCGGACGAAGAACGCCCACTCGGGCAGGATCTCCTCGGCCTGCTCGGACAGCAGCATGCCCTTCACGTGCACGCGGTGACCGTGGCGGCGCCCGGCCGGCACCGTCTCGGGCAGCACACACGCGATGCCCTTCAGGCCCACGGCCGGCAGGTCCAGTTCGATGGTGTCCAGCGGCTCGAAGCCGAACACCTCCTCGCCGTAGGCGGCCAGGGCACGGGACCGGGCCCCCGGGGTGGGGTACGTACGCGCCCAGGGGGCGGGCTCGGGGTTGACGGACACGCCCGTGCCGTCTGTCGTTCCGTCGTCGAAGGTCACCGGGTGGCGCAGCAGGGAACCGAAGTGGCGGGCCAGCGCGTGCACCTGCGCCGGGCGGGTCCACTCCCCCGCGTCGGCGCGCGGCGTCAGCGTGACGGTGGTGCCGGGCCGGGGGCGGGCGGAGGCGGGCAGGGCGCGGACGGTGTAGCTGCCGTCGCCGCGTCCGCGCCACTCCACTGCGGGTGCGTCGGGGGTGCGGGCGGATCGGCTCAGGACGTGGATCTCGTCCGCGACCAGGAAGCAGGAGAGCAGGCCGATGCCGAACTGCCCGATGAAGTCTCCGCGTTGCTCGGCGATCCGGTCGGCGCGCTTGCTGCTGCGGCCGATGGTGGCGAGGAAGCTGTGCACGTCGGCCTCGGTGAGACCGACGCCGTCGTCCTCGACGCGTACCACCGAGCCGTCGGCGTGGAGTCGGACGCCGAAGGCGTCGGCGGGGGCGGCCGGTTCGAGGGCGTGCCGGGCCGTCAGCGCGTCCACCGCGTTCTGCATCAGTTCGCGCAGGTAGACGCGGGGGCTGGAGTAGAGGTGGTGGGAGAGGAGGTCGACCAGGCCGCGCAGGTCCACCTGGAACGTGCGGTCGGCGCCGGGCGGATTCGGGGCGGTGTCGGGGAGAGTCATGGGGCAGTCCGGGGTGGGAGGGGTGACGGGGTGGCGAGTGGCCGGGGCGGGCTGATGCCCGGGCGCGATGGGGCAGGTTTCAGCGATGGCACCCAAGCTCGAACTCAGGCGCAGCCGCAGGACCGTGGGCCCGGGTGCTCAGGCGCGGCGGTGCCGGCGGGCGAATTCCTTCTCGGGCTCGGCGAAGAAGGCCCAGGGCCACTGGGTGTAGGCGCCGTCCAGTGTCTGGAAGACGCGCCGGACCGTGTGGCGCTCACCGGCCAGGGACAGGGCCATGGCGAACATGTTGAAGTCCTGCTGCCAGCCCGGGCGCCACACGTAGGCGGGGTGGAGGATGCTGTGGTCGGCCGCCTCGCGCAACTGCGCCTGGATCTCGGAGGTGACGAGGTAGTCCCCGCGGTCCGACTCGACCCACTCCTCGATGTACGCCATGGCGATCACACAGCCGAGGCGGTGCCCGTGCGGGGCGCGGGCGAACGCCTCCTGGGCGAACGCCAGGGCCTGTCCCGGCTTACCGCCCCAGCGGGGCTGCAACTGCGACAGCCACTCGAAGTGGGTCTCCGGATCCAGCGGGTCGCGGCGCAGGGCGGCGTCGCGGCGGGCCTCGTTGACGGCGGGGCCCAGGGACATGCCGCGGCCGGAGGTGAGGAGGTGGCACCAGGGCGTGACCCACTCGGGCCGCAGTTCGGCGGCCTCCAGCAGGTGCTCCTCGGCGATCTCCAGCCGCTCGTGGAAGACCCGCCACTGCTCCTGCGTGACATTCACGGCACGCTCGGCGGTACGCGCCTCCCAGCCCCAGACGATGTGACGCGCCCCGGACATGAGCAGGGCCGTCGCCCGGTGCTCCTTGTCCTCCTCGACGGCCCGGACGATCCAGTCCTGCATGCCGTCCAACTCGGCGAGCTCACCCAGGACTCGATGGTCGCGGCCGAGGTCGAAGGGGACCAGCGCCGCCTTGACCGCCTCCCAGTCCCCCGCGTCGGCCGCCTCGATCAGTGCGAGCACCCGCGTGTCCCCGAGCGCGCGCAGCGCGTACGTCCCGTTCTTCTGCCTGCGCGGAGCCGGAAGGACGTGCGGATCCGCCACCGGTCTCTCCGCACTCCTGCCGAACAGCTTGCCGAACATGCCGCGCCCTCCCCTGGTCCCGCGTGATCGTCCGGTGCAGCATAAGCGGACCCACCGACATGCCCTCCACCGGGTTTTCACCGGCACTTCACGAGGTCAGAACATCCCCGCCCCGGATCGACCCGTCCACGGGAACGGCCGCGATCCTGCTGACCCGGGTGGGAACGGAGAGCCCGACGCCCACACCGCTGATGCGGGACTTCTGGAGGCGCGTGTGGCGGCCGGCGGAAGCGGTCCCGCCCCGTCAGGCCTCGGGGACGCGCAGGGCCAGGACGGCGACGTCGTCGTCGTTGTCGGCGGGGCGGACGCGGCGCAGGAGCTGGTCGGTGAACGAGGCGAGGGGGCGGTGGGCGAGGGCGGCGGCGTGCTGGCGCAGTCGGTTCAGTCCCTCGTCGAGGCTGCTGCCGGGCGCTTCGATGAGGCCGTCCGTGTACAGCACCAGCGTGGAGCCGGGCGGGAGCTGCGCGGTGGCGTCCGGGCGCCGGGTGCCGGTCTGGGTGCCCAGGAGGATGCCGTGGCCGTCGGTGAGGTAGCGGGCCAGGCCGTCCCGGCTGATCAGCAGCGGCGGGGGGTGGCCGGCGTTGGTCCAGGACAGCTGCCAGTGACCGTCTTCGGCCGGTTCGATCCGGGCGAAGATCGTCGTGGCCATGGTGACGTCGGTGATGTGCTGGATCGCCTCGTCGAGCCGTTCGACGATCCGGCTGGGGGGTTCGTGCTGCGACCAGGCGTAGGCGCGGAGCATGTTGCGGACCTGCGCCATGCCGGCCGCCGCCTCCAGGTCGTGGCCGACGACGTCTCCGATGGCCAGGGCGGTGGACGCGTCGGACAGGGGGAAGGCGTCGTACCAGTCGCCGCCGACCTGTGAGGCGTCGGGTGCGGGCAGGTAGCGGACGGTCATCTCCAGGCCCGCCACGCCCGGCATCTGCGGCAGCAGATGGTTCTGCATGGTCTCGGCGACCTTGCGCTGGCGCTGGTAGAGGCGGGCGTTGTCCAGGGCGAGGCCGGCGCGGCGTGCGATGTCCTCGATCAGGGGGAGGTCCACGGGCGTGAAGGGCGCCGGATTCTCGCCGCGGCCCAGGGTCAGCGCCCCGAGGACCGAGCGGGTGCTGCGGATGGGTGCGATGGCCGCGGAGTGCATCCCCGTGGCGTCGAAGAGGCGGCGCTGCTCGACCGCGATGCCGGAGTCCGGCGGCCCCTGGTAGGTCTGCGGGCCGGCCAGGTTGGAGGCGACGCCGCGCAGGGCTCTGGACAGGGGCATCGGGGATTCGTCGGGGATCGGCGGCATCGGCCCCTGCAGGTCCTCGCGGTGCGTGACCGTGTCGCCGTCGGCGTGGACCACGACGGTGCGCCACACCTCGTCGCGCTCGGTGATCAGGTCGACGACCACCCAGTCCGCGAGGCGGGGCAGGACCAGGGTCACCAGCCTGCGCAGCGCCTCGTCGACGTCGAGCGTGGAGGTCAGCTGCGCGGTGGTCTCGGCCAGCAGCGCCAGCCGGTGCAGCTCCGACAGCGGCCGGACCGCCGGCTCCGGTTGCGGGTCGTTGACGTGCGGGTGGTCCGGGGTGTGGAAGACGACGAGCGTGCCGGCGTGCCGGCCACCGACGTCGTACGGCGTGATCAGCCAGGAGATGCGCAGCACGGTGCCGTCGGCGCACGCGAAGTAGTCCTCGTCGGCCTGGGCCGTGCGCCCGGCGTGGAAGGCCTGCCGCATGGCGCACTGGGTTCGCGGCAGGGGCTGCCCCTGTGGGCCGCGGTGCAGCAGGTCGTGCGCGTCATGCCCGATCAGGTCGTCGGCGGACCGGCCCAGCAGGCGCTCGGCCCGGGTGTTCGCCGCGATGATGCAGCCCTGCTCGTCCACGACGTAGGCGCCTGCGCCGATGGCTTCCAGGGACCCTGCCAGCACGAGGGAGGCTGTCGGCACGGACGGCCCGTGAACGGTCTCCGTGTGATCCGGCCCCGCCATCGCGGCCTCCCCGCTGATCGGGCCGGCGTCCCTGTCGCCGGCGTGCCCTGCTTGCTTGCCTTCCCCGTATGCCCATACGCAGGAAAATTCCACGTCGCCCGGTGACGCCGGGTCCTGCGCGCGGACCGTGAGCCCGGAGTGCGGGCCGCTGAGCTGCGCCCCCGGGGCACTGGACCGGAGCGCCGCGATCACCGGCCGAGTCGGCCAGGATGCCCGCTAGGTCGGGTCCACATCGGTGTGCAGGATGTGGTGGTCCGAGTGCGCGGTCGGGTGCACGCGGTGCCTGAGCGGGACGAAGCCGCGCAGGAACACGTAGTCGAACTTGCTCTGCCAGTCGGTGGTCGGCTGACAGGTGCCGGTGGGCGACGGGTGGCACTGCGGGTCCGCATCCGTGGCCAGCGCCCATATCGCGCTGAGTTCGGGCGCGTCCGGCACGGCGTTGAAGTCGCCGAGGAGGATCGCGCGATCGTGCCGGGCGACCTCCGCGGCGAGGACGCGCGTCTGGTCCGCCCGGACCGTCTCCTGACGACGTTGGGCGAGATGCGTGTTGAAGACCCGGACGGGCAGGCCGCCCACGGTGGTGGTGACGGCCATGTACCCGCGGTCTTCGGATCCGCCGTCGGGATACTCCACGTTCACGGGGTCCGTCATCGGTGCGGCCGAGAGGATCGCCTGGCCGAAGGCCCCCGGATTCCACGGCGTGCCCCCGCAGCGGCCCCATTTCCGCAGAACCGACCCGTACTCGACGTGGTACACCAGCCCGTGAAGGTTCTCCAGATACTCCCGGATCCTCTCGATGTCACGCACGCACGCTTCCTGCATGCCGACGACCTGGGGCGCGTACGCGGCGATCTCCGCGGCCCGGTCGACGTCGCTCACCTCGCAGGGGTTGCAGATGTTCCACGTCATGACCCGGTTCGCCACGACGTCCCTGGCGGCTGCGGCGGGCTGTGATCCGCCGAAGAGGGCACCGCTCGGTGCGCTGGGGCCGACGAGCACCATGCAGACCGCCACGATGGCGCCCGCGAACACCCGCGCGCCCGTGCGCCTACCGAGCACCCTCGCCTCCTCACGGTGGATACACCTGACGTCTCTCCATGCACGAGGTTATGGGACGGGCCGTCGGCAACACATGTGCTCTGCAAATTCTTTCCGTCGGCCCCTGGGTACTCGCCACGTTGCTCGGTCCTGGCGCCTTCGACGGTGAAGGAGCAGGCTGCGCGTAGGGTGGCTGGACTGGTGATCGACGTGGGCGGTGACGATGGACTGGCAAGAGTTCGCCGAGGAAATGGCCCTGCTCGCGCGGACCCTGCTGAAGCAGGACTCGGTGCAGCAGACGCTGGACGAGATCGCGGCGTCGGCCGTCAAGCTGGTGGACGGCTGTGACGCGGCCGGGATCCTCGCGGTGCGCAAGGGCCGCGCCGTCACGCTGTCCTCGTACGGGGACATGGTCGAGGAGTCCGACCGCCGGCAGGGCGAGCTGGGCGAAGGGCCGTGCTTCGACCTCGCCCGTCGCGCGGCCGAGGACCGCGTGTTCCGGATCGTGGACATGACCCAGCCCCAGCCGGACTGGCCCCGTTACGCCGAGGCCGCGCGCGAACTGGGCATCGGCAGCATGACCGGGGTCCTGCTCTACACCCACGAGGAGGACTTCGGCGCGCTCAACCTGTACGCCCGCCGCCCGGGCACGTTCACCGACGACATCGCGACCGCCGGCTGGCTGCTGGCCTCGCACGCCGCCGTCGCCCTCGCCGACGCCCGTACCATCGACCAGCTCGAACACGCCCTGGAGACCCGGCACGCCATCGGCGAGGCCATGGGCATCCTCAGGGAACGCCACGGCATGAGCGACGAGGACGCCTTCAACGTGCTGCGCAACATCTCCCAGCATCACAACATCAAACTGCGCGACGTGGCCCAGCAGATCCGGGACGTGCGCGCCGACGATCCGGCCTGACGGCCCAAGGCCCCCTGTCCTCCCTGTCCCCCTGTTCCCCCTGTCCGGCTGCGCGAAGGTCAGGCGGACGCGGGAAAGGTATGACCTCTTCCACAGTCTGCGGTGACCTGCGCGGGGTACCCCTCGGCCCGGCAGCCGTGGCGGAGCGAGTACGGGGAGAGAAGATGGCCGAAGCCGCTGCAGGAGCGCAGCGCCCGGAGGCGGCGACCCAGGGCCGGACGGCCCGGTTGAGGCAGTGGTTCGGACGGGCGGGTTCGGACGGGCACGAGCGGCACACCCTGGCCCTCATCGGCAAGAGCACCCTCGCGGCCGCCGCCTCATGGGTGATCGCGCACGATGTCATGGCCGCGCAGTCACCTGCGTTCGCGCCGTTCTCCGCGGTGCTGATCATGCAGGTCACCGTCTACCAGTCGCTGGTGCAGGCCCTGCGCTACGTCGGTGCGGTCGTCGTGGGCGTGGGGCTGCAGGGTGTGCTGGGCCTGCTGGCCGGCCCTCACCTGCTCACGTTCGTACTGGTGACGCTGGCGGCCCTGGCCATCGGACGGTGGCGGCCGCTGGGGTCTCAGGGTTCCCAGGTTGCCACGGCGGCGTTCTTCTCCTTCTCCACCTACGTCGCGGCCACCAGCGAATCACAGCGCTGGTCCCAGCTCGGGCAGATCATCGTGCTCGTGCTCATCGGCTGCGGCATCGGTGTCGTGGTGAACACGCTGGTGCTGCCTCCCCTGCGCTACCGCAGCGCCGAGTACGGCATCCACACCCTCGCCCACTCGCTTCTCGACCTGGTCGGCGACATGTCCCCGGCCCTGCGCGAAGGGAAGCTGGACAAGGAGCGCACCCGGCACTGGCGCCGGCGCGCCTCCCACCTGGCCCCGATCGTGCAGCAGGCCCGGTCCTCGGTCCACACCGCCTGGGAGAGCACCCTCTACAACCCCCGGCGCCTGCGGCGCCGTCATCGCCACCGCACGTCCTTCGACGGCTACCAGGCCGTGGTCGACGCCCTGGAACGCGTCTCCTACCAGGTGGCGTCCATGACCCGCAGCCTCGACCAATGGCACGAAGCCGACGCCGGCCCGGACTACGTGGACTTCGCCCGCGCCTACGGCGACTTCCTGGCCTCCCTCGCCCACATCGCCGAGCTCCTCGGCGAGATCGACGAAGACCGTCTGCAAGACCAGTCCCAGCAGCTGTGTGAAGCCGCCGAGGAGGCTCAGCGGTGCCGCGAGCTGCTGGAGGACGAAGCACGCGACAGCTCCCTCCCGCTCAGCGACCCCGCCCAGCCGTACGGCATCCTCATGGCCGAGGCCACCCGGCTGACGGACGAGTTCCAGCACACCTGCGATGTGCTCCAGCACGGCGTCGACGCGGCCCGGACCACACCGAACGCCCCCGCGGCGGGAAACGGGCACGGCTAGGTTCTGTCTCTTTGGTCAGCGTCGGGTCCAGATGAGGATGCCCGCGAGGTGGAGTGCGGCCTGGTAGGCGATCGCGAGCTTGTCGGTTCGTGTGGCCAGGCCGCGCCATTGCTTGAGGCGGTTGATGCACCGCTCGACGGTGTTCCGCTGCTTGTATGCCTCGCTGTCGAAGCCGGGCGGACGGCCACCGAGTCGGCCTCGCCGCAGGCGGTGGCCGACTTGGTCGGACGGCTGCGGGATGACCGCACGGATGCCCCGGCGCCGCAGGTGGGCGCGGATGGCGCGTGAGGAGTACGCGCGGTCGGCCAGAACGGCCAGGGGCCGGGTCCGGGGCCTGCCCGGACCAGTGCGGGGCACGCGGATGCGGGACATCACCGTCTCGAAGGCGGGTGCGTCACCTGCCTGTCCTGCGGTGACGGTGAAGGCGAGGGGCCGTGCGCGGCCGTCTGCGGCCAGGTGGACCTTGGTGCTCAGCC
This sequence comes from Streptomyces sp. NPDC024017, assembly GCF_040638895.1. NCBI lineage: Bacteria > Bacillati > Actinomycetota > Actinomycetes > Kitasatosporales > Streptomycetaceae > Streptomyces > Streptomyces sp. NPDC024017. Next base: position 203,947 of record NZ_JBEZYZ010000009.1, on the reverse strand, counting down.
CGCCGCGGGAGCGTCCGAGTGCGTGATCGGCGGGCTCACCGCAGTGGGCCGCCCCCTTTTGAGTGCTCCGGCAGCGTGCTGGTGGGCCCGAACGACCGTGGAGTCCACCGACACCGTCCAGTCGATGTCATCGTCGGCGTCCGCCGCAGCCAGGACGGCGGCGAGGATCATCGCCCAGGTGCCGTCGACGGCCCATCTGATCAGCCGTTTGTGAGCGGTCTGGAAGGAGCCGAGCTCGTCGGGGAGGTCCCGCCAGGGCGAGTTGGTGCGGTACTTCCACGCAATGGCCTCGAGCGTGCGGCGGTGGTCGGCCCACCGCCGTCCGCGAACTGGATCGGCCGGCATCAGCGGCTCGATCCGGTCCCACATCGCATCACTGATCACTAATCGGACAGACACATCCGATCAACTGACCAACCCATCAAAGAGACACGCGCTAGGGCAACACAGCTACTGGGCGAGATGGCCGTTCACGAGCAGGGCTAGGACGGTCTCCGGGCGCGGCCGGCGCAGGCGGCGGGACGCGGCTCGGCCGGCTCAGCCGAGCAGGTGCTCCGGACCGGTTCGCGCCGCTGCCGACCGTCGATGCGGCATCCTGCCGCACCCGCTGGATCTCGCCGATGTTGTCCACCGGCCTGGAGCACGACGAACAGTTCGCCCCCCGCTGCGCCACCTGTGCGACCACTGCGTCATGCCGCTCACATCAACTCCGAAATGTGACCTACGGCAGACTTACAGGCATTCCAACCAGTCGGTATGGTGCGCCGCCTGAAGCTCCTTTCCCGTTCACCTCACGGATCCGATCCGTAGTGGAAGGCCAGGCGATGACATACGCCGACGAGAACCGGTACCCACCCTCAGCACAGCCCTATGGGCTCCCTCCTCGACACGAGACCTACGGACAGAGCCCGTGGCCGGAGCCGTACGGGCACGACGCCCCGCGATACGACGCGTACGGGCGGCAAGCCCCCTGGCACGACCCGTACGCGCCCCGGACTCATCACGACGACGCCGGCCTCGCCGCCCTCCGCTCGGCCTACCGCCTGCTCCGCCGGATCTCGACGCTCACCGCGCTCGGCTCCTTCGTGGTGTATGTCGTGCTGTCCTGCTACGCGCCCGGTCTGATGGGATCCAAGGTCACCGGAGAGCTGAGCCTGGGCATGTCCTTGGGCATCCTCCAACTCGTCGTCACCTTCGCGGCGGTCTCCTGGTACGGGCGCAGCGCACGACGCTCTGTGGATCCGTTGGCCCGCGCCGTCAGGGAGCGGGCGGTCTCCGCCGGCCGGAACGCGGGGACAGCGAGATGAACGACTTCAGCTCCGGGACGCAGGCCCTCGTCCTGGTTCTGTTCACCACGCTGGTCACCGTCACGCTGCTGATGTGCGTCATGGCGGGACCGGACCGCGACGACCTGGCGAACTTCTATACCGGCTACCTGTCGCTCACCCCGCTCAAGAACGGCCTGGCGATCGCGGGCGACTACATCTCCGCCGCCACGGTGCTGAGCACCACGGGGATCATCGCGCTCTCCGGATACGACGGCTACGTCCTCGCGGTCAGCACCGCCCTGTCCCTGGTACTGCTGATGTTCCTGCTGGCCGAACCCCTGCGCAACGCCGGCAGGTTCACCATGGGCGACGTCCTGGCCCGCAACATGTCCGGACGGGCCGTGCGCATCGCCGCCTGCGTGGTGACACTCTCGGCGACCCTGCCCTTCCTGGTCGTCCAGCTCTCCGGAGCCGGGTCGCTGCTCACCTTCATCCTGAACATTCCGTACGCTGCGGGCGCCAGGACGGCGTGCATCGTCATCGTCGGCACCCTGATGATCATCTATGCGGCGATCGGCGGTATGCGGGGCACCGCGCTCATTCAGATGATCAAGATCGTGCTCCTGCTCGGCACGAGCGTCGTCGTCGCCGCTCTCGTACTCAACCGCTTCGACTGGAGCCCCGGCGACATCCTCAGGGCAGCCCAGCACGGCAGCGGCGCCGGCCCCGCCTACCTTCAGCAGGGCCTGCAGCTCGGCACGTCCACCGGTGGCCGGCTGGACTTCGTCAGTCTTCAGATCACCGTCATCCTCGGCGTCGCCTGCCTGCCACACATCACGATGCGCCTGTACTCCGCGCAGGACGTACCGGCCGTGCGTCGCTCCATGTCATGGGCGGTCGGCACGGTCACCACGTTCTGCCTGCTCGTGATCGTCATGGGTACGGGTGCCGCGGCCCTGGTGGGATCGCAGTACATCACCGCGGCCGACCCGCACGGCAGAACATCGGTGCTCATGCTGTCGCAGGTGCTCGGCGGGGCCCCCGGCTCCGCGGGCGCGACGATCCTGTACTCGGCCGTGGCAGGCATGGTGTTCATCACCCTGCTGTCGTCGGTCGCGGGGATGACCCTGGCCGCGGCTTCGTCACTCGCCCACGACCTGTTCGCCCATGCGGTGCGGCGGGGACAGGCCGAGCCCCGTACCGAGATGACGGTGGCGGCGTGGACGAGCGTGGCCGTGGGGATCGTCGCCATCGGACTCGCCACCATGGTGCAGAACTGGGACGTCGGCGTGCTGACCACCGCGGCCATCTGCATCGGGGCATCGGCGGTGGCGCCCGCGCTCACCTACTCCCTGTTCTGGCGGGGGTTCACGCGCACCGGCCTGCTCGCCACCCTCTACGGCGGCGCGGCCTGCGCGCTGCTGCTCATGGTCTTCTCCAGGGCCGTTTCGGGCACACCGTCCGCCGTCTTCCCGAACGCCGACTTCGACCTGTTCCCCATGCAGTCCACCGGGTTGGTCTCCATCCCGTTCGGCTACCTCGCGGGCTGGCTGGGCAGCCGTCTGGACCACCGTCGCCGTGGCGCCGACAGCCGTGAGCAGCGGCGCCTGTACGAGGAGAGCGAGGCACGGCTCCTCGCCGCAGCCGAATGACCACGGCGGCGCGGGCGGGCCGGCTCCGGGCGGCCTCCCGCGCCGGCCGTGGCCCGAGACGGTCAGACGGGCGTGCCGGTCAGCGGTTGTTCGGTCCACACGGTCTTGCCCTCGCGGGTGTAGCGGGTACCCCAGCGTTCGGTCATCTGGGCCACCAGGAACAGCCCGCGCCCGCCCTCGTCGGTCGTCCGGGCGCGGCGCAGGTGTGGTGACGTGTGGCTGGTGTCGCTGACCTCGCACACCAGACACTGCTCACGGATCAGCCGTAGGGTCGCAGGGCCGCCGGCGTAGCGATAGACGTTGGTGACCAGTTCGCTGGCGACCAGCTCGGTGGTGAACGCCAAGTGCTCCAGACCCCACTCGGTCAGCTTGGCCGAGATCAACGCCCTGGCCCGCCCGGCGCTGGCAGGCTCTGGCGGCAGACGCCAGGAGGCGACATTGTCCGGTGGCAGCACGCGGGTGCGGGCGACCAGCAGGACGACGTCGTCGCTGGGGCGCGAGGGCACCAGCGCGTCGATCACCGCTTGGCAGGTGCGCTCCAGCGCGCCCGCGGGGCGGGCGAGCGCTGCGCACAGCTTCGTCAGGCCGGCGTCGGCATCGATGTGGCGCTCGCCGATGATTCCGTTGGTGTACAGGCACAGCAGGCTTCCCTCGGCCAGTTCGATGTCCCGGGCCTCGAACGGCAGGCCGCCCAGGCCGAGCGGTGGGCCGGCGGGCAGGTCGAGCAGAGCCACCTGTCCATCCGGAGCGGTCACCACGGGCGGCGGATGACCGGCGCGGGCCACGGAGCAGCGTCCGGAGACCGGGTCGTACACGGCGTACAGGCACGTGGCGCCGACGACCTGCTCACCCACGGGCCGCTCGCCGACTGCTTCCTGTTCGACCGCCAGCAGGTCGACCAAATCGTCAAGGCGGGAGAGGACCTCGTCCGGTTCCAGGTCGAGGCTGGCGAGCGTATGGACGGCGGTGCGCAGCCGGCCCATGGTGGCGGCGGCATGGATGCCGCGTCCCACCACGTCGCCGACGACGAGGGCGACCCGGGCCCCGGACAAGGGAATGACGTCGAACCAGTCGCCGCCCAGGCCCGGGCCCGCGCTGGCCGGCAGGTACCGCAGGGCCACCTCGACGGCTGACTGGTCCGGAACCGCCCGGGGCAGAAGGCTGCTCTGCAGGGTGAAGGCGGTCTGCTGCTGCTGGGTGAAGCGCCGGGCGTTGTCGATGGCGACGGCGGCGCGCGAGGCGAGTTCCTGGGCGAGGGTGAGATCGTCCGTCTCGAAGGCATCGGGGCGGCGCGAGCGCCACAGGGTCATCACACCGAGCACCAGGCCACGCGCGGCAAGAGGTACCACGATCAGGGAGTGGGCGCCCAGGTCCGGAGCCTGGGCCCCCTGGCGGCCTGCCGCCGCGACCCAGTCGGGCGGGAGAACCGGCTCCAGGACGGGCCGTCCCGCGGCCAGGCATCCGGCCTGCGGTGTGTCGGGCCCGAACTCCACGGGCTCGCCCTCGGGGTGGGGCGGGCCGGGTTGCTGAGCACCGACGCTGCAGGTCCCCAGTCGGACCACGGGCCCTGCCACGGCGCGCGTCGGTTCCTCACCGCGCGTCACCGCCTGGAGCAGGTCCACCGACGCGTGGTCGGCGAGGTGGGGCACCATCACTTCGGCCAGTTCCCGGGCGGTCTCTGCCACGTCGAGCGTGGTTCCGATACGGCTGCCCACCTGGTCGAGGAGCGCGAGCCGACGCTGGGCCCGATGGCGGTCGGTGATGTCCTCGATCATCTCGGCCACGCCCAGGACGCGGCCGGAGGGGTCCTCCATCCGGAAGGACGAGACCAAGGCGACCCGCTCTCGTGCCGGATCCTGCTCCAGGCGAACGAACTGCTCGGAGTAGACCAGGGGTCTTCCGGTCTGCATCACCTGGCGCACACGGTCCACGGCCTTGCGCGCGTCGTCGGAGAGGAGCATCCGGCCGGTGGACATCCCCCGGAAGTCCGCTGCCGGGACGCCGCTGAACCGTTCGATGGCCCGATTGACCCGGAGAATCCTCTGGTCGGGGCCGTGAATGACCAAGCCGATCGGGCACTGGCGGTACAAACCGTCGAGAACCGCGCGGTCCCTTTGCCACTCGAGGACGTCAGCCGCGAGTGCCCCCGTGAGGAACCACTCACGGCCCCGGTCACCGCGTGACAGCTCATGGGCCCTGAGCCCCAGCTCCACGAGCTGCCCGTCGCGGTGGCGCAGGGGGAGCACGCCGAACCAGCCACCGACTCTCCTGCACTTCGCCGCGGCCTCGGTGACAGCCGGCAGATCACGAGGATCGACGAGGACCTCGAACGCCGGACGACCGATCACGGCTGTGTCCGGATGGCCGAGCAGCTCCTGAGCCCGCCGGTTCCATCCGACCACCACTCCCCGGTCGTCGAGCACCACCAGGGCGGCGAGGTGCAGGGCGAACGGATCGTCGTGGCTTTCGCTGAGCTCCGTCATCGGCTTCTCCACCGCTGGACACCACCGTGTACTCGGTCGCCGATGTTCAGCCTATTGAAACCCGGCGGAGGCCGCGGCCTTGTCCGGCGCGCTGCGCGGCGTGGCGGGCAAGAGGGGTTATGACGGGCTGCGGGACCGGTCCCCCAGGGGTCGGTACCTCGACCGCTTGGGAACCGGCCCCGCAGGCTCACTTCGCCGGCGGGCCGAACTCCTTGCGGGTGTCCACCGGCTTGCCGAACAGCTGCCACCGCTCGCCCTTGAACCGCATCAGCTGCATCGTCTCGATCGGGAAGGCGTCATCGGGCCCGGTGGAGAGGGTGACACCGGGGAGCAGCATGTCCACCTCGACGTCCTTGAGGTCGCGCACCGCGTCCCGCAGTCCCTCCCTGGTCGGGCACTTCATCGCGTCCAAGGCCTTGTGCAGGCTGGAGGCGGCGGCCCAGCCGTAGGCGTTGAACTGGTTGGCCGGGTCGGAGCCGGGCGCGTGCTCGCGCAGCGCTTCCCGGTACGTCTTCATCTCCGCGTCGTCCGCCCACTGCGGGTCGGCGGGGTCCTTGAAGTAGGTCGCCGAGACCACGCCCTGGACGTTCTTGAACCCGACGGGCTTCAGCACGGTGGCGGACGAGGACACGTTGTTCACGATGTGCAGCGGGTTCCACTTGGTGTTCTTGGCATCGGCGGCGAGGGCCTGGCTGCCGAACTTCGGCGTGGTGATGTCGAGCAGCACATCCGCCTTGGACCGGGCGAGGCTCGTCATCTGCGCCGAGACGGAGGGGTCGGTGACCTCGTAGCTCTCCTCGGCGACCACCTTGATGCCGCTGCCGGCGACGGCCGCCTCGAACCCGCTGAGCAGATCCTTGCCGAAGTCGTCGTTCTGGTACAGGACGGCGACCTTGGCCTTCGGCTTCTTCTCCTTGAGGTATTTGGCGTACACACGTGCCTCGGCGACGTAGTTGGGCTGCCAGCCGGTGGTCCACGGGTGCTTGTCGTCCGTACCCCAGACGGAGGCGCCGGTGGCGACGAAAGGCTGCGGCACCTTCCGCTTGTCGAGGTAGTCCCACACGGCGGCCGTGGACGGGGTGCCCAGGGTCTGGAAGACGGCGAAGACCTTCTCCTGCTCGACGAGTCTGCGGGCCTCCTCGACCGCCTTGGGCGGCTGGTAGCCGTCGTCGCGGACGATGAACTCGACCGTGCGGCCGTCGATGCCGCCCTTGTCGTTGACGTGCTTGAAGTAGGCGCTCACGCCCTTGCTGATCGTGCCGTACGCGGAGGCCGGTCCCGACAGCGGGTAGATGCCGCCCAGCTTGATGCTCTTGTCGGTGATGCCGGTGGTCTGCTGGCCCTGGCACGCCCCGTCGGCGGCGGCGTCCTTGTCGTCCTGCCCGCGCTGGCTGTTGCAGGCGGTGGCGAGGAGCAGGGCGGCGGAAGCGGCCGCGGCCGCCCGCACAGTGGTCTTCTTGCGCATGTGATTCATTCCTTTTCCGTGCGGGGCGGTGCGCCCACGGGTTCGGCATCGGCAGGGGCGGGATCCGCCGGGGTGGGGGGCGCGGAGGGTTCGGGGTCGGAGTCGGACGACCGGTCGTCGTCGGTGGCGGGGGTGGTGGTGCGGGTGAGTCGACGGGCGACGGTGCTCCGGACACGGCCCGCCAAGCCGGCCAGTCCCGTCGGCGCCACGAACATCACCGCGATGATCAGCAGGCCGAACACCACACCGGGCGCCGCCTCGCTGATGTCCTGGGCCACGCTCGGCACGTACATCACGAAGGCCGCCCCCAGCAGCGGTCCGTACAGCGAGGCGAGCCCTCCGACCACCAGGCCGGCCAGCAAAGTGATGGACAGGACGAAGCTGAACGAGTCGGGTGAGACGAAGCCGATCACCCAGGTGTAGACGCACCCGGAGACACCCGCGAACAGGGCGCTCCACGCGAAGGCGAGCGTCTTGTGCAGCGACAGCCGTACGCCCATGACCTCCGCGGCGCTCTCGTTGTCCCGCACTGCGAGCAGCGCCCGGCCGATGCGGGACCGCAGCAGGTTGCGGGCGAGCAGCAGGGCCACCGCGGTGACGGCGAGGACGACGTAGTACGTCCACTGGTCCTCGGCCAGCCCGCTCCACGCGGGCGGTTGCGGCTTGTCGACGGTCAGGCCCATGGAGCCGCCCGTGACCGGTTCGAGCCGTTTGAGCAGCGGCGGCAGGAACACCGCGAAGGCGAGCGTGACCAGGGCCAGGTACAGCCCGCGCAGCCGCAGGGCGGGCACCCCGAAACCGAGGCCCAGCAGGAAGCATCCGGCGGCGGCGACCGGCAGCGTGGCCAGGTGGCCGGTGTCGTACCGGTCGAGCATGACCGCCGCCGTGTAGGCCCCTGCCGCGAAGAACGCGCCGTGCCCGAGCGAGATCTGCCCGCCGAATCCGACCAGCAGGTTCAGTCCGGCCAGCGCCACGGCGTACAGCAGCACCATGGTCAGCTGGAAAACCTGGAAGGGGGCGAAGTAGAACGGTGCGCACAGGGCGACGGCCGCCACGAGCAGCGCGGTGAGCGCGGCCCGCAGACGCCGGGCGCGGTCGGTGCCGAGTGTTGCGACGATCGTGCTCATGCGCGCTCCACCGCCGCCCGTCCGAACAGGCCCTGGGGCCGCACCAGCAGCACCGCCAGGATGATCACCAGAGGTACGCCCACCTTCAGATCGGCACCGACCACGTCCACGTACGCCCCGGCCAGCGTCTCGGCGACGCCCACGCACAGGCCGCCGACGACCGCGCCGACCGGGCTGTCGAAGCCTCCGAGGGTGGCCGCGGCGAACGCGTAGATCAGCACCCCGCCCATCATGTTTGGCTCGAGGAACAGCAGCGGGGCGACGAGCACGCCCGACACGGCGCCGACCGTCGCGGCCAGCCCCCAGCCGAGCATCAGCACGCGGCCCACCCTGATGCCCGACAGCCGGGCGGAGGCGGGGTTGCAGGCGACCGCCCGCATCACCAGGCCGCTGGAGGTGTGCTGGAACAGCAGGTACAGCAGGCCCATCACGGCGGCTACGACCGCGATGATCCCCAGGGTCGACCAGTCAACGCGCACCCCGGCCAGGTCGATCCCGCCGTCGGGGAACGGCTGCGGGAAGTCCTTCACAGTGAACGACCAGATCAGACCGGCCATCGCGTTGACGAAGATGAACAGGCCCACGGTGACGATGACCATCGTCAGCTCGGGCGCGTTCCGCACGGGACGGATGACGATCCGCTCGACCAGCATGCCGCCGGCGAAGGACACCGCCAGGGTGACCGGCAGCGCGAGCCAGAAGGACATCCCGGACGCCACGAGTTGCCACGCCACGTACGTGGAGATCATGGCGAGCTCACCCTGCGCGAAGTTCACGATCCCGGTGAACCGGTGGATCAGCACCAGGGCCAGCGCCAGGCTGGCATAGACCGCGCCGGAGCCGACCCCTTCCACCACTTGCTGGAGCAGTTCGGTCACTGCGCTCCCCCGTCCTTTCCGGAGCGGACGGAGACACCGAGGTACACCTCGGCGACCTGCCCGTCCTCGCGGATCTCCCGGGACGGCCCGGACAGCACCAGGCGGCCGGCCTCCAGTACGTGCGCCCGGTGCGCGACATCGAGTGCGAGCTGGGCGTTCTGTTCGACGACGACCACGGTGGTGCGTTCCTCCTCGTTGACGGCACGGACGATCTCGAACAGCTCCCGCGTGACCAGCGGCGCGAGCCCCAGCGACGGTTCGTCCAGGAGCAGCAGGGCGGGCCGCAGCATCAGCGCCCTGCCGATGGCGAGCATCTGCTGTTCGCCGCCGCTGAGGCTGCCGGCGGCCTGGCGGGACCGCTGGCGCAGCTTGGGGAAGTAGTCGTAGATCCGTTCCAGGTCGGCCGCCACGGCCGCGCGTTCGGCGCTGCCCCGCCGCCACCGCCCGGTGCGCACGTGGGCGCCGACGCGCAGGTTCTCCTCGACGGTCAGGTCGTTGAAGGTGCCCCGGCCCTCGGGTACGTGCGCCACGCCGAGACGGGCGGTCTGCTCGGGCGAGCGGCCCAGCAGCTCCGTGCCGTCCAACGTCACCGAGCCGCGTCCGCGGACCATGCCGCACAGGGCCCGCAGTGTCGTTGTCTTGCCCGCGCCGTTGGGCCCGAGGATCGCGCACACCTCGCCGCGTGCGACGCAGAAGTCGAGCCCCTGGAGCACGCGGGCCTGGCCGTATCCGGCGTGCAGGCCGGTGACCTTCAGGAAGTCCGGCTCCGCATGCGCTGGCCCGGCTTCGGCGCTGTCGGTGGTGGGCCCCGTCATGCCGCCACCCCCAGGTACGCCTCGATGACCGCCGGGTCGCGCTGGATCTCCTCCGGCGAGCCCTCGGCGATCTTGCGCCCGAAGTCGAGGCAGACCACCTTGTCGCACAGGCCCATCACGAAGCCCATGTGGTGTTCGACCACCACGAGCGTGAGGTCGAACTCCTCGCGCACCGACCGGACCAGATCCGCGAATTGGTCGACCTCGCCGTGGCTGAGTCCGTTGACCGGTTCGTCGAGCAACAGCAGCCGGGGCCGTACCGCGAGCGCCCGGGCGAGTTCGACGCGTTTGAGCGTGCCGAACGGCAGCCCGGAGGCGGGGTGGTCGGCGACCTCCGCCAGGCCGAGACGCTGGAGCAAGTCGTCCGCCTGGTCACGTAGTTCCCTCTCCTCCCGCCGCACGCGGGGCAGCCGGAGCGCCGCGGCGAGGTGTCCCGTGCGCCCCCGGCTGTGGGCGCCGACCATGACGTTCTCCCGGACCGTGAGCAGCGGGAACAGACCCAGGTTCTGGAAGGTGCGGGCGATGCCGCGCCCGGCCACGGAGTGCGGCGGGAGGGCGAGCAGGTCCTCGTCCTCGAACCGCACCGTCCCCGCATCGGGGGTGCAGCGCCTGGTGAGGCAGTTGAACAAGGTGGTCTTGCCGGCTCCGTTCGGTCCGATGAGCCCCACGGCGGTGCCCGGCTCGACGGTGAACGCGACACCGTCCAGTGCCGTGATCCCGCCGAAGCGCACGCTGATACCGTCGACCGCGAGCATGAGTGACGCCCCTTCCGAGGTGCTGGGGGGTGGGCGAGCGTCACAGTAGGTGGGGGCCTTCCGAGCGCACATTGGGTGCGAGCACCCAACTTCGAGGCCACCGACTTGTGCGCCGCGCCCAGCTCCCCCGGTATGTCGCCCGCCGAGCCTGTTGACGGGACACGAGGAAGGCAGCGACGATCGGCGCCATGTCTCGCGGACCCGCCCTGGGCGCCCCCGCACTCTCCGACCCGCTCAGCCGGGAGCGGCACCGGATCCTGCACGCCGTCCAGGACCGGCTCGAGGACGTGGCGAAGACCGCTGTCGCCGTCATGCGCACGGAGATCCCGTCGTACGCGCTGCAGGACGAGCGGTTCTTCGACGACGTACGGGACCAGGTCCTCACGCACTACCGGATGCAGCTGGCGGCGCTGGCCGGCGGCCGGGACATCGCCCCCGAAGACCTGGTCTTCAGCCGCGCGGCGGCCATGCGCAGAGCACGCGCGGGGTTCGCCCTGGAGGACTGGATCAGTGCCTTCCGGGTCGGCCGGCAGGTGTTGTGGGACGTGCTGCTGGACTGCGCGGGTACGTCCGCCGAGGCACAGCAGGCCGCGCTGTCCCTCGTCACACCGCTGATGCGGTACGTCGACTTCGCCAGCACGCATGCCGCGCAGGCCTATGTCGAGTACCAGCAGCACGTGGTCGCCGACGCGGACCGGGAGCGCCGGGACCTCCTGGACCAGCTCCTGGCCGGCGCGGCACCGGCGCGCGGTCCGCTGCTCGCCGCGGCGCAGGCGTACGGCATAGGGCCGTACTCGCCGATGATGGCGGTCGTGGCGGTGTGCGTCGACGACACCCGCACCGGCGACCTCACCTCGGCCGAGCACGGCTACGCGACCAGCGCGTCCATCGGTATCGCCGGGCCCTGGGCCGGCCGGACCCTGGTCGTCGTGCGCCACGGCGAGGTGGTGGCCGTGCCGGTGGTCCGCACCGGCATGGACGCGGAGGACATCTGTAGCCACTTCGAGGCGGTGCAGAGGCGGCTCGCGCGCGAGGGAACCATGCTCTCCATGGGCATCAGCACGGTCGCCGAGGGCGCCGGCGAACTGCCACGCGCCTACGAGGAGGCACGCGCCGCCCTCGACCTCGTGCCGAGCGGGGGCGGGGTGGCGGCACTGCCGCGCCTGTCCCCCTTCGACTACCTGGCGCTGCGCGCCGACGACCTCGCCCGCCAGCTGGTCGATCCCCGCGTGCGTGCACTGCTGGAGGAGGACCGCAGACGTGGCGACCCGCTGGCGGCCACCGTACGGGCCTTCGCGGAGGCCGACCTCAACCTGCGGCTGGCCGCCGACCGGCTGCGGATACACCACAACACGGCGCACTACCGGTTGCGCCGGATCGAGGAACGCACGGGGCGCAATCCGCGCCGGATCGCCGACCTCCTGGAACTGCTGGTCGCCCTCGCCATCCGCGACGGGGCCGGGGAAGGCGGGGATCACCAGTGAGCGGCATCGTGGAGTCCGCGGGGACCGAGGCGGAACGTCAGCTGCCGGACGAGCAAGGGGGCACGGTCCGGAGTGCGCTACTGGACGCCGCGCTGGAGGTGTTCACCGAGCGCGGTTACGCCGACGCCGGTCTCGCCGAGATCGCGGCGCGCTCCGGCATCCCGGTGGGCAGCCTCTTCCAGCACTACGGCGGAAAGCGAGGGCTCTACCTCGCTCTTTGGGAGGAGTTCCGGGAGGCACAGGAGCGCCGGACCGCGGCCACGCTGACTGCCGAGCGAGGCCGTGGCGTGGACGACCCCATCGCCCTTTTCGTGGCGGGAGCCAGGGCGTACCTGGAGGGCGCCTGGGACAACCGGCGGTTCGGCAGACTCCTCGTGGAGGATGACGGCCCCACGGGCTTCGACACGCTGCGCCGCCAGTGGGACCGCGCGTGGGTACGGCGCAACGCCCGGCTGCTGGAGGTGGACGAGAAGCGCCGGGCCGGCCGGGTTCGGGTGAGAGTGCTCACCACCGTGATCGGCGGGGCGGCACGCGAGCTGGGCGACTGCGGGGACGAGGCGGAGGCCCAGGAGATCGTGGACGAGGTGTGCGGCATCCTGATCCATCTGTCGGCACCGCCCGGCTGAAACGCCCGGCGCCTGCGCGGTCCGACGCAGCGGTCGGCGCTGCGGCCGTGATCAGGTTGTCTCCTGCATGTCCTCGGGGTGAAGGCGTCCCAGTAGCTCGTAGAGACTGCGGCGGCCCTCCTCGTCCAGACGCTCAAAGGCTTCCGAGGTGCCCCGCATGTCGGCCCGGATGAGGCGGACTGCCTCCCGTCCCTCTTCGGTGGCGACCACGTTCTTGATCCGCCGGTCGGCCGCGTCGGCGTGCCTGGAGACCAGTCCACGCGCCTCCAGCCGGTCGACGAGTCCGGTGATGTTGGAGGCGTCGCAGGCCAGCCGCCCCGCGAGGGCGCGCATGGGCAGCGGTTGCCGCCGGAGCAGGATGAGCATCTTGGCCTGCGTCATGGTGAGCCCGTGCAGTGCGGCCGCCGCTGTCAGGTCCCGGTAGTAACCGGCAGCAGCGCGTGCCAAGCGCTCCATGAGTGCGTCGTGGTCGGGGTCGCTGTCCTGCGCAGCGGAGCGTGCGGCGGGCAGGGCGGGGGTGTGGGCCATGCCTCAAGTGTAGGCGAAGCTCAATGTTTGACGTTCTCAACCTTTGAGGTCTACCGTCGCTGTCATTGCTTGGCTGCATCAAGCATCTAACCGCCAGCCAGTCCCTCGTCGGGTTCCCGCCACGGCGCCCCGCCCCGCCCCCGGAGAAAGCACCCGTGTCCCAACCCCTTGCTCCGCCGCACGGCCGACAGCGAGCCGAGACCGCCGTGGTCCTTGCACTGAGCCTCGCCGCGATGATCGTGTCGATGATGCAGACGCTGGTGGTGCCGATCCTCGGCCTGATCCAGAGCAGCCTCGGCGCCAGCTCCGCCGAGGTCAGCTGGGTCACCACCGCGACCCTGCTCTCGGCAGCCGTCTTCACCCCGCTGCTCGGCCGCTTCGGCGACCAGCACGGCAAGAAGCCGACCCTCATCGGCGTGCTGGCGGTGATGATCGTCGGCTCGGTCCTGGCCGCCACGACCGACTCGCTGCTCTGGCTGATCGTCGGCCGCGTGCTGCAGGGCGCCGCCACCGCGATCTTCCCGCTCGCCCTTTCGGTGCTCCGCGAGGAGATCCCCGCCCGCCGTCTGCCGGGAGCGATGGCGCTGGTCAGCGGCACCCTGGCGTTCGGCAGCGGTTTCGCACTGGTCACCACCGGCCTGCTCACCCGCGGCGAGAACGCCGACTACCACCACGTCTTCTGGCTGGCCACCGGCCTCGCAGTGGTCACCCTGCTCACCGTCCTCCTCCTCGTACCGGCGAGCCGCACCAAGACCGGCGGGCGGACCGACCTGCTCGGTGCCCTCACCCTCGGCCTCTTCCTGGTTCTCCTGCTGCTGCCGATCTCCCAGGGTCACGAGTGGGGCTGGACCTCCGCCCCTACGCTGGGCAGCTTCGCCGGAGCGGTCCTCATGGCCGGAGTCTGGAGCTTCACCGAGAGCCGTGTCCGCGAACCCATGGTCGACATGAGGATGTTCCTCCACCGCCCCGTGCTCTTCAGCAACCTGGCGGGCCTCTTCGTGGGGTTCGGGATGTTCGCCCAGTTCCTCGGCGTCTCCTACCTGGCGCAGGTGCCGAGGGACATCGCGGGCTACGGCTTCGGTGCCTCCGTGCTCCGCGCCTCTGTCGAGTACCTGCTGCCCAGCACGATCGCGTCGCTCGTCGTCTCCCAGTTCGGTGGCGTGCTGATCCGCAGGATCGGACCGCGCCTCACCCTCGCCCTCAGCGCGGTGATCGGCATCGTCGGCTTCACGTGGCTGGCCGCCGCACACTCCTCGACCCCCTCGGTCATCGGCGCCGGCATGGCTGTCGGCACAGCCATCAGCCTCGGGTACGCCGCGATGCCCGCCCTCATCGTCGCGGGGGTGCCGCCCCACCAGACCGGCATCGCCAACGGCATCAATTCCATCTCCCGGTCCGTCGGCAGCGCGATCGGCAGTGCGCTGATCACCTCGCTGCTCGCCTCCAGAACCGTCGAGAACCTTCCGGCCGGAGTGCCCCCGCTGCCCGCCGAAAGCCAGTTCACCCTGAGCTTCACCCTGGCCGGTGTCGCCTTCGCCTTCGTCCTGGCCCTCTCGCTGGTCGGCCTCAAGCGGGGACAGCAGGCCCCCCGTACGGAACACCTGCCCGCGACGGAGCCGGCCGCTGCCACGACCGCTGCCTGACCAACCCCACCGCGACCCGTACCACCGCACGACCACTACACAAGGAGTCACCCCCATGAAGGCCATCACTTACCGCACCTACGGCGGCCCGGAGGTCCTGGAGTACGGCGATGTACCGAACCCGAAGCTCGGCGTGGACACCGTGCTGGTCCGTGTGAAGGCCGCCGCCGTCAACCCGGTCGACTGGAAGATCCAGGCAGGGTACCTGGACACCGTCATGGACGCCGTCTTCCCCGTCATCCCCGGCTGGGACGTGGCGGGCGTCGTCGAGGAGACCGGCGTCGGAGTCACCGAGTTCGCTCCGGGTGACGAGGTGATCGGCTACGTCCGTGAGGACTTCGTCTCCCGCGGGACCTTCGCCGAGTACGTCGCCGCCCCGGTCCGTACGCTCGCCCGCAAGCCCGCCGGCCTCTCCTTCGAGGAGGCTGCCGGTCTTCCGCTGGCCGGCCTCACCGCATACCAGGCGCTGACACGCTCCCTGCGGGTTCGGGCCGGCGAGACCGTGCTGGTGCATGCCGCGGCGGGTGGCGTCGGCTCTCTGGCCGTACAGATCGCCAGGTCGCTCGGCGCCCGGGTCATCGGCACCGCCAGTGAGTACAACCACGCCTACCTGCGAGGGCTGGGAGCGGAGCCGGTCGCCTACGGCGAGGGCCTCACCGACCGTGTCCACGCCCTCGCGCCGCAGGGTGTGGACGCCGTCCTCGACCTCGTCGGCGGGGACGCCCTGAAGGTCTCGCCAGGGCTGCTTGCCGAGGGCGGCCGCCTGGCCTCGGCTGTGGACGGCGCCGTGCTCGGTCTCGGTGGCGGGTACGTCTTCGTGCGACCCGACGCCCGGGACCTGGAGGCTCTCACCGAACTCGCCGAGCGCGGGGAGCTGCGGGTGGACGTGGCCGCCGCGTTCCCCCTGGAGCAGGCCGGCGACGCCCAGCGACTCAGCCGCGAGGGCCACACCCGCGGCAAGATCATCATCACCGTCGCCTGAACCACCGCTCGCAGTCGCCCCACCACCGGCACCCCCACGGACAACACCCCCACCACCGCGCGACCCGCGCGCACTTGAGGAGACAGTCATGACCGCAATTCTGTTCGTCGTCACCGGCGCCGACCACTGGACGCTCGCCGACGGCACCCTGCACCCGACCGGCTACTGGGCCGAGGAACTCGCCACTCCGCACCGGCTGTTCCGCGAGGCCGGGTTCGACGTCACCATCGCCACACCCGGCGGCGTGGCTCCGACCGTCGACGCCGTCAGCCTTGCCGCCGAGTCCACCGGCGGCAAGGAGCAGTCCGATGCCATCGCCGCGTACCTGGCTGCCATCCGCGCCGACCTGGAGAACCCCGTCAAGCTCGAAGAGGTCGACCTCGACGCGTACGACGCCGTCCTCTACCCCGGTGGCCACGGCCCTATGGAGGACCTCGCCGTGGACGCCGGTTCCGGCCGCCTGCTCACCGCCGCGCTGGACTCCGGCAAGCCGCTCGCGGTGCTGTGCCACGCCCCGGCGGCCCTGCTCGCCGCCCGGCGCGAGGACGGCAGCTGGCCGTTCGCCGGCTACCGCATGACCGGCTTCACCAACGCCGAGGAGACCGCAGCCGGCCTCGCCGGCAAGGCCAAGTGGCTGCTCGAGGACCGCCTGGTGGAACTGGGGGCCGACTTCCAGGCCGGGGCCCCGTTCAGCGAGCACGTCGTGGCGGACCGCAATCTGCACACCGGTCAGAACCCCGCCTCCTCGGCGCAGCTCGCCCGGGACCTCATCGACGCCCTGAACCGCGGCTGATCCCCCGTCGACGCCCCCTTCCGCCCTACCGCACCTGAGAGGGAAGCATGAACAACCCCGCGCCCGAGCAGCCCGCCGAGCTCGTCGCCCGGCTGCGCGCCACCTTCCGCGCCGGCAACACCAAGCCCATGGCCTGGCGCACCGAGCAGCTGTCCCGGCTGCGTACCCTGCTCACCGAGCAGGGGGAGACCTTCGCCTCGGCGCTCCACGCCGACTTGGGAAAGAGCTCCGCCGAGGCTTACCGCACGGAGATCGACTTCGTCATACGCGAGATAGACCACACCCTGGAGCATCTCGACGAGTGGCTGCGCGCCGAACCGGCCCCCGTCCCGGCGTTCATCGGCGAGGCGAGTGCCTGGACGCAGTACGACCCCCTGGGGGTCGTACTGGTCATCGCCCCCTGGAACTACCCGGCGCAGCTTCTGCTGGCCCCGGTGGCCGGTGCGCTGGCCGCGGGCAACACGGTGGTCGCCAAGCCCAGCGAACTGGCCCCGGCCACCTCCGCCGCCCTCGCCCGCCTCGTGCCGCAGTACCTCGACACCGACGCGGTCGCCGTGGTCGAAGGCGGGGTACCGGAGACCACCGCCCTGCTCGAGCAGCGCTTCGACCACATCCTCTACACCGGCAACGGCACGGTCGGCCGCATCGTGATGTCCGCGGCCGCCCGGCACCTCACGCCCGTCACCCTCGAACTGGGCGGCAAGTCCCCGGTGTTCGTGGACCGGGACACCGACCTGGACACCGTCGCCGCCCGCCTCGCGGCCGGGAAGTTCCTCAACGCCGGGCAGACCTGCGTCGCGCCCGACTACGTCCTCACCGACCCCGAGACCGCGCCTGCTCTCGAAGGCGCCTTGGCCAAGGCCATCGAGGGGCTGTACGGGTCCGACCCCGCCGCATCCCCGGAGTACGGCCGTATCGTCAACGAACGCCACTTCGACCGGCTGACCGCTCTCCTGGACTCCGGCCGTCAGGCAACCGGCGGCGCGTACGACCGCGAGACGAAGTACATCGCGCCGACGGTCCTGGCCGAGGTGTCACCGGACGCACCCGTCATGCAGGAGGAGATCTTCGGCCCGATCCTCCCCATCGTCGAGGTGGCCGGACTCGACGAGGCCATCGACTTCATCAACGACCGCGAAAAGCCGCTGGCCCTGTACGCGTTCACCGACTCCGACACCGCACGGGAGCGGCTCGCCGCCGAAACCTCCTCCGGCGGCCTCGGGTTCGGCCTGCCGCTGGCCCATCTCACCGTCTCCGACCTGCCGTTCGGGGGCGTCGGGGAGAGCGGCATGGGCAGCTACCACGGCCGCTACTCCATCGAGACCTTCAGCCACCGCAAAGCCGTCCTCGCCAAGCCCCTGTGACGAACGGGTGGTCAACGCAGGCCGGGGACAGCCGGAGCGGGCGGCGACAGGGACGCTTCCCCGTCGCCGTCCTCCGTCGGCCGGGGCCGGTCGAAGCGCATGAGCCCCTCCTGCGCGACCGCGGCGACCAGGCGCCCGCCCGTGTCGAACAGCCTTCCGCGGGTGAGCGCCCGGCCGTGCTCGGCCGAAGGGGAGACCTGGTCGTACAGCAGCCACTCGTCCGCGCGGAAGGGACGCAGGAACCACAGCGAATGGTCCAGCGACGCACCCTGTACGGCGGTCGGGGGATGTGGCAGCCGCGCGGAGCCCAGCAGCGCCATGTCGCTGAGATAGGTCAGTGCGCAGGCGTGGACGGCTCCGTCGTCCGGCAGCGGATGTCCGTACCTGATCCACACCCGCTGGCGGGCCGGTGCCCCCGGGACGTGGCCGATCTCGCCGCCGGGCACCCAGCGCATCTCCCAGTGGCGCCATTCCGCGGGCCGCGGCATGCCCCAGCCGTTGATGCGGTCGGACTCCGGGATGTCGTCAGGTGCCGGCACCACCGGCATGTCCACCTGGTGAGAGAACCCTTCGTCCCCGCGATGGAACGACGCCGTCACCGTGAAGATCGCCTCCCCGGCCTGGACCGCGGTCACCCGGCGGGTGCAGAAGCTGCCGCCGTCGCGGAGCCGCTCGACCAGATGGTCGGTCGGCTCGTGCGGACGGCCGGGCCGCAGGAAGTACCCGTGCAACGAGTGAGCCGCATACGACCGGTCGAGGGTGCGCGCCGCGGACATCAGCGACTGGGCGGCGATCTGGCCACCGAACGTCCGCGCCCACTCGCTGGGGATCGGGCCGGACCGGAACAGGTCCGGCCCGATCTCGTCGAGATCCAGGACCTCTGGCAGGCCGGCCATGCTTCGGCTCCTCTTCCCTCTGTGTGTGAGTGTCGAAGTCCTGCGGGCAGGCGATCGGTTCAGATGCCCGCCGTGTCCGCGACTTCGTGGGCCTTCGTCACCAGTGCGTCGATGCGCTCCGCGGTCGGGGTCCCGGACGCGGCCTTGTTCCGCGGATCGTCCATCGCGCGGCGCATGACGCCCTCCGCGATGATCGCGACCTTCCACAGTCCCATCACGTGCCAGTAGCCCAGCGCCGTCAGGTCGCGTCCCGACGCCGCCGCGTAGGCCGCCACGAGTTCCTCGCGGGGCGGGAAGCCGTCGAGAGCCGTCGCGACGAAGTCACCCAAGGTGTTCTCACCCTTGGCCGGCCAGTAGGCCAGCAGACTGCCCATGTCCGCCAACGGATCCCCCAGCGTCGACAGCTCCCAGTCGAGCACCGCCGTCACCTCCCCGCTGACGTGGGAGGTGATGACGTTGCGCAGATGGAAGTCGCCGTGCACGAGCGCCAGTTCGCGCTGCTCCGGCACGGCCGACACCAGGCGCCGGGTGAGGTCCTCCAGGGCGGGCAGCTCGCGGGTCCTGGACCTCTCCCACTGGGCCGACCACCGTTTGAGCTGACGCTGCGCATACGGCTTGTGGCTGGCCAGGCCGGTCAGCCCGGTCGCTTCGAGATCGACCGCGTGGATCTGCGCCAGCGTCCGCGGCAGCGACATCCCGATCGCCCGGCGGCGCTCGGGCGTCAACGACCGCGCGATCGACATCGAGTCGACGACCTCGCCGTCCACGAACTCCATGAGCAACAGCGGGACGTCGGTCACGGCGGGATCATCGGTCAGCCCGAGCACCCGCGGGGTCGGGACGGCGGTGCTCTCCAGGGCGGCCAGAATCCGCGCCTCGCGGGCCACGTCGTGCGCCGACGCCAGCAGATGACCCAGCGGTGGGCGCCGCAGCACCCATCTGCGGCCGCCCTGATCCATGACGAGATACGTCAGGTTCGACTGGCCCAGCCCGATCCGCTCGAAGGCCAAGGGCCCGGCGAAGTCGACGCCGAGGGTGGCGAACCAGCGGCTCACGGCCCCGGCGTCGATTCCGACGATGTCCGCGCTAGACACCGATACCGGCTCCTTGCCTGAACGGGAGCGCGTCGCCGAGCAGTTGCCCGCCGTCGATCACCATGGTCTCGCCGGTGATCCAGCTCGCGGCGTCCGAGACGAGGAAGGCGACCGCGGAGGCGATGTCGGCGGGCTCCCCGATACGGCCCAGCGCCATCGAGGCGGACACGGTCTGCTCGTGCTCCTTCCACAGAGCCTCGGCCAGCTTGGTGCGCACCACACCCGGTGCCACCGCGTTGACGCGGACCTTCGGCGAGAGTTCGAGGGCCAGTTGCTTGGTGAGATGGATCAGTGCGGCCTTCGAGGCGTTGTACAGCCCGATGTTCGCCTCGGAGGCCATGCCGCCCACCGACGCGGTGTTGACGACCGCCCCGCCGTGCTCCCCCATCCATGCTCGCGTGGCCAGACCCGTCCACAGGACGGGCGCCCACAGGTTCACGTCGAAGGTCTTCGCGAACCGGCCGTGGTCCTGGTCGATGACCGGCCCGAAGGCCGGGTTGGTCCCCGCGTTGTTGACGAGGATGTCCAGGCTGCCGAAGCGCTCGAGCGTCAGTTCCACACAGCGCCGGGCCGCTTCTTCGTCGACCGCGTGCGCACCGACGCCGACCGCTGTGCCCTTGACCTGGGCCGCGGCGGCGTCCGCCGCCTCCTGGGACCGGGAGGTGAGGACGACGTTCCCGCCGGCCTCCGCGATGGCCTGGGCGATCGCCAGGCCGATCCCGCGCGAGGCCCCGGTGACGACGGCGGTGCGACCGGTGAGGTCGAGTCCCGCCATCTCAGCTCACCGCCGCCGTCGCAACGTCGCGGTACTGCCGCAGTTCCTGCCTGGCGATGGCCCGCTTGTGCACCTCGTCGGGACCGTCCGCCAGCCGCAGCGTCCGCAGATGCGCGTACATCATGGCCAGCGGGAAGTCGTCGGTCACTCCCGCTCCCCCGTGCACCTGGATCGCGCGGTCGACGATCTTCAACGCGATTTCGGGGGCGGCCACCTTGATGGCCGCGATCTCGGTGCGCGCTTCCTTGTTGCCGACCGTGTCCATGAGATAAGCGGCCTTGAGCGTGAGCAGGCGGATCATCTCGATGTCGATACGCGCTTCCGCGATCCAGTCCTGGATGTTGGACCGCTCGGCAACGGGGCTGCCGAAGGTCACCCGTGACTGTGCGCGCCGGCACATCAGTTCCAGCGCCCGCTCGGCCGCGCCGATGGCCCGCATGCAATGGTGGATACGACCGGGCCCGAGCCGGGCCTGGCTGATCGCGAACCCCTCGCCCTCGCCCTTGAGCACGTCCCTGGCCGGCACCCGGACATTCTCGAAGATGATCTCCGCATGGCCCTCGCGATCCGCGTACCCGAACACCGGGAGGTTGCGGACCACGGTGACCCCGGGGGCGTCTACGGGTACGACCATCATCGACTGCTGGCGATGCGGGGCCGCCGTGGGGTCGGTCTTGCCCATCACGATGAGCACCTTGCAGTTCTTGTGCATCGCGTTCGAGGCGAACCACTTGCGGCCGTTGAGCACGTACGCGTCGCCGTCGCGCTCCATCCGCAGTTCGATGTTGGTGGCGTCGGAGCTGGCGACACGCGGCTCGGTCATCGCGAAGGCCGAGGCCATCGTTCCGTCGAGCAGGGGCTTGAGGTACTTCTCCTTGTGCTCGTCGCTGCCGAACAGCGTGAGCACCTCCATGTTGCCGGTGTCGGGCGCGTTGCAGTTGCACGCCTCGGAGGCGATGTGGCTGCGGCCCATGATCTCCGCCAGCGGCGCGTACTCGAGGTTCGTCAGACCGGGGCCCCACTCCGGGTGCGGGTGGAACAGGTTCCACAGTCCACGCCTGCGTGCCTCCGCCTTGAGCTCCTCGAGGATCGGCGGGTGGAAGTGCGGGTCACCCGACGCGCGCATCTGCTCGTGGTACACCGCCTCGGCGGGGTAGATGCGCGCATCCATGAACTCGAGCAGATCCGCCTGGTACTTCTTGGCGCGGTCCGACATCTCAAACAGGGACATCCGAACTCCTGACGGGTAGGGAGGGAAAGTCGGGCGGGCGCTTGTCCAGGTGACTGGCCACGCCTTCGACAAGGTCGGACCCGCGGAAGGCCTGGAGCATGAGGTCTTCCGCCCGGGCCACGGAATCGGCGTAGGTGCCGTCCGCGTCGTTGCTCAGTTGGCTCTTGATGGTGGCCATGGATGCCGGGGAGCAGCGCCCCGCCAGATCGGCGGCGTAGGCGACAGCGGAATCCACCACGCTGCCGGTGGGGACCAGGTGGTCGAGGAGTCCGATACGGAAGGCCTCCTCGGCATCCACCATGCGACTCGACAGCAACAGGTCCGCTGCCCGGCTGTGCCCCACCAGCCGGGGCAACAGCCAGGAGATCCCGTACTCGGCGATCAGCCCGCGTTGCGCGAATGCCGTGGTGAACCGGGCCGCGGGTGAGCCGAAGCGAAGGTCGCAGTAGAGGGCCTCCACCATGCCCAGGCCGGCGGCCACCCCATTGATCGCCCCGATCAGCGGTTTGCGCAGGGTCCGCGGAACGTCCCGGGGACGACGCATGGCCCGGTCCGCCTCGGAGACCTCGCCGACCGCCTGCAGCTGTCGCAGGTCGGCTCCGGCGCAGAATCCGCGTCCCGCGCCGGTGACCACGACGGCGCGTACGTCCGGGTCGTCTTCGGCGGCGTCGAGCAGCGCGAAGTAGCGGTCCTCGAGTTCGTCGGTCCAGGCGTTCAGCTTGGCGGGCCGGTTGAACGTGAGCACCAGCACCGGCCCTCGGTGTTCGGCGAGGACGAGCTCGCCCGGCGCGCCGGTCATGCCTGTTCCAACAGGGAGCTCTGGTACCGGCGCATTCCTCGGAGCCACCGGTCGTAGTCCGAGCCCTTCTGCCGGTACATGTCGAGAACGTCGTCGTGCGGCAGGATCAGGAAGCGCTCGTCCTCGAAGGCGGCCAGGACGGCGTCGGCGACTTCGGCCGGCTCCAGGACGTCACCCGCGGAGGTGACGGCCCGCGTCGCGGCTCTTCCCAGCGCGTCCCCGGAGTCCTCCCCGGAGTACAGCAGCTTGGTGTTCACGCCCATCGGGCACAGACAGCTGACACGGATCCCGCGATCGCCGTAGGTGACACTCAGCCATTCGGCGAAGGAGACGGCCGCGTGCTTGGT
This sequence comes from Streptomyces sp. NPDC024017, assembly GCF_040638895.1. NCBI lineage: Bacteria > Bacillati > Actinomycetota > Actinomycetes > Kitasatosporales > Streptomycetaceae > Streptomyces > Streptomyces sp. NPDC024017. The sequence continues at coordinate 180,942 of NZ_JBEZYZ010000009.1, read as the reverse complement.
GACGGCGTACGTGGCGGAGCCGATCTGGGTGAGCAGTCCGGCCGCCGAGGCCGTGCTGACGAAGTAGCCCTCACCGCGCTCGAGCCACCCCGGTACCAGCAGCTTTGCCGCACGGATGTGGGCTCGCAGGTTGACGTCGATCGAGCGGTCCCAGTCCTGCTCGCTCGCGTCGAGGCCGGGTGCCCCGGCGATGCCCGCGTTCGCGAAGTAGAGATCGACCGGACCGAAGGTGCTTTCCGCCAGGTCGACCAACCGCTGGATCTGCTCGGTGTCCGACACGTCCGCGCCGGCGCTGACGGTGCTTCCCGGGCGGTCGGCGTTGACTGCCTCCGACACCGCCCGCGCGCTGTCCGCGTCGAGGTCCGCGACGACGACCCGGGCGCCCTCGCGAGCGAGCCGTGCGGCCAGCGCGCCGCCGATGCCTGCGCCACCACCGGTGACGATGGCGACTCTTTGTGCAACGTCCACAGCGAACCCTCTCCGTTACGGGGTGTGCGATGCGCCCGATCTTTATAGTTGAATCCGACGTCAAGTTCAAGAGCCGCCTTCACGGAACCACATGAAGAAAGCCGCCCACCCCAGGGGGATGAGCGGCTACGAGGCAGGAGGATCAGCGGTGGTCGGGGAAGCGGAGGGCGTTCGCCCAGAGCCGGGTCACCGTGGACACGAGCTCCTCGAAGTCCACCGGCGCACCCTCTTCCTGCCGTTCGCCGAGCACGAAGGCGTTGTAGGCCATGACGCTGACCATGCCCGACAGCGCACGGGAGGCCATCATCGGATCGACCTCACGGTCCGCGACACCCCGCGCCTGCAGGTCGGCGATGCCACGGGCATTGCGGCGGATGAACGCGTCGGCGCGCCGACGCCGGAACTCACGGAACTCCGGCTCCACTTGGGCGACCTGCTCGAGCAGGCCCATCAGCTTCGCGTTCCGCTTGTACGCCTCGAGGTACGCGCGATTGCTCGCCTCGAGTACCGCATGGGGATCGTCGGTCCCCTCCACCCGGGCCATGCCGGGGTGCATCATGTCCTCCTGCGCCTCCAGGAGGACGGCGGCAAGTACCTCTTCCTTGTTGGCGAAGTAGGTGTAGAAGGATCCCGCCGCGCACTGAGCCTCTTTGGTGATGTCGGTGAGGCGGGTGTCGAGGTAGCCGTCCCGTTCGAACACCTTCCGTGCCGCCTTCACCAGAGCGGCCCGCGTCCGTGCTCCGCGCTTCGTCGTGGGGGGCTCACGAAGGTGCGTCAGGGGCGCCATGGGCGGTGCCTGCTCGCCGTCGATCTCTTCGTGCGCAGTACTCTCCATCCCGGGAACTGTACTTGAATCCGACACCAGAATCACAAAGGGCAGCGGCTCAGTGGCGGCGGGCCGCAACGTCGGCGGGCGCCTCGTCGCGGGTCAGAGCCGTACGGTCGATGGACCGCTTGAGGATCTTCCCGGTCGGGCCCTTGGGCAGCGCGTCGACGAACCGGACGATGCGCGGGATCTTGTAGGCGGACAGCCGCTCCCGTGCCCAGCTCGACACCTCGGCGGCGCCGAGCTCCGCACCGGCCCGGACTGCGATGAGCGCGGCGACCTCCTCGCCGTAGTGCTCGTCGGGAACGCCGATCACGGCTGCCTCGACGATGTCCGGATGCTCGTAGAGCACTTCCTCGACCTCGCCGGGGTAGACGTTGTAACCGCCGCGGATGATCAGGTCCTTGATGCGGTCGACGATACGAAGGTCGCCGTCCGCGTCGGTCTCGCCGAGGTCGCCGGTCCGGAACCAGCCGTCGGACGAGAGGGCCGCGGCGGTGTCCGCGGGACGGTTCCAGTAGCCGCGCATCACCGTGGGCCCCTTGATGTGGACCTCGCCGACGCTCCCCGGCGGGCACTCCTTGCCGTAGTCGTCACGCACCTGAACCCGCGTCCGCGGCACCGACCTGCCGGTGTACCCGATCTTGCCGCCGCGGTCGAGGTCGTTGAAGGTGCCGAACGCGGTGGTCTCGGTGAGCCCATACCCTTCGAGGATGGTGCAGCCGAAGCGGGCCTCGAAGGCCCGGGCGATCTCCCCGGGAAGCGAAGCGCCGCCGGAGACGGCGACCCGGAGCCCGGCGAAGTCCGCCGGGTTCGCGTCACCCGCCGCGTGCAGCAGCGCGTTCCACATGGTCGGCACGCCGGCCATCATGGTGAGCCGGTCGCGGCGCAGCATCTCCAGCATCGACGCCGGGTCGAACCGGGCCAGCAACGACATCGAGCCGCCCACGGTCAAGGTCGCCATCATGACCGACGCCTGGCCGAACACGTGGAACAGCGGGAGGCCTGTACCGGTACGGTCGGCGCTCGTCGCTCGGCTGCACTCGGCGCCGATCTCCCCGGCGGACAGCAGGTTCCCGACGGTGAGTTGGGCCCCCTTCGGCCGGCCGGTGGTTCCCGAGGTGTACAGGATGGCCGCGGTCTCGTCGTTTCCCCGGTCGACTGGGCCGGCCGGGGCAGCGGTGACCGACGCGCCTGGCGACAGCGTCCAGGAGGGCACCGAGAGCGCCGCTGCCGCCTCCGCGACAGCGGGGCCGAGTGCATGCCATGCGATCGCCCATGAGCATCCGGCGTCGCCGAGAACGTACTCGACCTCGGCCCGGGTGGACATCGTGTTGACCGGCACCACGACACAGCCCGCGGTCTGGATCCCGAGGTAGGCCACCACGAACTCGGGCACCGACGGGGCCGCGAGCAGCTCCCGGTCCCCCGGGGACAGGCCCGCGGCGACCAGGGCGCCCGCGTACCGCATGCTCGCGTCCCGCAGTTGCAGGTAGGTCCACTGATCCGTGGCGCCACGCAGTGCGATGTGGTCGGGGGTGGCGGCCGCGTGGCGGCACACGGGATCCAAAACGCTGGTCATGGGCAGTGCCTTCCGGGATGTGAGCAGGCGATGGTGTGGTCGGACCCTCGTGGATGAGGTGACTTGACCCGGCCTCGGCATCAAGTCCTCGGGCGGTGCGGCCGGATGACCGACCTCACCGCGTCCGTCGGTGGATCGTCAGGTGGTGATCCCGAAGCGTTGGGCGAGCTGGCGGCGGGTGTCGGCGGCGCTGGTGTGCAGTACGCCCCCGATTCCTATCCGTGCCGCTCCGTCGAGGTTCTGCCGCAGGTCGTCGATCATGACTGCCTCCTCGGGGTCGATGCCGAGGCGTTCACACGCGATCGCGTAGATCCGCCGGGAGGGCTTGCGGATCCCCACCTCGGCGGAGATGACGACCACATCCGCGACAGCGGCGAGTTCGACGCCGTCGTAGGTCCCGGTACCGAACGAATTGGACACGAGCGCGACGGGACGGCCGGCGGCCCGGAGATCATCGAGCAGCGCGATCATGTCCTGGTCGATCGACATTCCCGCCTGCATGCGGGCCGTGAGCCCCTCGGCCGCCACGTCGGCGCCGTGGGCACGGAGCCGTTCGGCGAATCCTCGCTCGAAGGCCTCGGCGTCGATACGGCCGCACTCATGGTCGACCAGGAGGATGCGTGCTGCTTCGTCCCGGCGGAGGAGGTCCAGCGGCAGGCGCGGATCGCCGCCGAGCGAGGCGCCGAAGTCGGTGAAGGCCCGCAGCACACTGGAGGTGATGACACCGCCGAAGTCCACGAGGACCGCGGTTCGCGCCTTGTCCGTCACGCTCGACACCTCAGGCGACCTCGAACAGTCCGGCTGCGCCCATGCCGCCCCCGACGCACATCGAGATCACCACGTACCGGACGCCTCGGCGCTTGCCCTCGATGAGAGCGTGCCCCACCAGCCGGGCGCCGGTCATTCCGTACGGATGGCCGACCGAGATAGCCCCGCCGTTGACGTTGAACCGCTCCGGGTCGATGTGCAGTTCGTCCCGGCAGTACAGCGCCTGTGAGGCGAACGCCTCGTTGAGTTCCCACAGGCCGATGTCGTCGATGGAGAGGTCGTGCTGCTTCAGCAGCTTCGGAATGGCGAACACCGGACCGATGCCCATCTCGTCCGGCGCACAACCGGCAACGGTCATACCCCGGTAGACGCCCAGCGGTTCCAGTCCGCGGCGTTCGGCCTCCTTCGACTCCATCAGCACCGACGCCGAAGCCCCGTCCGACAACTGCGAGGAGTTGCCCGCCGTGACGCTGGAACGCGAGCTCACCTCACCGTCGGACAGCACCGGCGCCAACCCGGCCAGGCCCTCGAGCGTCGTCGACGCGCGGTTGCCCTCGTCGCGGGTCAGGGTCACGGCCTCGTCCCGCACCTGCCCGGACTGCTTGTCCAGGACCTTCTTCACGCTGTCGAGCGCGACGATCTCCTGGTCGAAGCGGCCGGCCTCCTGCGCCGCCGCGGTGCGCTGCTGCGACACCAGCGCGAACTCGTCCTGGCGTTCCCGGCTCACGCCATAGCGTTCGGCGACGATCTCCGCCGTGTGCAGCATCGGCAGGTAGATGCCCGGCTTGTGCTCGGCCAGCCAGGGATCCGCCATGCGGTGGGTGTTCATGTGGTCGTTCTGCACCAGGGAGATCGACTCGACACCGCCTCCGACAGCGACCTGCATGCCGTCCCCGACGATCTGCTTGGCGGCCGTCGCGATGGCCATCAGGCCCGACGAACACTGCCGGTCGATCGTCATCCCCGACACGACGTCCGGAAGTCCGGCGCGGAGAGCAGCCTGACGCGCGACATTGAAACCCGAGGACCCCTGCTGCACGGCGCAGCCGAAGATCACGTCCTCGACTTCACCTCCCTCGAGCCCGGCCCGCTGCACCGCGTGCGACAGGGCATGGGCGGCGAGTTCCTGCGCCTGGGTGTCGTTGAACGCGCCGCGATAGGCCTTTCCGATCGGCGTGCGTGCCGTCGAAACGATGACTGCTTCCCTCATGTCGCCTCACTGCTTCCTGTTGACCCGGGTCGTCCGGGCGGAGCCGGTGGCCGGCCTTCCGCCGGTTATAATTGAATCCGGCGTCAGGTTCAACCATGCCCAGCTCTTGACAGTCCGCCCTCCGGCCTGGAGGGTACCGACCAGTCGGTATGAAGAGGTGGGTCGTGACTCAGCTGAGCATCTCCACGGGTGCGGGCGTGTTCGACGCGATCGCGGCGGGTCCGCCCGAGGGCCGCCCGGTGCTGCTGCTGCACGGCTTTCCGCAGACGGGGCTGGTGTGGCAGCGGCAGATCGAGGTGTTGGCCACGCGCGGCTACCGGGTGGTGGCGCCCGACCAGCGCGGGTACTCCCCCGGCGCCCGCCCGCAGCGGCCCGAGGACTATCGCATCAGCCTTCTCGTGGACGACGTGATCGCGATCAGTCAGCAACTGGGCTGGGCGGCGTTCGACCTGGTCGGCCATGACTGGGGAGGTGCGGTGGCCTGGTGGACCGCGCACGCCCACCCCGGCCGCGTCCGCACCCTGACGGTGGTCTCGACCCCGCACCCCGGCGCTCTGGCCACCACGCTGCGCACCGACGAAGATCAGCGCAACCGCTCCCGCTACATGATCGACTGGCGCGACACGCCCGCGACCGAGGAGCGCATGCTCGCCCACGATGCCCAGGAGCTTCGCGCTTTCTACGCCGGAAGGGTCCCTCAAGACAGCGCCGACGCCTACGTGTCGCACCTGTCCCAGCCGGGCGCTCTCACCGCGGCGCTGAACTGGTACCGGGCCGGCCGACCCGACGACGCGATCGGCGTCATCGACGTGCCCACGCTGTACGTCTGGAGCACGGAGGACAGCGCGTTCGGTCCGGCAGCCGCACAGGAGACCGAGCAATGGGTCAACGGGCCGTACCGGTTCGAGACCCTCCAGGGCGTCGGCCACTGGATCCCCGAGGAGGCGTCCGAAACACTGAGCCGCCTGCTGCTCGAACACCTGCAAGCGCACGGTGAGTAGTTGACCCGCAGCGAATGTCCCGTTCGTCTGTCCTGTTCGTCTGTCCCGTTCGTCGACTCTCCGAAGAGGTGACCCGATGCAGACTGCCCGCGCAGCCTGGCGCCGTCTCGAGCCCGTCCACGGCATGATCTACTTCGTTCCCGAGGCAAGGCGACGGTACGCGGAGCTCGGCCTGAGCGGTCGCGCCGGCTACTTCACCTCCAGGAGCGCCGCATTCGGCCAGGCAACCGCCGAGCTGGTCATCTCCACCTTCTACAACTTCAACCCCGATGTCGTACGGCGGGCGGTCGACGGGGCCTGGGACGCGACGACGCCGCAGCAGGTGCTGGACGCACGGTACGCAGCGGCGGGCGAAGCCCTGCGACGGGCGGGAATCCACGAGTTGCCCCACGTGGACGAGGTGCTGGCGCTGACCCGCCGGGCTGCCGAGGCGGCCTGCGAACACGCGCAGGGTCGCCCGCTGTTCGCGGCGCATGCCGCACTGCCGTGGCCGGAGGAGCCGGTGCTGCGGCTGTGGCATGCCCAGACACTGCTCCGGGAGTTCCGTGGAGACGGCCATGTCGCATGCCTGCTGAGCGAGGGTGTCGGAGGCTTGGAGGCGCTGATTCTGCACGCCGCGACCGGTGAGGTCCCCGTCGACTTCCTCAAGGCGAGCCGTGGCTGGCCCGAGGAGGAGTGGGCCGGCACCCAGGAGCACCTGCGGGAGCGAGGTCTCCTGGACGGCGACTCCCTCAGCCCGGACGGCGTACGCCTGCGCCGGCACATCGAGGACCGCACCGACCGCCTGGCCCTTCCCGCCTACGCCGCCCTGGGTGACGCCGGCTGTGAGCGTCTCGCCGAACTCGCGAGCCCCTTCGGCAGTGCCGTCGTCGAAGCCGGCCTGCTCAGTCTGGGCTGAGCGCGCCCCTTCGAGCGGTCGACGGGCGGGCGGCAGGGTTCACGGGCACGTCCCCGCCCGTCACCGGCAATCAGCCATTTCCGAAGGTCAGCGGACCCTTCCCCCGCGGCTTGAGACGCGTCGGCGGCATCTCAGGGGCAGGTCGTGGAGGAGTCAGCAACCGTGGGTTCCGCTGTCCTGGTTCGTGGGATGGGGTCGCTTTTCAAGGAGTGTGAGCATTCGCGGCCGCGGTGGTCGAAGTGCTCTCACTCGTACAAGATCCGGTCTCGGTCGGCGACCGGGCGGCAGTTGGAGGAGTCCGGGTTCGCGACCCAGGATGCGGCCGTCGAGCGTTTGACGGAAAACTACAAGGCGAAGAAGGCGCCCCCCGAACGTATGGAACTTCGCCGACTTCCAGACGACGAACCGGGGGCCCGTACCTTCTGGATGAGGACCAGTCGCGCTCCGGTTGTCCGGCCAGGAACGGGCCTTCGGTGCCAGCTGATAGTCCACCGGGCCAACCACCACGCCGACCTGGTCGCAGCAGGTCGGCGTGGCGGAAGTTCGGGCCTCGAGGACACAGCCGCCTCCGTGCATCTACACCAGGCCTGGCAGGCCGGTCCCGTTGCTCGCACCGGTCGGGGGCGTTGACGTCCGCATTTTTCAGTGCTGGTCAGGGCCCACTTATCAACTCCCCGGCCTTGCAGAGTCGGTGCCGGCTGGTGGCACTCCCTCGCCATCGGCCCTTGCACTCGCGTACGCGGCGTCGTAAGGGCCACGCACGACCACGGGGAAAGGGACTTTCCTTTGCAGTACAAGCACCAGCGGACGAGAAGCCCCCGCACGGACATGGCGCAACGCACTGGGCAGCTGAGGCCTTGACGGTCGGTCCGACTCGGTTCACCCACCATGCACTTACTCCGGCAAATAGTTACCGGAACGTAACTTACGAGAGTGCTACCCAGTTTAACTAACGGTGCTAGTTTTCCCGCACCCTGCAACGAAGCAGCGCGAGGAGTGACTGTGAGCCGTTCCAGAACCCGTCCGCGTTCCGCGTTCAACCGCCTGACCACCGCCGCGATCGCCACTGTGGCCTGCATCTGCGCCAGCGCGATCCCGGCCGACGCCACCGAACCTGTCGTGTCCCGGGGCGTCACCATCCCGGCCTTCTACACCCCGCCCGCCGAACTGCCCTCCGCCAACGGCACCCTGATCCGGCAGGAGCCCTTCCCCCTGGGAGTCTCGCTGCCCGGCCTGGACGGCCGCCCGCTGCCGGGCTCAGCCACCCGTCTGATGTACAAGTCCACCGACTCCACCGGCCAGGCCGTCGCGGTGACCGGCGCCTACATCGAGCCGTCGGCGAAGTGGGAGGGCGGCGGGCCCCGCCCCTTGGTGGCGGTGGCCTCGGGGACCATGGGCCAGGGCGACCAGTGCGCACCCTCGTTCGCCCTGCAGCACCCGCTCACCGTCAGCGGCGAGACCCTGTCCGTCGGCTACGACAACCTGGCGATCTACCGTCTCCTCGCCACCGGAGCGGCCGTCGTCGTCACCGACTACGTCGGCCTGGGAGCCACCGACCGCCTGCACACCTACGTCAACCGCGTGGACGAGGGGCACGCGGTGCTGGACGCCGTCCGTGCGGCGCGCGCCCTCCCCGGCACGTCCCTCGCCTCCGGCTCCCGCGTCGGCCTGTACGGCTACAGCGAGGGCGGCGGCGCGAGCGCGTCGGCGGCCGAACTCCAGCCCGGCTACGCGCCCGACGTCCAACTGGCCGGCACCTACGCCGGTGCGCCGCCCGCCAACCTGACCGCCGTCATGAAGGGCATCGACGGGAGCGCCCTCGTCAGTGCCCTGGGCTGGGCGATCAACGGCTTCTCCCAGACCGACCCCGACCTGCGCAGCGTCACCGAGGCCAACCTCAACGACGCCGGGCGCAAGGCACTCGCCGACACGTCGACCATGTGCGTCGGCGACGCCGTCATCCGCTACGGCTTCGCCCGGAGCACGGCGTGGACGACCAGCGGCAAGTCGATCGCCGACGTCATCGCCGCCGAACCCCGCGCCCAAGCCGTCCTCGACGACCAGCGCATCGGGACGCTCAAGCCGACCGGTCCCGTCCGTGTGGCCACCGGCATCCAGGACGACATCGTTCCGCACGGCCAGGCCCGCCAGCTGGCCGTGGACTGGTGCCGCAAGGGTGGCAGCGTCACCTACGAGGCCGTCGACCTGCCCAACCTCGGCGACAGGATCCTCACCAACCACCTCGCCCCCCTCCTCACCGACCAGGGAGAGGCAATCTCCTGGCTCACCGACCGCCTGGAGGGCAAACCGGCCACCTCCAACTGCTGGACGATGCCCTTCCAGCGCTGACCGAGCCGTCCGGCCGTCCGGCCGTCCCGCAGCGCATGGCGGGCCACTTTGACCTCGCAGGCACGGGGAGCCGTCAGCCGGCACGGCGCCCGCTCGCAGCGCCGCAAGCCCCGCTTCCCCGCTCGAGATTGAGCCGCGCACCCCCGCGCCTTGGGGTGCCCGGCTTCGCGCGTCCTGCGTCACGGCAGGTGAACCCCGACATCTACCAACAGACCAGCCCTGGGCGCGGCGGTGCCACGGACGGCAGCTGAGCTGGTCCTCGACACCGACGGGCAGCAGGTGCACGATGCCGAGATGATGGAAGGTATGAACGGGCTCACCGTCGCCGAGTGGGCGCCACACCTCACGCAGCACCGCAGCGGCGCCCGGTGAACGGCGCCGGGTCTGTGCTACCCGTTGTCATCGTGGTCGCCGCGCTGGCGATCAGGGCCGCGATCGGCGAGGTTCGCCGACCGGGCAGCACCCGACGACACTGGGCGTCCGCCACCAGCGGCCCCGCGGTAACGGCCGGAGTGGTGGCAGCCGCGGCCGTTGCCGTGACGGGGTGGCAGCAGGCGGGGGCCACGGCATTGGCATGGGCGGTGCTGGCCGGTTGCCTCATAGCCTTCCTCGTGGGCCGGCCGTCGGACAGGTTCTGACGTGGCCACCAGCACGCTCTCCTCGCCCTCACCGGCAACGACACCACCCAGTCGAGACGGGCAGGCCGTACAGGGCTTCAACGACATGGCCTGGAGCCATACTTGACCATACGGGGGAAGTCCCGGTGGTGGTCCGATGCGAAGAGGTAGCGATCCGGTGAGCAGCGGCGGTCAGAGGGTGTCGAAGGTCGAGGTTCGGCTCAAGTGGGACCCGAGCCACTGGAATCAGCCACCTCATCATCTCGACATCATCGCCACCACCTACTCGGCGGACGACCCCTACGGACGGCCGGTCTACGTCGTCCACTTCGACAGCCGATCACCGGACGGCACCATCAACATGAGCCGGCACAGCCAGACCGGCCAGGGTCTGGGTTATGTCGAAGTGATGACTCTGGAACTCGATCGCCTCGCCTCCTCCTTCGCACGTGTGGTCGTGGGTGTGGCGATCCACCAGAACAGCGGTCCCAAGACCTTCGGCGACCTGTCGAACGCCGGGGTGCTGGTGGTCGAGGGCTACAAGGAGCTGCTGAAGGACGACTTCGCGCAGGTCGCCCCGTTCACCGCCCTCACCGTCGCGGAGTTCACCCGCGATGCCTCCGCGGCATGGGAGTTTCACGAGCTGGTCCGAGGCTTCGACAGCGACCCCGCGGTGTTCACCACGGAGATGGGCAGCGCCCCGTAGTCCTGGAACTGCGCGATTCTGAGATCCGACCGATCGCGCTGATGACCCAGCTCAACCGCTGACCTGCTCCGGCTCACGAGCGGCGCTCAGCGGCGTGCCGAACCACTGGTGCAGCGCGGCTCGCAGACCGTCGACGTCGTTCGGCCCGTGTCCGGTCCACGCTATGTGGCAGTCGGGGCGCAGCAGCAGGCCGGTCGCGCTCGTGCCCTCTGCCTTGCCGCTCATGACATCGACCCGGTCGTGCCAGGGCTTCGCGGCCTCGGCGAAGTCGCCGCACAGGTCCAGCAGCAAGGGCCGGGCGGTGGTGGTCAAGTCGGCCAGCCGACGGGTGCCTGCGCCGGTGTGGACCACGAGGTCGGGCGCGAAGTCCTCGGTGGTTCCAGCGAGCAGGTGGGCGATGCGTTCAGTGCCGCCAGGTGAGGCGAGCAGGTCGCCGAAGACGGTCCGCAGGGCACTGACTTCCGGTCCGGGGCGCATCAGTGCCGACTGGGACAGGGTCGAGGCCACGACGTGTTCTGCGACAGGTCGGCGTTCCTCGTCGTAGGTGTCGAGCAGACTTTCGGGGGCCCACCCTCGCACTGTGGCGGCCAGCTTCCAACCGAGGTTGACCGCGTCCTGCAGGCCGAGGTTGAGTCCCGGGCCGCCGATTGCCGAGTGCACGTGGGCCGCGTCGCCCAGCAGCAGTACCCGCCTGTCCCGGTAGCGGTCTGCCAGTCGGGTGTTTCCGCCGGCAAGTCGTCGAAGCAGGTGCGGTCCCTCTCCTTGCGGCGGACCCAGCGGGACGGGCACACCCAGCACGCGTTCGGCGCTCGCCATCATCTCTTCGAAGGTCATCGGGGTGGTGTGCTCGTCCGGCCTGCCGGTTTCGGTGGTGTTGAGGACTGGCACTCGGCCAGGCAGCAGGCCCCACGCGATCGTGCCGCGCTCCGTGCGCACGTACAGCAGGGGTGGCAAGCTCCCGTGGCCGGGAACGTGCAGGCTGCCGTCCGGGCCCAGGTATTCGTCCGCCACGGACACGTTCGCGGAGCGGGTGACGAAGTCGTCGGTGGTCACGCCGGGGAAGCCGATGCCGGACAGGCGTCGCACCAGACTGTGCCCCCCGTCAGCCCCTACGAGGTAACGGGCGGTGAGAGCCTCACCGTCGGCAAGGGTGATCCGGACGAAGTCGTCGTCCTGGTGCAGATCGGCCACCTCCTGCCCCCTGCGGAGGTCGACGCAGAGTTCCACGGCGCGTTCGGCGAGGACCTTTTCGATCTGCTCCTGCGGCGCCGGGAGCAGGCTCACGGGGTTGTCGTCGAGTCCTGTGAGGTCCAGCGTGAATGCGCCGAACATGTAGCGGGGCGCGGGTCGGGGCGGCTCGCCGGATCCGCTGATGCGTGCGTAGAGACCACGTCGGTCGAGCATGCGCACCACCTGACCGACCAGACCGTTCGCCCGGGGCTCGGCCTTCGGGCCGGCGAGACGCTCCAGCACAACCGGACGCACCCCAGCCAGTGCCAGCTCGCAGGCGAGCATCAACCCGTTCGGGCCGCCACCGACAATTACTACATCAAGCATGACAATTCTCCTTTTTGGGGCATGACGGCGTAGGGGCTGCAAGCAGCAGCCCCTGTTCAGGGTGGAAAGGAGGGGCCCTACGGAGTGGGAAGTCCAGTGGCCACCATGCACAGAGCCCGGGGTAGCAGAACCTCCATCGGTTCGCCCGTGCCGCCTTGCACGAACAGCTCGAGGGCGACATTGTTCGCGGCCATCACGCTCGCGGCCACCAGGCGAGGGTAGAGATCGGACCCGAGATCCGTGCCCGTGCGGTCAGCGATCGCTGCGGCAAGCTCCTTCTCCGCAATCTTGCTCGCCCGCAGCATCTCGGCCTCCAACGCGGGTTCGGCCAACATCACCCGCAGACCGGCCGCCCACTCATCGGGCTCCTGGGGTGGCATGTGCTCCACCTCAGGGCCAGGCTCCAGTTGCCGTAGTGCCGCCCGAGTGATCGCCTCCCACAAGGGCTCGCCGGGCGGTCCGTGACGCAGCTCGGCCGCGAGCCGCAAGGAGCGCTCAAGGTAGCGAAACGCAATCGCTTCGGCCTTGCTGGAGAAGTAGTTGTTGTAGGTGCGCGGAGACACCCCGACCGCCGCGGCGATGTCTTCCACCTTGACCGCACTCAACCCGCGCTCGACGGTGAGCCGGACTGCGGCCCAGCTCAGCGCTGCGCGCGTGGCTTCCTTCTTCCGTTCCCGAAGACCACTCACGCCCTTCACGTTAGCAGAACCTGCGTGGTGCGCAATTATTCGCATCACGCAATTTTCTGGCGGGGATCTGCCGACTCTGACTGGATGAGGCAGTGGCCGCCCCAATGCGGGCCGCCCGTCGTCAGCGAGAGGGGTCGGGCGGGAGGGTACCGGAGGTGGCGCCATCGGCCCTGGCTGCGTCGGCAAGGGCCGCGGCGGCGGCTTCTTCGGCCTGGGCCTTGTCGTTGGCGGCCTGGGCAGCCATGTTGTCCGAGGGCCTCTCGCGGGTGGCCGGCGACTGGGGCAGCACCTCGGTGAAGGCGCGGGACACGCCCTGGAGTGCGGAGGTGATCTCGCTGGGGATCACCCAGAAGTTGTTCCCCGAGCCTTGCGCGAGTTGGGGTAGCGCCTGGAGGTACTGGTAGGCGAGCAGCTTGGGGTCGGGGTCGTTGCGGTGCACGGCCTGGAACACCTCGTCGATGGCCCGGGACTGCCCCTCGGCCTGGAGGATCGCGGCGGTGCGATTGCCCTCCGCGCGCAGGACCGCGGCCTGCTTGTCGCCTTCAGCGGTGAGGATCTGCGATTGGCGTTGCCCTTCGGCCCCGAGAATCGCGGCTCGCTTGTCCCGCTCGGCCCGCATCTGCTTCTGCATCGCGTCCTTGATGGACTGCGGAGGGTCGATGGCCTTGATCTCCACCCGGTTGACCCTCAGCCCCCACTTGCCGGTGGCCTCGTCCAGCACGCCGCGAAGCTGGCTGTTGATGGTGTCCCGGGACGTGAGGGTCTTTTCCAGATCCATGGATCCCACGACATTGCGCAAGGTGGTGACAGTGAGCTGCTCGACCGCCTGAAGGAAATTGGCGATCTCGTAGAAAGCCGCTCGCGGGTCGGTGACCTGGAAGTACAGGACGGTGTCGATCTCGACGACCAGGTTGTCCTCGGTGATGACCGGCTGCGGCTTGAAGGAGACGACCTGTTCTCGCAGGTCGATCACCGGATGAACGCGGTCGATGTAGGGGATGACGAGACTGAGGCCGGGGTTCAGGGTCCGGTGGTAGCGGCCGAGCCGCTCGACGTTACGAGCGCGCGCCTGGGGAACGATGCGGACCGCGCGCACCACAGTGAAAACCGCGAAAAGCGCGACGATCAGGCCGGCAATCAAGAACGCCGAAGTTTCCATGGGTTCAGTCCCTGGGGTAGACGATCGCAGTGGCGCCACTGATCTCTATGACATCGACGGTCGTTCCCGAAGGGATCACCAGCGTCTCGTCGTAGGGGCGAGCCGTCCACTCCTCGCCGTCGATGCGGACTCTGCCGCCCCGGCCCGTCACTTCCGCAACGACATAGGCAGCTTTTCCGACCAGCGCGTCCACTCCGAATCGCGCCACTTGAGGCCGGAGCACGTGACGCAACGCGATGGGGCGCACAAACAGCACCGTGACGGTTGCGACGACGGTGAACACAACGAACTGGAGGGGCAGAGGCAGCCCGACCGCCGCGGATCCGGCCGTGACCAACGCGGCCGCACTCAGCATTCCGAGCGCTGCGGTAAGGGTGATGATCTCCGCCACGGCCAGGACGGCGGCGATGATCAACCAGATCAGCCATGGATCCATTGCGTGCCCCTTTGACCGGTACGGGTTGGAAGGGCGTGCCTTTCACCATTGGACCCCGACTGAGGGCGGCCGGATACCCCTGGGAAGGGAAACCCTGCCGCACGAGCCGAAGTGAGACGGCCGACGCCGGTGCTCCCGGCGCCGACGGATCCCAGGGCTGGGCCCGGGCTGCGTCACGCGCGAGCGAGCCGGGCGGCTCCGAAGGACACGTCGAACCGGTCGCACCAGATGCTGACGCTGGTGTAGCGGGCTGGGTCGATGTCGGCGGGCACGGTGTAGTTCTGGCTGCCCTTGTTGCCCTTGAGCTTGCCGAGGCTGACGTACTCGCCGTCGTCGAAGACGTGCCAGCCGGCCGTTCCCTCCTTCACCGGCGCGTCGGTCAGCCACACGCGCAGGTCCGGGCCGTTGCTGGTGTCCAGGTTCTCCAGCCGTACGACGTGAGAACCGTCGGAGAGCCGCACGAGCTTCACCACGCCCGAGGTGCCGTGCTCGTGGCTGATGAACTCGCCGCGCGCCAGCGTCTGCGGCTCGGACACCGGGGAGGGGGACTGCGAAGGGGATGAGGAGGGTGCCGGCGCCGGGGGTGCCGATGTAGTCACGGCACCGGGCAGGGCCTCCTCCACGGTCTCGTCCTGCCACAGCTTCCACGGCTGGAACCAATACAGCCCGAGACCGACACCGGCGACCGCCACCACCAGTACACCGATGACCAGCGGCCTGCCCAACGCCGTCCGCATACGCGTCATGCCCTGCCTCACTTCCCTGAGAGCTTTCGTAGCTCCCCATTCAACGGGTCAGGAAGGCGCCACGGACCCCGCCAGAGATGACGGAACGCTTACGTCGCCGTGGCCATGGCGACCGCTCAACACTGCGGATCACGGCCAGGACGCCTGCCGTGCCACCGAGACCAGGCCGCCCTATCTCCGACGCCAGGGCAGTACCTCCTGATCGTCTTGTGCGGCGTCCACGCGTTGCAGTGCGGCGTTGATCGCCTCACCGATCTCCGCGAACTGGCGCACCTGTTGGGGGTCAGCGTGTCGAAGACGGCGCGGCGTACGGCCTCGACGTGGCCGGGTGCCGCCCCCTCCAGAAGCCGGCCCCCCTGCGCGGTGAGCACGGCAAGCTGGTTGTGCCGGTTTGCGGGGTCGTCGCAGCGGTCCACGTAACCGTTTACTGAAGGCGGGTCACGGCATGCAGATGCGCCGGGCCCGAGACGGCGACGGGCGACGGAGCGGCGTCATCGACCGGGACGGGAGACGGGCGGCGCGGTTGATACACAACTCACGATGATCAACGGTGGCTGCACCCGTCTCCACAACGCGTCAGGGTCGCGCAGTTCCGCCTGCCGTCCTGAGTCAGGAGGACGTGTGCAACGTGGCGAAGTCTGGTGGGTGGAGTTCGACGAGCGGCGGCTGGTCGTACTGCTGGCGGCAGACGACGCGTCCAGGATCCGGGCGATGCAGGTCGTCACTCCTGCGGGCGTCGACATCAGCGGTCTGGGCGTCGAAGTGCAAGTAGGTGCCATGGAAGGACTGCCCATTGAAGGCGTGCTGCGGTTCGCGTTCCCGCGCCCGGGCTTTACCCCCTGCACGTGGCTGACCACCGTGTCCCAGGAGGACCTGATCGAGCGGGCGGGCGTCCTGTCCTCCGCGAAGCTCAGCGAGATATGGGACGCCCTCCGTCAGACCACTGCAGCAGACGGGAAGGGCCCGGCGTCCCGAAGCCGGGATGCCGGGCCCTTACCGAGGCGCGCGATCAGGCGGGGCGGATGTTCTCCGCCTGCGGGCCCTTCTGACCCTGCGTGACGTCGAACTCGACCTTCTGGCCCTCCTGCAGCTCACGGTAGCCCTGGCTGGCGATGTTGGAGTAGTGGGCGAAGACGTCGGGGCCGCCGCCCTCCTGCTCGATGAAGCCGAAGCCCTTCTCGCTGTTGAACCACTTCACTGTGCCCTTGGCCATGACTGTCTCCTTTGAGGGAAACCGGGCACGCACCCTGCGCGTCCGGGAGGTGATCGCCCTGGTCCGGAGAGGCGCTGAACAGCAAGAACGCCCGTGATGGCGATCACGGGCGAACGGAACTTCGGAACCACGACTGCTGATCACAACGTTATAACGGCATGACGGAAGCCGCCAGCGAAAACGCGCCAGCATCCGGCCCGGAACGAAGGGCTGGATCGCCCGTGAGGCTCGGCTGATGTTGATCAAGCAGTTTCACGCCCTTCTTCTACACAAGGCGGCGAGGCACGGCCTCCCCACCGCCGACTGTTTCCGGGCGGCCTCACCGTTCATGTATGACTGGCCCGGTCGCCGGCGCGGGTGCGGGGCTTCTCGTCGCACGCCGCTCTCACACGCCTATCACCGACTGCGTCGACTCGCCCGGACCAGAATGCGCTGACCTGGCATTACGCGCTCATCTTGGACTTGCCTGGACGCCCACGGGCGGTTTCTACAACGTGTGCCATGTGATACCGCGCGGCCCACTCGCTAGCACCACGTACCACTCATCAAGATCCGGACCAGGTGCGGACCGAATCAGCCTGGCACGCGACGTTTCCACTCTTTGTCGCAGGTCAGGAGCGAGGTCAGGCGTGTACCACCAGCAGACGAAGCACCCGCTCGTCACTCTCCGGCGCAGCGCTTCTCGGACCGGACCCGAGCGGCACTGCTGACAGACCGCACCGGCCAGAGCCAGCCGGCTGTTCCGACGTGTTGCGGAGGGCAGGTGGAAGATGGTGAGAATCACGCGACGGCCTTCCGCCCGGCGCCACCAACGCTGACACGTTTCCGCAGGTCAGCGCACCCTTCCCCGTGGTTTCAATGGCACCGGCGGCAGTTCCGGTGCGGGCAGCGGATCCCCGTCGTACCCCTTCACCTCGCCGAACCGTGTCCCCTCCATCCAGTCCTGACGAGCCTGCTCGATTTCCCCCTGCGTCCGCCCGATCCAGTTCCAGAACATGATCAATTCCTCCTCGAACGGTTCGCCGCCCAGGAGCATCAGGCCCGCGTCCGACTCCGCCCGCAGGGGCAGTTCGCTGCGGCCGCAGCCGAGGTAGAGCATCGAGCCGGGGAGGACGGGCACGCCGTCGACGTGGGCCTCTCCGGACATGGACAGGACGGCGTACTCGAAGTCCGGTTCCAGAGGGAGGCGTACGTCGGCGCCTCGGGTCAGGGCCAGGTCGGCGCCGACGATCGGGGTGTACGCCGTGCCGGGTGAGGTCGCGCCGTCGAGGTCGCCGAGGATCAGCGTGGCCGTGAGACCGGGTGCCGTAACGACCGGCAAGTCGGCGTGGTGTTCGAAGCGCGGGTCGGTGTGACGGTGACCGTCGGGGAGGGCGACCCACAACTGAGCGCCGTGCAGGAAGCGGGCGTGCGAGCGCGGGCTCTCCTCCGAGTGGCTGATGGCCCGGCCGGAGGTCATCAGGCCGAGTTCGCGCGGGCGGATCGTCTGGAGGCTGCCGGTGGAGTCGCGGTGCAGCACCTCCCCCTCGTGCAGCCAGCTCACGGTCTGCAGACCCATGTGGGGGTGCGGCGGCACCTGCATTCCGGGCTCGTCGGCGATGTCGTCGGGACCGTAGTGGTCGACGAAGCACCAGGCCCCGACCATACGGCGACCGAGGTTGGGCAGCAGCCGGCGGACCTCGCTGGACTCGCCCAGCTTCACCCGGCGCGGGCTGAGGAGTTCACGCACCGGCTCCGCCACCACGAAGCCACGGCCACCGCACAGGGAGGGGGTCGCCTCGCGCTCAAGATTGCTCATGGCGCACAACCTAGTCCGGCACAAGGGCTTGCGTCAGCGTCGGGTTCGGGCCGCGCCGCAGACACCTCCAAAACAGTAGCCATGTACATAGTAGCCATGTACTGTATCCGTTGTGAGCAACGGTTCCGAAGGCGCGACGCCCGGGTTCCTGGTGTGGCGGCTGTCGATGAAGTGGCGGGTCGCGGTCGACCGTGCGGTGGCCCCGCTGGGACTCACCCATGCGCAGTACTCGCTGGTGGCGTCACTGCACGGCATGCAGCGCTCCGGCGAACGGCCCAGCCAACGCCGCCTCGCCGACCACACCGGACTGGAGCCGCTCTACGTGTCGAAGCTGGCCCGCGCCCTGGAGGCGGCCGGTCTCCTGGAGCGCACCAGGGACCCGCGCGACCCGCGCGCGGTGCAGCTCGCCCTCACCGAGCAGGGCCGCGAAGTCACCCGGCGGGCGATCGAGGTCGTCCAGGGACTCCTCCAGCAGCTCCTCGATCCGCTCGGCGGCCTCGACAGCGCGCGCACCCGAGAGTTCGAGCGCGACCTCACGGCCCTGCTCGACGCACCGCTTGATCCCTTCAGCGAGAACGAGACGGAGCAGTCATGACCACCACCACAACCCTCGTCGACCCACGTGTCATCGCCCTGGCCCACTACGCCGGGCGCGCCCTCCTCGAGAACGTGCTGGCCCGGCACGGCATCACCTTCCAGCAGTCCGTCACCCTCCGGCTCGCCGCCCTCGCCGACGGTCCGGTCGGGCGCGAGCAGCTCGTCGACGGTGTCACCGGCGCACTGAAGGTCGACGCCGCGGAGGTGCACGGCGTGCTCGACGAGCTGATCACCGCGGGGTGGCTGACCCCGGCCGGGGCGTCGGGCGTACGGATCACGGACGCCGGGCGCGAGCTGTACGCCACGACCTCCGGCGAGACGGCACCCATCACCGCCCGGATCTACGACGGCATCCCGGTGGAGGACCTGGCCGTCACGGGCCGCGTGCTGAGCCTGATCACCGAGCGGGCCGGTGCCGAACTGGCCGCCCTGACCCGATAGTCCCGGCGCCGCACCCCTGGCCCGACCAGGGGAATAGTGAACCGGCAGGCTCGGTTGTCGCCCCCGAAGGAGGCCCCGAGTGAACACGACCCACGACACGTCGTACTACGCCCACGGAACCCCGGCCGAGCGCTGGGAGCGCGCGCAGCTGTTCTTCGACGCCAAGGACTACGCCGCCGCCGCGCGCGTCCTGACCGGGCTGGTCGAGGAGGTGCCCGAGCAGACCGGGCCCCGGCTGCTCCTGGCGCGCTCCTACTACCACTCGGCCCAACTGCGTCGTGCCGAGGGCGAGTTGCGGACGATCGTCGAGCGGGATCCCGTGGAGCACTACGCCCGGCTGATGCTCGGCCGCACACTGCAGCGGCAGAACCGGCACGAGGAGGCGGAGTCGCACCTGCGGATCGCCTCGGCGCTCGCGGGTGACTTCGAGCAGCGCTGACCCGCCCCCGCACATGAGGATGCCCGGCTCCGTGGGGAGCCGGGCATCCGTGCGTCTGCGCGTCCGCTACGCGGCCGGTGTCCCGTACGACCGCCGCCCCCGCCGGTGGGCGATCTCCCCCAGCAGGATGTCGACGGCGAGGAAGGCCGCCAGAGGAATGCCGAACAGGGGCAGGAAATACCCGAGTACGGCGATGCCGGCCAGCAGCGGCACCAGGATCTGGGGCGGGACCTGCTGCCAGGCGCCGCGTGGGATCGGACGGCCGAAGGCGGTGCCGCGGCCACGCTGCCACCACATGCGGTAGCCCCACACGATCAGCAGGATCAGGGCGAGCGCGAGCAGCATCAGGGCGATCTGGTTGGCCAGGCCGAAGAGGACGCCGGTGTGCAGGTCGATGCCCCACCGGGTGAGCTTCGCGAGTACCGGGTGGTCCGCGAAGCGCAGCACGTCCATGACCTGGCCGTCGGCCGGGTCGATCGCGACGGCGTCCTGCTTGGTGGGCCAGCCGCGCTGCACCTGCTTGACGACGTACGCCGAGTTCGCGTCGGCGGGCGGCACGATCTCCACCGGGTCGCCCAGCCCCTCGGCCCGCGCCGCCGCCAGGACCTTGTCCAGGCCCACGCCGTGCGCGGCGTCACCCCCCTGTCCGGCGGCGGAGCCGTGGCCGGCGTGTTCACCGCCGGCAGCCGCCGACACCGAGGGGGTGGCCTGGCCCAGCGAGGTCCGCAGCTCGTCGATGGTGGCCCCGGCGTAGGTCGACCAGGTCAGGCCGGTCGCCGAGAGGAAGAAGAAGCCGGCCGCCGCCCACACGCCGACACTGCCGTGCAGTCCGAGGGTGCGGCGCCGCCCCTTCGTCCCCCGCACCTTGCGCAGGGCCCGGCGCCGGGAGAACCACAGCACCAGGCCGGCCGCCGAGATCACCCACAGCCAGCTGGCCGCCAGTTCGCTGTACAGCCGCCCCGGCTCCCCCAGGTGCAGGTCCCGGTGGAACTCGTCGATCCAGGTGCGCAGCGGCAGGGCACCGGTCGAGCCGTACTGTTCGAGGGAGCCGCGCACCTTCGCGCTGTACGGGTCGACGAACACGGCGAGCGTGTGGCCCTCGTCGACGCCCGGGACGCCGGACAGCATCACCCTGGTCGTCGCGTCGGCCTCCGGTGAGGGGCGTACGGCCGAGATCGTGCCCTCGGGGTGGGCCTTGCGCGCGGCGGCCACCTGCTCGCTGATCGGCAGCTTCTCCTCGCCTGCGGGGACGGTCAGTTCGTGGTCGTACACGAGCTTCTCGGCCTGGAAGGATCCGGCGTACAGCAGGCCGGTGACGGCCGCGACGAGGAGGAACGGCGCCACCAGCACCCCGGCGTAGAAGTGCAGGCGGAGGATCAGCGGGCGCAGGGGGGCCCAACTGCTCTTCGACGGTGCCGGGGCGGCTGGCTGCGGGGCCTCGTCCGTGGTGGTCGAGGGAGCGGTGGTCATCGGCGGGCTTCTCCGGGGACGTCTTCTGGGCCGTTGCGGTGTTGGCGGTGGCCGTTGCGGTGCAGTAGTCGGGGCGGCGGGGCGTTCAGTTCCCGGAGAACACGTGTGACGTGCGTCACGCGGCGGTGCGGGGTGCCGTGCCATCCTGACGCGATGGGAACACCGAGCGATCGCGCACACCTGGCCGAACGGGTCGAACAACTCCTCGGCCAGGGCCTCCCGTTGACCATCGTCGCGGCCGGCGACCCGGTGCTGCGGCACGGCGCCCAGCCCTACGACGGTCAGCTGGAGCCCGCCCTGCTGGCCCGGTTCGTCGAGGCCCTGCGGGTCACCATGCGCGCGGCGCCCGGGGTCGGTCTGGCGGCGCCGCAGGTCGGTGTGCCGCTCAGGATCGCGGTGATCGAGGATCCGGCGCCGGTGCCGGAGGAGGTGCGTCTCGCGCGCGGGCGGGTTCCGCAGCCGTTCCGCGTGCTGGTCAATCCCGCCTACGAGCCGGTCGGAGACGCGCGGGCCGCGTTCTTCGAAGGCTGCCTCAGCGTGCCGGGCTGGCAGGCGGTGGTGGCGCGGCACGCCGAGGTGCGGCTGACCGGCCAGGACGAGCACGGGCGGGCCCTGGACGAGGTGTTCACGGGCTGGCCGGCACGGATCGTGCAGCACGAGACGGACCACCTCGACGGCGTCCTGTACCTGGACCGCGCCGAGTCGCGTTCGCTGTCGTCCAACCAGGCCATGGCGGAGCGCTGGGCTCAGCCGACACCGGAGGAGGCGGCGCGGGCGCTCGGCTTCGAGCTGCCGTAGCGCATCGCGACCGGCTGCGCTGACGCATCGCGACCGGCCGCGCTGAGCCTCCCGGCCGAAATTCGGAGGCGCCCGCCGGGGCACCTCCGTTACCCGTGACCGTATGTCTACGCCCCGGATTTCCTAGCCGAGGACCCACTCCCACGCCACCCGTGTGTCCTCGTGAACGCGCTCGGCCGGCACTCCGAAGATGGCCTCGTGTGCCGGGTTCCCGTACTCGTACGGCCCGTCGACTGGGGGCCTGCTCGTCCCGGCCGCGTACGTCGGCACCTCGATGGGCTCGCCGCGGTGAGGCCGTTTCACATGTTCATCGGGAGGATCTGTGCGTTCGGCGCTGGTATGGCTCGTACGGCTGTGCTCGCTCGCGGCGTGGGTCGCGGCCGGCGTCGCCTGCATGTGGCTGTTGGGGGCCACCGCCATGGCCCGGCCCTGGCACGAACCCTTCGTGTGGGGTGCCGTCGCCGTAGGGTGTGCGGCGGTGCGGGTCGTGGCGCTGTGGGTGCTGCGCGGCGAGCCCAAGGACGACGGGTTCACGGACGAGTTCTGGGTCAAGCTTCGCACCGGTGTCCTCTGGGTCCTCGTCGCGTTCTCCTCCGCCGTGTTCGCCGTCGCTCTCCTTACCTCGTCCAACGCGGGCGACAAGCTCGACGCCCTGCGAGACGCGGGCGCGGAGGTGAGCACCGCGGCGGTCGTGGAACGGCAGTCGACACGACAGGAGTTGAGCGAGGGTGCCGTGAAGGGATACGTGTCACGGCTCGTGGTCTCCGTGCCCGGCGGTGCCGAACGGCTCACCGTGCGGGGTGCTTTCACGCGCGACAAGCCCGGCAAAGGAACCGAGGTCGACGTCCTGTGGGCCCGGTCGGACCCCGGTCTCGGCGGTTACGTCAATGAGAGCAAGGACCTGCCCACGCTCGCCGAGAACCGCTGGAAGGCCTTCCAGGACGACGAGTTGGGCGTGGGCTCGTTGATCGCCTTCATCGTCGTCGCGCTCATCGGCGCGATCCTGACCCCGGTGTTCGCCCTCGTGCCCGACGCCGACAACCTTCAGGAGGTGGCCTGGTCGGCGCCACTCCAGACCGTGCGCACGGCGCTGACCGTGCTGGTGTTCTGGGGCTGGAGTCCCCTGATGCTGGGGAGCCAGCCGAGCCTTCCGCAGATGCTCGTCGCCGTCGGCAGCTGCGGCCTCGTCCTGCTGGGGTACGTCGCCACCTCGCTCCGCGGCTTCGGCTGATGTACGACGACGCCCTTTCGAATGAGGCGAGCCCACCAGTACCACCCCGAAGACGGCTGAGATGCAGGGCCCCGACCGGCTGACCGGTCGGGGCCCTGAAGTCCGCGAGGGCTACTTCGTGGCCGTCACCCGCAGTGGCGCGAGATCCGGGCTGGGCGCGGACCCGGTGCCGCCGGACAGCGGCTGCGCGGTCGTGGTCTGCGGCGCCGCGCCCTTGTAGTACGGCGTGTAGGCGTAGTGGGTGCCCACGCCGATCGCCGCACCGATCTTGGGGATGACGGAGGCGTCGACCGATCCCGAGCCGCCGAAGACGGCCACGTGGTACATGCTCGAGGACATCCGCATCAGGTACCGCTTGGTGTCGTACGGCAGCGAGGTGACGTCGGTCCACAGCAGCGGGCCGTAGGTCGTCATCGCCGAGGACGCGGAGACACCGCCCCGCCAGCTCCCCACGGAGGCCACGGCGGCGTTCGACGGCAGCGACCACCACAGGTTGGCGAGCTGTATGGCGTTCGACTGCGGCGTAGAGCCGGCGACCCGGTAGTAGCTGTACGAGCCGGGCCAGTTCGGCATCTTCCCGGCCTTGTACGCCTTGGTCAGCGCCGACTCGGCGTCGGTCCCCACCGTGATGATCTTCGTCGTGCCGGGACTGTACTTGTTGAGGTACCCGTAGACCGACGCGGTCATGGTCGAACCGTCGGTCAGCAGGACGGTCGCTGTACCGGCGGAGCCCATGGAACCGGCGGCGCAACTCGCCGCGAGGGCGTTGTGGTAGTCGGTGCCGGTGGCGAGGAAGACGTACTTCGGCGTGCTGGTGACGGTCTTGGCCACGGCCACCGAGGTCGAGTAGCGCGAGACGTCGGACAGCCGCTTGGCCACGTACCCGAGCGAGGTCACCTTGGACGCCACCGCGCTGCTGAGGATCTTGGTGCCGCCGACCAAGTACACCGTCCTGCCCTTGGGCAGCATGCGCTTGAGCTCCGTCTGCACCGAGGAGTCCAGGCCCGTCCCGGAGGTCATCAGCACCGGACCCCGCTTCTTGCCGGCCAGCGATGTCGCGGTGGTGGCGTAGGCCGCGTCGGACTTGCTGATGAGCACGGCCGCGTTCGCGTTCGGCAGGCCGGTCGCACCGGCGCCGACCGTGTTCCAGGTCCACTTGGACGACGCGATGTTGGTGTCGTAGGTGTCGGAGCCGTAGACCCGGGAGATCGCGTTGTCCCTGAGCGGCTGCCAGGCCACGTCGGTGCCGGTGCCCTGGGGCACCTGCTCTTGCGTGCCCGTGCCGAGGTCGTGGATCCACACCTGGGGTCCGCTGGGGACGTCGGGGTCGCCGGAGACGAAGACGTCGTACGCGATCCGGTTGCCCTGCGGCGACCAGGCGGGCCGGTTGTGGTCCACGGCGTCCGTGGTGAGCTGGGTGAGCCCGGTGCCGTCGGTGTTGACCTTGAAGAGCTGCCGGTGCCCGTCGACCGACCGTGTGAAGGCCACCGACCTGCCGTCCGGGGAGACGCTCGGGTCCTTCGCGTCGTCGGCCAGCTTGGTGAACGCCCCGGAGCGGCCGTTGTAGACCCAGACGGCCGGGGCGCCCGCGGTCCCGCAGCTCGTGCCCGTGCGTACGAAGGCCAGCATGCCGTTCACCGCGCCGCTGGGCTCGGAGTCGCAGCCGTCGACATCGGTGCCGAACAGGGCCTTCGGTGTGCGGGTGCCGTCGGCCGCGGTCAGCCGCAGCCGGCCGCCGGCCGTGAAGACGATGTCACCGCCGCCGTACCAGAAGGTCGGATCGGCAGGATGCCAGCCACTGCCCGAGGGCATGGCGATGTCGGCGCCGGTGGTCTCGGAGTCGGCCCATGCCGTGCGGATGTGGTCGTCGTAGTGGTTCACGAAGGCGACCTGGCTGCCGTCGGCGGACCAGGCGCCCTGGTCTCCGGTCGGGTGGAACTGGGACCACGACGACCCGTCGGGACGGACGAACGCCATCTGACCGCCGACGTCCGTGTAGAGCAGCTTCCCGTCGGTGGCCGGCCAGTTGCCGGGAACGGCGGCGACCGACCCGGGAAGCGCGGCGATGAGGCCCGCCGCGAGCGCGGCGGCAGTGGTGAGCGCCGCGGATCTGCGGCGCGTACGCAGGTTCAATGTGCCCCCACAGTGAATGGATGGCTGCCGATCCCCTCCCCCAAGGCGAATGGACGGCTTCACGTTCGTCCGCACGACAGCGGCGAAACAGTAGCCGCAGGTCACAACCGCTGTGAAGGCAGGGGCTCCCGGCTTTACCGGCCGGTGATCAAGCGGCAGGAACCTGCGGTCGGCCGGCGATGCGTGTCGCCACCTCGCTCCGCGGCTTCGGCTGACGTACGACGACACCCTTTCGAATGAGACGAGGTGCGTCTCGCCTTGGCAGTCAGGGAGGCCGAGGACACTGACCTGCTTACCCGCCGCGCTCGCGGCGACCGGCACTCTCCAAGCCCTCGTTCGAGGAACTCCTGGACGCCGAAGGGCCCTCCCAGGTGAACCCCGAGGCGACCCGTGAGGAGCAACTGGCCAACATCCGGGGCATCTATCACGCCCGGGAGCCTTTCCGCGTTCCGGGCCCGTCGACGACCGCGGGTGCGTAACGCAGTCCTGCCATCTGATGAGATCAGCCGTCATGGCGGTCAGAACGGCCGCCCACCAGCCCGGAAGGCGATGCAAGTGCGTTCCCGGAAGGGGCCGCCGGAGGTGTGGGACGCCGAGCCGCCCGTGCAGGATTCTTCGCCGTGGGACGAGCAGGCTGAGGCCGACTTCGAGTCGACCAGTGGTGAAGTGGCCGTGTGGTCCATGGGCTTGGGGCGCGCCGATGACGTGATCACGCTTGCCGATTCGGGGGGGTCCTGGCGAGTGCGGGTGAGCTGTGCTGGGCGCAGCGAAGCTGCGGCACTGTCGGGACAGGAGGGTACGGGCGAAGGCGTGGAGAAGTACCTCGTGCAGTTCTGGCCCGTGACGGCCTGACACGGACAAGGGCGGGGGCGCCGGCGACGCCCCGCCGTCGGCACGTCAGCGCGTAGTTGGCGCCCCGATATCGCTTGCGCCGGCTTCGTGAACCCTCGGTGTTGTTGTCCGCGGACAACAACACCGAAGGCGAGCGAGGTCTCACGTCCCTCGCCGACTGCCGACAACCTGGACCCGGCCTCCCGCGCCGAGGTCACCTGTGGGACGACGACTACCGGGAGCTGGTGGTGCCCGCGCACGCGTGTCGACACCGTCGGCCGTGCCGCGACGCCGGCTGAGCGGAGGTCACGCGTCGCGGTGTGCCTCCAGCAACCGCAGCCACACCTCGCTGATCGTCGGGTACGACGGGACGGCGTGCCACAGGCGGCTGATCGGGACCTGGCCGGCGACCGCGATGGTCGCGGAGTGGATGAGTTCGCCGACGCCGGGGCCGACGAGGGTGACGCCGCGCAGGATCTCGTCCTCGAGGTCGACCACCATGCGGGCGCGGCCTCGGTAGCCGTCGGCGTAGAGGCCCGCCCCGGCGACGGTGGACAGGTCCACGTCCACGGCCTTCACCCGGTGCCCGGCCTGTTCCGCCTCGGCCAGGGACAGGCCGACGGCCGCGGCCTCCGGGTCGGTGAAGACGACCTGCGGGACGGCGGCGTGGTCGGCGGTCGCGGCGTGGGCGCCCCAGGGCTCTGCGAGGAGGGTCTCCCCGGTGGCCCGCGCGGCGATGGCGGCGCCCGCGACGCGGGCCTGGTACTTGCCCTGGTGGGTGAGGAGGGCGCGGTGGTTCACGTCGCCGACCGCGTACAGCCAGTCGTGGCCGCTCACGCGGAGGCTGTCGTCGACCGGCAGCCAGGAGCCGGGGTCGAGGCCGATCGTCTCCAGGCCGATGTCGTCGGTGCGCGGGGCACGGCCGGTGGCGAAGAGGATCTCGTCGGCCTCGATGCGGTCGCCCGTGTCGGTGACTGCCACGACCGTCCCGTTCTCCCGGGTCACCGACTCCACCGAGGTGCCCGTACGGACGTCCGCGCCGGCCTCCTTGAGCGCCTCGGCGATCAGCTCTCCGGCGAAGGGCTCCATCCGGGGAAGCAGGCCCTTGCCGCGGACCAGCAGGGTGACCTGCGAGCCGAGGGCCTGCCAGACCGTGGCCATCTCGGTGGCGACCACGCCGCCGCCGATCACGATCAGCCGGCCGGGCACGGTCTTGGAGCTGGTGGCCTCCCGGCTCGTCCACGGCTTGACGGCGTCGAGCCCGGGCAGGCCGGGCAGGGCGGCGCGGCTGCCGGTGCAGACGGCGACGGCGTGCCGGGCGGTCAGGACGCGCTCGCCGCCGTCCGGACCGGTGACCGTCACCGTGCGGGGGCCGGTGAGGCGCCCGTGGCCGCGGTACAGGTCGGCGCCGATGGAGTCGAGCCACCCGACCTGACCGTCGTCCTTCCAGTGGGAGGTGTAGTAGTCCCGGTGGGCGAGGACCGCGGAGGCGTCGAGGAGGCCCTGCACCGACTGGCGCAGGCCGGGCACGCGGCGGGCGTCCGCGCGGGCGATGACCGGCCGCAGCAGGGCCTTGCTGGGCATGCAGGCCCAGTAGGAACACTCGCCGCCGACCAGCTCGCTCTCCACGACCGCGGTGGTCAGTCCGGCGGCGCGGGTGCGGTCGGCGACGTTCTCCCCCACGGGCCCGGCCCCGAGCACCACGACGTCGTACGCGTTGGTTTCCGTTTCCGTCATGGGGTCAGTCTGGTGGGTGGTGTGCGCCCTGGCCACATGGGTAGGGGCGCGGAATACGTGTCCGGTCGGCCGTGTTGTGCCGACGGCTTGACCCCACACCAGGAAGAGGGATTTACGCCATGAGCAGCACCGTGGAGCTCACCAAGGAGAACTTCGACCAGACGGTCACGGACAACGAGTTCGTCCTGATCGACTTCTGGGCCGACTGGTGCGGGCCGTGCAAGCAGTTCGCCCCGGTGTACGAGAAGGCGGCGGGGGAGAACCCGGACCTGGTGTTCGGCAAGGTGGACACCGAGGCGCAGCCCGAGCTGGCCGCGGCCTTCGGTATCCAGTCCATCCCCACGCTGATGATCGTCCGTGACCAGGTAGCCGTGTTCGCACAGCCGGGCGCCCTGCCCGAGGCCGCTCTCACCGACGTCATCGGGCAGGCCCGCAACCTCGACATGGACGAGGTCCGCAAGGCGGTTGCCGAGCAGCAGGCCCAGCAGCCGGCCGAGTGACCCGCTCCGAGGGCCCGGGAGCCCGGGCCCTCGGGTACGGGGGCTCTAGAGGGGGCTCTAGAAGGGGTACGGAGCGACGTCTCCGCGTACCGTCGTCCAGCGCAGTTCGGTGAACGCCTCCAGATTGGCCTCACCGCCGAAGCGGGCGCCGGTGCCCGAGGCGGCGACTCCGCCGAAGGGCGCCACAGCCTCGTCGTTCACGGTCTGGTCGTTGATGTGGACGATGCCGGTCGGGATGCGCTCGGCGAGGTCCAGGCCGCGGGCCGGGTCCCTGGTGACGATGCCCAGGGAGAGGCCGTACGGGCTCTGCGCGGCCAGAGCCGCCGCCTCGTCGGCGGTGGTGAAGGAACGGACGGGCGCCACGGGGCCGAAGACCTCCTCCGCGTACGCGGGGGTGCGGTCGTCGACGTGGGCGAGGACCGTCGGCCGGTAGAAGAGCCGGTCGTGGGTGCCGCCGGCGGCGAGCTTGGCGCCCGCGGCGGTGCTGGCCTCGACCAGGCCCCTGATCTTGGTGAGCTGGCCAGAGTCGATGATGGGGCCCAGGTGGACCTGGTCCCGGTGCGGGTCGCCGACGGCGAGTGAGTCCGCCTTGGCGGCCAGCCGCTCGACGTACTCGTCGTAGAGGGACGCGTGCACCAGATGGCGTCCGGTGGTCATGCAGATCTGGCCCTGGTGGAAGAACGAGCCCCAGGCGGCCGTGGAGATCACCGCGTCGAGGTCGGCGTCCTCCAGCACGATCATGGCGGAGTTGCCGCCCAGTTCCAGGTGGGCCCGCTTGAGGTGACGTCCGGCGGCCTCGCCCACGGCCCGTCCCGCGGCGGTGGAGCCGGTGAAGGAGAGGACCGGCACGCGCGGGTCGGCGACCAGGGCCTGTCCGACTTCCGGGCCGCCGGGGAGCACATGCAGCAGGTCCTCCGGCAGGCCGGCGGCGGCGAAGACCGCGGCGAGGGACAGGCCTCCGCAGACGGCCGTGCGCGGGTCCGGCTTCAGCAGGACCGCGTTGCCCAGCGCCAGGGCCGGTGCGACGGAGCGGATGGACAGGATCAGCGGGGCGTTGAACGGCGAGATGACGCCCACCACGCCGGCCGGGACGCGGCGCGTGTACGACAGGCGCGGTGCTTCGCTGGGCAGGACCTGGCCGGCCGGGCGGGAGGCGAGCGCGGCGGCCTCGTAGCACTCCTGGGCGGCGACGTGCAGTTCGAAGTCGGCCTTGCCGGGGACGGAGCCCGATTCACGGACGAGCCATTCGCGCAGTTCGGCGGCGTGCTCGGTGAACAGGTCGCCGGCCTTGCGGAGCACGGCGGCACGGGCGAAGTGCGGGGTGCGTGCCCACGCGCGCTGGGCTGCCTCGGCTCGCTCGGCGGCGGACCCGACGTCCTCGGGGGTGGCGAGGGCGAGGGTGCCGAGGGCTTGGCCGGTGGCGGGCTCGGTGACGGTGTACCCGGGCCCCGTGAGGCGGCGGGGCTGCCAGCTCCTGGTGTCGAGCAACGGCATGACGGCTCTCCGATCGATCGGTCACCGGCTGACGGGGTGGGCGAACTCCCGTGCGTGCGCGGCCGGTTCGGCGGTCACATGGCGGGGCGCGCCGAGCGGGCGCAGCGGCGTGCGCCGCGGCTCGCGCAGGAACGCGCCCCCGTTTTGTTGAGCATGCAACATCCTAGCCGTGCCGCGGCACGAACGCCGGGCGGTGACCCCCAGCCGGGGAGTCGCGCCCCGCCGGATCAACTCGATTCGCGGTGCAGCACCGTCGCCCCCAGCGCCTTGTGCGTCTCGGGCTCCGAGCTGGGCCTGCGCACTGCGCGGTCGACCAGTTCGGCGAGTTCACGGCCGCAGGGCAGCTCCAGCTGGACCGTGCTCAGCCGGGGCCGCAGCAGCCGCCCGAGCATCAGGTCGTCGGCGCCGATCACGGCCGTCTCCTCGGGGATGCGGATGCCCTCGTCCAGCAGCGCCCGCATCAGCAGCATCGCGTACTCGTCGTTGTAGGTGAACACGGCGTCCAGGCCGAGGGTCCGCCAGCGGGCGGCGAGGCGGGCCGCGGCCTGTTCGTCGTAGGCGAGGGGCAGTTCGGTCACGGTGGCGTCCGTGCCGCGCACCGACTGGCGCACGCCGTCGAGGCGGGGTGCGGAGAACGCCTCGAGACCGCGATCCTGCGGGACGACGACGCCGATCCGGCGCCGGCCGCGGTCGTAGAGGTGGGCGCCGGCGCTGTGGCCGACGACGTCGTGGTCCATGAGCAGCGCGTGCGCGCCCTCGATGGTCTCGGGGCCGAGGGTGACCACGGCCCGCGCCCCCGATCGCTTGAGCACCGCCACCCCGCGCGGGCCGAGCCCGGAGCCGGGCACAAGCACGGCCACGGGTCGTAACTCGGCCCAGGCGCGGGCGGCTTCGTCGCTGTGCGGGCTGCCGGTGCCGTACTGCACGACCGTGTAGTCCAGGCTGCCGAGCGATCCCTGGAGGTCGGTGAGGAACCGGTTGTAGAGCGGGCCTACGGGGAAGGTCGGCGCGGGGATCAGGACCATCCGGCTGTGCCCGGCGCGCAGGCTGCGGGCGGCCGCGTGCGGCACGTACCCGAGTTCCCTCGCGGCCTCGTGCACACGGCGGCGGGTGGGTTCGCTGATCCGTACGGCGCTGGTGTTGTTGAGGACGTAGGAGACGGTCGCGCGCGAGACGCCGGCCAGGCGGGCCACATCGGCGCTCGTGGGCACGGAGCGCGACGGTGCGGGGGACGGGGGCGCGGGCGTTTTCGGTATCTGCACCATGACGTACGGCATCTTGGCAGAAGCCCCAATGCGCGCTTCCGGCGGGGGAGTTGTGAGGAACCCGTGAGCGCTCACGGGTGGGGCGGAGGGGTCTCAGCGGGCGCGCCCGTGCCCGTCACCCGGTCGACCAGGTCGGTCCAGGCGACCTCGAGGCGGGACAGCGGCAGGCCGCGCTGCCTGGTCAGGTGGTGCACGAGGGCCGGGTCGAGCTGGCCCATCAGCGCGTGGGAGAGCAGTTCGCAGTCCGCTTCGGGGACGGCCTGCCGCAGCAGCATCTCCATGTGGTGCCGCAGCACACGACGGGCGGGGGCGACATAGCGGCGGCTCGCGCCGGGCTCGGCCGCCAGCTGCAGCTCCAGTTCGTCGGCCGAGCGGCGCAGCATCGCGCAGCCGAACGCCCGCAGCCGCTCCACGGGCGGCGCTCCGGGTCCGAGCGGCGGCGGGCCGCCGAGGAACGCGGCCTGGAACTTCTTCTCGGAGTGGTCGAGCAGCGCCGTCAGCAGGCCGGTACGGTCGCCGAACCTGCGGAAGACCGTGCCCTTGCCGACACAGGCCTCCGCGGCCACGGCCTCCATCGTGACGGCCTCCGCGCCGCGCTCCGCCACCAGCCGCCCGGCGGCCTCCAGCAGCCGGGCGCGGTTGCGCGCGGCGTCAGCCCGCAGGCAGGGCTCGTCGTCCTCCAGGGCGGTGCCGAGCTGAAGCAGCTCGGGGTGGTCGACGGGCTCCTGGGGCGTCGGGAAGGGGGGCGGGGCGGCGGACATGAAGCCAGCGTAAAGCATCGGGAACAAAACTGGACCGCGGTCCGGTTAGATGCTACAACGTTAAACGGACCCCGGTCCGGATCCTCAGCAGTCTTTCAGAGCAGTGCCTCAGAATGTGGGAGTCAGCATGTCCGTTCGTATCCTCGCCCTCGTCGGCAGCCTTCGCGCCGGTTCGCACAACCGCCAGCTCGCCGAGGCGGCCGTCAAGCTCGCGCCCGAAGGTGCCGAGGTGGACCTGTTCGAGGGTCTGGCCGAGATCCCCTTCTACAACGAGGACATCGACGTGGAGGGCAGCGTCCCGGCCGCCGCCGCGCGGCTGCGTGAGGCCGCGAACGCCGCCGACGGCCTGATCCTCTTCACCCCCGAGTACAACGGCACCATCCCGGCCGTCCTGAAGAACGCCATCGACTGGCTGTCCCGCCCGTACGGTGCCGGTGCCCTCAGCGGCAAGCCGGTCGCCGTGGTCGGCACCGCGTTCGGCCAGTACGGCGGTGTCTGGGCGCACGACGAGACCCGCAAGTCCGTGGGTGTGGCCGGCGGCAAGGTCCTGGAGGACGTCAAGCTGTCCATTCCCGGCTCGATGACCCGCTTCGCCGAGACCCACCCGGCCGACGACGCCGAGGTCGCCGAGCAGCTGACCGAGGTCATCGCCCGTCTGCACGGTCACGCCTCGGAGCCCACCGCGGCCTGACCGTCCTCACCTCGCGCCCACGGAGGGGCCGCGGCCGGCAACGGCCCCGGCCCTTCCGTCATGCCGGCAGTGTCTCCGCCGACCGGGCCGAGAGCGGGCTCGGGGCACGGACGGGGGGTAGTGCGGCGGGGCCCGGGAGAGCTCCGGCCCGGGGCCGGACAGGCCCGCGGCCATGCGCCGGGCGCCCGACCGGCCCCGGGGATACGCGGGCCCCCCGGACAAACACCCGACCAGCCTCGGGACAGGCGCACGACCCCGGGCAACACCCGATCCCGCCCCGGGCAATCGACCGCCCCGGGACAGGCGCGCGGCCCCGGGCAACCACCCGACCAGCCTCGGGACAGACGCACGGCCCCGGGCAACACCCGACCGCCCCGGGACAGCCACACGTCACCCCGGGCAACCCGACCGCCCCCGGAACAATCGCGCGGCCCCCGGACACCACCCGCCCAGCCTCGGGACAGCCACACGGCTCCCGGACAACACCCGACCGGCCCCGGGGCAGCCGCACGGCCCCCGGGCAACACCCGTCCCCGACCGCCCGCCGGGGACGGTCGTCAGGCCGGTTGCGGGTATGCCTCCCGCCAGGCCCTGTGGATCGGTGTGGCCGAATCGGTGAGTGGTGTTCCCGTCCCGCCGTGCCGTGTCGCGATGATCTCCGCCGCGATGGACACCGCGGTCTCCTCGGGCGTACGGGCCCCCAGGTCGAGGCCGATCGGCGACCTGAGCCGGGTCAGCTCGCGCTCGCTCACGCCCGCTTCACGCAGCCGGCGGTTGCGGTCCTCGTGGGTGCGGCGGGAGCCCATGGCGCCGACGTAGGCGACGGGCAGTCGCAGCGCCTCGGTCAGCAGCGGGATGTCGAACTTCGCGTCGTGAGTGAGCACGCACAGCACCGTGCGCCCGTCGGTCTCGGTGCGCCGGAGGTAGCGGTCCGGCCAGTCGACGACGATCTCGTCGGCCTCCGGGAAGCGGGCCCGGGTCGCGAACACGGGGCGGGCGTCGCACACGGTGACGTGGTAGCCGAGGAAACTGCCCGCCCGGACCAGGGCCGCCGCGAAGTCGATCGCACCGAAGACGATCATGCGGGGCGGCGGCACGGCCGCCTCGACGAGCAGGGTGAGACCCCCGGGGCAGTGCGACCCGTCCTCGGAGAGCTCCACCGTCCCGGTGCGGCCCGTGCCGAGCAGGGCGCGGGCCCGGTCGAGCGCCGTGCGGTCCAGGCCCGGGTCGCCGCCGAGGCCACCGTCGTACGAGCCGTCGGGGCGGACGACGAGGGCCTGGCCGAGGAGGCCGGCCGGGCCCCGCACCACCCGGGCCAGGGCCACGGGTTCGTCCCGGGCGGCAGCCGCCAGCGCGGCCTCCTCGACCGCACGACCGCCCGCGAACGGGGTGATCATGACGTCGATCGTCCCGCCGCAGGTCAGCCCCACCGCGAAGGCGTCCTCGTCGCTGTAGCCGAACCGTTCGACCAGTGTCTCGCCGTCCTGGAGAGACTGAAGGCACAGGTCGTACACGGCTCCTTCCACACAGCCCCCGGAGACCGAGCCGATGGCCGTGCCGTCGGCGGCGACTGCCAGCGCGGCGCCGGGAGGGCGCGGGGCGCTGCCGCCGACGGCGACGACCGTGGCGACGGCGAAGTCCCGGCCCTCCTCGATCCACTCGCGCAGGGGCCCTGCGAGATCAAGCATCGCCGCCCGCCAGCAGCACGCGGTCGGGCCGGATCGGCAGGTTCCGGTGGCGTACGCCGGTCGCGTGCCACACGGCGTTGGCGACCGCCGCGGCCGCGCCCACGATGCCGACCTCGCCGATGCCCTTGATGCCGACCGGGTCGTCCGGGTCGGGGTCGTCGACCCAGTCGGCCTCGATGTGCGGTACGTCGGCGTGCGCCGCGACGTGGTAGCCGGCGAGGTCGGCACCGTAGAGGCCACCGCTCGCCCGGTCCCGGACGGCTTCCTCGTGCAAGGCCATGGAGATGCCCCAGACCATGCCGCCGACGAACTGGTTTCGGGCGGTGAGCGGGTTGACGATCCGGCCGGCCGCGAAGATGCCCAGCATGCGGCGTACGCGGACCTCGCCGGTGGCGGGGTCGACGGCGACCTCCGCGAACTGCGCCCCGAACGAGTGCCGCTCCTTCTGGGCGAGCGCGCCGATGGCCTCGGCCGTGTTCGACCGTACGGTGATGCCCTCCGGCGGGATGTCGGCGCCCGGCGTGAGGCTCTGGCGCAGTTCCTCGGCGGCGGCGGTGACGGCCCAGCCCCAGGAGCGGGTGCCCGCCGAACCGCCGGCGATCATCGCGGGGCCGAGGTCGCTGTCCCCGATCCGCACCCGGACGCGGTCCGCAGGGACCTCCAGGGCGTCGGCGGCGACCAGGGTGAGCGCGGTCCTGGCGCCGGTGCCGATGTCCGCGGCGTTGACCCCCACCGTGAAGGTGCCGTCCGCCTCCGCGGTCACGGCCGCCGTGGACGGCATGGCCATCGCAGGGAAGGAGGCGGCCGCGGTGCCCGTGCCGAGCAGCCAGCGGCCCTCCCGGCGCACTCCGGGCCGTGGATCCCGCTCCGCCCAGCCGAACCTGCGGGCGCCTTCCCGGAAGCAGGCGATCAGGTTGCGGCCGCTGAACGGCAGCCCGGAGACCGGACCCACCGCGGGCTCGTTGCGGACCCGCAGCTCGATGGGGTCGATGCCGCACCGCTCGGCGAGCTCGTCGAGCGCCGACTCCAGTGCGAACGAGCCCGGCGCCTCACCCGGGGCGCGCATCCAGGTCGGGGTGGGGACGTCGAGCTTCACGAGCCGGCTGGCCGTGTGGTGGGCGTCGGCGGCGTACATCGACCGGCTCGCCGCCGCGCTCGGCTCGACGAAGTCGTGGACGGTCGAGGTCTGGTTCAGCGACCGGTGCTCCAGGGCGCGCAGCCGCCCGTCCGCGTCGGCGCCGAGCCGGACCCGCTGGGCGGTGGGGCTGCGGTGGCCGGCGAGGGAGAACATCTGCCGCCGGGTCATGACGACCCGGACCGGGCGCCGCAGCACGGTCGCGGCCATCACTGCGGCCACCTGGTGCGCGCGGGCGCCCTTGCTGCCGAATCCGCCGCCGACGTGCTCGGAGCGGACCCGCACGGAGGCCGGGTCGAGGGAGAACAGGTTCGCGAGCTCACCGGCGACCCAGTTGGTGCCCTGGTTGGAGTCGACGACCTCCAGTCGGCCGCCCTCCCACCGGGCCGTCGCCGCGTGCGGCTCCATCGGGTTGTGGTGCTCCTCCGGGGTGGTGTACTCCGCGTCCACCACGACGGCGGACGCCGCGAGTCCGGCCTCCAGATCGCCCTTCTCCACCACGGCCGGCACGTGTCCGTCGAGCGCATACGCCTCGGCCTCGCGCTCTGCCGAGAACGCGACGTCGTGGGGCTCCCGGTCGTAGTGCACCACGAGCGCCTCGGCGGCCTCCCTGGCCTGCTCGGAGGTCTCGGCGACGACCAGGGCCACGGGCCAGCCCGCGTGGGAGACCCGGTCGTGCTGGAAGAGCCCGACGCTCGGGTCCGGTGAGGTGCCCATCATGCCGATGTAGCCGGTGTCGACGCGCGGGGCGTTGTGGTGGTGGAGCACGGTGAGGACGCCGGGCATCCCGAGCACGGCCTCGGTGTCCATGGCACGGATGCGGCCGCGGGCGACGGTGGACAGCACCAGCCAGCCGTGGGCGAGTCGGGCGAAGGGGACCTCGCCGGCGTAGCGGGCCGCTCCGGTGACCTTGTCGCGGCCCTCCACGCGCGTGTGCGCGGTGCCGACGGCTCCCCTGGTGGCGGCGGTGGTCATCGGGCGGCCTCCTCGGCGAGTTCGCTCAGCACGGCCACGACGAGGTTGCGCATCAGGGTCACCTTGTATCCGTTGTGGGGCAGGGGCCTGGCGGCCGCCAGTTCGGCGTCCGCCGCGGCCGCGAAGTTCCCGGCGTCGGCCGGGGCGCCGGTCAGGACGCGCTCGGCCGCTCGGGCGCGCCAGGGGCGGGAGGCGACCGCGCCGAAGGCGAGGCGCACGTCGTGGACGAGGCCCTCCCGTACGTCGAGCGCGGCGGCGACGGAGCCGATGGCGAAGGCGTACGAGGCCCGCTCGCGCACCTTGCGGTAGCGGGAGTTGGCCGCCGTGGCGGTGGGCGGCAGGGTGACGCCGGTGATCAGCGCGCCCGGCGGCAGAGCCGTCTCCCGGTGCGGGGTCTCCCCCACCGGCAGGTAGAGGTCGGCGAGCGGCAACTCCCCCGGCCCGGCGGCTGTTTCGTACGTCACGCGGCCGTCGAAGGCGGCCAGGGCCACGCCCATGTCGGAGGGGTGGGTGGCCACGCAGTGGCCGGAGGCGCCCAGGATGGCGTGATTGTGGTGCTCGCCGGCGATCGCGGGGCAGCCGCTGCCGGGAGCGCGCTTGTTGCAGGGGGAGGTGACGTCGGTGAAGTAGCCGCAGCGGGTGCGCTGGAGCAGGTTGCCGCCGACGGTGGCCATGTTGCGCAGCTGTCCGGAGGCACCGGCCAGCACCGCCTGTGCGAGAGCCGGGTAGCGGCGCCGGACCTCGGGGTGGGCGGCGAGGTCGCTGTTGGTGACGGTCGCCCCGATGCGCAGCCCGCCGTCCTCGGCCGGCTCGACGCGGTTCAGGGGAAGTTCGCGTACGTCGACGAGCCGGGCGGGCCGCTCGACGCCGGTCTTCATCAGGTCGACGAGGTTGGTACCGCCGCCCAGGAAACGGGCTTCCCCGTCGCCGTCGAGCAGCGTCACCGCGCCGGAGACGTCGTACGCCCGCTGGTAGCCGAACTCCCTCATGCCGCCGCTCCCTTCGTCTCCTCGGCGGCCCGGGCCACGGCCTGGACGATCGACACGTACGCGCCGCAGCGGCACAGGTTGCCGCTCATGCGTTCGCGGATCTCCTCCGGGGTCAGCGGGGGTGGTCCCGCCTCGGGCCGGACGTCGCCGGTGACCGCGCTCGGCCAGCCGGCCGCGTGCTCCTCGATCACGGCGATGGCCGAGCAGATCTGGCCCGGGGTGCAGTAGCCGCACTGGAAGCCGTCCAGGTCGAGGAACGCCTGCTGCACCGGGTGCAGTTGCTCGCCCTCGGCCACGCCTTCGATGGTGGTGATCTCGCGCCCTTCGGCCGCGACCGCCAGTTGCAGACAGGCCACGCTCCGGCGGCCGTCGACCAGGACCGTGCAGGCGCCGCACTGACCCTGGTCGCAGCCCTTCTTGGTGCCGGTCATGTCCAGGCGCTCGCGCAGGGCGTCGAGCAGGGTGGTGCGGTGGTCGACGGTCAGCGTGTACTTCTCGCCGTTGACGGACAGGATGAGGTCGCTGGACGTCGATGGGGGCATGGAAGCCTTCTCTCTCACATCGCGAGGTCGGGGGGAGGGGCTCAGCGGGTGGCGATACCGGTACGCGACCGCGCGGGATGCGGGGCGGGCCCGGTCCGGGGCACGGCCGCCGCGGGCTGTCCGCACGGACGGCACGCCGATACGATGAGGCAAGCGGACAGTTGTCCGTTACTCGGAAAACGTAACGGACAACTGTCCGCTTAACAAGGGTCGGGTTTCGGCCACGGCCCGCGAGGAGGGCGAGTGCGGCAGAAGAGGGATGCTCCCCTGCGCTCGGACGCGCAGCGCAACCGCGAGCGCATCCTGGAAGTGGCGCTGGAGGAACTGACGCGTTCGGCGGACGCCCCGCTGAGCTCGATCGCCAAGAAGGCGGGTGTCGGGCAGGGCACCTTCTACCGCCACTTCCCCACCCGTGAGGCACTCGTCCTGGAGATCTACCGGCACGAGATGCAGCAGGTCGCCGACACCGCGGCGCCGCTGCTCGAGAGCCGGGAGCCCGACCGGGCCCTGCGCGAGTGGATGGACCGGCTGGCACGGTTCGCCATGGCCAAGGCGGGTCTGGCCGACGCCATCCGCCAGGCCACCAGCGCACCCGGGCAGCCGGCGAAGCCCGGGCACACCCCGGTGACCGAGGCGGCCGAACTCCTGCTCCGGTCCGCCGAGGAGGCCGGCGTCATCCGCCCCGGGATCACGGCGGACGACCTCTTTCTCGCCATCGGCGGCCTGTGGACGATGGACCCCCACACCGACTGGCAGCCGCGCGCCACCCGCCTACTGGACTTCGTCATGGACGGGCTGCGCGTGGGGGCGCCTGGGGGGTGACGCGCAGGGGCCCTGGGGGCGCGCGCCCGGGGATGACGCGCGGGCACTTCGGGCCGGCCGGGGCCTGCGGTCGGGTAAGGGCCTCGGACTACGAGACGGTCACTGGGACGGGACAGGCTCTCAGGCCGCTCGCGCCCATCGCTCGGGACGGGTCGCCGGACCGGCCGGGACATCGGACAGGGCGGGGCCTCGGACAGCCCAAGGCCCTCGCCCTCGGGCCGTACAGCCCCTGGGAACCACCCAGGCCCCTCGGACGAGTCAGGCCCCCGGGCCGGCCGCGCCTCCGGACAGGGGCTGGTCCTCGGACCGTTCGGGCACCTCGGGCGGAGGCAGGGCCTCGGGTCGTCGGTCCTTCAAGCCACCGCCGTGGGCGCCAGGGACCGTAGTTCCTCGAGTGCCGCCGCCACCGCGGGTCGGGGGTGGACGCCGCCCCGGGTGCAGGTCAGGAGCTTGCGGTGGGGGTTGCCGGTGCAGCGGACGCGGGTGATCGGCAGGTGTGGGGTCAGGTGGGCCAGGCGCGGGACGAGGGCGACGCCGAGGCGGTGGGCCACAAGGTGGGCGCAGACGTTCCAGTCGAGGGCGTGATGGACGACCTCGGGG
This sequence comes from Streptomyces sp. NPDC024017, assembly GCF_040638895.1. NCBI lineage: Bacteria > Bacillati > Actinomycetota > Actinomycetes > Kitasatosporales > Streptomycetaceae > Streptomyces > Streptomyces sp. NPDC024017. The sequence goes on along the minus strand of NZ_JBEZYZ010000009.1, from coordinate 141,780 downwards.
GTGAACCCGGCCGCGCCGCACGCGGAGAGGACGTGCGGACGGCAGGGGCTGTCCTCCACCGGCGCGATCCACGCCTCCCGCGCCGCCTCGGCGAGATCGACCCGGGCCCGCCCCGCCAGCCGGTGCCCTTCCGGTACGACGAGGTCGAACGGGTCGTCGAGGAGCGGCTGCTGGTCGAACCGCGCGTCGCTCAGCGGCGGGTTGTGCGGCGTCGCCTCGACGATCGCCAGGTCGTTATCGCCTTCGAAGAGCAGGTCGAAGCTCTCCGGGACACCCGCCTCGGTGATCCGGACGGACAACCGCTGATGCCGCTCCCCCAGTCGGGCCGCCATCGGCGCCAGCAGCACCGAGACGGCCACCGGGAATCCGGTCACCCGCAGCACCCCGGAAGGCGCCCCGTGGTCGGCCCGTAGATCCAGTTCGGCCTGGTCCCAGCGGGCCTGGATGGCGTCGGCGTGCGCGAGCAGGCTCTCGGCGGCCGGAGTGAGACGCACCCCGCGCCCCTGCGGCTCCAGCAGGTCGACCCCCAGGTCCCGGGCGAGCTGCCGGACCTGCTGGGAGGCGGCGGACGGCGTGAAGTGCAGGGCCCGGGCGGCCGCGGTGACCGTGCCGTAGTGGGCCACCGCCCTCAGGACGTGCAGTCGGCGCAGGTCAATCATGAAGCCCAGGCTTCACAGTGACGTCCACAAAGTCAACCTGGACGTGTACGGATCCTTCGACGCACCCTGGCTGTGTCGCGACGGTCAACCAGCCACGACGTACGAGGAGTCAGTCATGACCAGCACGGATGCCACCGCCTGCCCGCACTGCGGCTGGCCGGACCGGGGCGAGCCGTTCCAGGTGCTGTCGCGGCACACCACCGCGACGGGCCGCACGGAGTGGACGCGTTGCGGGTGCGGCTCGCTGCAGGTCCGGGTCGCCGACGGGTGCGGGACGCGCGTGGTCTCCCGCAGCCGGCCGGCGGTCCGGTCGGGTACCGCGAGCCATTGAGCCCGGATCCAGGTTCACGCAACCGGCGTGGCCGTCGGCACGCCTGGTGCCGGTATGCCCTGCCGTACGAATGTACGGATCCGGGTCATGACAGAGCGACCGGCACGGAGGGGGTGCCGTGCTTCGGCGCGGTGACCGGTCAGGGGCAGTCGTACGCGAAGCGGGCGGTGACCGTGCGCGGAGTGCCGGAGAGGATGCGCAGTTCGGCCTGTGCCGTGCGGTGCCCCGTGCCCTGGAAGGTCCAGCGCAGGTGAAGGCGTGCCTGCCGCTGGCCCCGGACCAGCACTTCCCTCAGCACGCCCGAGGCGGTGCCGTCGCTTCGGATCCAGCGGTAGGACAGCGTGCCCGGGCGGCCGTTCGTGGTGACGAGGCCGACGAGGTCTGCGGTGCCGTCGCACCCCAGAGCCGTCGGCCGGGCCGTGACCGTCACCGCCGTCACCGCCAGGGGCGGTCCGAGGCGCTGCCAGGCGAGGAACGCCAGGACGCAGACCACGACCAGCGCGGGCAGGGCGTGCCTGCGCAGCCGCCGGCCCGGGGGCGCGAGGGGCGACGGTACGGCGGGGAGCGTCCGGTGGGTGCGATGGGCGAGCGCGGCGGTCACGCCCGGGCCGAACCGCAGCACGGTGCCCTCGACGCGATCGGGCTGCGTCGGGCGGGTCTTCGTCCAGGACTGCTCGACGAGGGTCTCGTCCGGTTCGGGCCGCTGGACCCAGTGGTCGGCCAGCACGGTGGCGCTGTACTCGGCGTCGTGGCCGGCGGAGCGGGGCTCCTCGGCGGGTGGCGGCACCTCGGTGCGCTCGCCGGCGGGCGTGGGGACGCGGTCGTCGTCGCGGGCGGTCATCGCAGGGAGCACCGTCTGGTCAGGATCTGCTGCGAGGCGCCGCCGTCGGCGGCGGCCGGGGTGGTCGTGGCCTGCACCGTCCAGTAGCAGCCGGGGTTCTGGAAGGTGTGGTCGACGGTGAGCGTGTACTGGGTGGCTCCGCTGCGCTCGAAGGTCTGGGACGCGCCGTCCGGGCTGCCCGGCTGTCCGGCCGTGTCGCCCGTGAACCAGGAGACGGTGAGGGAGAGCGGGCCGGTGCCGTCCGTGGTGATGTCGACGGTCGCGGTGGCGGTCGAGGGGCCCGTCTGCCGGAAGGCCGACACGGCGACGTCCTTGACGGTGGCACCGGCAGGTGAGGTGGGGGCAGCGGTCGTGGGTATCGCCGCGGTGCTCGCCGCGCCGGGCGCCGACGTCTCCTGGCCGGCCGCCGAGGTGGCGGCGGCCGGCGACTCGCCGGTGCCGGTGGGCGCCGGGCCCGTGGCGGACACGGTGGGCGACGGCGACAGGCCGGCCGCGGCGGGCGTGGAGGACGGTGAGGGGGACGAGCCGGTAGGGGCGGCGGGCGCCGGCGGCTCGGCGCCGGGCCGGGCACCGGTGGTGGCCAGGGCCTGCGCCGTTCGCTGCGCCGCGGCCCCCGGGTCGTACGGGAGGCCGTAGGTCAGGAGGGCAGCGAGGAGTACGGCGGCGCCGGAGACGAGCAGTCCTGGTCGGCCGGGCAGCCACGACCGCGCCCCGCCGGGTCCCGGGTTCCGGCTCAGCACCGTGCGCGCGGTGTCCGTGTGGCTCCGGGTGGCGTTGCGGGCCGAGGGCAGGAGCAGCGGCAGCAGTGCCACCAGTGCGGCGAGCCGGCCCCGGCCGCGTTCCTCCCAGTCGGGGCCGTAGGCGGCGCCGGCAGCGGCTTCCAGTTCTCCGACGAACGCCTCGGCCTGTGCGGGCCGTTCCCGCGGGTCCTTGGCCAGACCACGGCGGATCAGCTCCCGCACCGCCTCGGGGGCCTGATCGGCGGGGACGGGTGCGTCGACGTGCTGCAGCGCGAGCTCCGCGATGTTGTCGCCCGCGAACGGCTTGTGACCCGTCAGGCACTCGAAGAAGGTGGCCGTGGCCGCGTACACGTCCGCTGCGGGCGAGGCGGGGGCGCCGGTCCACTGCTCGGGGGCCATGTAGGAGGGAGTTCCCGCCACACCCGCGCTGCTGCCCGTGTCCACGGCGATGCCGAAGTCGACGAGCTTGGAGGACCCGTCCGGCACGACCAGGACGTTCTCCGGCTTGTAGTCGCGGTGGACGACGCCGACGCGGTGCGCGTCGGCCAGGCCGAGCAACGAGCCCTTGAGGACGGCGAGCGCGGCCTCGGGGCCGAGCGGGCCCTCCCGCTTCAGCAGCGCCCGCAGCGAGACGCCGTCGACCAGCTCCATCACGATGGCGGCGCCGTCCGGGCTCTCCACGTACTCGTACAACCCGGCGACGTACGGGCTCTCGAGGCCGCCGAGCAGCCGCGCCTCCGCCCGGAAGTCGTGCACGAAGCCCGGCCGGCCGCGCAGGGTCTCGCTGAGGTACTTCACGGCCACGGGCACGCCGGTCTCCTCGTGCACGGCGAGTACGACCCGCCCGCTCGCCCCCGACCCGAGTTCGAGCGACTCCGTGTATCCGGGCACTGCCCATGTGTTCATTCCAGCCCCCCAGGCCGCCTCGCCACCGCGGCCCCGCCATCGGCGAAGCGGCCCGGTCGCGCGTTGAGAGACACATTTTCGGCCACTGCGGTTGCGGTGGACCAGCCCTCGGTCGGCGGCAGTGCCGTGGGGCGGGTCACGGCGATCGGCCCGTGTACGGGGGATCGGATGCCGGTGGAGTGGCGCGCGGTCGGAGACGTGCGACAGATGCGGCGCCGGCGCACATCGCGGACCCGGCGGCGTCGACGGCCAGTCCGCCTCGCGGCCGGAGGCCGGCCCGGCCGGTCAGCCGCCCACCGGCCGGTGCGCGGAGCGCGGCGCGCACGGGGCCGCGGCGGGCGCCGCCCGTCCGGAGACTGCACGGCGGGGGCCGGCGATCAGCCGTCGGCGCCGTCCGCGGCCGGCCCTGGGACACCGATCACGAGCAACGTCACGTCGTCGTCATAGGCGGCCGTGTCCGCGATGAGGGTCCTGATCAGCCGGTCCGCCGCCCGGTCGAGGGTGCCCGGGTCGTCGACGGGAGCGCCCTTCAGCGCGACGTCGACGGTGTGGATCAGGACATCGATCTGGGCCTCGATGTCGGTTCCGGGCCTTTCGACCAGCCCGTCGGTGTAGAGCACGAGGGCGCTGCCCGGCGGCAGCGCCCTGGTGGCCTCCTCGAACGGCATCCCGTATCCGGCGTCGTTGACGCCCAGCGGCACACCGACCGGCACCCCCAGCCGGCAGGCGGGCCCGTCGGGCGGCAGGGCGATGACGGGCAGGTGCCCCGCCGAGCACAGGGTGACCTCGTGCCTGCCCTGGTCCAGGATCAGATAGAGGCAGGTGACCATCTGATCCGGCAGGTCGCCGACGAACGCGTCGAGGGCGGTCATGAGCCCGCTGGGCGTGGCACCCGTGCGGGCCAGGGCGTGGGAGGCGGCGCGCAACTGCCCCATGACGGCCGCGGCCTCCAGGCCCCGGCCCATCACGTCGCCGACGAGGACGCCGGTGCGGCGCTCGTCGAGTGGAATGACGTCGAACCAGTCGCCTCCGACTCCGGGGCCCTGGACGGACGCCAGGTACCGGTAGGCGCTGGGCAGGTACGCCAGGTGGGGCGGCTCCCCCATGAGGCTGTGCTGCAGGGTGAGGGCGATCCGCCGCTGCTGCTCGTAGCGCTCGGCGCGTTCGGCCTCCAGCCGTCTGCGCTCGGTGATGTCCCGGACGGTCAGGACCACCAGGGTCTCCTGCTCGGACCGAAGACTGCTGACGCTCACCTCGACGGGGAACTCGGAACCGTCGCCGCGCAGCCCGTACAGGCCCTTGTCCACAACCGCCGGCCGCGGATCACGCCGGCGGAGATAGGCATCGAGGAGTGCGCCGTGCCGTCGGCGCCGAGCGGCGGGCACCAGGCAGACCACCTCGGTGCCGACGAGATCGCCCGGCGCACGGCCGAAGAGGTGATTCACCTGCGGGTTGGCCATGACGACGGTGCCGTCGCCGTCCGTGATCAGGGTGGCGTCGGGAGCGGACTCCAGCAGCGCGAGGAACCGCCGGTGGGACCGCTGGACCTCGCGCTGGGCCGCGACGCGCTCGGTGATGTCGGTGACCACGCCGCACACGGCGTAGGGCGTACCGGAGGCGTCGTTGAGGGGGAAGAGGGTGGAGAGGAACTCCCGCGGGCCTCCCGGCACGGCGAGCCGTTCCTCTCGCTGCACGGGCTTGCCCTCCGCCAGCATCGCGAGGTCGGCGGCCCGCGCCTGACGCGCGAGGTCGGACGGCATGACGTCCAGGTCCCGGCGCCCCAGGACCTGGTCCCGGGGGAGGTTCAGGCTCCGCTCGAACGTCGTGTTGACCGCCAGGAAGCGGCCGTGCAGGTCCTTGATGAACACCACCGCGGGCGTGTGGTCCATGAAGTCCTGCAGCAGTGCGTTCTGGCGCACCTGCCACTCGAGACGGGCGTGCGCCACCTCGACCCGGCGGCCCACGGCCAGGGTCGCGAAGGTCACCGTCGTGAACACGGCCACGAGACCGCAGACGAGCAGCGCGGTGCCCAGCCGCGCCCCGAACACCCCCGCGTCCTCACCCGCCAGGACCGCCCATCCCAGCAGCGGCGGCACGATCACGACGGTGACGAACAGCCATCGCCCCAGCGCCCCGGTCGTGCCCGCGTTCGTCAGCAGCCCTGCGGGGCCCTCGCGCGGACGGGCCAGGAAGAGGGCCGTGCCCAGCAGCACCAGAGCCAGTGCGGTGGGCACGGCCATGCCGGTGTAGGCGCCGAACCGCTCCAGTTCGGGCACCGCGTAGGCGGCCCCGTACAGCCGCAGCATGCCGAGCGCTCCGACGGCCAGGCCCGGGATCTGACTCACCCAGGCGGGGATCCGGGACACACCGGCGCACAGGGAGGCCGCCCCCGCGAGCAGCAGCGCCGCGGCCGTGTTCGGCGCCATCCGGCCCGGCGTCCCCGCATCGCCGGTGTCGTCCTGGAAGAGCAGCTCGTCGATCCCCAGGCTTGCCCCGGTCAGGTACTCCGCGAGGGTGAGCGTGCCGACCAGGGCGGCCAGGGCCGCCGCCGCACGGGCCGCGGCGAGCGTCCGCGGGCGGATCTGACCGCGGGTGGTCACGGACAACGAGAGGCCGAGCGCTACGAGGGCCACCGCGGTGTTGGACTTCATGGACACCACGGCACCGGGCCCGCTCGTCAGCGCTTCGGCCTCGAAGATCCATCCGGCCAGGCCCACCAGGCCCAGCAGAGCTGCCGCCAGGGCCGCAGTCCCGGCCACCGTGCGCGCGGCACCGAGAACGGGTGCGTGGAACGGCAGACCGTCGGCCTGCTCCGGGCGGTGTGCGCCGGGCAGCCCCGGCATCTGCTGCTCCCTCGTCACCGCATTCTCATCCCTGCCGGGTGACTGCCAACCAGCATCGATCAGCCTAAGTAGTACGAAAGGGTATAGCCGTGGCGGGCAGCGGACCCTGCGAGACGACGACGCCTCGGGGCCACGGGAGCCGGTGGCTCCCGCCGTGCGGGGGCGTCGGGCCGCTACCCTGACCGCCGAGCCCGCGCAGCAGACGTGCGCACGCGGCGCCGCGCTCACCTCGGTTCCCTCGCCCGGCAGCACCACCCGCCGAACGGCGGGCAGCTTCCGCCGCCCGGCGGCGTCCACGGACCGGGTCCTGGGACCGACCATGGCCGCACGAGCCGCCGCGACCTCGCGTGAGGAGACGCCATGACGCACGTTCCGCCCCCGTTCGACCCCGAACTCGCCGCCGCCCTGGAGCTGATCAAGGACATGATCAGTCCGGGGCTCACGCCGGACGAGATCGAAGAGGTGCGCCAGGGCCCGGGCATCCAGATGCTGGCCGAGCTGGACCTGACGATGGGCGGGGCGTTCGAGGTGGAGGACCGGCGGGTGCCGGGGCCGCAGGGCGAGCCGGACATCTCCCTGCTGATCTGCCGCCCGGCCGGGCCGGAAGCCGGGCCGCGCCCCGTGATCTACCACGTGCACGGCGGCGGCATGATCATCGGGAACAACCGGGTCGGGGTGGACGTCCCGCTGGCGTGGGCGCAGGCGCTGGACGCGGTCGTGGTGTCCGTGGAGTACCGGCTGGCGCCGGAGCATCCGCACCCCGCGCCGGTCGAGGACGTCTACGCGGGGCTGCTGTGGACGGCGGATCACGCCGCCGAACTCGGTGCCGACCCCGAGCGGATCGTCCTCGCGGGCGCGAGCGCCGGCGGCGGGCTGTGCGCGGCCCTGGCCCTGCTCGCCCGGGACCGCAAGGGCCCGCAGCCGATCGGGCAGGTGCTGATGTGCCCGATGCTCGACGACCGCAACGACACGCCCTCGAGCCACCAGATGGCGGGGCTCGGGGTGTGGGACCGCACCGCGAACGAGACCGGCTGGACCGCGCTGCTGGGCTCGCGCCGCGGCGGCCCCGACGTGTCGGCGTACGCGGCGCCGGCCCGGGCCGAGGACCTGACGGGGCTGCCTCCGGCCTTCCTCGACGTCGGCTCGGCGGAGACCTTCCGCGATGAGGTCGTCGCCTATGCGTCGCGTATCTGGCAGGCCGGCGGGGTGGCCGAGCTGCATGTGTGGCCGGGCGGCTTCCATGGTTTCGACGGGTTCGCACCGCAGGCGGCCCTGTCGCAGGCCGCTCGGGGCGCGCAGGTGGCCTGGCTGCGGAGACTGTTGGCGGTGTGAGGCGCCGAGAGCGGCGGGCCCCGGTGAAACCGTCGAACGCCGACGGCCCGCAAACGCGGCCGCATACCGCACCATGGGCCTATGAAAGAGCTGGCCGGGCGGCTGACCGCCCTCGACCCGGATGCCGGTGCGGCGGTCCGGGTCATCGCCTACTTCGACCGCCTGGCCGAGTCCAGGGCCGGAGTGGAGGCGCTCGTGCGCGGCGCCGCGGTCCTGGCCGGCTGCCCGGCCCGGCTGGTGGATCCGGAGCGACGCGTGCACGTCCGGGTGGAGACCGACGGCACGCGGCGTGACACCGGAGCCCCACCGGACCCCGCCTGGCCCTCCGCGCGATTGAGCCCGGACAGTGCGGCGGTGTTGTGGCTGGAGCGGGGGCGAGGCGACGCCGAGCCCAGCGGCCCCGCGGCGCAACAGGGCGACACGCGGCCCGCCGCGCCCCGGAAGGGCGACGCGCAGCACGTGGAGGTAGTCCCCAGCGTCGTCGACGCCGTGATCCTGGAACGGGCAGCCGGTGCCGTACGGCTCGTTCTCGACCGCACCCGCGGCCGGGCCCCGGCCGACGATCCGGCGCTGATCGAGACCCTCCTCGACGCCACGGCCCCCGAACAGGCCCGTCTGCACGCCGCCCGCCGCCTCGGCCTGGACCCGACTGCCCCGGCCCGGGCTCTCGCCCCGCTGAACGGCGGGCCACGGGTGATACCCGCCGGCACGGAGGCCGTTCCCGATGCAGGCCGAACGGCCGCGGAAGCCACCGCCCGGCCATGGACCGGCCTCACGAGCCCGGCAGACGCTCCACGCCCCACCGCCGCGCGCGGCACGGCGGACACCGCGACCGCTGCCACCGCAGAGCAGCCCCACGCCGGGGCGGCCCCTTCCCGGCCCGACCGCGCGGGCGGCGCCACGCCCTCACGGACCGACGGCCCCGCACACCCGGCGGCTGCCCGGGGCACGCGTCCCCGCGACGGCGCGGAGGCGTTCCCTCCCGAAGCTCGACCCGCACACCCGGCCGCCGCCCGGACCGCGCCCGGCTCCCGTTCCCACGCGGGGACGCCCACCCTCGAAGCTCACCCCTTCACCACCGCGCAGGCCGCACCCCGTCCCCGGACCGGACCGGCCGCCGCCCCGGCCGCGACCGTCACCGGCCGCCGGCCCCTGCCCCCGGATCCCCGTCTCCCTTCCGGGCGCCTCGGTGTCGGATCCGCCGTCGCTGTGCTCGACCTGCCCCGCTCCTGGGCCGAGGCCCGTACCGCGCTGCGGTTCACCGCCGAGGGCACCCCTCAGGACCCCGGGCCCCGAGTCGTGTACGCCGACGAGCTGGGCGGTATCGCCCTCCTCGCCGATCTCGTCGCGCCGGGCTCCGAGCCGCCACCCGACGTCCGTGCGCTGGAGAACGCCGCGGCGACCGCCCCCTGGTTGCCGGCCACCCTGCACGCGGTCGCGTCCACGACGAGCCTGCGGGCGGCCGCCACCGGGATCAACGTCCACCACTCCACGCTCCAGGACCGCCTGGCCCACGCCGAGCACCTCCTCGGCTGGCCGATCCGCACCCCACAGGGCCGGCTTCGGCTGCAACTGGCTCTGACGATGCGCCAGTTGGCCAGGCCCTGAAGGTCACAGGCCCGGGCCGTGCCCGCCGCACGCCGGCCCTGCGCTGCGTCGCGCCGCCGAAAGCCGCACCCCACCGGCGCCGCCGCCCGCGAAACCACCGACCGGCGTGATCCGGATCGCGTCGGCGGCCCGCCCCTGTGGCCTCCCCCTGCGGCAGACTGTCCGAGCGCCCTCCGTACCACGATTCAGGAGCTTGAGGCATGAGCGTGCAGCGGTATCCCCTGGCCGGGGTCACGGTGGTCAGCCTGGAGCAGGCCGTGGCCGCGCCCTACGCCACACGGCAGCTCGCCGACCTCGGAGCCCGGGTGATCAAGGTGGAGCGGCCGGGCGGCGGCGACTTCGCCCGCCGGTACGACACGACCGTGCACGGTCATTCCAGCTACTTCGTCTGGCTCAACCGCTCCAAGGAATCCCTCACGCTGGATCTGAAGGACCCCCGGGGCCACGAGATCCTGCACGACCTCCTCGACGGCGCCGACGTCTTCGTGCAGAACCTCGCCCCGGGCGCCGCCGCCCGGCTCGGTCTGGACGCCGCGACCGTCACCGGCCGCCGCCCGAACCTGATCCCGTGCACGATATCCGGCTGGGGCACCACCGGCCCCTGGGCCGACCGCAAGGCCTACGACCTGCTCGTGCAGTGCCAGACCGGGCTGGTGTCACTGACCGGAACCCCCGAGGGGACCGCCCGGACCGGGATCTCCGTCGCCGACATCGCCGCCGGGATGTACGCCTACAGCGGCGTCCTCACCGCCCTGTACACCCGCGCCACCACCGGCGAGGCCCACCCCGTGGAGGTGTCACTGTTCGAGGCGCTCGCGGAGTGGATGGGCCAGCCCGCCTACTACACCCGGTACGGCGGCGCGCAGCCCCCGCGCCTGGGCACCCAGCACGCGACCATCGCGCCGTACGGGACGTACACCGCCGCCGACGGCAAGGAGGTGCTGTTCTCCATCCAGAACGAGCGGGAATGGGTGGCCCTGTGCGCCGAGTTCCTCGGCCGTCCGGAGCTGGTCGACGATCCGCGCTTCGCCACGGGCTCCGACCGTGTCGCCCACCGCGAGGAGCTCAACACCGTCGTCGCCGAGCGTTTCGCCCGCTCCGGCTCGGACGAGATCCTCAAGGACCTGGAGCGCATCGGCATCGCCTGCGCCGGGGTCAACGACGTCGCCGCCTTCCTGGACCACCCCGTGCTCGCCGCCCGTGGCCGCTGGAGCGAGGTCGAGGTGCCGGGCGCCACCGTGGAGGCCCTGCTGCCGCCCGCCGACCTCGCGGGCCTGTCCGCGCGCATGGACCCCGTGCCGGCGGTGGGCGAGCACACCGAGGCGATCCTCACCGAACTGGGCCGCACCGCCGAGGAGGTGGCGGCCCTGCGCGCGGACGGCGTCGTCTGACGGCGGATCCTCCCCCGGCTGCCTAGCGGGACTCCGCGCCGGGCTGTGCCGCCGCCTCGGTCTCCTGCTTCTTCGACGCCCGCAGGCTCGTGAACGTCGTCACCGCCAGGACGAGCACGATGAAGCCCAGGGAGAAGGGGATGCCGATCTCGGGGACGTGCACGCCCGACTCGTGCAGCGCGTGCAGCACCAGCTTCACGCCGATGAAGCCGAGGATGATCGACAGGCCGTAGGAGAGGTGGACCAGCTTCTTCAGCAGGCCGCCGATGAGGAAGTACAGCTGGCGCAGACCCATCAGGGCGAACGCGTTGGCCGTGAAGACGATGTACGGGTCCTGCGTCAGCCCGTAGATGGCCGGGATGGAGTCGAGGGCGAACAGCACATCGGTGGAGCCGATCGCGAGCATCACGACCAGCATCGGCGTCATGATGCGCTTGCCGTTCTCGGTGATGAACAGCTTGGTGCCGTGATAGCGGTCGGCCACGCCGAAGCGCTGCTCCGCCATCTTCAGCAGCTTGTTCTCCTGGTACTCCTCCTCGTGGTCCTGGGTGCGGGCGTCCTGGACCAGCTTCCAGGCGGTCCAGATCAGGAAGGCGCCGAAGAGGTAGAAGACCCAGGAGAAGGTGGAGATGATCGCCGCGCCGGCCGCGATGAACACGGCCCGCAGCACCAGGGCCATCAGGACGCCGACCATCAGCACCCGCTGCTGGTACTGCGACGGCACCGCGAACTTCCCCATGATCAGGACGAAGACGAAGAGGTTGTCGACGCTGAGCGACTTCTCGGTGATGTACCCGGCGAAGAACTCGCCCGTGGGCCCGCTCCCACCGAAGTACCACAGCCCCACCCCGAACAGCACGGCCAGGACGATCCACGCCACCGTCCAGGTCCCGGCTTCTCTGATGGACACGTCGTGCGGCTTGCGGCCGACGAAGAAGTCGACGGCGACGAGCACGCACAGGGCTGCCACGGTCAGCAGCCACACGGACAGCGAGACGTTCACTTGTTGCTCCTGTTGCAGGTGTGGGGAAGGGACATCGTTGTCCGGTGGGCTTATTTCCGCCATACCTGCCAGGTGAACAATGGGTCAAAGCTGTACCTGGAGCGCCTCCAGGACGTCCTGGTCCGTCAGCTGGTCGAAGTTCTCGTACCACAGGCCCACGGCCATGAACGCGGCCGGGCAGTGCAGACAGATCACCTCGTCGGCCTCGGCGCGCATCAGCTCGGCCCCCTCCGGGGAGCACACGGGCGCGGCCAGCAGCAGCTTCCCGGGCGCCTGACGGCGTACGGAGCGCAGCGCGGCGCGGGCCGTGGAGCCGGTCGCCAGGCCGTCGTCGACGACGATCACGGTCCGTCCGCGCAGGTCCGGCGCGGGGCGGCCCTGCCGGTACAGCCGCTCGCGGCGCCGCAGTTCGGCGCGCTCCCGCTCGATGACGGGGGCGAGGGCGGCCTCGCCGAGACCGAGGTGGCGCAGGGCGTCCTCGTCGAGGAGCGGCACCTCGTCCCCGGCCATCGCGCCGACGCCGAGCTCCTCCTGGTGGGGCGCCCCGATCTTCCGTACGACGAGCACGTCGAGCGGGGCGTCCAGCGCGGCGGCGACCTCGCGCGCCACGGCGACACCGCCGCGGGGCAGGGCGAGGACGAGGGGATCGGGCAGGGCCCCCTCGCGCTGCCGGGTGCGCAGTGTTTCGGCCAGTTCCTCACCGGCCTGCCGGCGATCACGGAACCGCATGACGGTCACCTCTGCTTCCCGCACGGAGAGGACCCTCGGCCGGTCCGGCTCCCGCGTACCCCCGCACCCGCCGGACGATGCACGCCTCCCGGACCCGGCCCTCATCGGCCGGTGCCGGCCCGCACCTGCTCGTCGCACCACTGGCGGGCCGCCTCGGTGACCTGGTCGAGTGCGCCCGGCTCCTCGAACAGATGGGTGGCGCCGGGCACGACGTGCAGGGTGTGCGGGGCGGGCAGCCGCCGAGCCGCCTCCTCGTTGAGCCGCAGCACGTGCGTGTCCCGGCCGCCCACGATCAGCAGCACCGGGGCCCGTACGGCGTCCAGGGCGTCACCCGCCAGGTCGGGCCGTCCGCCGCGCGAGACGACCGCCCGTACCCGTTCGGGACGCTGCGCGGCGGCGACCAGGGCCGCGCCCGCGCCGGTACTGGCCCCGAAGAGAACGACGGGCAGGTCCGAGGTACCGGGCTCCCGCGCCAGCCAGTCGAGGGCGGCCACCAGCCGGCGGCCCAGCAGGGGGATGTCGAAGCGGAGTTCGGCGGTGACCGCGTCCTGCCGTTCCTCCTCCTCGCTGAGCAGGTCGATCAGCAGGGTGCCGAGCCCGGCGGTGCGCAGGCCCGCGGCGACCTCGCGGTTGCGGGGACTGTGCCGGGAGCTGCCGCTGCCGTGCGCGAACAGCACGACCGCGCGGGCGTCCGGCGGCACGGTCAGGTCGCCGGTGAGGTCCGCGCCGGCCGCGGGCAGGGTGACCGTCCGGGAGATCATCGTCAGCCTCCTCTCCCCTGGTTCCCGTGGTACCCACGCTGCGCCGGACGTCCCATGGCGCGATCTGTGGGGTGCGTGTCGTTGACGCCATGCCGCGGGCCGATGGAGCGTGAGGGGCGTGACCGATCGCCGTATCGTCTTCGTCGTCTTCGACGGCTTCCAGCCGCTCGATCTCACCGGACCGCACGAGGTGTTCCACAGCGCGGGCGAGTACGCCTGTGAGGTCGTGGCGACCCGGGCGGGGCCGGTCCGGTCGGTGAGCGGGCTGGTCATGCATGCCGCCCACGGCGTGGCGGACCTCGACCCGGCCGGGACGGACACCCTCGTGGTGGTCGGTGGCCAGGGCGTGGACCGGGCCCGGGAGGACGAGGCACTCGTCGCCTGGGTCGCCGCCGCGGCGGCCGGTGCCCGGCGGGTGGCCTCGGTGTGCAGCGGGGTGTTCCTGCTGGCGGCGGCGGGGCTGCTGGACGGGCGGCGGGTCACCACGCACTGGGCCCGTGCGGAGCAGCTGGCCCGCGAGCATCCCGAGGCGCGCGTGGACTGCGACCCGATCTTCGTCCGGGACGGGCGGGTGTGGACGTCGGCCGGAGTGACGGCCGGGATGGATCTGGCGCTCGCCCTGGTGGAGGACGACCTCGGCCGGGACGTCGCGCACGAGGTGGCCCGACGGCTGGTGCTGTTCCTGCGCCGTCCGGGCGGCCAGTCGCAGTTCAGCGTGGCGCTGTGGTCGCGGCAGCCGTCGACGGACCCGGTGCGGGCCGCCGTCACCGCGATCCACTGCGACCCGGGCGCCCGGCACGACATCGCCGGCCTCGCCGCGCACGCCGGGCTGAGCCCGCGTCACCTGCAGCGCCGCTTCACCGCCGAACTCGGCGCGCCGCCGGCGGCGTACGTCGAGCGAGTGCGCGTCGAGGCGGCCCGGCGCGCGCTCACGGACGGGGACGAACCGGTCGAGGCCATCGCCCGCCGCTACGGCTTCGCCACCGCCGAGACCTTGCGCCGCACGTTCCACCGCCGGCTCGGTGTCGCGCCGTCGGACTACCGCGCCAGGTTCCGCTCCACCACAGGGCCCCTGGCGGATCCCGCAGAGGAAGGATGAAGCGCATGACGACCTACGGCCTGCTGGTCTTCGAGGACGCCGAGGAGCTCGACTTCGTGGGGCCCTGGGAGGTCTTCACCGTCTCCGCCCGGCTCCGGGACAGCGCCGACACGGCCGTGCTCGTCGCCGAGCACCCCGGGCCCGTGCGGTGCAACAAGGGCCTGCGCGTCCTGCCCGACCACACCCTCGACGACCATCCGCCGCTGGACGTGCTGCATGTACCGGGCGGGCTGGGCGCGCGTGAGGCCCAGCTGCACAACCCGGTGGTGACCGACTGGATCGGCAGGACCGCGGAGCGGGCCGCGTGGGTGCACGGCGTGTGCACCGGCACGTTCCTGCTGCACGCCGCCGGGCCCGCCCGGGGACGCCGGGTGGCCACGCACTGGAGCCAGGAGGACACCTTGGAGGCGCTGGGGGACGTGACCGTGGTCCGGGACGCCCGCTATGTGGTCGACGGCCACCTGGTCACCAGCCAGGGCGTCTCGGCCGGGATCGACAGTGCGTTGTGGCTGGTCGGGCGCCTGCACGGCCGGGAGCACGCGCGGGCGGTACGGCGCCGCATCCAGTACGACCCGGCGCCGCCGTACCTCGCCGACGAGCCCGTCTGATCCACGCACCGGATCCGGGCGGCATGGGCGGGCGAGCCTCGGGCAGGCGATGTAGATGGGCGGCGACACGGGCTACGGCGGGCAAGGGCGGCAGCCGGGCGAGTGCGGGCACCGGGCGGTGCCGCATCCCGGCGACATCCGGATCGAGGCGTGGGCGGCGTGCAGAGAGCATTGTCTGGCCGAGGCCGTCCTGGCGATGGTGGAGTGTTTCGCGGACCTCTCCGGGGTGCGGCCCACCGCCGTGGACCGGGTGCAGCTGGCCGAGGCCAGCGACGACGACCTGCTCGCCTCGCTGCTGGACGAGATCATCTTCCGGCTGGAGGAGTACGGCCAGGTGCCCGTGGACGTGGAGGCGGACGAGGCCGACGGCGGCCTGGACGTGCGGCTGGCGGTCACCGGCATCACGGACGTGGAGATCACGGGGTCGGTCCCGACGGCGGTGGCGTGGAACGAGCTGCGGATCGGGCCGGACCCGTACGGCTGGTCGTGTGCGGTGACGGTCGACGCCTGACCCCGGCGGTGGGAGTACGCCTATCGTGGAGGGATGGGCGGCGGCGTCGTGACGCTGTTCCTGTGCGGTGACGTGATGCTCGGGCGCGGCGTCGACCAGATCCTCGCGCACCCCGGCGATCCGGCACTGCGGGAGGCGTACGTCGCGGACGCCCGGTCCTACGTCCGGCTGGCGGAGTCGGTGCACGGACCGGTGCCCGTGCCCGTGGCCGCGTCGTGGCCGTGGGGTGAGGCGCTGCGGGTGCTGGACGAGGCCGACCCGGACGCCCGGATCGTGAACCTGGAGACGTCGGTGACGCGCGGCGGCACCTTCGCCCCCGGCAAGGAGGTCCACTACCGGATGCACCCGGCGAACCTGCCGGCCCTGGCCGTGGCCCGGCCCGACGTGACCGTCCTCGCCAACAACCACGTCCTGGACTTCGGCCGCCCGGGCCTGCTGGAGACCCTGGAGGCGCTGGCCCTGGCGGGCCTGCGGACGGCGGGCGCGGGACGCGACGCCGAGGAGGCGTACGCACCCGCGGTGGTCCCGCTCCCCGGCGGCCGCCGGCTGCGGGTGTTCGCCCTCGGGGCGCGCTCCAGCGGTATCCCGTCCGGCTGGGCGGCGACGGCGGACCGGCCGGGTGTGGCGTACGTGCCCGACTACTCGCCGGGCGCGGCCGAGGCCGTGCTACGGCGGCTGGGACGGGCCGGTGGCCTCGCCGTGGTGTCCGTGCACTGGGGCTCGAACTGGGGGTATCGCGTCCCCGGGGAGCAGGTCCGCTTCGCGCACGCCCTGATCGACGGTGGTGCCGACGTCGTCCACGGGCACTCCTCACACCATCCCCGCCCGCTGGAGGTGTACCGGGACCGGCTGATCCTCTACGGCTGCGGGGACTTCGTCGACGACTACGAGGGCATCTCCGGATACGAGGAGTACCGCGACGACCTGCGGCTCGCCTTCCTCGTCTCGGTCGCGGCGGACAGCGGACGGCTGGCGGGCCTGCGCATGATGCCGTTCCGGGCGCGGCGGATGCGGCTGGAGCCCGCGTCCGGGGAGGACCGTGCCTGGCTGTGCGACACGCTGGACCGGATCAGCGGTGGGGTGGGGATGCGGCAGGCGGCCGACGGTTCGCTGGTCGTTCCGGCGCCGGCCGCGTGACGTGGGAGGACGTGGGAGGTCAGCCCGCCCAGGCCACCAGCCGTTCGCGGTTGCCCGGCTCCCGCAGCCGGGCGAGCGACTCCTTCTCGAGCCGGCGGACCCGCTCACGGGTCAGTCCGACCCGCCGCGCGACCTCGTTCAGGGTGCGGGTGTGGCCGTCGTGCAGCCCGTAGCGCAGGCTGAGGATCATGGCCTCGCGGGGCGCGAGCGTGCCGACGGCCTCGCGGAGTTCCTCGGCGAGCGCCCGGAACTCGGCCACCTCCGGGGCTTGGAGCACCTCCGTGTCGGGGATGAGGTCGCCGACCACGGTCTCGCCCTTCTCGTCCACCGGCGTGTCCAGGCTGACGGCGTCCCGTCCGACGTGGCGCAGCCAGCCGATCCTGTCCTCGGCGACGCCGCTCTCCCGGGCCACCTCCTCGACGCTCGGCTCACGCTCCAGGTCGAGGCGCAGCCGCCGCTCGACCTTGGCGATCTTCTGCAGCTGCTCCACGACGTGCATCGGCAGCCGGACGGAGCGCGCGTGCGCGGCCAGGCCCCGCTCGATCGCCTGGCGGATCCACCAGGTCGCGTACGTGGAGAACTTGAAGCCCTTGGTGTGGTCGAACTTCTCCACGGCCCGGATCAGCCCCAGGTTCCCCTCCTGGATGACGTCCAGCAGGGGCAGACCGCGGTGGGCGTGCCGCTTGGCCATCGACACCACGAGCCGGAGGTTGGCCCGGACCATGTGGTCCTTGGCCGCCTGCCCGTCGCGGACGGCCGCCTCCAGTTCCCGGCGGTGCTTCGCCGTGAGGTCGCTTCCACCGGCGTCGGCCAGGTCCAGTTCCTCCAGCGCCCGCAGGCCGGTCTGCATCCGCCGGGCCAGCCGCACCTCGTCCTCCGCGGTGAGCAGCGGGGTCGCGGAGATCTGCCCGAGGTACTGGCCGAGAAGGTCCGGTTCCTCGTCGGGCTCGGGGATGCGGCTGCGCAGCCGGGCGGTGCGGGCGGGGGCGCGCCGGTCCTCCCGCGCGCTCGCCGCGGGGTCTTCTGTCAGGGGAGACATCGTCGGGTTCCTCCCTCCCCCGCCTCGTTCCGGCTCGCCCGGGCGGGTACCCGGGGAATCGGCCCCGAACCGTGTGCCCCTGGGCCCTCGGGGGTACCCCGGGGCACATGACCGGCATCGAACTCAGCAGCAACGCGTTCAACGACCACTCCTTCATCGCGCGCCGGTACTCGTACGAGGGACCGAACGTCTCCCCGCCGCTGACCTGGAGCGGTGTACCGGACGACGCGGCCGAACTGGTTCTGCTGTGCGAGGATCCCGACGCCCCGTCGGGCACCTTCGCCCACTGGGTCGTGGTCGGC
Organism: Streptomyces sp. NPDC024017; assembly: GCF_040638895.1. Classification (NCBI taxonomy): domain Bacteria; kingdom Bacillati; phylum Actinomycetota; class Actinomycetes; order Kitasatosporales; family Streptomycetaceae; genus Streptomyces; species Streptomyces sp. NPDC024017. The sequence continues at coordinate 123,940 of NZ_JBEZYZ010000009.1, read as the reverse complement.
ATCGACCCGCACAGCGACGGCGTCGAGGCCGGGCAGAGCCCGCCGGGCGGCACGGAACTCGTCAACGGCTACGGCCAGCACGGCTGGGGCGGCCCTCATCCCCCGCCGGGGGACGACGCCCACCACTACTTCTTCCGGCTCTACGCCCTGTCCGAACCGTGTGTCCTGCCCGACGCGCCGCGCGCGGAGCAGGTGCACGAGGAGGTCGAGAAGCGCCGCCTCGCGGACGGGACGCTGGTGGGGCTGTACCAGCGCTGAGACTCCACCTCGGACCACCGCGCGCCACAACGGTTGGTTGTGGCGCGGGTGACCGCTGGTTGTTTGCCCGGCCAGCCCCCTGCTCGCTTGGATGACTCCCTGACAACACCGGGTTGTCCACGAGAGCGGGGAGTGCGCCGGGATGGCGGGCAGACGGTCGCTGGGGCGGCGGTTCGGGTGGCTGTGGGGCGCGTACGCGGTCAGCACGGCCGGCACATGGCTCGCGTTCGACGCGTTCGCCCTGATCGCGGTCCTGGCGCTGGACGCCGGGCCGGCGCAGGTGTCGCTGCTGGCCGCGGTGGGACCGGCGGTCGGCGCGGCGGTGTCGGTGCCCCTCGGGCCGTGGGTGGAGATCCGCCGCAAACGGCCGGTGATGATGGCGACGGACCTGGTCCGGTGCGCGGTGCTGCTGAGCATCCCCGTGGCGTTCGCCCTCGGCGGGCTGAGCTTCGGCCAGTTGCTGCTGGTGTCGGTGGCCGTCGCGGCGGCCGACATCACCTTCAACGCGGCGGCCGGGGCGTTCCTGAAGGACCTGCTGCCGCGGCAGGACCTGCTCGTGGCGAGCGGACGGTTCGAGGCGACGACCTGGACCGCCAGCATGGTCGGTCCGCCGCTGGGCGGCGCCGCGATCGGCCTGTTCGGTCCGGTGACGACGGTGGTGGCCGACGCGGTGAGCTATCTGCTCTCGGCGATCGGCATCCGGGCGATCGGCGACGCCGAGAAGCTCCCGCCGCGACCGGGACCCGCGCTGACCCGGGCCGGGGACCTGCTGGAAGGCTGGCGCCACATCCTGGCCGATCCGGCACTGCGCCCGCTGTTCTTCAACACGCTCCTGGCGAACTCCCTGATCATGGCCGCGTCCCCGCCGCTCCTGATCCTGATGGTCGACGACCTGCACTTCGCGCCCTGGCAGTACGCCCTCGCCTTCGCGGTGCCGTGCACCGGCGGCCTGCTCGGCTCCCGCCTGGCCCCACCACTCGTGGCGCGCCACGGCCGGCACCGGGTCCTGCTCGCCGCCGGGACGCTCCGGGCCTGCTGGCCGATCGGGCTGGCCTGCACCGGCCCCGGCGCGTCCGGCCTGGCCCTGGTCATGGTGGTCGAGTTCGGCCTGATCACCTGCTGCGCCGTGTTCAATCCGGTCCTCGCCACACTCCGTCTCGACCGCACCCCGACGGGCCGGGTCACCCGCACCCTGTCCGCCTGGTCGGCCACCGGCAAGGCCGCCACCGCGGCGGCCACCGCCCTCTGGGGCGTACTGGCCGCATGGACGGGCCCCCGCGCGGCCATCGCACTGGCCGGTGCGCTGCTCCTCGTCTCGCCGCTGCTGCTCCCCCGCCGGGATCGCACGGCGGGGGCCGGCCCTGAACGGGCTCCCGTGGCAGCGGAGTCGGACGGCGGCTGACCGCCACCGCCCGCCCACTCGCTCGGTCCGGGGCGGAAGCGGCATCACTCCCGCCCCGGACCGACCGGTACCGGCTAGACCGCCCCGGGCACGTCCTCCGTGACCCCGTTCAACTCCGAGGCCGGATCCGTGCCGTACGGGCGGGTGAGGATCTCCAGGCCGTGGCCCGCCGGGTCGAGGAAGTAGACGCCCCGGCCACCGTCGTTGCGGTTGATGCGGCGGGGGTGGTTGCCGTGCGGGTCGGCCTGGATGGGTACGCGGGCCTTGACGAGACGGGCCAGGGCCGCGTCGAACTCGTCCTCGGAGACGAGGAACGCGTAGTGCTGCATGGGGATGTCGGCGTCGATGGTGAGGAAGTCCAGCGTGACGCCGTTGGCGGTCGTCACCGGAAGGAACACCCCGGTCGGTGCCCCGACCTCCAGTCCCAGGATCTCCGCGAGGAAGTGAGCGGACTTCTCCCGGTCTCGGGACAGGACGATGGTGTGATTGAACTCGACTGACACGGTTGAATGCCTCCACGGGCATCTCCGCGGCGCCTCCATGCCTCACCCGGCCGGTGACCGGCACGCGATGCCGCGCGGTGGATCGTAGACAGGGGCCACGGGAGTCGTCGAGCGGTTTTCGGCCGTGTTCGAGGGCCGCCGGCCGGGCTCTCCCACCTCTGCCGGCCCAGCCGGTCCTGACAATTGTCAGGACCGTGTGGCCGGGGGCGTCCCTACAGTTCTGACGTCGGCAGGCTGCCCGTCCCGGTGCACCGCCGAGGCCGGAACAGGACCACTTCCGACCACACCATTTGCTCGCCTTCGTCCTTCGGGGGACAGACACATGAAGCGACTGATCAGCCGTACCGCCATGGGCCTCGCGGTGACCGCGCTCGCCGTCGGCGGCCTCGCCACCACGGCCCAGGCGGCGCCGGCCGCCGGGGCCAACGGCGGCGACCCGACCCTGACCGACGTCTACATCTGGGCGACCGACGTCAACCTGCGCCAGCAGCCGACCACCGATTCCCCGCGGCTCGCGGTCCGTTCGCAGTGGTGGGCGGACGCCCTGTGCCAGAAGCAGGGCCAGACCGTGCACGACCCGGCCGTCGGCACCAACAACTGGTGGACCGCCGTCATGGAGTTCTCGGGCAGCGACATCGCCTGGGTGAACAACCTGTACATCCGGGGCGGCGAGAAGATCGCCGGGGTTCCGGACTGCTGACGCACCGTCCCCTCCACACGCCTGCGGCGGGCCACCGATCTCCCGGTGGCCCGCCGCAGGCGTGTGGCGTGTGGCGCGGCTCGGACCAGCAGCACTTCAGGGCCATGCCCTCGGCGTACTCGGTGGCCCGGAGCCCTGACATTCGTCAGGACCGCCCGCCCCGCCCCGGCTCCTATCGTGGCGGCGCGGGCCAACGGCCCGTCGGACAACCGGGCGATCCAGGAAGGGCAACCATGCGCATGCTCCTGCGCGGCGCGGCCGCGCTCGCGGCCGTCTTCACGGTCGCGTCACTCACGAGCGGTGCGGCGGCACAACCCCGGGCGGACAAGCCCGCCGGGACCGTCCAGATTTCCGAAGCCGCCCAGATCCCGCCCGGCGTCACCGCCGGCGTGGCCGTCTACGACCGCCAGACAGGCACCTTCACCGAACAGGTCGACGAGAGCGCGCAGTTCCGGTCCGCCTCGGTCGTCAAGCTCCTGCTGGCGCTGGACTTCCTGTGGGACCGCGGGCCCGACTACACCATCCCACCGGCCGACCGCGCCCGGCTGGAGCCGATGCTGCGCGGCAGCGACGACGACGCCGCGAACCACTACTGGTCGACGTACGGCGGCTCGGCGATCATCAAGCGGATGATCGACCGGCCCTCGCTCGGTCTGCGCGACACGGCGCCGCCGCCCGCCGAGTACGCGGGCTTCTGGGGCTACACCGCGCTCTCGGCCCGGGACACGGTGGCGATCTACCGGTACATCCTGGAGAAGGCGCCCGCGCCCGTCCGTGACTTCATCATGGACAACCTGCGCCGCTCCACTCGCTGCTCCGCCACCGACGCCTTCGACCAGCACTTCGGCATCGCCGGGTCGTTCGACCGGCCCTGGGCGGTGAAGCAGGGCTGGGCCGGGAAGTACGCGAAGGGCACATGCGGCTCTCGGACCGCGTCCTCGGGGACTCCGGCGGAGTCGGCCGCCCCGGCTCCCCGCGCCGCCGCGGCCGTGGACCTCACCCGCCCCGCGCTGCACACCACCGGCACGGTCGGCGCGGACGACCGGGCGATCGTGGCCGTGCTGACGCTGCACCCGGTCGGCACGTCATACGGCAAGGCGTACACCGATATCGGCCGGCTGACCCGTTCACTGAACGTGCCGGGGGCGAAGCGGCCCGCCGGGACCTGGTTCGGCACCTGGGGCGAGTTCGTGAACGTCCGCAGGGGGCCGGCCACGGGCGGTGACCGGATGACGCAGCTCCCCGCCGGGGTCGAGGTGCTGGTGGGCTGCCAGACCCGGGGCGAGATGGTCAGTGTGCCGCCGTACACCAACGACTGGTGGGCCTATCTGCCCCAGTACGGCGGCTACATCTCCAACATCTACATCAGTTCGCCGGACAATCGGCTGCCGAACGTCCCGGAGTGCGCCGCGTAGCGGCCGTGCCGGGAACGGGGGACGAGCGGTGGGCGGGGCTGCGGCCCGGCCCACCGCTCGCGTGTGTGCCGCTCAGCGCTCGTACTCGGCGAGGTAGCGCATCACCTTGTCCACGTGCGGCCTGACCCGCTCCGGTACGCCCCGCTCCTCGATGACCGTGCGGTCACTGGTGCGGTAGCCGGCCGCGACGAGCGCGGGCAGGTCCTTCTTCGGCAGCCCGGCCTGCTTGAAGCGCTGGTCGAGCCAGCACACGTACAGGCTCATGGTGGAGATCGCGTCCGGTGGCGACATGTGGTCCTTGTCGCCGTCTCCGTCCCCGTCCACCGCCCAGGCCCGGAACACCGACGGCGTCCACATGGCGATGCCGTACTCCTCGCTCTCCGGGCGGGAGGCCTTCGCGTCGAAGTTGCTCTCCGCTTTGATCAGCGCGGCGAGCAGGGCGGGGGTGATCTCCTCGTCGGTGCAGCGGTGGGCCGCGCGGGCGATGACGGGGCGCAGCGCCTCCGGTACGTCGGAGTTCTCGGGGATCTCACCGGCCGGCGGGCTGGGCGTACCGGTGACGGTGGGGGTGTCGCGGTCGCTGTCGTCGTCCCGGGTGCCGACGCCTCCGCCGAGCAGGGCCGCCCCGGCGACGGCGGCGGCGGTCAGGACGACGAGCCCGGCCGCGGCAGCGGGCACCAGGCGTCTTCGGCGGCGGGGCGGGTCGCCGGTGATGGCCTCGACCCGGGCGGCGATGCCGCGGGCCGTGTGCGGGAGGCGGGCGGCGTGGTCCGGGGCGAGGCAGTCGGCGATCAGCCGGCGCATGTCCTCGTCTAGGCCGGCGTCGAGCCGCAGGGGCGCGGTGCCGCGTGCGTAGGTCTGGGCGGCGAGCGAGCGGGCCCGGGCCGTCGCGCCCGGGAAGGGGTGGAGGCCGCCGGTGTGCACCTGGTGGGCGAGGACGCCGAAGGCCCAGATGTCGGCGGTGGGCCGGACGACGGCGCCCTGGGTGCCGGTGCGCTGGGACCACCACTCGGGCGGCAGGTGGTCGAGGGTTCCGAGCGGGGGCAAGTGCGCGTGGGTGCCGTCGAGTTCGGTGGTCAGGCCGAAGTCCGCCAGCCACACCTGACCGCCCGGGCCCAGCAGGACGTTGGCGGGTTTGAGGTCGCCGTGCACCCATCCGGCGTCGTGCATGTGGGCGAGCCCGGCGGCGACTCCGCGCAGGACACGGTCGGCGTCCGCGATCGGCCCGCCCGTCCCGGCGGCGTCCAGTACGTCCTTCAGGCTGGCCTCGGCCCGGTCCATGACCAGCGCGATCGCGCCGTCCAGGGCGGGCAGTTCCGGTGCCTCGACGGTGCACACCGCGTGGGTGCGGACGAGGTGGGGGTGGTCGGCCTCCGCGCTGAACCGGACCTCGCGCGCCACGAGTTCACCGAGCGCCGCGCGCTGCCCGGGCCCGAGGGCGCCGGTCGGGAGCACCTTCACGGCGACGGGCGTGCCGTCGGCGACCGCACGGGCCTCGTACACCGTCCCCCAGCCGCCGGAGCCGATGACCGCGCCCACTTCCCAGCCCTCGATGCGGAAGCCCTCCGGGAGGCCGGGCGGGCGGGGCGCTTCCAGTTCCTCGTCCCGTTCCTCGGGCGTGGTCATGCGCCGGCCTCCTGCGGGTCGGTGAGGCGGCCGGCACCGCGGGACGGCAGCAGGCCGAGGTGTTCCTCGCGGACCAGGCCGAAGCGCAGGGCGACGGAGGCGAGCCGGGTGCGCTTGGCGCCGGTGCGGCCGCCGTCGGCCGCGGTCGTGGCCTCCTCGCCGAGATCCAGGCGCAGTTTGGCGAAGGCGAGGTAGTCGATGTGGTAGTTGACCGCGGAGCGCGTCAGATCCCGGCAGGACTCCAGCGGCCGCAGCCGCTCCACGATCTGCCCGACGCCGGGCAGTGCCGAGTCGGAGGGGTCGCGCAGCCGGGGTTCGCACAGGGCCACCAGGACGAGGAAGTACTTCGACGTCGGGTCCAGGGCGAAGGGGTGGACGGTCTGTTCGCCGCCGCCCGGCACGGACTGCTCGCCGAGATAGGCGTGCTGGGGTGCGAACACCTTGAACGTGGCGGTGCCGGACAGGGCGGGCAGCACCACGCGGGAGAACTCGAAGGGTACGGGCGCCCCGAGCCGCCCGGGAGCGACGGTGAGGTACTCGCCGGCCCCCTCCAGGTTCTCCACCACGTAGGACACGCTGCGGCTGAAGTTGGACAGCCGCCAGTAGTCCCCCGCGGCTTCCAGTTGCCCGGCGCGGCGGGAGATCCCGGGGTCGGTCAGGACGATGCGGACCCCCGCCCCGCCGCGTCCGAAGTCTGCGATGTCCCCCGGCCCCAGATGGATCAGTTCGGGACTGCCCTTCTCGTCCGCCCCCCACTGGGCGGTACCGGGCAACTGCACGATGATCGTTTCCACGCGGACTCCCCCGCTGATGTCGCCCCCGATTTGGTCGCGAGGATTGTACGGTCGGCTCCCGCATGCCGCGGAGTCGGCGGGGCCGCCTCAGGGGCCGGTTTCCGGGCGTCGTGCGACGAACACGAACTCCCGGCCCGGCCGGTCGGGCAGCGTCGAGTCCGACCTCAGCGTCTGCCCGTCCGCCGCGAACACATAGGTCCACCCGAACGTCACCATCGGTCCGCTCACGTCGAGCAGTTCGACCCAGGTCTCGACGACGCCGACGCCGGGCACGTCCGTCGCGCCGTACGTGGCTTCGCGGTTCCACTCCTCCCAGGCGCGGCGGGCCGGTATCCGCGTCTCGAACACCGGGCGTCCGCCCGGCCGCAGTGCCGCACGGGCCCCGCACAGGGTCCTGCGCCACTCCTGCGGGTCGACGATCTCCTGGGCGGCGTTGCCGGTGATCGTCGCGAGGCCGGCGGCGAGCGGCGGCAGGCTCGTCGCGGCGCCGTGGATCCACCGCACCCGCCCGCCGCCCGGCTTGCCCCGCGCCACGTCCAGGGACGCCGCGGCGGGACGACGCCGACGACCTCGATGCCGCGTTCGGCAAGCGTCGGCGCGAGCACCCCTGTCCCGCAGCCGATGTCGAGGACCTGCCGCGCCTTGCTCTCCTCCGCCATGCGCGGCCACCGGTTTCGGCGGCCGCGTGCCCTCGGTGCAGGCAGTTGCCTCTCAGCCCAGGCAGATGACGAGCAGGCAGAGTTCCTTCGACTTCGAGTCGGAGGGAGGCGTCTCGGGGGAAGTGGTCGCCGCGGGCGGGGGTGTCGAGGGGGACGTCGGCTGCTGTGCGTCCGAGCCGGACCCGGCGGCAGGCGGTGTCGTCGGCTCGGTCGTGTTCGACCCGGACGAACCGGCGTTGCCGGTTGTCGTGCCGACGGTGTCCGTGACGGTCTTCCGCTGGGGCGCGGTCGTCAGCGGCAGCTCGCGGGGCTTGGCGGCCGAGTCCGTCCGCGTGTCCGTCGGCGTGGTGCGGGGGTCGGCGGCCCGGGACCGCTGGTGGCGCGAGGCGCGGTCGGCGTGCGACGGAGTCGTGGGAGTGGCCGCGGAGCGCGGGGTGTCGTCCTGGCCCGACGTCGGTTCGGTGTACGTCGGCGCCTCCCCCGCGGCGCCGCCCATGGTCGTGTCCTCCGGCGTCGCCGCCGCCTGCACTCCGGGCTTCGCGTTCCCGTTCATCGCGGCGACGGTCAGACCGCCTCCGACGAGCGCGACCGCCGTCGCCACCACGGCCCGGCGCTGGTTCTTCTTCCAGCGGGCCATCTGACGGCGCCGGGCTGCCCGCCCCGGCGGCCGGGCTTCGTAGCCCTCGGCCGTGTCGGTGCCGGTCTCCGTGTCCGTGTCCGTGTCCGGGGAGTCGTAGCCGTCGGTCGAGGCGGAGCCGGGGCTCTGCTGTGTACGCGCCGGGGCCTCGTCCCACACGGTCCCGTCGTGCCAGGTGCCGGTGGCGGCCGGGTACTCCCAGGCTGCTCCGCCCGGGGCCATGGCGGGCGCGGGGGCCGGGCCGCCGCGGTCGCCGACGGCGCAGGGGTCGATGTCCGGGGCGTAGGCGCCGCACCCCGGGCAGACCAAGGCGCCGTTGAGGTGCCGACGGCACGAGGAGCAGTAGTCCATGTGTGGTCTTCCCGATCTGGCTGTTCCGGCGGCTCGCCGGCCGCGGCCTGGTCACGTTCGCACGTGGGATCGAGCCGTAACGCTAACGAGACTTTGAAAGGGCGGTGTGCAGTCCGTGTGACACCCCTGCACAGATCCTCTGGATCTCGCGTGTGCCATAAGCGACTCGTGAGTAAAACGGCCGAAGCCTGGGAACGCTCGGGCACCCGCGGCCACGGGGCGCGGCCCCCGCTCGCACTCGCCCTCAACTCCCCCTGTTTTCCTGCGAACTGACGCACAACCCTTTGGATGCCCTGCGGGTCACACCATGCAGGAGCAACCACCTCGAAGAGTTGCAAGGGGGAAATATGCGATTCACCCGTTCCGTTCTGGCCGCGTCGGCCGTGGCGGCACTGTCCGTGGGGACCATGACCGCCCTGGCGTCGCCGGCCTCGGCCGCGCCCAACACCACACCGCAGAAGGTCTGTGGAAGTGGCTACAAGACGGTCAACTCGGCGTCCGTCGGCTCGTTGGGGACCGTCTACCTGACCTACAACTCCTCCAACGGCCAGAACTGCGTCACGACCATCCGCAACAACCCGGGCAAGGCCGTGCCCATGTCCGCCTGGGTCTCCGTCCCGGACACCGAGGAAAGCCACTACGACGAGGGCCTGTTCACGTCGTACGCCGGACCGACGTACGTCTACGGCAAGGGCCACTGCGTCGACTGGGGCGGCAGCATCGCCAACACGTACGTGCAGGTGTACGGCTCCAACTGCGGCTCCCTGAAGGAGCACCGGGTCACCTTCACCCGCTGACCCCCTCCAGCCGGGCCGCCACTTCCCCCGCGGGGGAAGTGGCGGCCCGGTCTCTTGCGCGCCGTCCACACCGGAGCGTGCGCCGTGACCGGTGCCGAGTGATGCGGCATCAAGCCAAAGTTGCGTCGGCCGTCTTCCGGGTTCGTTGCGTCGCCCATATCCTCGTGCGCCGATACGTTACCGACGGTAAGGGGTGGCGATGGGCGGCACGACGCGCAGAACTTTCCTGGGCACCGCCGCGGCCGCCGGCGGTGGCGGGGTCGTCCTCGGCATGCCCCAGCGGGCTTCGGCCGAGAACGGCGCGGCGCCGCAGACCGTGGCCGTACTCGGCGGGGGCGTCGCCGGGCTCACGGCCGCGCACGAACTCGCCGAGCGCGGCTTCCGGGTCACGGTCTACGAACGCAAGGCACTGGGCGGCAAGGCCCGCAGCATGGACGTACCGGACAGCGGCACGGGCGGCCGCCGCCCCCTGCCGGGGGAGCACGGCTTCCGCTTCATCCCCGGCATCTACCACAACCTGCCCGACACCATGCGGCGCATCCCGTTCCCCGGCAACCCGGGCGGTGTCCACGACAACCTCGTCGCTCCCAAGGAGATGCTGTTCGCCCGGTCGGGCGGCCGCGAGGACATCCGGATCCCGCTGCCCTGGCCCGGCAACACCCCGGCCGAACTCACCCCCGACGAGATCCGCCGCGCCCTCACCTCGATCCTGGACACGGCCTTCAACCTCCCCCTCCACGAGGCCCTCTACTTCGCCAACCGCTTCCTTGTCTTCCTCACCAGCTGCGACGAGCGCCGCGACGACACATGGGAGCGGACGCCGTGGTGGGAGTTCGTACGGGCCGGACGGATGTCCTACGACTACCAGCGGATCCTCGCGGTCGGCATCACCCGCAACATCGTGGCCACCAAGGCGGAGGAGGCCAGCACCCGTACGGTCGCCACCCTGCTGGAGGCCTTCGCCTTCAACCTCCTCGGGCGGGGCGCGGACGGACCACTGGACCGGATCCTCAACGCGCCCACCAACGAGGCCTGGATCGATCCCTGGGTGACGTACCTGAAGTCACTCGGGGTCGAGTTCCGCGTCGGCTGGACCGTGCGGGACCTGACCCTGGGCGGGGGTGTGATCACCGGGGCTGTCGTGGAGGACCCGGGCGGCGCACGCCGGACCGTCACCGCCGACCACTACATCTCCGCGATGCCGGTCGAGCACGCCCGCCGCACATGGAACTCCGCCGTACGCGCCGCCGACCCCCAACTGGCCGAGTGCGACCTGCTGGAGACGGACTGGATGACCGGCATACAGTTCTATCTGACCGAACGCACGCCGATCCTGCACGGCCACCTCGACCTCATCGACTCCCCTTGGTCGCTGACCGCGATCGCCCAGGCCCAGCACTGGCCGGGCCACGACTTCCCCGCCGACTTCGGCGACGGTACGGTCGCGGACTGCCTGTCCGTGGACGTCTCCGAGTGGGACCGCCCGGGCATCCTGTACGGCAAGACGGCCAAGCAATGCACCCGTACAGAAGTCGCCCGCGAGGTGTGGGCGCAGTTGAAGGCGGCGCTCAACGACAGCGGCCGCACGGTCCTGAAGGACTCCGTACTGCACTCCTGGTTCCTCGATCCGGCCGTGGACGGACTCGGCACGCCACAGCCTGTCAACGAGGAACAGCTGCTCATCCATCCGGTGGGGACCTTCCACCACCGCCCGCGGTCGGCCACGAAGATCCCCAACTTCTTCCTGGCCGGCGACTACGTGGCGGTGCCCATCGATCTCGCCACCATGGAGGGCGCCAACTCCTCGGCCCGGCAGGCCGTCAACGCCCTGCTGGAGCGCATCGGCTCGACCGCCGAGCGGTGCACCGTGACTCCCCTGTACCGGGCGCCCGAGTTGGAGGCACTCAAGCGGCACGACCGCACCCGTCACCTCCTCCGGCTGCCGAATGTCTTCGACGTCGGCTGAACGCAGTCGAGCATGAAACCAAGTCACTCGGCTTCACCCAACCTGGGGCAGTTCACCCGTTCGACAGGCGGCTTGGGGCGTTAGGGCAGGAGGAGTACTTTGCCGGTCTGCCGGTGGTTTTCGAGGTAGGCGTGGGCTTCGGCGGCTTCTTCCAGGGGGTAGGCGCGGTCGATGATCGGGTGGATCTTCTTGTCTGCCAGCAGTTCCAGGCAGAGTTGCTGGTCGCGCAGGGTGGCGCCGCGGACGCTGGCGATCCTCACCTGCCGGCCGATGAGGGCGAGTGCGTCCAGTTCGAGGCGGGAGCCCTGGCCGGTCGGTGTGCCCAGGACGATGACCGTGCCGCCGAGCCGTGTGCAGAAAAGGGAGAGCTGGAAGAAGGCGTTGCCCCCGACACAGTCCCAGACGGCGTCGGCGCCCAGACCATGCGTCAGCTCCCGCACGTGTGCGGGCAGTCGGGGATCGGTGGAGTGCAGGATGTGGTCGTAGCCGAGCTTGCTGAGAGCTTCGTCGCGGTCCGGCTTGGTGGTGGTGCCGATGACGGTGGCTCCCCTCAGCTTGGCCAGTTGTGCGCAGGCGATGGCCATCCCGCCGCTGGCGCCGGTGACGACCACCGTGTCGCCGGGACCGACGGGTGCCTGCCGCGCGCAGTTGAGGGGTGTGGTGTAGGTCCACATGGTGGCTGCGGCCGTCTCGAAGTCGACGCCGTCGGGGATGGGCAGGATCGCGTCCTGGCGACGCACGACGTACTGGGCGTATCCGCCGAAGACCTGGTGTCCGGGGTAGGCGGTGTCGACGCACAGGTTTTCCAGACCGCGTACGCACAGGGCGCAGTTACGGCACGGCGGGTGCGGGAGCTGCACCGCCCTGTCGCCGAGGTGCCACCGGGTGACGTTCTCGCCGGTGGCGACGATTTCACCGGCCGCGTCCCGGCCGAGCTGGAACGGCAGGGGCCACGGCGGCCGTCCCGGCAGAGGCTGCGGCAGGCTGCCCGCGCGGTAGCGCAGGTCCCAGCTGTTGACGGCCGTGGCGTGCACGCGCATCAAGACGTCGTCGGGGCCGACCTCGGGAATCGGCGCCTCGATGTACTTGAGCACCTCTGGCCCGCCATGTTCGAACAGGCGGACCGCCATCATGGTCTGTTCCACTCTCACGTTCCTTCGGATCATTGCGCGGTTCATCCAGGGCTTCGCGGAGCCGCCTGCGCATCGCCCGCCCTGGTGAGACCGTGAGGGAACGAGCCTCGGCCGTACGGCTCACCGGGGGTGGATCAGTAACTGAGCGGCCCGACGGTCGGCCGCTTGGCCTCGGGGCGGGTGAGCATCAGACGCTCAAGGCAGCCGGTGCTGCGGCGCCGGTCGGCAGTGGGCTGCGGAGCGGACCTGCGAGCAACCCCGCCACCAGCGGGATGAGGAGAGCCTGCATGACCGCCAGGCAACCGCCGCCTCATAAAGCACGTACCACTCGGCGTATGAAGCTCCCATGAAGCCGGCTCTCCACGCTCCCGTTGACGCCCGGGGCCATGACCTTCAGCCGGAGTCAGCGGGAGACCTGAGGCATGCCGTCCTCGGGGGCGGGTTCCTGCGGTAGGCGCAAGGTGAACGTTGCTCCCTTGCCCGGCCCGGAGGATTGCGCGGTGATGTCTCCGCCGTGGGCTCGGGCGATGCCCCGGGCGATGGTCAGGCCGATGCCGCTGCCGCCGGCGGCAGCGGGTCGGCCGGGATGATCAAGGCGTTCGAAGCGGTGGAAGATGCGTTCGAGATCGTGTTCGGCCATGCCGATGCCGTCGTCCATGACGCGGACGACCACATGGTCCGCGGGGGACGGTTCGGTGTGCACGGACAGTGTCACCTGCCCATGCCGATCGCACGCGGCCAGTGCGTTGCCGAGGAGGTTCACCAGGACCTGGGTGATCCGGTCCGGGTCGCAGAGGGCGCCGACGGATGTGCCTGCGTCCACGACGAGGGTCACCATCTGGTCGTCGTACTGGGGGCGCAGTCGCTCGGCCGTCGCCCGCGCCAGCGTGGCCACGTCGGTGGGCCTGCGGTGAAGATCGAAGGCGGCCTCCTCCGACCGGGACAGGCTGGAGAGGTCGCCCGCCAGGCGCTGCAACCGGTGAAGGTCGTCGGCGAGCGAGGCGAACATCGCCTCATCGGGGACGAAGATGCCGTCGGCCATGCCCTCGATCTGGCCGCGCAGGAGGGTGATGGGGGTGCGCATCTCGTGGGCCACCTCGGAGATCAGGCGGGCGCGGCGGCGTTGGGTGTCGGCCAGGGCTGCCGCCAGTGTGTTGACGTCTTCGACCAGCGCTGCCAAGCCCGGCTCGCTGGGGAGTTCAAGGACGTCGTCGTAGTGTCCTTCAGCGAGCCGGCGCGTGGCGGCGCGCACCCTGTCGAGCGGACGCAGCAGAAACCGGGACAGGGCGAGGGACACCGGGAAGGCCGCGGCCACTCCGAACAAGAGGCCGATCTGCAGGACCACGTCAGCTTCGATATCGGCAAACCCGAGCCACACCTCGATCAGCGCGCTGATCGCCGCCATGGCCAGCAGGGCCAGGAGGAGCACCATCACGTGCGAGAGCATCAGCCGGTTGCGCAGCGACAGCCGCTCCTGGATTCGGCGCAGCCGCGCACGGCACCCGTGGCAGCCCGGGATGCCGGAGGGAAGCATGGGCGGGGTGTCCTTCCTGGCCGCTAGGCGGGGCGCCCGACGAACCGGTAGCCGATGGTGCGGACGGTGCCCACGAAGCGGGGCGCGTTCGCGTCGTCGCCCAGCGCGCGCCGCAGCGTGCGGATGTGTACGTCCACGACGCGCTCGTCGCCGAAGAAGTCCTCGCCCCACACCTGGGTGAGCAGTCCGCGCCGGGTGAAGACCCGCCCGGGGGCCCGGGCCATCGCGAACAGCAGATCGAAGTCGAGAGCGGAAAGCTCCACCGTCCGGCCGGTGTCGACGAGGACGGTCCGTGTCTCGGGATCGACCGTCAGTCCGTCGAAGCGCAGCATGTCGTCCTCGTGGTCCGCTTCGGACCGGCTGTCGGTGCGCCGCAGGATGGCGCGCACCCGTAGTGCCAGTTCGCGGGGGCTGAACGGCTTGGTGACGTAGTCGTCGCTGCCGGTGGTGAAACCGATCAGCCGGTCGACCTCCTCGTGCCGGGCGGTGAGCATGATCACCGGGATCTGGCTCGCCTCCCGGATGCGGCGCAGGACCTGGAATCCGTCCAGCCCGGGGAGCATCACATCGAGCACCACGAGGTCCGGCCGGTCACGGGTGACCGCCCGCAGGGCGGACGGCCCGTCCGCGGCTTCGACGACGAGAAACCCGTCTGCCTCCAGATAGCCGCGCACGGTCATGCGGATCTTGGGCTCGTCATCGACGACCAGAACGCGCTGCGTACTCATCGTGCTCGCTTTCCATCGCCGAGTTGAGAAGAGGGAGGGGAGAGACCGTCATGGCCGCGGGGGCGCCGGCGGCATGGAGGCAGAGGACCTCGAATGCGGCAAGCGTACGGTTTCTGTCGTGGCCGTCCCCCTGTGTCCCTCGTCGGCGCAGGGCGGCCGCCAGGCTCCGGCGGACGGCGCAGTGGGACGGGATGTGCACGACGTCGGAACCGATCTCCTTCAGCGGCCGGGCGGCGGGCCGGGGGGCGTCGATTCCCGTCGGTGGCCCCTCCGTCGGCCGCCGGTGACCTTTGCCCAGAGCGCTGCCCGCGCCTCGTCGGCGGGGCAGCGGGCGGCTTGGTGTGCGGTCGCGGCTCAGCGCGAGCCGGCGCGGCGTATACGCGCCCGCAGCTTCGGGAATTGCTCGAGGGCGTTGGTCCGCTCGAGAGCGATCCGCCTGCGCCGGCTGTAGATCTCGTCGACGGTAGGTTCGGGGTCGCCTGTCTTGAGATTCGGCAGGCTGCCCTTGAGGAAGGGCATCGTCTCGACGTTGTCGGCCGCGTAGAGGTGTCGGGTCGCGGGCCAGTCGCTGCCGAACATGATGTGGTCGGCGGGCACCAGCGACGACAGCGGCTGCAACTGCGCGGCGGTGAACGCCTGTGCGTCGTCGAAGAACATCCGCTTGATGTACTTGAGGGGGCCTTCCGGCAGCACCTCGTTGAACGGCGGGAAGGCCGAGTGCCGGGTCGCCAGCCGGTAGGCCAGGAACGGCAGAGCTCCGCCGCTGTGCGTGAAGTGCCAGCGGATGTTCGGGTAGTCCCGCAGGACACCGTTGTAGATCAGGCTGGTCATCGCACGGGTCGCGTCGAAGGTGTACTCGAAGACGTTGTTCCCGGCCGGGATGTCGGGCCCGAAGCAGAGCTTGGGGGCCGGGTTGTTCTCCGGGCCTGTCGGGTGGACGTAGACGTAGGCACCGCGTTCGTTGAGGATCTCGTACAGGGGCGCGAACGCAGGGTCCCCCAGGTAGGTGCCTTTGTAGTTGGTGAGCAGGCAGATGCCGTCGAGATCCAGTTCGCCGAGCGCGCGGTCCACCTCGGCAACCGATCCCTCGATGTCGGGCATCGGGGTGACCGCGAAGATCCCGAACCGGTCACCACGGGTCTGCACGAGCTCGCGGGCGTAGTCGTTGACCGCGCGGGCGGTGGCACGCCGGTCGTCGACCGGACCGAGGGTGATCTGGAGGTCGCCGAACGACAGCACGCTGGCCTGGATCCGGTACTGGTCCATGAAGGCCAGGTGCCGATCGACCGACCAGGGACCGTACGCCCCGGTAATGGCGCCGAGCAGGCCATAGCGCTTCAGGTAGTCGTTGTACACGTCCGGGGAGTAGTGCGCGTGGGTATCGATGCGCCAGTTGCCCTTCGGCAGTCCCGAGCCGGACGGCGC
Source organism: Streptomyces sp. NPDC024017 (assembly GCF_040638895.1). Lineage (NCBI taxonomy): Bacteria > Bacillati > Actinomycetota > Actinomycetes > Kitasatosporales > Streptomycetaceae > Streptomyces > Streptomyces sp. NPDC024017. The sequence continues at coordinate 108,012 of NZ_JBEZYZ010000009.1, read as the reverse complement.
TGCCTCCGGAGTAGCCATGGCAGCCGGCACCGTGGCCGCCGCCCCGACAAGCGCCGCGGCCGAAGCCCCTTCGATCATCCTTCGGCGCGAGATGTTCCGTCGCAGGTTCATGTCCCGTTCCCTCTTCATGCTGTGTGCGAGTCAGGTCGTATGTGTGTGCGTCACTGCGCCGTTGCCAGGCCGGGCACGGCCTGCGCAGGACGGCGATGGTCCGTGCAGGACGGAGATGGTCCGCGCCGTCATGCAGACCGCTGCCTCCACGCGCGGGCGTGCGCGCGGTGCAGACCGATCGCGGAGCGCAAGCGGGTAGCCGCTCCTCTGCCGGGCCAGTTGCCGCCGGCAGATCGATCAGGCGCTCATGCGTGGGAACCCCATGGCGCCGACGTAGCCGCGCCTGCGCGCAGTCGGCTGTGGAGCGGACCCGCGACCGGCGTCACCGGCCCCGCCGGCGCTGCCGCCACGAAGGTCAACAGATCAACGCTGTCCACTGGCGGGACGAGGAGTACGTGCATGACGGCCAGACAACTGCCGCCTCATAAAGCACGTACCACTCAGCACATGAAGCTTCCATGAAGCCGGCCGCCGGGCCGGCGGCCATGTTGGGTGTGCACGAGTGCTCGGCAGCGGGGCGGCGAGGCGCACTCGGTCTGAACGCGGTTGTCCCGGTCGGCCTCTGTCAAGAGCTCTCGGTGACTACTACGCGGAGTCCTGCGGTGCGTCACCACACTGCAGCATGGTGAGCCACTGGGCCACGACGGCGTCGATGAAGGCGTCGGTGACCTGGCCGCGGTCGAGGAAGAGCCGGGCGAGGACGGGCCCGTACAGCAGGGTGAACTCGTCTTCGCTGATCTCGACGCCCGAAGGCTCCAGCAGCCTGTTGAAGCCGGCGTAGCGGTCTTCGCCGATGCGGACGAGCGCACGGGCGCTGTCGGGGTCGTGGTCGGCCTGGGCGGTGACGGCCAGAGCCGCGGTGCGCACGGACGGCACGCTGACGCCGGCGCGCAGGCTCTTCAGCCAGGCGGTGGCCACGGCGCCCACGTCGCTGCCCGGTTCGGGGTAGGTGCCGAGGCCGGGACCTTCGAGGACGAGGTCGAAGAGCAGTGCGGCTCGGGTGGGCCAGTGCCGGTAGAGGGTCTGACGGGTGACCTCTGCCCGCTCGGCCAGCAGGGCATAGGTCAGCCCGGCGGGTCCGACCTGAGGCAGCAGTTCCCGGGCGACGGCCAGCACGCGGTTGCGGGTGCGCTGCACGCGCGGGTTGCCCGGGGTCGGCTGACGACGGTGGAGGGGCTGCTTCATGCCACCACCCTACCTGCAAATCATACATTGAGTGTGATTGAGGTCACAGCTCGAGCCGAATCATACGCTTCGTGTGATAAACCTAAGAGGGTAATCACACGCACTGGATGATTCTTGCGTGTCGGCGCATTCGAAAGGCAGACGGTCATGTCACCTCGCAACCTGATCGCACCCACGTTCTCCCGCACGCGCCTCGGCTCCGGCCCCGGCCTGCTACTCGCCCACGGCGCCGGCAGCAGCCTGGCCGGCACCTACGGCCCCGTCCTGGAAGCCCTCGCCGCCCGCCACACCGTCGTCGGCATCGACTACCCCGGCAGCGGCGACACCCCCCGCTCCACCACCCCGCTGTCCGTCGACGACCTCGCCGACCAGCTCGTCGCCGCCGCCGACGCAGAAGGCATCGACCGCTTCGCCGTGTCCGGCTTCTCCCTCGGAGGCCCGGTCGCCATCCGAGCCGCCGCCCGTCACCCCGAGCGCGTCACCGCACTCGTCCTGACCGCCGCCTTCCCGCACCGCGACAACCGGCTCGCTCTCGCCTCCTCTGTCTGGAGCAAGATCGCCGCGTCCGGCGACCGCGAGCTGCTCGCCGAATTCCAGCTCATGATGGCCCTCGGCACCCAGGCGCTGGAGTCCATGCCGTCCGAGCAGCTGCGACAGACCCTCGGCTACGTCGCCGCCGGCGCGGCCGACGGCAGCTCCGAGCAGACCGACCTCGTCGGCCAGGTCGACGTCCGTGACGACCTCGCCGGCATCACGGTCCCCACCCTGGTCATCTCGACCACCGACGACCGGCTCACCTCCACCGCCCTGCACCGCCACCTCGCCGAAACCATCCCCGACGCCCAACTCGCGGAAATCGCCACCGGCCACCTGCCGATGCTGGAACGGACCGAGGAGTGGCTGCAGCTCATCACCGACTTCCTCGACAAGCACCACGCCTGAACGCACACCACGAGTGGGGCCACGCACCGACCATCGGCGTAGCCGCCTTACCCGGACCACCCACTGATCACGACTCACCAATACGCAAACGGGCCGCCTCCCGGTCCCGGATCACTTGAATCCCTGTGGGTTCGTAGACCCACTGCCCCCTCGATTTCACGGAGAAATCATGCTCAAGTTCGGCAACCTCGACGAGTCCACCCACTTCCACGACCAGCAGAAGGAGAAGGCCGGCCCGGTCACCATCATCAACACGTTTGTCGCCCCGGAAGGCAAGGAGGACGAGGTGGTGGCCGCCTGGACGGACGACGCGGAGTACATGAAGAAGTCGGGGAGCCTTCTTTCGGTGCAGCTGTACCGGGGCATCGGCGGCAGCCGGCTTTTCACCAACGTCGCGGTCTGGAAATCCACCGAGCACCTCCGTGCGGCGCTCGGCACGCCGGAGTTCGCCTCACACCTGGAGCGCTACCCTGCCGGCACCGTCGCCTACCCGCACCTGTACCAGAAGGTCGCCGTCGAAGGCGTCTGCGAAGGGGAATGACGACCGCTGCCCGATTCCGGCCTGCCGTTCGCCACGCACACGACGTGCGGCAATCCCTGGGTGGCGGACGGCTCGCACCGATGACGCCGATCTGTTCCCTCTGACCGACCGGCCAGGGCTCGAATGGCTGGTCCGTTGGTCGGGACGGATCGACGGCGATGGCGGTACCTGGAGTTGTTCCCCAGGTACCGCCGGAAGGCCGGCAGGGAGCTACGCACGCCTACCAGCCTTCGAGGATCGTCATTACACCTCTCGGGCCAGGTCGTTCACCGGGCTCGTCCGGTGAGCACCGACACCGCCGAAGGACATCCCGGTGAAGGTGCGGTTGTAGTGGTGCACGAGAACGGCCCCGGCCCACTGCCTGGCACACCCGCGGGACGCGGTCTGAACCAAGATCCGACCACCCGGGCCAGCAAAACCATTCCTCAATAACCAGGGGCTCCAGCGGAGCCCCCGTGGTGGCCACGCGCACTGTGACACGGAGAACTGAATGGTGCCCCGCCACATGTGCAAGGAATTGGCGCACATCGCTGCCTCATCGGCGGCCTGAAAGCCAGCACCGGACTCAACCGTGCTGGCTGGGCAACAGACGAGAGCTCGCCTCAACACGAGGAAGAAGGCCCAGAGGCGGTAGTGTTCACAGACCGTAGTCACCCCCCCCCGTTTCGCAGGCGAACCACCGCGCGTCGCTCCGTCATGGCACCCGTGCGATGTGGCCTCATCTGGGAGCCGCTCCTCCCCCGCCGCCGCACGCACGTACCCTGCTCTCAGCGCTGCGGCGGACGGTCAGCGGCGCTCATGCCAGTTGCCGGCCGAGGCGTGTAGTGCTTCTCGAGTGCGGCGATTTCGTCGTCCGTCAAGGTGATGTCGAGGGCCGCGGCGGCATCCACCAGCTGTCGCGGTTTGGAAGCCCCGACGATCGGGGCGCTGACGACTGGATTCGCCAGGACCCACGCGAGCGCGATCGTGGCCATGGACACCCCGCGCGCCTGGGCTACCGACTGCACCGCGTTGACGATCTTCCGATTTGACTCCTCTTCGACGAACAGGCGCCCGTACGCGGGGTCGGTTTCGGATCGACGGGTTTCCTCACGCCACGGCCGAGTAAGCCGACCGCGTGCCAGCGGGCTCCAGGGGATACTCCCGACACCCTGATCGGCGAGCAGGCCGAACATCTCCCGTTCCTCTTCACGCATGAGCAGGTTGTACTGGTCCTGCATGGACACAAACCGCGTCCACCACCCGTGCAGGTCAGCGGTGTACTGCAGCTTGGAGAACTCCCACGCCAGCATCGACGATGCGCCGATGTAACGCACCTTGCCCGCCTTCACGACGTCATGAAGGGCCTCCATCGTCTCCTCGGCGGGCGTCTCGTAGTCGAGGCGATGGATCTGGTAGAGATCCACGTAGTCGGTGCCGAGCCGGGTCAGCGACGCATCGATCTGCTCCATGATCGCCTTGCGTGATGTTCCAGAGCCACCTGGGCCGGCGTGCATCGGGTAGAAGACCTTGGTGGCGAGCACGATGTCCTCGCGGCGCGAGTACTTCTTGATCGCGCGCCCCACAATCTCTTCCGAGCTGCCGAAGCTGTAGGCGTTGGCGGTGTCCCAGAACGTGATGCCCAGTTCGACAGCCTGCCGGAAGACCGGCTCTGATTCCTCTTCGCCAAGTGCCCATTTGCTGAATCCACTCGCGGTGTCCCCGAAGGTCATACAGCCGAGCGCGAGACGGCTGACAACGAGCCCTGAGGTTCCAAGTCGCGTGTATTTCATACGTACTCCAGTTGACGAAGGGTGTCGTTCTTGGTGTCGCGGTACTCGATCAAGCCGGCCGCCCTCGACGCCCCGCTCGCCGAATTACCAGGCGTACGCTTCGGGGGCCTCACCTCCGGGACCCGGCCAGATCTCGTCGAGCTCTCGAAGGGTCGCAGGCGACAGGGTCAGGTGCGGGGCTCGCAGTGTCTGGTGCAGCTGCTCCGGCGTTCGCGGCCCGACGATGGTGGTGGCGACCGCCGGGTTGTGCAGCAGCCACGCGAGGGCGACGTCGGCAGGCCGCTCGCCGAGGTCCGCGCACAAGGCTTCGTACCGTTCAAGCTGTGGCCGGTGCTGTTCGACGGTGGCCAGGAAGTCGGGAGACGAGCGTCGACCGCTGTCGGCTTTCTGCAGGGCGCCGCCGAGCAGGCCACCGTCCAGCGGGCTCCACGGGATCAGGCCCAGGCCGTAGTGGCGCAAGGCGGGGATCAGTTCGAGTTCGACTGTGCGGGCGTTGAGGTTGTAGAGGCTCTGCTCGGAGACGAGGCCGAGGAAGTGCCGCTTGCCGGCTTCCTGCTGGGCGGTGGCGATGTGCCAGCCGGCGAAGTTGCTGCTGCCGACATAGGTGACCTTGCCCTCGCGGACGAGTTGCTCCATGGCCTGCCAGATCTCTTCCCATGGTGTCGAACGGTCGACGTGGTGCATCTGGTACAGATCGATGTGATCGGTCCGCAGCCTTCGGAGGCTGCCTTCGGCAGACTTACGGATCTTGTAGGCGGAGAGGTACTTGTCGTTCGGGCCGGTCCCCATGGGCTGGTAGAGCTTGGTGGCCAGCACGATCCGGTCGCGCCGGCCACCGCCTTGAGCCAGCCACCGGCCGATGATCTCTTCGGAGAGGCCGTAGCCCACTTCCATGTCGGGCGCCTGCGGGCCGCCGTACACGTCGGCGGTATCGACGAAGTTGATGCCTTCCTCAACTGCCCGGTCGAGGATGGCGAAACTGGTGGACTCGTCCGTGACCCAGCCGAAGTTCATGGTCCCCAGGCCGAGCGTGCTCACCTTCAGGCCTGTCCGGCCGAGGTGTTGATACGTCATCGTCATCGGTGGTTCTTCCATCTGGTAATGGCAGTACGTCGTGTGGTCGACCAGCGCCCAGTCGGTCACTACCGGCCGACATGCCAGCCGGCTGGTCCAGGAACCAGCTTCATGGTCGGCGTCCCGCATCCATGGACGGCGACTACATCACCCGCTGAACTTCGATGCTGCTGGTCGTGGCACCTCCTGTACGCGGGCGCCCCGATACAGCACGAGGGGTGACACCGCTGCAGCGGCCTCACCCCTCGCGTGGTCAGGCCAGCGTCGCCATGTCGATCACGAAGCGGTAGCGCACGTCGGAGGACAGGACGCGCTCGTACGCCTCGTTGGTCTTCTCGACCGGGACGACTTCGATCTCCGCTCCTATGCCGTGCTCGCCGCAGAAGTCGAGCATCTCCCGGGTCGCGGACGACGAAGTCCTCGTTGACGACGATGTGGGTGCTGTACCCGCCCTGGGTGGCAGTGCCGTCCCGGCCCATGGAGCCGTAGGTGAGCGTGGTGCCGTTGAGGCAGTACCGTTGAGGCAGGAGTCGCAGGTACGGCAGGAGTTGACCATGCAGCCGACGCCGACGCGATCACCGACAGCGTGCTTGGCGACCCCCGAGCCGACCTGGGTAACGACTCCCGCGATCTCGTGACCGGGGGCCACGGGATAGCGCACCGGGCCCCAGTCGCCACGGACGTGATGGATGTCCGAGTGGCAGATGCCGACGTACTTGATCTCGATGAGAACATCGTGCGGGCCGACTTCGCGGCGCTCGATGGTGGTCCGAGTGAGCGGTTCGGTCGCGGACGTCGCGGCGTACGCGTTGACGGTGAACACGATTCTCCAAACGGGGACGGAACTGGCCGTGGCCGCAGCAACCACGGTCGTCGCGGCATCCCTGTAGGCATCCTTTGCCGCCATGGATCGCACCTTCAGGGACCTGCATTTCACCGGGCCGCGTATGCATCATTCGACCGAATGTGAGGATCCCCAGCCGAGGTCGCTGCTGGCTACACAAAAGGTTGGCACGGTCAGCTATCCGTGCGTAGGGGAAGGATTCATCCAAGGGAGGAATCCTTCCTCCCTTAAGGATTGACTTCGTGGGTATGCCGGTTGATGGCTCAGTGAGAGAAATGTGCTGAGGTTGAGCCAGTTCCCACCCCGAAGTACTGCGGTCGATCGAGCCTTCGGGCCAGCACCCCGCTCTTCGTCGAAGCCGGGTGGCCGTCCGCCGCGTGAGCCCTTGCGTAGGCGGGCGGCCTGGCTGTCGGTCTTCTCCGGGATGGTGTGCCGGACACCTCGACGCCGCAGGTACTCACGACAGGGCCGATTGAGGCCGCGTCGACAACCGTACGTACGCGGAGCTGCCGTCCGGCCTGCCGAGCCGGGCCATGCCGGCGAGGTTCGTCTCGACGATGCCCGGTTCCATGTGCTGCACGGAGGAGAGGCATCACCTACCCGCCAGTCTCGACTGTCCTAAGCTTGCGGATCCGTGTAGCGAGCCGCAGGGGTGGGCCGGAAGCCGCCCGCGATCAGAGCGGTCTCCGCCGTGAGCAAGGCGTCCAGAGCGGAGTCCTGGTCCTCCAGACCAGGGACGCAGACGGTCTCACCGAGACGCAGACCCGCCAGGCTGGCCGAGGCCACGTCCTCAGGCAGCATGGCCTGGGGGTTGCCGCGTGAGACGCCACCGTTCCACTCCGTTGCCACAATGCTGGGGCACACCACCTGGACGCGGACCGGGGTATCGGCGAGTTCACCCGCGAGCGTGCGTGTGAATCCCAGGGTGGCAGTCTTCGCGGCGACGTAGAGCGTGCGCCGGGGTGCTCGCGCCCGCGCGTCGTCCGCACCGCCGACGCCGCCGAGGGTGCTGCCCGCACTGAAGGCGAGGAGCGAGGCGACAGTGACGACGGCGCCTTCGCCTGCCGCGAGCATTCCGGGAAGTGCGGCGCGGACCAGCTGGATGGGGGCGACGGCGTTGAGGGTGAGCAGGCTGTCGATCTCGGCCGGGTCGACATCGGTGAGCGGGGCGTAGCCGCCGGCGCCGGCGTTGCTGATCAGCATGCGTACGTCGCCGGCGGCCAGGCGGTCGGTGACAGCGGCGATGCCGTCGTGGGTGGCGAGGTCGGCCGGCAGCACCTCGACGGTCGCTCCATGGGTGCGGAGTTCCTCGGCGAGGTCGGCAAGCCGGTCGGCGCGTCGCGCCACCAGGACGAGGTCGTGGTCGTCCGCCAGAAGACGGGCGTAGGCGACGCCGATGCCGGAGGAGGCGCCAGTGATGAGGGCGAGGGTGCGAGTCATGGGACCAGTGTCTCTCAAGCATTGGGCGAGTGTCAAACGCTTGATAGCTGTGAAGTGTCGTATCCTTCTTCCGTGATACGACACAACGACGAGCCCGTCGGGCCCCACGCACTTGACCGGGTGACCTGGGCGTTGCGCCGCGCGGAGCTGGCGGTGCAGACACTCAAGGAGCAGCGGCTGCGCCCGCTGGGCCTGGCGGCCTCGCACTACACGCTCCTGATCTCCGTGCATGCCGAACCAGGGCTGACCGGCGCCGAGCTGGCCCGCCGCCTCAACGTGACCCCCCAGGCCGTCGCCTCACTGGTGGCACGCCTGGAGAGCCGCGGACAGCTGGAGAGACGCGAGCACCCACGCCACCGGCACGTCCAGGAACTCCACCTCACCGACGCCGGGCGGGAGACGCTGCGCGCGGCCGACAAAGTGATCGCCGACATCGAGCTGCAGATCACCGATGACCTCGGCCCCGAGGAGACCACGCAGTTGCGGGCGTTGCTCGACCGGGTGGCCGAGACGGTTCGCGAGGACCGACCCCGCGGTCCCGTCGACTGAAAGTCACCCGGCCAAGCGGTGGCCTCCCCGCTGACCCGCTGGAAGGACCGGAGGCCCTCTCCTTCCTGCGACTGGTACGTACGCCACCGCCACGCGAGAGCTCCACACCGCCGGCACCTGCCCCGGCGCTCTCGCCTGACTGCCCGTCGGGCAGTCAGGCGTGCCCGGGTCACGTGTCACGCAGCGCCCGGTGACCGGTTGGTGGGCTGGACGAGGCCGATCTCGTAGGTGTAGATGACCGCTTGGACTCGGTTGCGCAGTTCGAGTTCGGCCGGGCAAAGACGCTCATGACGACGAACAAGCCCGTCGTCAAACGTGAGGGCGCTGTTTCCGGCGGGATAGGTACCTCGCGCGATGTACGACATCAGCCTCTCGGCGGAACCAAGAGTTCTTCATGCGCTTGTACATACTCAAGCGCTTGACATCTACCCAGGTGCCGTAGTCTCATCGCGTGACACACGAAGACGAACAGCCGATCGCCGCCGACGCACTGAACCGGGTGACCTGGGCGCTGCGGCGAGCGGAGTGGGCCGTGCAAGCGCGCAAGGATCAGCGGCTGCGGCCGCTGGGCCTGGCAGCCGCGCAGTACGCCGTGCTGATGAGCGTCCATAGACATCCCGGCCTGACCGGCGCGGAGCTGGCCCGCCATCTGAGCGTCACCCCACAGGCGGTGGCCTCCCAGGTGGCCCGCCTGGAGAAGCGGGGCCTACTGGAACGCCGGCCCCACCCGCGCCACCGCCATGTGCAGGAGCTTCATCTCACCGACGCCGGCCGCGACGCCCTGCGCCCTGCCGATGCCGTGATCGTGGAGATCGAACAGCGGATCGCCAAGAAGCTGGGACCCGAGAAGACCGCGCAACTGAGGGAACTTCTCGATGAGGTGGGCGACGTACTCCGGGAGGCGTGAGTGGGTGGGACCGCCTACCCTCGACCCCCTCGACTTCCAGATACTGCAAGCGCTGCAGCTCGACGGGCGTGCCCCGTTCAGCCGTATCGCCGCGGTCCTCGGAGTCTCCGACCAGACCGTCGCCCGGCGGTATTGACGGCTGCGCAACACCGTTAACGTGCGGGTGCTCGGTATGACGGACGAGAACCGCATCGGCCGACGGGCGAGTCGAGGGCCGAACACCCGCACCGGGAGAGCGACAGGCCGGAATCCCGCCGCGTTCACCACCACCGTGACATCGCCTTCCGGCAGCTCGCCGAACGCGAACGCACCGGATGCGTCGGTCGTTTCGGCGGCCAGTTCCTCTCCCCGCACCCCCGTCACCGCCACCGTCGCACCCTGCACGGGCCCCCGTCTCCGGCGGTGACCACCGTGTTCATCGCGTGTGCGAGTGTCGCAGCGGAGAGGCCGACGGCGTTGCTCGCCGGTCTGCTCCGAAGAGAGCGATGTTCACCCCGCGCCTACCACAGGAACCCGCCCCAGAGATGCGGCATGACGGCCATCTCGAGTCGATGGTCAACCTTTCGATCACGGCGGGCGACGGCGAGCGTCACTCCAAGGTCGCTGCCGCCGGCAGCGGCGTACTGCGTGCGTGGTACGGACAGTGACCGCCGTGGGGCGACGCGAGAACCGACCGCCTTGCAAGAACCTTGAGGCCTCGAACCGGAGGTGGATTGTGATCGAGGTGAACAACCTCAGCAAGAGGTACGGGGACAAGCTGGCGGTCGACGCGTTGAGCTTCACCGTGCGTCCTGGAGTGGTCACGGGATTTCTCGGACCGAACGGGGCGGGCAAGTCGACGACGATGCGGATGGTCATGGGTCTTGACCGGCCGTCGTCCGGAACCGTCCGCGTCAACGGCCGCCCCTACGAACAGCACAAGGCCCCCCTGCAGGAGATCGGGGCGCTGCTGGAGGCGAAGTCGATCCACCCCGGGCGCTCGGCGTATCAGCACCTGCTCGCGCTGGCCGCGAGCAATGGCATCGGCAAGCGGCGGGTGCTGGAGGTGATCGACATGGTCGGCCTGACGGAGGTGGCCCGCAAGCGTGCGGGCGGCTTCTCGCTGGGCATGGGGCAGCGGCTGGGCATCGCCTCGGCGCTGCTCGGCGACCCGCGGATCGTCATGCTGGATGAGCCGGTCAACGGACTCGACCCCGAAGGCGTGCTGTGGATCCGCAACCTGTTGAAGGACCTCGCGGACCAGGGACGGACCGTCTTCGTCTCCTCTCACCTGATGACCGAAATGGCGTTGATCGCCGAGGACCTCATCGTGATCGGGCGCGGCCGGCTGCTGTCCGCGGGCCCGCTCGCCGACTTCGTCGCCCAGTCCTCCAGCCGCAGCGTGCGGGTGCAGTCACCGCAAGCCGCGGCTCTGCGGGACCTGCTGGTGGGTGACAGCGTCTCGGTCACCAGCAGCCGGCCCGGCGTGCTGGACGTCCAGGGGCTGGAGGCCGCCGAGATCGGCGAACGCGCCGCGGCCGCCGGGCTGGTGCTGCACGAGTTGTTCGTCCAGGAGGCGTCCCTGGAGGAGGCGTTCATGGAGCTGACCCGCGACGCCGTCGAATACCACGCCGCCACCGCCGAATTCGCCACCACGGGAGGGACGAACTGATGAGCACCGCGGCCCTCGGCACACAGGACACACAGCAGACGGCCGGGACCACCGGTCGGCCTGCGGGCGGTTTGCGGGTGACCTTTCCGCGCGTCGTCCACATGGAATGGATCAAGCTGCGATCGCTACGCTCGACGCTCTACACCCTGGCGATCACCGTGGCCCTGGTCGTCGGCCTCGGACTGCTGTTCAGCAGTGTGGTCGGCTCGGGAGACGGTCCCGGAGAGGACGATTTCGGCGACCCGACCTCGATCAGCCTGGGCGGCGTGATGCTCGCCTCGCTGGCCGTCGCGGTGCTCGGGGTCCTGATGAGTGCCGGCGAGTACGCCACCGGGTCCATCCGCGCCACGCTGGCCGCGGTCCCCTCACGCCTGCCGGTGCTGTGGGGCAAGGTGGTCGTCTTCGCCGCGGTGAGCTTCGTGCTCATGTCGGTCGCGGTCCTGGGTGCTTTCCTGGCCGGTCAGTCGGTCCTGTCCTCCCGCGGTCTGGACAGCACCGCGCTGTCCGATCCAGGGGTGTTGCGGGCGCTGGCCGGCGCGGCGGTCTACCTGGCCGGCGCCGGCCTGATCGGCCTGGCGGTCGGCGTCCTGCTGCGCAACACCGCCGGGACGATCACCCTGGTGGTGGGGGCGCTGTTCGTGGTGCCCGGCCTGATCCAGCTCCTGCCGAGCAGCTGGAACGACGCCATCGGCCCATACCTGCCGTCGAACGCGGCGAACGCGGTCATGTCCGTGCAGACGGCCAGTGGCTCGCTGTCGCCCGGGGCCGGGCTCGCGGTGTTCGCCGGTTACATTGTCGTGCTCCTGGCCGGCGCGGCCGTCATGCTCAAGCGACGTGACGCGTGAGCCCGGTTGCCGCGGGCTCCCCGTCAACCTGCTCGTACGCCGTCAGGCGTGAGGACGGGCGGCCGCATCCGCCCGAACCAAGGATCCGTACGAAGGAACGGTGAAGCCGTGATCGGACCGGCGTCGCTGCGCCGGGTGACCGGCGCGCACCCGCGCCTGCTGGATGCCGCCCTCGCCGCCCTCGTGAGCGGTGCCGGGCTGCTGTCCCTGTTGTTCGGACAATGGCCCGACGGCGAACGACCGACAGGTGCCGACGCCGTCGCGGCGGGGGCCGCGTTTCTGCTACTGCTGGCCCGCCGCCGGGCACCGCTGCCCGTCCTGGCGCTGACGGTGCTCGGGGAGGTGGCCTTCACCGTCCTCGCGTCGTATCCGTCGCGGGTGCTGAAGATCGCCGCGTTGATCGCGGTCTACACCGTGGCCCGAACGGTCCGTCGGCGGATCGCCTTGATCGCAGTCTCGGGCACGGCCCTCGCCCTGTACGCCGTCATCACCTATGCGACGGATTCGGCCACCGGCCCGGAGGCCGGCGCCGTGTTCGCCTGGACCGGGATGTTCGCCGCCGTCGGGGCCACCGTACGCACCTGGCAGGATTACGTCGCCGCGATGGAGGAGCGAGCGCTGCGGGCGGAGGCGAGCAAGGAGGAAGAGGCCCGCCGCCGGGTCGCCGAAGAGCGGCTGCGCATCGCCCGGGAACTCCACGACGTGATCGCCCACCACATCGCCCTGATCACCATTCAGGCAGGGGTCGCCGGTCACTTCCTGCGAGGCCGGCCCGATCAGGCCGAGGTGGCGCTCGCTCACATCCGTGACGCCGGCCGCACGGTCCTGGACGAACTGGGCCCGCTGCTGCACGTACTACGGCAGACCGGCGACGAGACGGACCCGGCGGAACCCGTGCCCGGCCTGGCCCGCCTCGGAGGGCTCCTCGAATCGCTGACCGCTGCCGGGCTGAGCGTCCGCCACCGCCAGGCCGGCCATCCGCGCCCCCTGCCGACCGCCATCGACCTGGCCGCCTACCGCGTCATCCAGGAGGGGCTGACCAACGCCCACAAGCACGGCGCGACCCCCGAGGCGGACCTGCTCGTCGACTACGGGCCCGACGAACTGCGCATCCGGATCACCAACATTGACTTCGGCCTGTACGCGGCGTCGGCCACGACGGGCACCGGACACGGGCTGACGGGCATGCGCGAGCGCGCCCACGCGGTCGGCGGCAGCCTCCATGCCGGAGCAGACGCCGACGGTCGCTTTCACCTCGCCGTGCGTCTGCCTCTGCCCGCAGCCGGACCACCGACCGAAACCCGCACATCAGATGGGTCCGGCGCGGCCCCGCGCGCGACCGCCGCCGAGGGGAGGCAGAGATGACCATCCGCGTTCTGCTCGCCGACGACCAGGCCCTCGTCCGCACCAGCTTCCGCATGCTCATCGAGTCGGAGCCGGACCTGGAGGTCGTAGGAGAGGCGGCAACGGGCGAAGAGGCGGTCCGACTGGCCCGCAGCGCCCGTGCCGACGTCGTGCTGATGGACATCCGGATGCCCGACATGGACGGCCTCGCCGCCACCCGTGCCATCTCGGCGGACGAAGACCTCGCGGGCGTACGGGTGCTGATCCTGACGACCTTCGAAGCCGACGAGCACGTCTTCCAGGCGCTGCGGGCCGGGGCCAGCGGGTTCCTCGGGAAAGGCGTGGAGCTCTCCTACCTCCTCGACGCCATCCGGCTGGTCGCCCGCGGAGAGGCACTGCTGTCCCCCAGGGCGACCAAGGCACTCATCGCCCACTACCTTGCGACACCCGACAGGACGAGCGCTCCGACCCCAGAGCTGACGAGCCTGACCGACCGCGAGCGCCAGGTGCTCGTCCTCGTGGCCGCCGGCTTCTCCAACGACGACATCGCCGAACAGCTCCACATCTCGCCCGCGACCGCCAAGACCCACGTGAACCGCATCATGAGCAAACTCGGCGCTCGCGACCGCGCCCAACTCGTCGTGATCGCCTACCAGACCGGCCACGCCCACCCCGGCGCATGAGCGACCGCACACCACTCGTCACGGCGCCGTCGCCAGGCCGGGCAGAGGCTGCGCAGGCTGGTGGATGGGGCCGGTGCCGTGCGACAGGGGCCGACCCGTGCCGCGGTTGGCGTCGGCGATGATCTCCGCGGTGATGGAGATCGCTGTCTCCTCGGGAGTACGGGCGCCGAGGTCCAGGCCGATCGGCGAGTGAAGACGGGCCAGTTGCACCTGGGGGACGCCGGCTTCCCGGAGCAGGCCGATGCGGTGTTCGTGGGTGCGTCGCGAACCCATGGCGCCGACGTAGCCGACGGGGAGGGTCAGTGCCAGGCGCAGCAGGGGGATGTCGAACTTGGCATCGTGGGTGAGGACGCAGACGGCGGTGCGGGCGTCGGTCTCGGTGGCCGCGAGGTAGCGGTGGGGCCAGTCGGTGACGACTTCATCGGCGTGCGGGAAGCGGGCGGCGGTGGTGAAGACCGGGCGGGCGTCGCAGATGGTGACGGCATAGCCGAGGAAACGGCCGGCTTGGCTGAGGGCGGAGGCGAAGTCGACGGCGCCGAAGATCAGCATGCGGGGGCGGGGTGCGTGGGCGTGGACGAGGACGGTCAGCTTCCGAGGGCACGTGCCGGCCTCGCCACCCACCCCCATGCAGGCTGTGCGGCCCGCCCGCAGCAGCGCGCGGGCCTGCGCCACGACCTGTTGGTCGTCACCCCCGGAGCCGAGCGTGCCGTCGTGCGGCCCCTCGCCAGGGACGTGGAGCGTACGGCCGACGAGCTCGTCGGGGCCGTCGACGATGTGGGCCACGGCCGTGGGGCGCCCCGCGAGCACGGCTTCGAAGGCTGCGACGAGGTGGGGCTCGGCGGCGGGTTCCACGCGCTGGACCAGGACCTCGATCTCGCCGCCGCAGGTCAGGCCGACGGCGAAGGCATCGTCGTCGGAGTAGCCGAAGGAGGCGCGGACGGGCGGCCCGGCGTGTGCAAGGACCTGTTGGCACAGCTCATAGACCGCCGCTTCGACACAGCCGCCGGAGAGGCCGCCGACCGCGGTGCCGTCCGTGTCGACGGCGAGGGCGGTGCCGACAGGCAGGGGCGTACTGCCGCTGACATGGACGACGGTGGCGAGGGCGAAGGTGCGGGTCTCGCGGCACCACCGGCGCAACGTGTCCGCGATGTTCAGCATGGCGGGCTTCCCGTGAGATGGGTGACTTGGCGGGCCGCCGCCGCGCCCTGGGAGGGGAAAACACGGCGGCGGCCCTGGTGCCCGGCGGTGTGGCGTCTAGAGCCGCCGGACAGCCCAGGTGGCCGGGTGGGGCACTCCCGGCCACCCGGAGGTTCAGAGCAGGGTCTCGGGCTTGATCGGCAACTCGCGGACCCGCCGGCCGGTGGCGTTGAACACCGCGTTGGCGATGGCGGGCGCCACTCCGACGATGACGATCTCGCCGAGCCCCTTGACGCCGATCGGGTCGGCTTCGTAGTCCTCACCCTCGATGAAGATCGCCTTCATGTCAGGCATGTCGGCGTGGCTCGGCACGAGGTAGTCGGCGAGGTTGGCGTTGACGATTCTCCCGTCGCGGTGGTCGGTGACCGTGTGTTCGAGGAGCGCCTGGCCGATGCCGCCCACCATGGCTCCGATGGCCTGGCTGTCGGCGAGTCTGGGGTTGATGATCCGGGCGGCGTCGTACACGCCGACCATGCGTCGCACCCGTACCAGGCCGAGGCGGGCATCGACGGCGACTTCGGCGAAGGTCGCGGCGTAGGCGTAGAAGGAGAACTTCTCCGTTTCCGGCGCACCGGCGTACGTGCCGAGCGCTTCGAGGTGGGTCCGGTTGTTGCGGGTCAGGAGCCGCCGATACGTCTCGCCACGCCCGGGGGCATCCTGCACGTACAGTCGGCCGCCGCGTACCACCACATCGGCGGGGTCGACACCGTACAGCGGTGAGGCCTCGTCCTCGACCGCGAGCGCGATCGCCTGCCTGCGCAGCTTGTCGCAGCCGTCCTGGACGGCTGATCCGACACTGGCCATGGTCTGCGAACCGGCGTGGACGGGCGCCGGGGGCATGAGAGAGTCACCGAGCCCGAAGGCCACCTGACGCATGGTCAACCCCAGGGCGTCGGCGGCGACCTGGGCCATGGAGGTGGCCGTGCCGGGGCCCATGTCGCTGGTCGCGGACTGCACGAGGGCGGTGCCGTCGGCGTCGAGCCTGACCGAGGCCTGGGCCTGGCTGCGCTGGGTGTCGTAGACGCCGGCGGCCATCCCCATACCGATGAGCCAGTCGCCGTCACGCGTCGAGCGGGGCCTGGGGTTGCGCCGGTGCCAGCCGAACTCGCGGGCGCCCGCGCGGTAGCAGTCGCGCAGGCGGCGGGTGGAGAACGGCAGATTGGTGGACTCGTCGTCGGCGGGTTCGTTGCGCAGCCGCAGCTCGATCGGGTCCAGGCCCAGTTCGTGGGCGAGTTCGTCCATCGCCGTCTCGACGCAGTAGGCGCCGCTGGCGTAGCCCGGACCGCGCATGAACCACGGCGTGCTCACGTCCAGCGGGACGTGGTGATACGCCTGGCGGACGTTGGGCGTGCTGTAGAGCATCTGGCCGGGACCGAGAACGTGTTCGTTGTGCCTTTCGTAGCGGGAGCTCTCGGTGCGAACCTCGTGCGCCGACGCGGTCAGGCGGCCTTGCCGGTTGCCGCCGAGGCGCAGTTCGTACTCGTATGCGGGCCGGAATCCCACGCCGAAGTACAACTGCCTGCGGGTGAGCACGAGTTTCACGGGGCGTTTCACTTCCCGGGCGGCCAGGGCCGCGATGACGACGTGCACCCAGGTGCGCGCGGCGCTGCCGAAGGCGCCGCCGACGAACGGCGAGATGACGCGGACGCTGCTCGGCGGGATGCCGAACTCACCGGACAGGGTGAACACGGCGCCCTGCACGTACTGGGTCTTGTCCCAGACGGTGAGCCGGTCACCGTCCCAGCGGGCGACGGTGGCGGCCGGTTCGATCGGGTTGTGGTGGTTGCGGGCCATCCGGTACGTCACGTCCAGTCGGACAGGGGCGGATTCCAGGGCTCGGTCGGCGTCGCCGCGTGCATAGGTCTCGGGGTCGTCGGCGGGTTCGGCGTCGCTGATGTCGGTCGAGACAGGCTCCGCGTCGTAGGAGACCTGCACCAGGCTCGCGGCGTGCTGGGCGGTCTCCAGCGTGGTCGCCACCACGACCGCGACGGGTTGTCCGAAGAACCGGATGCGGTCGTCCTGGAAGGGACGCAGCCGCTGGCCCGGCGGGAATCCCCCTTGTACGGGCGGCAGTGTGGGCGCGTTGAGGTGACTGATCACCTTCAGGACGCCGGTCTGGGCTTCGGCGGCGCGGCTGTCGACGCCGGTGACACGGCCCCGGCCGACGCTGCTGTCGATGATGACGGCGTGCACGACCCCGTCCGGGCTGTTGTCGGCGGCGTACTTCGCTCCCCCGGTCACCCTCAGCCGTGCGTCGACCCGGGGCACCGCCGCGCCGACGGCTGCTTGTGGCTGGCTCATTTCGTGCCTCCTACAGCGCTCAGCTGGCGTTCGACGGTGCGCTTGAGCAGCTCGGCCTTGAAGCCGTTGTGCGTGAGGGGGTGGGCCCCGTCGGCCGCGTGCTCGGCCGCCTCGGCCCACAGCCGGTCGGACGGGCGTCGGCCGATGAGGTGGCGCTCGACAGCGGGCAGCTTCCATGGAACGGTGCCCACGCCGCCTGCGGCGACCTTCGCCTCGCGGATGAAGCCGCCACGGATGTGCAGCGCCACCGCGGCCGAGGTGAGCGCGAACTCGTAGGACTGCCGGTCGCGCACTTTCAGGTAGCCGGATTTCAGAGGGCGCGGGTGGGCCGGGATCTCCACGGCGGTAATCAACTCGCCGGGGCGGATGGCGTGTTCGCGGTTCGGAGTGCTGCCCGGCTTGAGCAGGAAGTCGGCGAAGGAGACGGTGCGTGCGCCGTCCGGGCCCAGCAGGTGGATGGTGGCCTCCAGGGCGGCGAGGACCACCGCGAGATCGGAGGGGTGCGTGGCCACACACTGGTCGGAGGTGCCGAGGATGGCGTGGCTGCGGTTGTAGCCGTTCCGTGCGGCGCACCCGGAGCCGGGCTCACGCTTGTTGCAGTCGGCGGTCACGTCACGGAAGTACGTGCAGCGGGTGCGCTGCATGATGTTGCCGCCTATGGTCGCCATGTTCCGCAGTTGGGCCGAAGCGCTCAGTTCCAATGCCTGGGAGATGACCGGGTAGGCGGCGCGCACCGCGGTGTGGGCTGCGGCCTCGGTCATGCTGACCAGGGCGCCGATGCGCAGGCCCCCGTTCTTGGTGACGGTGACCTCCCGCAGCGGCAGGGCACTGATGTCGACCAGCGAGCCGGGGCGTTCGACGGTCTCCCGCATCAGGTCGACGAGCGTGGTGCCGCCGGCGATGTAACGCCCGCCGCTCCGGCCGGCGTTGAGTGCCTCACGCGTGTTCGTGGCCTTGGTGTAGGTGAAGGGATACATGAGGATCAGGCCTTCCGGCCGGCGGCCTGCTCGACCGCGCGCTCGATCTTGACGTAGCAGCCGCAGCGGCACAGGTTGCCGCTCATCCACTCCCGGATCTCCTCCGCGGAGCCGGTGTGACCCTCCTGGATGCACGCGACGCCCGAGACGATCTGCCCCGACGTGCAGAAACCGCACTGGAAGGCGTCCTGGTCGATGAACGCCTGTTGCAGCGGGTGGAGGCGGTCGCCCTTTGCCAGGCCCTCGATCGTCGTGACCTCGGCGCCCTCCAGCCGCACCGCCAGTGTCAGGCAGGAGTTGACCCGGCGCCCGTCGACCAGGACCGTACAGGCGCCGCAGGCACCGGCGTTGCAGCCCTTCTTCGAACCGGTCAGGTCGAGATGCTCGCGCAACAGGTCCAGCAGCGAGGTGCGGTTGTCGACCGTGACGGTGCGGCGGACGCCGTTGACCGTCAAGGAGACATGGCTGCCGGGCGACGCCTCGGCGGCCGCCTCCTCGGTGGCGAGCGCGGGCGGCCCCGCGCCCAGGCCGCCCACCACGACGGCTCCTCCTGCAGCGGTGGTCGTGGCGATGAAGGTACGCCGGGTGGGCGCGGAGGGGGGCTCGACGGGAGGAGTCTCGGCTTGGATGGGACGTTCGGTGGACATGTCCACTCTCCCTCGATGGGGGTGCGGGTGGTTGTCAGGGGTGTATCCATGGCCGTGCCGCTCCGCGAAGGTGCGCCATGCCCATTGCTGAGGCGGGCCGCTGTTCCCTCGTGACGGCGGGAGAAGAGTGGTTGCCGTCGGACGGCAGGACGGATGCGGCCCCAGGGTTGCGCCGGACGCGGCGCACTGGTCCTGGCGCCGGGAGGCACAGCGCCTCCCCGCGCGCCCGGCGGGACTGGTAGAGCAGCGCGAAGCTGCCGGCTCCGGCGCAGCATGCCGGCCGCCGGACGTCACCGGCGGTCACACGGTTCGCCACGGCTGCACCGACCGCGCCAAGATCGACAGCCAGGTCGTTCCGCCGGTCCGGCCACAGGGCTACCGGGACGAAGTCGCAGTCGGCGGCCGGAGGCGGGGCACAGGCGGCACCGCTGACCGAGGAGTCGCCCGTGATCAAGGCCGGGGTTCGGTACACAAGCTAAGCATTAACCCCCTGATTCCCACCAAGCAAGCGTGAGTGCATCAAGCACCTTGATACCTTCGATGACCGGTCGCGACCTTCCCGGCCACGCGCACTGCCGTGCGGATCACCTTCAACGCGCCGGTGCCGGTCAGCCGCTGCCGCCACGGCGGCGTCACGCCTCTTCGGAGCCCTCACCATGCCGATCCAACGACGGCAAGGCATCAGGATTGAGCTCTGCAAGCACGCGGAGCAGCAGGGAATGAACGACGGTCCGCTCAGCGGGCGCAAGGACCGCGAGCGCTTCCCTGTCGAGTCGTTCCACCACCTCCCGCGCCTGGTCGGCGAGCGTCGCGCCGCTGTCGGTGACGACCAGCTGAACGGTTCTGCGGTTCGAAGGGTGCTCGTAGCGAGCCAGAAGGCCGC
This sequence comes from Streptomyces sp. NPDC024017, assembly GCF_040638895.1. Classification (NCBI taxonomy): domain Bacteria; kingdom Bacillati; phylum Actinomycetota; class Actinomycetes; order Kitasatosporales; family Streptomycetaceae; genus Streptomyces; species Streptomyces sp. NPDC024017. Next base: position 88,119 of record NZ_JBEZYZ010000009.1, on the reverse strand, counting down.
GGTCCACCAGTGCGTTGACCGCGGTGCCCATGGACTGGGGAGTGAAGCCGGTGCGACGCGCGATCTCCGCTGCGGAGATGCCCGGCGTCCAGGCGGCGTGCTGCAGCGCGTTGTGCTGCGCCGCCGTGAGGTCGAGCGCACGCAGCGCCCTCCCGAGACGCGCCCCACGCTCGTCAGCGATCATGCACAGCACCCATGCCCAGAGGAGAAGCAGCCCGAAGATAGGGGCCGCCTACCACTCCGACGTGATCACCCCCGGCGCGACGTCGGACTGGAGATCCTCCGACGAGGCCAAATGAACGGGGAACTCCGTACCGACGTCGGTCTGGAACCGGCCATCGACATGTTCGTCGGCCCCCTGCTCATCCGCTCGTTCACGCACCATGACCCCGACCTCCCAGGCGGCTGTCGACACCGTCCTCCACGGCCTACGGCCCGTCAGCTCCCCGAGCGGTTGCGCTGCCGGCCGGAGGCCGATCCCGGCACTGGTCGCGACACCGAACCGTCCCGTGAAGGACAGCAACCGCCTGATCCTGCCGACTCCGGCACTTCGCCGCGGATCTGCCACTGAATGCCGCGCGAGCGCACCTGTTCGATCCAGCTGGTGACCGCTTCGGCATCGAAACCGAACTGCGTGATGATGTCGCCGCTCGAGTTCGGCCGCTGCGCGCCGGGAGCACGATAGGCGATCACCTCGTCCCCTGATCGAAGGGGTTGACGCCGACGGCACGAACCGCGCTGCGCCCCCGGCCCGGGCCGGGCTCCGGGACGACGGTGACATCGATCACCGACAGGACCTCGGGACCGCGGTACGCGCCCGCTACCGCATGCCCCCGTCCCAGGCGGTCGGCGTCAAGATTTTGAACGGAGCGCTCCGCTCCGATAAGTTGGATGTACTACACATCGTTCCGCGAGCACGGAGAACACATGAAGGCGACACCCAAGCCGACGGCCCTGGTGACCGGCGGCGGCCGGGGAATAGGCGCGGCGACCTCGCGGGAGCTCGCGGCTCGGGGATACCGCGTGACCGTCAACTACTTCTCGGACCGTCAGTCGGCCGACCGAGTGGTCAAGGACATCGAGGCCGACGGCGGCGAGGCCTTCGCTCTGCAGGGAGACGTGCGCGACCCGGCGCAGGCTGTGGAACTGCTGCGGCGCACCGCGGTGGAGGGGCGTCTCGACGTCCTGGTCTGCAACGCCGCCCCCCACTTCACCCCCACACCGGTCCAGACCCTCGCCTGGGACGACTTCCACGCGAAGCTGACGGGCGAAATGGCTTCCGTCTACACCCTCACGCAGCAGGCACTGGCGATCATGGGCGCCCAAGGGCAGGGCCGGATCGTGTACGTCTCCAGCGCCGTGGCCGAAGGCCCGTCCGCCCCGGGCATGACCGCCCATGGCACCGCCAAGGCCGCCCTGAACACTTTCGCCCGCTTCGTCGCCCACGAGGCCGGCCCGCTCGGCATCAACGTCAACGTCGTGGCACCGGGCTTCGTCCGCACCGAGGGCAGCGCCGGTATGCCGCAGGAGTTCCAGCGGCGCCTGGCGGAGCACACCCCGCTGGGGCGGGTCGCGGAACCGGAGGATGTGGCCCGGGCGATCGCGATGCTGGTCGGCGAGGAGGCCGGCTTCGTCACCGGCTCGATCCTCACCGTCGACGGTGGGTTCGGCGTGGCACGCATGTAGGCGTGACACGCACGCAGGCGTGACACCCACGTAAGGGAGAATGCTTCGCCATGGGTGACACGCACACGGGTACGCCACGCGGCCGCCAGCGGGAGGCGGACCGCAACGACGCCCGCCTCATGCAGGCCGCGCGCGAGGTCTTCGCCGAGCAAGGCTGGGACGCCCCCGTCTCGGAGATCGCCCGTCGAGCCGGAATCGGCATGGGCAGCCTCTACCGCCGCTACCCCAGCAAGGAACTGCTGGCCCAGCGGATGCGCATCGCAGGGATGGAACAGCTCGTCACCCAGGCACGCACGGCACTCACCGAGGAACCCGACCCCTGGGCCGCCTTCACCCGCTTCCTGCGGGACGCGCTCTCGGCCCAAGGGCAGGGCGGTCCGCTCCTCCCCCTGGTCGGCGGCCGCCTGCCGGCCACGGACGACGTCGTGGCCGCAGCCGGTCGGCTGCGCGCCGCACTCGACGACCTGGTGGGAGGCGCACACCGGGCAGGTGTGCTGCGTGCCGACTTCACCTCCGCGGACATCCCGTTGCTGCTCGAACACCTCACCGCACGGATCCCCGTCGCCGGTGAACGTGCCGCCGCGCTCCACCTGCGATACCTCGACCTGGTCCTCGCCGGGCTGCGCACCTCGGCCGCCGACCAGCCCACCGATCTGCCGGGCCCGGCTCCGCACTGGGCGGAACTCAGCGAGCTGTGGAACGCACATGAAGGGTAGGTGAGCCCACAGCTACCGAATGGCGATGTCGGCGAGCTCGGGCAAAGACGAGTGCCTCGCGCACTTAATTCCTGCGGCCAGCCCTTTGCGCCAAACCCACGGGGAGAATCGCTTACCCGGAGAACGGTAGGCAGGGGAAATTTTCCTCCCCCTCACAGCGCGCTCTTCCGATGCAAAGCTTGCTCACGCACCGAGTAAGACATTCGAGGAGCCGCATCACCATGTCCCATTCCGGCCGCCCCACGATCGCCATCGCTTTTCATTCGGGCTACGGCCACACGGCCGTCATCGCCGAAGCCGTGGCGCGTGGCGCAGCGGAAGCCGGCGCCGAGGTGGTCTCGATCTCCGTCGACACCATCACCGACGAGCAGTGGGCGCAGTTGGACGCCGCTGACGCGATCATCTTCGGTGCCCCCACCTACATGGGCACCGCCTCCGCGGCCTTCCACGCGTTCGCCCAGGCCAGCACCAAGCGCTGGTACCCCCAGACCTGGGCGGACAAGCTCGCCGCGGGCTTCACCAACTCCGGTGCCAAGAACGGCGACAAGTCGTCCACCCTGGGCTACTTCGCCACCATGGCCGCCCAGCACGGCATGCACTGGATCAGCCTCGGTCTGCAGCCGGGCTGGGCGTCCACCACGAGCAGCGAGGACGACATCAACCGGCTCGGCTTCTTCATGGGTGCCGGCGCCCAGAGCCCGACCGACGCCGGTCCGGAAGCGGTCCACACGTCGGACATCGCCACCGCGGAGCACCTGGGTGGGCGCGTCGCACGCCAGGCCGCGATCTTCCGCGCCGGCCGGACCGCCCTCGCCGCCTGATCACAAGGCTTCCTTCCCGTATTCCATCCCCCACCCCCCTCAAGGAGCGAACCATGCCCGACTCGCCGAACCTCGCTCTCATCCGCCGGCTGTACGAATCCGGAATGGCCCCGGAAGTCACCAGCGAGGTCATGGCCCCGGACCTCGTCTGGGACATCACCCCGGGCTTCCCGAACAGCGGCGTGTACCACGGCTGGGACAGCGCGGCGAGGGACTTCTTCGGCGAGATGATGCCGAAGTACGAGTCCTTCGGCGCTGTGCCCGAGGAGTTCTACGCGGACGACGACGACCACGTCTTCGTCTACGGGCACTACCACGCCGAGACAAAGACCCGGAACACGGCCGACGTCCGGTTCATCCACCTGTGGACCCTCCGCGACGGCAAGGCCGTCAGCATGCGGCAGGCCGCCGACAGTCACATCCTTCAGGAAGCCCTCAAGGGCTGACACCATCACCGGGAGAGCAGTGACCATGGCGAAGATCCTTTTCGTGATCACAGCGGCCGATCACTGGACGCTGGCCGACGGAACCCGGCAGCCGGCGGGCTTCTGGGCCGAGGAGGCCCTCGGTCCGTACCAGGTCTTCAAGGAGGCCGGGTACGAGATCGCGGCGGCGACACCCGGCGGTGTGCCGCCCACGGCGGACGCGCTCAGCCTCAGCCCGGAGTTCAATGGCGGTGAGGAAGGCGCCGAGCGCATGCGGACCGCACTGCGCGAGGCCACCGAGCTGGCGGACCCGATGCGCATCGAGGACGTGGACATCGACGACTACGCGGCCGTGTTCTACCCCGGCGGCTGGGGTCCGATGGAGGACCTGCCCGACAACGCCGAGTCCGGCAAGCTGCTCAGCGAGTGGCTCGCCTCCGGCAAGCCGCTGTCCCTGGTCTGCCACGGCCCGGCGGCGCTGCTGGCCACCATAGGTCCCGACGGGACTTCCCCGTTCACCGGCTACCGCCTGACCGGCCTGTCCAACGCCGAGGAGAAGCAGAACGGTCTCGCGGACCGCGCGAAGTGGCTCCTGCAGGACCGCCTCGTGAACGACCTCGGGGCGGACTACCGCGAGGCCGATCCGTTCACCCCGTACGTCGAGGTCGACCGCACCCTCCTCACCGGCCAGAACCCGGGGTCGGCGGTTCCGCTGGCCCAGGAGCTGATCAAGGCACTGAGCTGACGCCACAGCCGTGCGCACACTCGGCGGCCCGCACGCACTTCGAGTGCGTACGGGCCGCCGAATTCTGTTGCCTGGCCGCACGGATCGGAAGCGTGGGATTCTGAAGCGTCAGCCAAGCCAAACGTAGGCAATGATGCCCCCGTCACTCTCACAACGCCGGGTTTCTGTGCGAGGCTGGAGATCATGAACCGCGACCCCCATCTGAACGAGCTGGGTGAGTTCCTGAAAGCCCGCCGTGCCGAGCTGAGTCCCACCGACGTCGGACTCCGCGGCGGGCAACGGCGGCGTGTGAGCGGTCTACGCCGTGAGGAAGTGGCCCTTCTCGCCGCGATCAGCACCGAGTACTACACGCGGATCGAGCAGGGCCGTCTCCAGGCATCGGCTCCCCTCCTGGACGAGATCGCCCAGGTCCTCCGACTGAACGAGGCCCAGCGGATCTACCTCTCCGAGCTCGCGGCCAAGCAGACGGCGCGCCCACCGGCGTCCGGCGACCGACAGCAGGTGGATCCGCAGCTCCAGCGCATGCTCGACGATCTCACCGCCACTCCGGCCTTCGTCATCGGCCGGCGGACCGACATCCTGGGCTGGAACCAGCTCGCCGCCGCGTTGTGGACCGACTTCGGGCGTTACCCGGAGCAGGAGCGCGTGTTCATCCGGCTGCTGTTCACCGAACCCTGGATGCGCGAGCTCTACGCGGACTGGGAAGAGGTCACCCGGCTGGCCATCGCTCATTTGCGCATGGAGAGCGCGCGCTACCCGGGCGAACCGCGCCTCGCCGCCCTGGTCGAAGAACTCTCCGCGCGCGACGCGCAGTTCCGTCAGTGGTGGACCGAACACGATGTCGCGATGCGGGACAAGGGCACGAAGAAGCTTCGTCACCCGGCGGTGGGCGAGCTGACGCTCGACTGGAACACGCTCACATGTGGCACGGACCCGGAGCAGCACATCATCGTGTGGAACGCCGAACCCGGTTCCCCATCCCACGACGGGCTGCGCCTGCTGGCCTCCTGGGCCGCGGACCAGAAGCAGAGGGCGTCCGACACCATCGGTTGAGCCCCTTCCTGCCGGCTCGACATGGTGTCGGTCATCGAGGCCATCGAGGCCCGGACGGAGGCGCTCGGCCACTGTCCGGTCAGTCCGCCAGCGGCACGAAGTCGTACGAGACCTTACTTCCGTCGACCTTGGTCACGGACACCAGGATGTCCTGCTTGTTTTCGTCCTTGGCCGTCACCGTGCACGCGACGCTGTCGCCCTGCCGCGCCTTCAGACCTCCGGCACAGATCACGGCTTTCGGCTTCTGTGCGAGCGAGTTCGACGCACGCGGCGCCGTCGGCGGCCTCGCCAATGGCCTCCAGGTCGGGCTGGGTGCAAGGATCAGGCGGAAGCCGGTGCGGACCATCTCCTGATCGTCCGCGATCAGCACCCGTGTCCGGGCCGCACCGCTCGATCCGTCGGCCGTAGCGCTCGCCCCGTTCGGGCCGTTCGGGCCCCTCATACGCGTGATCCTGCCACAGCCTCCAGGACCGGGAAGGTGGCGGTCACGCACCAGCCGCCGTCCGGTTCCCGGCCGCTGGTGAGGGCGCCTTCCACTGCCTCCACGCGCTCGCGCAGCCCGAGAAGGTCCCCGCCATGCCCGGTCACCCCGACTGGCGCTGCTGACCCGGCTGAGAAGCAGGCCGCTGACCTCTGCGAGCAGGCGCAGGCCAGAGATCCGAAAGCAAGGGCAGCTGGCGGGACTGCCCTACGCGGAAGCGGCCGGCGTCAGCGACTGGGCTCGGCCGTCGCCTCGGTGCTGTGAACGGCGGGCGCTGTGACGATCGCGGGCACGGCTCCCGCCAGCCGTAGAGGGGGGACGATTCTTCCCCCCTCTACCCACATCCCAGCCAAGAACCTTCCCCTTTACCCGGCGTGCGCGAGGCGGGAAGGTCGGACGCCTCAACGACCGTATGCCGAGCAATGAGGTAATTCGAATGAAGGCTGTGGGTTTCACGGAATTCGGCGGGCCGGAGGTGCTTCAGGTCCTGGAGCTGCCCGCCCCCGATACCGGTCCGGGCGAAGTGCGGATCCGGGTGCACGCCGCGACCGTCAACACGGTCGATGCCCTGCAGCGCAGCGGGCCCTCCGGGTCGTCGGACGCCCAGCCGCCGTTCGTTCCCGGCATGGAAGCCGCTGGGGTCGTGGACCGGATAGGCCCGGGTACGGACACAGATCTGAAGGTCGGCGACCGTGTGATGGCGATCGTGCTTCCGGGCGGCTCGCGCGGCGCCTACGCCGAGCAGGTCGTGGTGCCTGCGGATTCGGTCGTCCGCGCTCCGCACGGTGCGACCGACGTGCAGGCCGCGTCCCTCCCGATGAACGGCCTGACCGCACGCCTGGCACTGGACACGCTCGACCTGGAGCCCGGGCAGACCGTCGCGATCACGGGAGCGGCCGGCGCGGTCGGCGGTTACGCCGTCCAACTGGCCAAGGCTGACGGGCTGCGGGTGGTGGCCGACGCCTCGGAGCAGGACGAGGCACTGGTCAAGGAACTCGGTGCCGATGTCGTGCTCCGCCGCGGTGCCGAATACCCGGACCGGGTACGCGCCGAGATCCCTGACGGAGTGGACGGACTCGTCGACGGCGCGTCACTCAGCGGTCTCACCGCTCGGGCCGTCCGCGACGGCCGCCGAGTGGTGACGCTGCGCGGCTTCGACAGCCCCGGCGAGCGGGGCGTCGTCTTCGAGCCGATCGTCGTGTTCCGCTACGCCAGGGAGCGCGCCAAGCTCGACCGGCTCCGGCAGCAGGTGGAGGAGGGCCGCATCACGCTGCGGGTGGCGAAGACGTTGCCGGCGGAACAGGCCGCCGAAGCGCATCGGCTTCTCGCCGCGGGCGGGATCCGTGGCCGACTGATCCTCACGTTCTGAGCACGGCGGCGAGGGAGGCACAGCCGGTACGACCGGCGGCTGATGAATGCGGCGCTACGCCTCCGGCGTCATCGGACCTCCGGGGACTGGCTCGCGGCGACACGCGCAGCCGTCACCGCGGCCTGTTGTGTCAAGGTCCGGGCGAGCGCGTCGGCGCCACGTGCCAGCAGGCCCACATCGACGCCGACGGCGGTGAAATTGGTCCCGAGCTCGATGCACCGCCGCGCGAATGCGGGGTCGGTCGTCAGCACGCCGGCGGGTTTGCCCGTCGCGCGGACGCGGCCGATCGCGTGCTCGACTGCCCCGGTGACGGTCGGTGTGTTCGGGTCTCCGGCATGACCGAGGCCGGCGGCCAGGTCGGGCCGATGGAGATGCCGTCCACGCCGGTCGTCGCCTTCGCCCCGGCCGGGGACTACACCGACGAGTCCTGGAGTACGACGGCCACGATCGAGGAGTTCCATGCCGAGTTCGCCGGCTGGGACCCGCGGGTGACGGACGCGCGAACTGGCCGCCCGCGGCCGTCCGCCGTCTGAACGGCACATGTGTCGACGTTCCCGGCTACCGACCTGCCACGTCACGGACCACCGCTGTCCGGCATGCCAGACTGCGAAGAGAGCGTCGGCTCGGCCTCGTTCTTGGAGTGAGGCCGCTCTGACCCCGGACCCCGCTCAGAGACTCGACGCTGCATGGCAATGGTCCCGTCGGAGGGCGGGGTGCCACTGTGCTGACCGGCGCAGTCCAGGCTGGATGATGGAATGGCTGAAGAACAGGTGGCCCGGAAGTGGTCACCCGGCCGGTGCGGGATCGGACAAGACTTCGCCGGGCGCTCCATGGCAGTTCGGTGCGGACGGCCCACTCTTGCCACCCTCCCATCACGCCGCTGTCGCAAGGTACGGTCGGCAGTCCATGACGCGAGGAAACGCAGTCCGTCATGGGATGGGGTCCCGGGCTCAGCCGTCCCGATCACCAGCTGCTGTGCGGGGTCGGCTGTGCAGGTCAGGCTGGACCAGTCGAGAGTGAGATCGCCGACAACCGGGGGACGCAGCCTCTTGGTGCCCACCTCCAGCCCAGTCATCTGGCGACCTGCCCACCACTGCCGGAAGTCGGCGTCTGTAACCGACAACTCACCTACGAGTGCGGCCAACCGGGGGTCGCCTGGCCACTTGGCGGCTTCCAGGCGCAGTTGGGCGACACAGCTCCGGGCGATCGTCCTCCAGTCGAGGTAGAGCTCCCGGAAGCAGGGGTCGGTGAAGAGCAACCGGGCGTAGTTGCGCTTCTTCTGCGGGATCCGGCCGAAGTCGGTGAGCAGTGCGGCTGCCAGTGCGTTCCATGCCAGGATGTCCATGTGCCGCCCCACGACCAGCGCGGGGGCCGCGGTCAGCTCGTCCAGGAGGCGCCTGAGTCCCGGCTGGACTTTCTGCGTCGGCAGGCGGCGCGGATCGCACTCACCCCTCGCGGCCAGCTCGAACAGGTGGTCACGCTGGTCATCGTCAAGGTGCAAGACGCGGACGAGCGTGGCGAGCTCCGATGTCGACACGCGGGTACGTCCCTGCTCCAACCGCGCGTAGCGGCCGGTGCTGATCCCCGCGAGCTGGGCGACCTCCGCCCGGCGCAGCCCCGGCACCCTCCGGGGTTCCCCGGACTCGGGCAGGCCCACGGTACGCGGGCTGAGTTGTGCCCGGCACTCCTTGAGAAATTCTCCCAGCTCGGACGAATGTGCGTCGCTGTACATGGCAGCTAGTGTCACAGCACTCGATCGAAAAGTGAGGGGGAAGGTTTTCTCCCCGGGTCTGGGCAGTCATCCTGCTTTCCCCGAGTGAGTGACCATGAATGCCTGGCGATCAGACTGACAGGTCAGCTGACCCGATCGGCCGTGAATCCACCGGGCCGCCCGGCGGCCCACCCGGCGAGAACACGCAGTCCGTCGTACGACGGCGTGCCGGGCTCCGCCGTCCAGACGACGAGTTGCTGACCGGGATCCGTGCTGCAGGTGAGGGTGTCCCAGTCGAGGGCGAGTTCGCCGGCGACGGGATGGCGGAATTTCTGCGTGCCCGTGTTGTGGGAGGCCATGTGATGGCCTCGTCCCCACCACTGCCCGAAGTCCTTGTCCTGCACCGAGAGATCCCCGACCAGACTGGTCAGCCGCGGGTCGTCCGGGTGATTGGCGGCCAGCACGCGTAGATGGGACACGCACTCGCGGGCGACGGCACTCCAGTCCGCGTACAACGTCCGCATAGCCGGGTCGGTGAAGAGGATACGGACGTAGTTCCGCTTCTTTGCGGGCACCTTCGCGAAATCGGTCAACAGGGCGGCGGCGAGCGGATTCCACGCCAGGATGTCCATACGACGGCCGATCACGACGCCAGGGGTCGCGCTGAGGCCGTCGAGCAGGCGGCGCAACTGTGGCTGCACCTTCTGTGTGGCCTGGCGGCGGTGTCGTTCCCTCTGCCGGCCGGCCAGTTCGAACAGGTGGTCACGCTGCTCGTTACCCAGATGCAGGACATGGGCGAGAGTGGCCAGCACCGACGCGGACGGCTGGATGCGGCCCTGCTCCAGCCGCGTGTAGTAATCAACGCTGATACCGGCGAGCAGAGCGACCTCCTCCCGGCGCAGGCCGACCACACGCCGAGGACCACCGGTGTCGGGCAGGCCGACGGTGCGCGGTCTCAACTCGGCCCTCCGCGCCTTGAGGAATTCTCCCAGCGTGTTCAGATGCGCGTCGCTGGTCATGACGGCCAGTCTCGCACCGTCCGGCCTTCGCAAGGGGGGTAAGGATTTCTCCCCTGGATAAGTCAATCCCAGGGTGGAACTCTCCCCTTTGCGGGTTCGCGCGATGGTGGCAGGGTCGATGCCATGGCCGGTGACAGAAGCGGCCAACGGAAAGCATTGACCGAACAGGCGGGCCAACAACCCCCGAATGGGCATTGTTTTCCGGATGTCATCGATATTCAGTATTTCCGTGCGTCAGGCGGAGGAGGCGAGAAGAGACAGTGCGGACGGATGTGACCTTCCTCAGCAATGGCCTGACGCTGCATGGGTGTTGCGCAGCGTCGACCAGATCGCCCAGTACGACTGCTTCGCCGGCAACGAGAGCCTCGCTCCGCGCCCGCTGCTGATGATCGCGGCAGCATGGCCGCCACGGCCCACTTCAGCGGGATCGCCGTCGAACGGGCCGGGGAGCCGGAGAAGTTGTTCGTGATCGACGGCGCGTCCCACTTCTACCTGTACGACAGGGACGCATACGTCTCCCCTGCTTCCGCCAAGCTCACCTCGTTCTTCGGTGAGCACCTGAATCAGCCGCAGGTCGAAGGCCGGGCGGCCTGAATCCCCCCACACGCAAGGAGCCCCCCCCATGACCGAACGGAAGAAGTTCGCGCCGCCGGCGATCCAGGAATTCGCCCCCAAGCTGGCGGAGGTGACCGACACGGTCCTGTTCGGCGACATCTGGGAGCGGCCGGGTCTGTCCCCGCGCGACCGCAGCCTGGTCACCGTCACCGCACTCGCCGCCCTGTACCGCAACGACCAGCTCGGCTTCCACCTCGGCAAGGCGCTGGAGAACGGCGTGACCAAGGACGAGCTGGTCGAGGCCATCACCCACCTCGCGTTCTACGCCGGATGGCCCAACGCCATGACGGCGATGAACCTGCTCAAGGAGATCGTGGACAACTCCGACCAGTCCGGCTGAGGCGCACCATGGAACTGCTGAAGCAGCCCCCGACCATGAAGCTTCCTGCCGAGTGGTTCACCGGCGACGCCTACGCCGACGTGATCTACCGTGGCGAGGCCCCCTCCCGGATGCGGGCCAACATGGTCCGGTTCACTCCAGGGGCCCGCACCGCCTGGCACTCCCACGGCCTGGGCCAGACCCTCTACATCGTCGAGGGCATCGCCCTGGTGCAGTCCCGTGGCGGCGACATCATCGAGGGCCACCCGGGCGACGTCATCCACACACCCCCGGGTGAGGAGCACTGGCACGGCGCCGCGCCCGACCAGTTCATGACCCATCTCGCCCTGTGGGAGACGGACGACACCACATGGCTCGAACACGTCTCGGACGACGAGTACAACGGCCCGCGCGACAGCACCCGTACCCGTCCCTGACACCCCGACAGACCTGAGAGAACATCATGCGAGCAACCGTCATTCACGCGCCCGGTGACATCCGGGTGGAGAACGCCCCCGAGCCGAAGATCTCAGCGCCCACGGACGCGGTCATCCGCACCGTCGCCACCTGCGTGTGCGGCTCCGACCTGTGGAGCTACCGGGGCATCAACCCCGTGACCGAGCCGCAGCCGATCGGCCACGAGTACGTCGGCGTCGTCGAGGAGGTCGGCAGCGACGTTTCGACCGTCAGGCCCGGCCAGTTCGTCATCGGCTCCTTCGCCGCCTCCGACAACACCTGCCCGGTCTGCCAGGCCGGCTACCACACCAACTGCCGGCACCGGGAGTGGGTCATCGGCTGTCAGGCCGAGTACGTCCGTGTTCCCCTCGCCGACGGCACCCTCGTCGCCACCCCGGAGCAGCCGGCCGAAGAACTGATCCCGAGCCTGCTGACGCTGTCCGACGTCATGGGCACCGGCTGGTACGCCGCCAAGGCGGCCGAGGTCAAGCCCGGTTCGACGGCCGTGGTCGTCGGTGACGGCGCGGTGGGCCTGTCCGCCGTCGTCGCCGCGAAGGAACTGGGCGCCGAGCGCATCATCGCCATGAGCAGGCACGAATCCCGGCAGAAGCTGGCCCTGGAGTTCGGCGCCACCGACATCGTCACCGAGCGCGGCGAGGAAGGCGTCGCCCGCGTGAAGGAGCTGACGAACGGCGTCGGCGCCGACTCGGTGCTGGAGTGTGTCGGCACGCAGCAGTCGATGCACCAGGCCCTGCAGTCCACCCGTCCCGGCGGCAACGTCGGCTTCGTCGGCATGCCTCACGACGTGCAGCTCGACGGCCAGGAGCTGTTCTTCTCCCACGTCGGGCTGCGCGGCGGCCCCGCCCCCGTGCGCGCCTACCTTCCCGACCTCATCGACCGCGTCCTCAGCGGCCGTATCAACCCGGGCAAGGTCTTCGACCTCACCTTGCCCCTGGACGAAGTCGCCGAAGGCTACAAGGCCATGGACGAGCGCCGCGCCATCAAGACGCTCCTGCGCCCGTGACCAGGAGCCCCGGCGGTGTGGGCGCTGCCGGCGGCGTCCACCACCGCCGGCAGCGAACCAGCGGTAACCGCGTCCGCCCGTCACAGCCGAGCAGAATGGACCGACCGTCATGACCAGTGAGGCGATCGCCACCGTCGAGGCGTACTTCGAGGCCTTCGGCACGCGCGACATGGAGCGGATCCTCTCCCACTTCGCTCCCGATGCGACCTGGACGATTCCAGGGGATCCGGCACTGACACCCTGGGCCGGACACCGCACCGGGCCGAAGGAGATCCAGCAGTCCCTCACCGCGTTCTTCGCCTCCGTCGAGCCCCTCGCGTTCGAGCTGCAGACCATGGCGGAGGCCGACGGGCGGGTACTGGTACCGGGCCGGTACGCCTCTCGGTTCCATCCCTCGGGGCAGGTACTCGAAAGCGAGATGATCCTGCGTCTCACGATCGTCGACGGCCTGATCTCCGACTATCGCGTCTTCGAGGACTCACTCGGCATCACACGCACCTACCTCGGTGAGCCTCTCACCACCGCACCCTCCTGACCGCAGATCTTCTGGCACCCCGACCACAACGACGCCCGTTACTGCGCCTTCTCGGTCTCAGGAGTCCACCGCATGTCCGCCCCGCTCACGTGGTCACCACCGACCGCCGGTGGGGGCCTGGCCGGCGGCGTGTGTTCCAGACCAGCCTCCGAGCCGTCGCGGTGCTCGGTGCCCTGCCGGCGGCCAGGACGGCATCCTGCATGGCTTGCACGAAGCCTGGCCATGGCCGCCGGCAACGGCCTTCGTCAGCGCCGCGGCGAATTCCTTGCTGCGACCGGTCCGACGACCGTGACGAGCTTCCTCCTGCCCTCACCGGATCAAGGACATTGGAGAAACACCGATGACGACTTGGACGAGCGACGAGCTCGACCGCATCGCGGGGGCTGACGAGTTGGAGATGGCGCCGCTCCGGCGCGACGGCACGCCGCGCAGGCCGGTGCCGATCTGGGTCGTCCGTGACGGTGACGACCTGTACGTCCGCTCGTTCCGGGGTACGGACGGCGGCTGGTGGCACGCGGCCCGCGCGAGCCACGAGGGGCACATCCGCTCCGGCGGTGTCGACAAGAACGTCACCTTCGTCGAGGTGGCCGACTCCGAGATCAACGACCGCATCGACACCGCGTACCGCACCAAGTACGGCCGCTTCGGCGGCGCGAACGTGAACCCCATGGTGGCGGCACGCTCGACGACGCTGAAGCTGGTGCCCGGATGAGCAAGGCATTCCTGGTTCAGGCCGCTGAACTGCCGCCCATAGTCAGCCCGACACAGGAGTAAGCGCCCATGCTCGGACTCGAACTCGTCGTACTCCTGGGCGCGGCAGTGCTGGTCGGCCAGTTCGTCGCGCAGCGCTTGGGTGTTGCACCGCCTGTCGTACTGCTGGTCGTGGGTGCTCTTGTGGGGCTGGTCCCAGCCGTGCGCCAGAGTCAGCTTCCGCCGGACGTGGTGCTATTGCTCTTCCTGCCGGTGTTGCTGTATTGGGAGAGCCTCACCACGTCCACGCGGGAGATCCGCTCGAACCTGCGCGGCATCGTCCTGCTCAGCACGGTCCTGGTGATCCTCACCGCGTGGGCCGTGGCGGCCGCCGGGCACGCGCTCGGACTGCCGTGGGGACCGGCGTGGGCGCTGGGCGCGGCCGTGGCTCCGACCGACGCGACAGCGGTGGGCGTCCTGGCCCGCTCTCTGCCGCGCCGCGAGGTCACCGTGCTGCGCGCCGAGAGCCTGGTCAACGACGGCACGGCACTGGTCATCTTCGGCCTGGCGGTCGGGCTGACCGTCGGCGAGGAGCACCTCACCCTTCCCCACGTGGGCGCGCTGTTCCTCCTTGCCTACGGCGGCGGGGCGGCGGTCGGTGTGGCGGTCGCCTGGGTCAACATGAACCTGCGGCGCCGCCTGGACGATCCCCTGCTGGGCAACCTCGTCATGATCCTGGCGCCGTTCACGGCGTTCCTGCTCGCCGAGATGATCCACGCCTCCGGTGTCCTCGCGGTCGTCGTAAGCGGGCTGATCATGGCCCAGGTGGCTCCCAGCCTCATCCGCGCCGAACATCGCCGACAGGCACTGGCCTTCTGGCCGCTGGCCACATTCATCATCAACAGCGCGCTGTTCGTCCTGGTCGGAGTGGAACTCCAGTACGCGGTGCGCCACTTGAACCGGTCCGACCTCCAGGACGCCCTGATCGCGGTTTGGGTGGTCAGCGTGGTGCTGGTCGTGGTCCGGTTCGCGTTCCTGTTCTCCTCCGCCTACCTGATCCGCGTGCTCGACCGGCGTCCCGAGCAGCGGCTGCGCAGAATCAGTCACCGGGCACGCGTCGTCAGCGGGTTCGCGGGCTTCCGGGGCGCGGTGTCGCTCGCCGTGGCGCTGTCCGTACCGGAGACCCTCGACTCCGGCGTGCCCTTCCCTGACCGCGCCTTCATCGTCTTCGTCACCTCCGGCGTCATCGTGGTGACCCTCGTGGTGCAGGGACTGTTGCTGCCCGGCGTGGTGCGCTGGGCCCGGCTGCCGCGCGACACGTCCGTCGACGAGGAAGAGGTGCTCGCCGAGACCAAGGCGACCGAGGAAGCCATCGAGGCACTGCCCCAACTCGCTGACGAACTGGGCACTGCCCCGAAGGTCATGGAGTGGCTGCGCCAGGAGTACGAGGCCCACCTGGCGACCGTACGGGCCAAAGGCACGGGCTCCGACGGCGATCCCGCCCTGCTCCACAACCGCCACTACACCGACCTCCGCCTCGCCCTCATCGCCCACAAACGCTCAACCGTCGTACGCCTCCGCGATGAGCGAAAGATCGACGACACCGTGCTGCGCCGGCTCCAGGCCGCCCTGGACAACGAAGAGGTGCGGCTGGCCGGACTCGAGCAGGTGGAGTGAGCCGAGTCCGGCAACCGGCCTTACAGCAAGCCACATAGGAAGGGATCCCTCCTGCCATGTCTTCCGGCCTCATCGACGTCCACGCCCATCTCCTGCCTGACTTCTACGTCCAGCAGGCGACAGCGGCGGGCCACGCCCACCCCGATGGCATTGGCGGCTGGCCGTCGTGGTCCGTGGAAGCACACCTGGACCTGATGGATCGCAACGGCATCGAGACCGCGATGCTGTCCATGTCCTCCCCCGGCGTGCACTTCGGCGACGACAGGGCGGCCCGACTCCTCGCCCGGCGCGTCAACGAGTACACCGCCGAACTGACTCGAGACCACCCGGGCCGCTTCGGCAACTTCATGTCGCTTCCCCTGCCCGACGTGGAGGCCTCGCTGGAGGAGATCGCATTCGCTTTCGACGAACTCGACGCCGACGGCGTGGCATTGCTGACGCACACGCACGGGGTGTACCTGGGCGACCAGCGCCTCGACCCGCTCTTCGCGGAACTCGACCGCCGCCGGGCCGTGGTCTTTCTGCACCCCACGTCGCCGGTGTGCTGGGAACAGTCCGCACTCGGCAGACCGCGGCCGATGGTCGAGTACATCTTCGACACGGCCCGCACCGTCACGGACCTGGTGATGGCGGGCGTCCTGACGCGCCATCCGAACATGCAGGTGATCGTCCCCCACTGCGGTGGCGCGGTTCCCGTCCTGGCCGACCGCATCAACGAGTTCATGAGGCTGTTCCTGCCTTCGGAGGAGTCACCCTCTCTCGATGCGGTGCAGCAACTACGGGACCTGTACTACGACATGGCGGGCACAGCCTTCCCACGCCAGGTTCCCGCGCTGCTGAAGCTCGTCGATCCGGACCGCGTGCTGTTCGGCAGCGACTACTGCTGGACCCCTCCCCCGCTGGCCGATGCCCACATCGCGGCGATCGACGCGGCCGAGTCACCGGCGGAGGGGACCACGTGGCGTTCCCTGACGACGGCCAACGCCCAGCGTTTGTTCCCGGGGTCAGCGCGGTGAACGACAGCCGCCAAGGTCCCAGCGCGATCACGCGGCCGACATCACCGGTTCAGCGTTTGAGGTGAGCATCGAGTGTGCCGCCGTCCTCGGGCTTGTCCAGTCACCGTTCGGAGCGGCGAGCGTCGACCGCATTGCTCGATCCGGAATCGAGCGTCAAGAAGGACACCGGTTGCTGCAGCGGCCGCCCTGCGGCGGCGAACGTCGACCGGTGTTGGCATCAACAAGGAGGAAAAATGCACACGCGAACACTCGGGCGCGACCTCCGGGTCTCCGCCATCGGCCTCGGCGCCATGGGAATGTCCCAGAGCTACGGCCCGAACCCCGGTGATCGAGACGACATGATCGCCGTGCTCCGTGGCGCCGTCGACCGCGGGGTCACGTTCTTCGACACCGCAGAGGTGTACGGCCCCTACGTCAACGAGGAGCTCGTCGGAGAGGCGCTCGCTCCGGTGCGTGACCAAGTGGTGATCGCCACCAAGTTCGGATTCCGCATCGAGAACGGTGCCTCCGCCGGACTCAACAGCCGCCCCGAGCAGATCCGCGCCGTCGCCACGGCCTCCCTGAAACGGCTCAGGGTCGACACGATCGACCTGTTCTACCAGCACCGCGTTGATCCGGAGGTGCCGATCGAAGACGTCGCCGGCACGGTGGGCGAACTCGTGCGGGAGGGCAAGGTCCGCGGCTTCGGGCTCTCGGAGGCCAGTGCGGAGACCATCCGCCGTGCCCACTCGGTTCACCCGGTGACGGCGGTGCAGAGCGAGTACTCGTTGTGGACCCGGGATCCTGAGCCGGAGGTCCTGCCGACGTGCGCGGCACTCGGGATCGGCTTCGTGCCCTTCAGTCCGCTCGGCAAGGGGTTCCTGACCGGGGCGGTGGACGCGTCGACGTCGTTCACGGACGGCGACGTCCGCACCACCATTCCTCGGTTCACGGCCGAGAACCGTGCGGCGAACCGGGCTCTCGTCGAGCACATCGCCACCCTCGCGCAGGCCAAGGACGCCACACCGGGGCAGGTCGCGCTCGCCTGGCTGCTTGCCCAGCATCCGTCGATCGTTCCGATCCCCGGAACGAGGCGCATCGCCCGCATCGAGGAGAACACCGGCGCCACCCAGCTGCCGCTCTCCGCCGACGAACTGGCGGACCTCAACGAACTCGCCGGCCGGGTCGGGGTGCAGGGAGACCGCTACAACGAGCACCACATGTCGCTGGTCGACAAGTAGCAGGCGAACGGAAACCATCTGCGGGCGGCACACCGGTTTCGGCGGCAGCACCCGTTCGCGGCCGTTTCCGCCTGTAGCGAGCCGCCCTCCAGCATAATTGCCCAGGTCAGCAGGAGTGCAGGTCACGCCCAGGACGCCACCGGCACGAACGAACTGTCCTGCCGGAACTGATCGGTTCCGTTGGAGCGCTCCACGCGGAGTTGGTAGGCGTAGTGACGCAGGTAGTGGCCCGGGTAGTTGTACGACTCGAAGCGGACGGAGCCCGAGGCCGTGCCGGTCCGGAGGATGAACGTGGCGTCCTTGGCGAAGGTGCTCGTGCCGTCGTTCGGGTCGAAGCGGGCGCGGAAGTCCCAGTGGCGCAGATAGTTGCCGGCCGCGTCGCGGAAGGAGTACCCGCTGCCGTCGGCCAGGCCGGCGACGACCGTGAAGGTGGCGGACTGCTTCTCGGCGGTGGTGCTGGAGGCGCTGACCACGGGCAGGTTGAGGAGCGAGGACTGCTGCTGCCAGTAGCGGGTCGGGTAGTTGGCCGACCGGAAGGAGCGCGTGACGTTCCGGGACAGGCTCGGGCCGCCCGCGACCGTCTCCTTGACCACCGTGAAGTGCCGTGCCGTACCGGAGATCGCGGGCAGTGCGGCCGGGGCCGACCAGGTGGCGAAAGTGTCGTAGCTGTCGCTGTAGTAGTAGTTCCCGTCGCCGTAGCCGTCGAAGAACATGCGCCAGCCGCCGTTGTCGAGTTGCACCAGCGCCGGACCCTCGCGGTAGCTCCCCCAGCCGGCCCAGTCGCCCGTCCTGCGGATCGTGTACGGGCCGGTGAGGTTCGAGGCGGTGGCGTACTCGATGTACTTCGTCGTCTCGTTCTTCGGGAACGCGTGGTACGTCGAGCCGATCTTCACGATGAACGTGTCGATGTGGTTGGCGCCGATGCCGGAGAGGGCGACCGGTGAACTCCACGCCGTGAGCGCCGAGTTCGTGGCCCTCAGCCGGTACGGGGTGAAGATCCACTCGTCGTTCGTGGTGGAGCAGGACACGATGATGTTCACGCTGCCGTCGCTGTCGACGAACCACTCGGGCGCCCAGGCGCGGGAGAGGCCCGCGATCGGGACCGTGTAGTCGTACAGGAACGTCCAGTTGACGCGGTCGGAGCTGCGGGCGAAACCGATGGTCGTGCTGGGGTCCTGCCAGGTGTGCGTGGTGTAGGTGACGTAGTAGTAGCCGTCGGTGTGTCTGATGACGGCTGCGTCGCGGATCCGGTTCGCGGGTGGTGTGTACGCCGAGGAGCGCAGCAGCCGGAAGTCGGTGGCGTCGTCCGACTGGTACACGTTGACCGTGCCGTCGTTGCTGTTGAGGAACGGCACGATGGTGTAGCGGGTGGCCGAGCCGTTCGGGGGCGCGGCGGCCAGGGCGCTGCCGAGCAGCCCGGGGGTCTCGCCGAGCAGGACCGCCGAGGCGGGCAGGGCGGCCAGGGCGCGCAGCAGCGTGCGGCGGGACGGGGCGGCGGGGTGTGGGGTCACGGGCGGCTCTCCCTAGGACACCAGGATTCGATATACCGAACAGAGTTCGGCAACTCGATCAGACGTGGGGGCTCAGAACGTAAGGGCGCAGCGGAGGGCCGTCAATGGTTTGAACAGGGGCCGATGTGCCCAGTGAGGTAGATGCGGCCGGTGGGTGAACGTCCACTGCTGTCGTCGGCATTCCGCCACCGGCCACCGGACGTTACCGTTCGGTAGACAGCCGCTTCCGGAGGTGTCCGTATGACGCTCGACCGTTCCGAAGGCCTGGCGGAGACAGCCCGTGCGCTGGCCGCCGGGGAGGTGACGTCGCGGGCGCTGGTCGAGCGGACGCTGGCGCGGATCGAGGCGAGCCAGGCCGGTCTCAACGCCTTCCGGATCGTCCGTGCCGAGGCCGCGCTCGCCGAGGCCGACGCCGCGGACCTGGAACTGGCCGCGTCCGCCGACCGGGGCCCGGCCTCGAAGCGCGCGCACAAGCCGCTGCTCGGTGTGCCCGTCGCGGTGAAGGACGACATGGACGTGGCCGGTGAGCCGACCGCGTTCGGCTGCTGCGGGGAGTTCCCGCCGGTCGCCGAGGACGGCGAGGCGGTGCGGCGGCTGCGCGCGGCCGGGGCCGTGATCATCGGCAAGACCAACACCTGCGAGTTCGGGCAGTGGCCCTTCACCGAGGGGCCCGCCTTCGGCGCGACCCGCAACCCGTGGAGCACGGACCACACGCCCGGCGGTTCCTCAGGCGGATCGGCCGCCGCGGTCGCCGCCGGTCTGGTGCCCGCCGCGCTCGGCTCGGACGGTGCCGGTTCGGTGCGGATCCCGGCCGCGTGGACGCATCTGGTCGGCATCAAGCCGCAACGCGGCCGGGTCTCGACCTGGCCGCGCGGCGAGTCCTTCCAGGGCATCACCGTCAACGGCACCCTGGCCCGCACGGTCGCGGACGCGGCCCTGCTGCTGGACGCGGCGAGCGGCAACCACGCGCGGGACCCGCACCGGCCCCCGGCCCTCGACGTGTCCGGGGCCGTCGGCCGCGACCCCGGGCGGCTGCGCATCGCGCTCTCCCTCAAGCCGCCCTTCACGGCGGTGCCCGCCCGGCTCCTGCCCGAGGTGCGGACCCGGGTCGTCGCACTGGCCGAGCGGCTCGCCGCGTCGGGGCACATCGTGGAGGAGGCGGACCCGCCGTACGGGCAGATCGGTCTGACCTTCGTGCCACGCGCCACGGCCGGGATCGCCGAGCGCGTGGGCGAGGCGCCCTTCCCCGCGCTGCTGGACCGGCGCACCCGGGACGCGGCCCGGCTGGGCCGGCTGCTCGCCGGTGCCCCGCTGCGGGCGGCCCGGCGTGCGGAGACCGTGCTGCACCGGCGTATCGGCGGGTTCTTCACCTCCTACGACGTCGTTCTCGCGCCGACGACCGCCGCTCCCCCGCCCCGGATCGGCGCCCTGCTCGAACTCAGCGGGTTCGCCACCGACCGGGCGATGATCGCCGCCTGCCCGTACGCCTGGCCGTGGAACGTGCTGGGCTGGCCCGGCGTCAACGTACCCGCCGGATTCACGGCGGACGGACTGCCGGTCGGCGCGCAGTTGCTGGGCCCGGCGAACAGCGAGCCCCTGCTCGTGCAGGTGGCCGCCCAGTTGGAGGCGGAGCTGCGCTGGTCCGAGAAGTGGCCGTCGCCGCCGGTCACGGCACGTTCCGCTGCCGCGTGAGCGACGGCGATCGAGCAGGTACCCAGACTCCACGCAGGAGCACACTCTCCTTGAGTCAGGTGCCGAGAGGGCACCTCGTCACTCAACGGACAGAGCCCGAAGGTGCAGATGGACGACGAGCGACCCGGACGGCGGGCTCGCGGGGGCAGCCTCTAAGGTGCCCCCGTGAGCACGTTTGCCGACGAGAACGTCCCCGGCCGTCACGGCCCCTCCGCCACGGTCCAGGCCGACCCGCGCGAGGTGGGCCGTGTCCGCACGGAGTACTCCCCCGCCCACGACGGCGACCCGGACCCCGGGGAGATCGTCTGGACATGGGTGCCCTACGAGGAGAACGACGGCCGCGGCAAGGACCGCCCGGTGCTCGTGGTCGCCCGCGAGCCGGGCGGCACGTTCCTCGCCGTGCAGTTGTCCAGCAAGCGGCACGACGGCGACCGGGAGTGGGTGCCGATCGGCAACGGGCCGTGGGACCGGACGGACCGGGACTCGTGGGTCGACGTGGACCGCGTGCTGCGCCTGCACGAGGACGGCATGCGCCGCGAGGCCTGCGCCCTGGACCGTATGCGCTTCAACCTGGTCAGGCGCCGGCTGCAGGAGCGCTACGGCTGGAGCTGAAGGTCTCCTGGAAGGCGCCCAGCACCGCACGGTCCCGCGTCCGGTCCAGGACTCCGAACACCACGTGCTCGAAGGCCTCCGCGAACCGGCCGCCGGGCCCCAGCAGCGCCCGGAACGCCTGCGCCACCTGCGCGGGGTCGTTGCGGAACACCCCGCAGCCCCAGGCGCCCAGGACGATCCTGCGGTAGCCGTGGGCGACGGCCGTCTCCAGGACGCGTTCGGCCCGGACCGCGAGGGCCCGCGGCAGTTCGGGTGCCCGTTCGGGCGCCGTGCGGAGCACCACGCCCGCGTTGGGCGCGGGCGAGGTCAGGAAGCCCGCGGTGTACGGCTCGGGCAGCAAGGTGCCCCGGTCGTCGCGGAAGACGGGCACGGCCGGTGAGTGAATGACACGGTCCGTGTAGAACGGGTCGCGGTGGGCCCGGTGATGGTCGTAGAAGGCGCGGACCTCAAGGAGGCAGGTATAGAGCGCGGAGGCCCGGCACAGGGCCTCCTCCTGGGCCTGGGCGCCGTTCAGATAACCGCCGCCGGGATTCCGGGCGGAGGCGAAGTTCAGCACGGCCACGTGCCCGCCGAGCCGGCGGGCGGCCTCCAGACTGCTCTCGCCTGTGACCTCGACCAGCGTCCGCCGCGGCCCCGTCACCCGATCGGCGGGCACCCGCACCGGTTCCGGTCCGTACAGGCGCGTACCCTCGCGCGCCGCCCGCAGCTCCGCCGCGATCGAGACCTCACGCCCGTCCGGCGCGCGGTAGGCCCCGGCCGCGACGATCTGCTCGGTCTGCTGCGCGATACCGCGCAGGCGCGCGCTCACGGCGCCACCCCCGTACGCGCCGTGACCGCGTGCCGCGCGGCCGTTCTTGTCGTGCTCACGCAGGCATCGTGGGTGATGCCTGAGCCTCGGTGCAACAGGGTTTTCGCCGTGGGAGAACGCCGGGGAAAGTGCCTGGAAACACCGGGCCCGGCCGCATGACCGCCCGGGAACGCCCCGCTTCGCCCCCTTGTGCCGAGCGACGTGAGCGTCTTGGGTGGGACGAGTGATCCCGGCCCGGGCCGCCGAAGAGCCCGGACCGGTGGCATGGTGGAATCTCAGGAGGATCCCGACATGTCCGATTCGGTAAGTGGCTGTACCCGGCCACGCACCTCATTGTCCGAAGCCGAAGTCGAGGCGCTGGTCCGCGGCATCTGCTTCAAGACCGGCCCGCCACGCCGCCTCGGGGTCGAGGTGGAATGGCTCGTCCACGAGCTGCGCGCACCGCAGCTCCCCGTCACAACCGAACGACTGCAAGCGGCCTACGCCGCACTGCGAACCGTGCCTCTGAGGTCGGCGCTCACCGTGGAACCCGGCGGCCAGCTGGAGCTGAGCTCGCCCCCCGCCGCCTCGCTGACGGAGTGCATCGGTACCGTCTCCGCCGACCTCGACGCCGTCCGCGCGGTTCTGCGCCAGGACGACCTCGCCCTTGTCGGCCTCGGCCACGATCCCTGGCACGAACCCCGCCGGTTCCTGCGCGAACCGCGCTACGACGCCATGGAGGCGTGCCTGGACCGCACGGGCCCCGCCGGCCGCGCCATGATGTGCACTTCCGCCTCCGTGCAGGTGTGCCTGGACGCCGGCCACGAGGAGCCCGGGCCGCTCGGCCTGGTGCGGCGCTGGTGGCTGGCGCACCATCTGGGCGCCGTCCTGGTGGCCGCGTTCGCCAACTCCCCGCTCGCCGCTCACCGGCCGACCGGCTGGCTGTCCACCCGGCAGCTCGTGTGGACCCGGATCGGCGCCGGCCGGGCAGGCGGACCGCGGCTGGACACCGACCCGCGCGGCGCCTGGGCCCGCCACGTGCTGGACTCCCCCGTGATGTGCGTACGACGGGACGGCGGGCCCTGGGACGTCCCCGAGGGGCTCACCTTCCGGGACTGGATCCGCACGGGCGCGCCCCGGCCGCCCACCCGGGAGGATCTCGACTACCACGTCACAACGCTGTTCCCGCCGGTCAGACCACGCGGCCATCTCGAACTGCGCATGGTCGACGCGCAGCCCGGAGACGACGGCTGGATCGTGCCGCTCGCCGTGACCGCCGCGCTGTTCGACGACCCGGAGGCCACCGAGACCGCCTACCGGGCCGTGAAGCCGCTGGCGGAACGGACGCTGGGGCTGCCCGCGCCGCACAACCCGCTGTGGCTCGACGCGGCCCGCAACGGCCTGGCCGACGCGGAACTGCGCGAGGTGGCCGTCACGTGCTTCACGACCGCGCTGGACGCCCTGCCCCGGCTCGGCGCCTCCCCGGAGGTCGTCGAGGCCGTCACCGCCTTTCTGGACCGCTACGTCGTCCTGGGCCGCTGCCCCGCCGACGACCTGCTCGACCGACAGCGCGCCACGGACGGTCGCGCCCACGGGAAGGACTTCCGCTCATGACCGACACCGATCCCGCTGTCGACGCCGGGACCGTCGACCCCGAGGTGCTCCGTGAGCGGGCGGTCGCCTCACTCGTCGTCGCCCGCGACCGCACCACCCTGCTGACGAGTTGCGTGGAGGAGCCCGACCTGACCGCGCAGCACTCGCCGCTGATGTCGCCGCTGGTGTGGGACCTCGCGCACATCGGCAACCAGGAGGAGCAGTGGCTGCTGCGGGCCGTCGCCGGGCACGAGGCGATACGCCCCGAGATCGACGGCCTCTACGACGCCTTCGAGCACCCGCGCGCCGAGCGGCCGAAGCTGCCCCTGCTGTCGCCGGCCGAGGCCCGCACCTACGCGGCCGATGTGCGCGGCCGGGCCCTGGACGTGCTGGAGCGGGCCGCGTTCCACGGGACCCGGCTGACGGAGGCCGGGTTCGCCTTCGGGATGATCGCGCAGCACGAACAGCAGCACGACGAGACCATGCTGATCACCCATCAGCTCCGTACCGGCCCGCCGGCCCTGACGGCGCCCGATCCGGAGCCGGCGCCGCTGGTGACCGGGCCGTCCGAAGTCCTCGTCCCGGGTGGCCCGTTCACGATGGGCACCTCCGGCGAGCCGTGGGCCCTGGACAACGAACGCCCCGCGCACCGGCGCGAGGTGGCGCCCTTCCGCATCGACACCACCCCGGTGACGAACGGCGCCTACCAGGCGTTCATCGAGGACGGCGGTTACGACAACCCGCGGTGGTGGACGGCCGACGGCTGGGCGCACATCCGCAAGTACGGCATAGACGCCCCGCTGTTCTGGCGGCGCGACGGAAAGCAGTTCCTCAGGCGCCGGTTCGGCGTCACCGAGGTCGTCCCGCCGGACGAGCCGGTGCTGCACGTGTCCTGGTACGAGGCCGACGCCTACGCCCGCTGGGCGGGACGCCGGCTGCCCACGGAGGCCGAGTGGGAGAAGGCGGCCCGGCACGACCCGGCCGGCGACCGCTCGATGCGCTACCCGTGGGGCGACGCCGACCCGGGCCCCGAGCACGCCAACCTCGGGCAGCGGCACCTGCGTCCGGCGCCCGCCGGGAGCTACCCGGCCGGTGAGTCGCCGCTCGGCGTACGGCAGTTGATCGGCGACGTGTGGGAGTGGACGGCGAGCGACTTCCTGCCGTACCCGGGGTTCAAGGCCTTCCCGTACAAGGAGTACTCGGAGGTCTTCTTCGGGCCCGAGTACAAGGTGCTGCGCGGCGGTTCGTTCGCGGTGGACGCGGTGGCCTGCCGGGGCACCTTCCGCAACTGGGACTATCCGATCCGGCGGCAGATCTTCTCCGGATTCCGCACGGCCCGGTCGGAGGACGTCTGATGTGCCGTCACGTGGCGTACGTGGGGCCGCAGGAAGCGCTGGGCCGGCTCCTCGTGGATCCCGCGCACGGGCTGTACCGGCAGTCGTGGGCGCCCCGGCACCAGCGGTACGGGACGGTCAACGCCGACGGTTTCGGCGTGGGCTGGTACGCCGAGGGCGACCCGGTGCCGGCCCGCTACCGCCGGGCCGGGCCGATCTGGGCGGACCTGTCGTTCGCCGATCTCGCCCGGGTCGTACGGTCCACCGCGCTGCTCGCCGCGGTGCGCGACGCGACGCTGTCGGGCGCGGACGCGGAGGCCGCGGCGGCCCCGTTCGCCGCGGGGACCTGGCTGTTCAGCCACAACGGGGCGGTCCGGGGCTGGCCAGGCTCGCTGGCCTCGCTGTCCCGGACGCTGCCGCACGAGGACCTGCTGTCCCTGGAGGCCCGCAACGACTCGGCGCTCGTGTGGGCGCTGGTGCTGGCGCGGCTGCGAGGCGGCGACGAGGAGGGCCAGGCGATGGCCGACACGGTCCTGGAGGTAGCCGCCGCGGCCCCCGATTCGCGGCTCAACCTCCTGCTCACCAACGGCGACACCATCACCGCGACCGCCTGGGGCGACACCCTCTGGTACCTCACCCGGCCCGGCGGCGGCACCGTCGTGGCCTCCGAGCCCTACGACGACGATCCGCACTGGCAGGAGGTCCCCGACCGCACCCTGCTCGCGGCGAGCCGCACCGACGTGCTGCTCACCCCGCTCAAGGAGCCGACCGACGCCTCCGTGCCCTCCCCCTCGTTGAAGGAGCCCCGTACGTGAGCCCGTTCCGCCTCACCCGCACCCTGCCCGAGGACGCCACGGACGCCGCGCTGCGCGCCGACGTCCACCGGGGTCTGACCGGCCACCCCAAGACGCTGCCGCCGAAGTGGTTCTACGACGCGCACGGCAGCGACCTGTTCGAGAAGATCACCGAACTGCCCGAGTACTACCCCACGCGCGCCGAACGGGAGATCCTCGTGGCCCGCTCCGGCGACATCGCCGCGGCGACCCGGGCGCGCACCCTGGTCGAGCTCGGCTCCGGCTCCTCGGAGAAGACCCGGCATCTGCTCGACGCCCTCACGGTCCTGCACACCTACGTCCCGGTCGACGTCAGCGAGAGCGCCCTCACCCAGGCCGGGCAGGCGCTCGCCGCCGAGCGGCCGGGGCTGGACGTGCACGCGCTGATCGCCGACTTCACCGCGGAACTGACCCTGCCGGACACACCGGGGCCCCGGCTGGTGGCGTTCCTCGGCGGCACGATCGGCAACCTGCTGCCCGCCGAACGCGCCGCGTTCCTGGCGTCCGTACGCGCCCTGCTCGCCCCGGGCGACGCCCTGCTGCTGGGCACGGACCTGGTCAAGGACGAGGAGGTGCTGGTCCGGGCGTACGACGACAGGGCCGGGGTGACGGCCGCGTTCAACAAGAACGTCCTGACCGTGATCAACCGGGAGCTCGGCGCCGACTTCGAGCCGGACGAGTTCGACCACGTGGCGCGGTGGGACGCCGAGCACGAGTGGATCGAGATGCGGCTGCGTTCCCGTACGGCGCGGACGGTGAAGGTGCCGGCCCTCGATCTCACCGTCGACTTCGCGGCGGGTGAGGAGATGCGGACCGAGGTGTCGGCGAAGTTCCGGCAGGAGGGCGTGCGCGCCGAACTGTTCGCGGCGGGGCTGGACCTGAGCCACTGGTGGACCGACGGCCCGGGCCGGTTCGCGCTGTCGCTGAGCGTGGCGCGCTGACACCGGGGAACCCGGGGCGGCGGCGACGGCGGGAGACGACGTCTCGCGCTTCGCCGCCGCTTGGGGCACGGTGGAATGACGCGTGACACTCCCGTCACAGGAACGTCATGGGAAGAGGAGCAGCGGTATGTCGAACCACACCTACCGGGTCACGGAGATCGTCGGCACCTCGCCGGACGGCGTCGACCAGGCCATCCGCAACGGCATCGAACGGGCCTCGCAGACGCTGCGCAACCTGGACTGGTTCGAGGTGACGCAGGTGCGCGGCCAGCTCGAGGACGGGAACATCGCGCACTGGCAGGTGGGCCTGAAGGTGGGCTTCCGGCTGGACGAGTCCGAGTAGGTCGCGGCGAACGGTCCCCCCGCAGGCGCCTCAGGTGCGCCCTTCGCGCTCCTGCGCCGCCTTCATGTCGGCGGACCGGGTCACCCAGTCGGCCCGTACGACGGTGAAGCCCGCGCGCCGGGCGTCCGCGCAGACCAGTTCGTCGTCGTCCACGAGGACGCGGACCTCGCGCGTGCGGGCGAGCCGCCGCAGGATCTCCAGCTTGGTGAACCGGGCCGGCCGGCGATCGGCGTCCCGCCGCATGTGTACGCGCCCCTCGGGCAGCCCCTGGGCGGCGAGCCAGTCCAGCGTGTCGCGCCGGCAGCGCTCGGGCCGCCCGGTGAGGTAGACGATCTCGCACTCCCGCGCCCTCTCCCGGACCAGCGCGATGCCCTCCGGGACCGGCGGGTCCTGCGGCGCCGCCGAGAAGAACCCCTCCCAGTCCTTCGGCCTGCGCTCCAGGAACTTCTGCCGGTGCGTGGTGTCGGCGAGGGTGTTGTCCAGGTCGAACACGGCCAGCGGGGCCTTGCTGCGGTCGTCACTCACGCCGCCCAGCCTAAGCGCATTTGAGACAGCCTGAGCCGGAAAATGGTCCGCACTGTTCTAGCAGTTGATGCCTCAAGGACAGCACTGACATACTCCGCTCTCAGCCTCGCCACCACCCGTGGCGGGGCTGGTCGGGGATCTCCACACAGAACCCCGAGGCCGTCCGCGTGAATCCGAACAGCGAGCTTTCCGGATTCACGAGCCCCCCACAGAGCCCGCACCCCCACCGCGCGTCCGGCATCCCTTCACCCTGCCCGAAAACCGGACGCGGCCACTGACCCGCCGGGGTCGAGTGCGGGGCACGATGCAGCGAAGAAGGTGCGCCTGTGCCCGAATATTCACCACAGCGGGACGACACTCCCACATTCCCGCTTCCGCACATCGAACATACTCCGCCGTCTCGTATATCCGACCTTCCCGAATTCCACTCTCTGCGCCGCGCACAGCGTCGGTTCGGCATCAGGGCGACCGTCCTGTCCGTCGGTGGATTCCTGCTGTATGTGCTGCTGTCGAGTTTCGTGCCCGCGGTGATGAACCAGCCGCTGTACGGCCGCCTCACACTCGGACTCACCCTCGGCCTCGGCCAGTTCGTCGTCATGGGCGTGACCGCATGGTGCTACGTCCGGCACATGCGCACCCGGGTCGATCCGCTCGCCCGCGGCCTGAAATCCCGGCTCTATGAGACCGGGAGCCGCCGCGCCCGTCCGGCGGCGTCCCCGCAGGGGGTGGCCGGGCAGCCGCTCCGGCACGGAACGAGGGGGTTCCGCACGTGGTGACCGCCGCCGCCATCGACGACGACAGCCTGCAGCTGACGTTCGTCCTGTTTCTGACCGTCGTCGTGATCACCCTGTTCACGGCGCTGCTGACGGCTCCTCAGCGCGACGAGATCAGCGAGTTCTACCTCGGCAACCGTGCCATGTCGCCGCTGCGCAACGGCCTCGCCATGTGCGGCGACTACCTGTCCGCCGCCACCCTGCTGGGCAGCACCGGGCTGGTCGCACTGACCGGGTACGACGGGCTGATGTACCTCGGTGGCACCACCGTCGCCTGGATGATGGTGCTGCTGCTGATCGCGGAACCCCTGCACCGCACGGGCAAGTTCACGCTCGGCGACACGGTGGCGCTGCGCCTGCCCCGGCAGCAGCGGCCGGTGCGGGTCGCGCTGGCGGTCTGCATCCTGGCCATCGCCACGCTCTACCTGGTGGCCCAACTCGTGGGCAGCGTAACCCTGCTGACCCAGTTCACCGGTGTGCCGAGCGGCACCACCCGTACCCTGTGCGTGGTCGTGATCGGCGTCTTCGTGATCCTGTACGCCTCCCTCGGCGGCATGCCGGGGGCGACGGTCATCCAGATCATCAAGGCCGTGATGCTGGTGGTGGGCGTGCTGTTCACCGCGGGCTGGGTGCTGCACCACTTCGACTGGAACCCCAACGCGTTGCTGGAGAGGGCGTCCGAGCGCAGCGGTTCCGGCCTGAGCTTCCTCCAGCCCGGGTTGCGCTACGGCGGCACCGTCAGCAACAAGCTGGACTTCCTCAGCCTCGAACTGGCCATCGTGCTCGGCCTCGCCGCCCTTCCGCACGTACTGATGCGGCTGCTCACCCCGCGCAACAGCGGCGTCCTGCGCTCCTCCGTGCTGTGGGCCGTCGGCCTGGTCGGAGCCGTCTGCTTCGGGGCCGGCATCATGGGCCTCGGCGCCACCGCGCTGCTCGGCCGGGACACCATCGAGAGCACGGACCGCACCGGCAACGCCTCCGTCCTGCTGCTCGCCCACGAGCTGGGCGGCAGTGTCCTCACCGCGCTGCTGACCTGTCTGGCGTATCTGACGCTGCTCGCCGTGGCCGTCGGCCTCACCCTGGCCGCGGCCTCCTCCCTCGCGCACGACCTCTACAGCGAGGTGATCCGCAAGGGCCGGGCGAGCGAGACGGAGGAACTGACCGTCGCCCGGTTGTCCGGGGCGGTCATCGGTGTCCTCGGCATCCTGCTGGCCCTCGTCGCCTGGGGGGCGAACACCGCGACGCTCGCGTTCCTGGCCTTCGCCATCGCGGCGTCCGCGATCCTGCCGACGATCATCTACACCCTCTTCTGGCGGCGCTTCAGCGCGAAGGGCGCCCTGCTCAGCCTCTACGGCGGCCTGCTCTGCTCCGTCCTGCTGGCCACCTTCTC
Organism: Streptomyces sp. NPDC024017; assembly: GCF_040638895.1. Lineage (NCBI taxonomy): Bacteria > Bacillati > Actinomycetota > Actinomycetes > Kitasatosporales > Streptomycetaceae > Streptomyces > Streptomyces sp. NPDC024017. The sequence goes on along the minus strand of NZ_JBEZYZ010000009.1, from coordinate 58,207 downwards.
CCCGGTCGTCTCCTCGACGCCGGGCTCGTTCTACCCCGAGGCCGACTTCGCCTGGTTCCCGCTCCAGAACCCCGGCATCGTCTCCATCCCCGTGGGCTTCCTCCTGGGCTGGCTCGGCACGGTGCTCGACAAGGGTCCGGCCGAAGAGGCCGCCGCGCACGAGGAGTTCGAGGTGCGGATGCTCGTGGGCGCCGACGACTGACACGCCTCTCCGGGGCAGCGGTGGCCGGGCACCGGGACGCACATTGTTAATGGGATCCATTTTCATGTAGCGTCCTCGGTGCCCGATCACGAGGAGGAGTCCCATGGCTGTCCCGAAGCGGAAGATGTCCCGCAGCAACACCCGTCACCGCCGCGCCCAGTGGAAGGCCGCCACCCCGACACTGGTCCCGGTCACCGTCGACGGCGTCCGTCACCTCGTCCCGCAGAACCTGGTCAGGGCCTACGAGCGCGGCCTGCTACGCCCCGACGGCTGAGCTCGCCGTCTCCGCCCACAAGTGCGCCCGGACCCGGCGCAGCCAGGCCTCGACCGGCGCCTCGTCGGGCTCGTCCGGCAGCGCCGTGGGCCCTTCGTCGAAGGCGGCCTCGTAGTGCCTGAGCAGCGGCAGGGCGGCGGACGGGTCCGCGGCGACGCGCTCGCCGAAGGCGTGGTACTCGTCCGGGTTCTCGACGCGGATCGTCAGCCGCCCGGTGGTGTACAGCTCCAGGCCCTGCCCGCACAGCCGTTTCAGATGCCGCGCGTGCTTCGCGGTGCGCTTCCGGGTGTCGGCGGAGAACGACCCGTCGCCGCGCGTCTCCAGCCGCCGGAACTGCTGGGTGGCGTACCCGAGGTAGGCGTCCCGGACGCGCCGGGCGCTCAGGAACGCCGTGCGGATGCCGATGAGCTCGTCGCCGAGCGGGGTGCGCACCTCGTACAGGTCGTCGGGGAGCCACACCAGCTCCATCGCGGTCGGGTTGCCGCCGAGGGCCAGCCGGCACCACTTGGCGGCCTCGTGCAGGGTGCGGTCCGGCGCCGTGCTGACGTGCGACTCCTTCGGCCGGCGCAGACCGTGCAGTTCCTCGGTGGGCGCGGCGAACAGGCCGAGGCGGTCGATGTCCGAGCCCGGGCGGGCGAGACCGTAGGCGGTGGAGCCGACGATGCCGGAGAGCAGGACGTTGGGGACGGTCATGGTCGGCCGCCTTTCGCTACGGGGTTCGAACATTGTCCTGACGTGCCAGGACGCGGTCACCCGGTTTTCCGGGCGGTGGTGTCCCCGCGCCGCGGCGGAATACCGGCGGCCCCGCCCGGCGTAGAACCTGGTATGGATCCCGTGCGCCTCTCCGTCCTCGACCGCTCCCGCACCCGCGAGGGGCACACCCACCCCGAGGCGCTGCGCGACACCGTGCGGCTGGCGCGGGAACTGGAGCGGCTCGGCTACCACCGGCTCTGGGTCTCGGAGCACCACGGCGTGCCCGGGGTGGCCGGTTCCGCGCCGACCGTGCTGGCCGCCGCTGTCGCGGGCGCGACCCGGACGATCCGGGTCGGCACCGGCGGGGTGATGCTGCCCAACCACCGGCCGCTGGTCGTGGCCGAGCAGTTCGGGGTGCTGGAGTCGCTGTTCCCCGGACGGATCGACATGGGCCTCGGCCGGTCCGTCGGCTTCACGGACGGGGTGCGCAGGGCCCTGGGCCGCGACAAGGGCGACGCCGAGGACTTCGAGGCCCAGCTCGGGGAGCTGCTCGGCTGGTTCCGGGGCACCTCCCCCACCGGGGTGCACGCCCGCCCCGCCGAGGGCCTGACCGTGCCCCCGTTCGTCCTGGCCATGGGCGAGGGCGCCGGCATCGCCGCCCGCTCCGGCCTGCCCATGGTCATCGGCGACCTCAGGAACCGGGACAGGATGCGGCGCGGCATCGACCACTACCGCGGGCACTTCCGCCCCTCCGCCTGGGCCCCGGAGCCCTATGTCGTCATCTCGGGCACGATCGCCGTGGCCGGCACCCCCGAGGAGGCCCGGCGGCTGCTGATCCCCGAGGCCTGGTCCATGGCGTACTCCCGCACCCACGGCACCTTCCCGCCGCTGCCGCCCGCCGAGCGCGTGGAGGCACGCACGATGACCGCCAAGGAGCGCGGCTTCTACGAGTCCGGCCTGACGGGTCACATCGCCGGGACCGAGGAGCAGGTCGCGCACGAGCTGGAGACGGTGCTGAAGGAGACGGGCGCCCAGGAGGTCCTGGTCACGACCAGCACGTACGACCGTGAGGCCCTGCTGGACTCCTACCGGCGGCTGGCCGCGATCACCTCCGGTTAGAGTCGTTTCCCATGCACGACCCCCATGACCCGTTCGTCCGTGTCCGCGGTGCCCGCGAGCACAACCTCCAGGGCATCGACGTGGACATCCCCCGGGACGTGCTGGCCGTGTTCACCGGTGTGTCCGGTTCGGGGAAGTCGTCGCTGGCGTTCGGCACGATCTACGCGGAGGCGCAGCGGCGCTACTTCGAGTCGGTCGCGCCCTACGCGCGCCGGCTGATCCACCAGGTCGGCGCGCCGAAGGTCGGGGAGATCACCGGTCTGCCCCCGGCCGTCTCGCTCCAGCAGCGCCGGGCGGCGCCCACCTCGCGGTCCTCCGTGGGCACCGTCACCAACCTCTCCAACTCCCTGCGGATGCTGTTCTCCCGGGCCGGCACCTACCCACCCGGAGCCGAGCGGCTCGACTCCGACGCCTTCTCGCCGAACACGGCGGTGGGGGCGTGCCCGGAGTGTCACGGGCTGGGCCAGGTGCACCGTACGAGCGAGGAACTGCTGGTCCCCGACCCGTCGCTGTCGATCCGGGAAGGGGCGATCGCCGCGTGGCCGGGCGCCTGGCAGGGCAAGAACCTGCGGGACATCCTCGACGCGCTCGGGTACGACGTGGACCGGCCCTGGCGCGAGCTGCCCGCCGGCGAGCGGGAGTGGATCCTGTTCACGGACGAGCAGCCGGTGGTCACGGTGCATCCCGTGCGGGACGCCGACCGCATCCAACGGCCGTACCAGGGCACGTACATGAGCGCCCACCGGTACGTGATGAAGACGTTCTCGGACTCCAAGAGCCCGGCCCTGCGGGCGAAGGCCGAGGGGTTCCTCACCAGTGCGCCCTGCCCGGCGTGCGGCGGCAGCCGGCTGCGCCCCGAGGCCATGGCGGTGACGTTCGGCGGCCGGACCATCGCCGAGCTCGCGGCACTGCCGCTGGTGGAGCTGGCCGCCGGTCTCGACGGGACCTCGGAAGCGGCCCGGGTCCTCACCGACGACCTGCGGTCCCGTATCGCGCCGGTCTTGGAGCTGGGTCTCGGCTACCTCAGTCTCGACCGGACCGCTCCCACCCTCTCCGCGGGCGAACTGCAGCGCCTGCGCCTCGCCACCCAGCTGCGCTCCGGCCTGTTCGGGGTCGTCTACGTTCTCGACGAGCCGTCGGCCGGACTGCATCCGGCGGACACCGAGCCGCTGCTCACGGTGCTGGAGCGGCTGAAGGCGTCCGGGAACTCGGTGTTCGTGGTGGAGCACCACCTCGACGTCATGCGCGGCGCCGACTGGCTGGTGGACGTGGGTCCGGACGCGGGCGAGCACGGCGGGCGGGTACTGCACAGCGGCCCGGTGGCCGAGCTGGCCGGCGTGGAGGAGTCGGCGACGGCCCGCTACCTGTTCGACCACTCCGCCGTTCCGGCCCGGGACGTGCGCGAGGCGACCGGGTGGCTGAAGACCGGCCCGATCACCCGGCACAACCTGCGCGGCGTGACCGCCGCGTTCCCGCTCGGCGTGTTCACCACGGTGACCGGGGTGTCCGGCTCCGGCAAGTCCACTCTCATCGGCGAGATCACCGAGGACGCGGCGGGCGTGGGCCGGCTGGTCTCGGTCGACCAGAAGCCGATCGGCCGCACCCCGCGCTCGAACCTCGCCACCTACACGGGCCTCTTCGACGTCGTACGCAAGGTGTTCGCGGCCACCGACGGGGCCCGCGAACGCGGTTTCGGCGTCGGGCGGTTCTCCTTCAACGTGGCGGGCGGGCGCTGCGAGACCTGCCAGGGCGAGGGGTTCGTCAGTGTGGAGCTGCTGTTCCTGCCGAGCACGTACGCGCCGTGCCCGGACTGCGGCGGGGCCCGCTACAACCCGGAGACGCTGGAGGTGGCCTACCGGGGGCGGAACATCGCGCAGGTGCTGGATCTGACGGTGGAGAGCGCGGCGGAGTTCTTCGCGGACACCCCGGCCGTGGCCCGCAGCCTCGGCACGCTGCTCGACGTCGGCCTGGGCTACCTCCGTCTCGGCCAGCCCGCGACCGAGCTCTCCGGTGGCGAGGCCCAGCGCATCAAGCTGGCGAGCGAACTGCAGCGCGGCCGGCGCGGCCACACGCTCTATCTCCTGGACGAGCCCACGACCGGCCTTCACCCGGCCGACGTGGACGTGCTGATGCGCCAGTTGCACGGCCTCGTCGACGCCGGGCACACCGTGGTCGTCGTCGAGCACGACATGTCCGTCGTCGCACGGGCGGACTGGGTGATCGACCTCGGGCCGGGCGGCGGCGACGCGGGCGGCCGCATCGTGGCGGCGGGCCCGCCCGGGGACGTCGCACGCTCGGCGGACAGCCGGACGGCACCGTATCTGGCGCGCACGCTCGCCGGATCCCGCTGAGGTCCGGGAACGCGCACGCCGGGCTGCCGAGGTCCGGGAGCACGCACGCCAGGTCCCACCCAGGTCCGGGAGCACGCACGCCGGATTCAGGCGAGGTCCAGGCACGCGCACGCCAGATCCCGCCAATGCCCGGGAGCCCCTACGCCACCAGCACCGTGTGCGTCCAGGCCGGCGCGGCCGTCTCCTCGGGCTGTGCCGAGCGGGCGAGAGCGCGGCGGTCGGGGCTGCTGCCCGGTGGGATGGGGGCCTGTACCTCGACCTCCGCGATCAGGCCGCGGGCCGTCGCCACCCGCCACAGGGAGGCGAGCAGCGTGTCCTCGCCGACGTAGGCGGGGGCCGTGGTGGTCGTGCCGCCGCTGAGCCGGTAGCCGATCCGCACCGGCTGGACGGGCACCCCGGCGTCCAGGGCGGCCTGGAAGACGGCCCGGCGGAAGGTGCCCTGGGCCCGGCCGCACCAGGTGCTGCCCTCGGGGAAGGCCGCGACCGCGGCGCCCTCGCGCAGCGCCCCGGAGATCCGGGCGATCGTGTCCGGCAGGGCCCTCAGGCGGTCCCGGTCGATGAACAGGGTTCCGCCGCGCGCGGCCAGCGCACCGGCGACGGGCCAGCGCCGTACCTCGGTCTTGGCCAGCATCCGCGCGGGGCGTACGGCGGCGAGCAGCGGGATGTCCAACCAGGAGATGTGGTTGGCGACCAGCAGCAGTCCGCCGGTGGGGGCGGCGGCGCCGGTGATGCGGACCCGGACGCCGGCGGCCCGCACGATCCACCGGCACCAGCGCCGCACCAGGGACGCCGGTATCCGGGCGCCGAGGGGCGTCAGCGCGATCCCCGCGAGAAGGAGCAGGAGGACCGCGGTGAGCCGCAGCACGGCACGCGGCACGGCCCGCGCCCGCACGGCCGCCGACGCCTCGACACAGGCCTGCGGCGTGCAGGGCGCGGTGGGCAGCCAGGCGCTCATCAGGCCGGGACGAGGGAGAGGAAGTGGCGCAGGTAGCGCGCGTTGACGCGGCTCATCGGCAGCAGGACGTACAGGTCGGCTACGCCGAAGTCCGGGTCGTGGGCGGGTTCGCCGCACACCCAGGCACCGAGGCGCAGGTAGCCGCGCAGCAGGGCGGGCAGTTCGACGCGGGCGGCGGGCGCGGGACCCGGCGTCCACGGCAGCAGCGGCCGCACCCGGAACTCCTCGGGCGAGAGGTGCTTGTCGCTCACCCGGTCCCAGGTGGCGGACGCGAGGGCGCCGCCGTCGGCGAGCGGTACGGAGCAGCAGCCGGCGAGCCACTCGTGGCCGCGGTCGACCATGTAGCGGGCGATGCCCGCCCAGATGAGGCTGATGACCGCGCCGTCGCGGTGGTCGGGGTGGACGCAGGAGCGGCCGACCTCGACGAGCTGCGGCCGGATCCCGTCGAGCGCGGTCAGATCGAACTCGCCCTCGGAGTACAGCCGCCCGGCGACCGCCGCCCGCTCCGGCGGCAGCAGCCGGTAGGTGCCGACGACCTGGCCGGTCGTCTCCTCCCGTACGAGCAGGTGGTCGCAGTACGCGTCGAACGAGTCGACGTCGAGGCCCGGCTGCGGGCCGGCCAGCAGGGCGCCCAGCTCCCCGGCGAAGACGTCGTGCCGCAGCCGCTGGGCGGCACGCACGTCCTCCTCGTTCCGGGCGAGGGTGACGGTGTAGCGGGTGGGGGCCGCGGGCTGCGCGGGGCGGTCGACGGTCAGTACGCCGGTCATGGCTCTCTCCTGGTCACGGGCCGGTCGGTGAGGCGGGGCGCTGAGCGGTGTGGTGCGATCCTTCGCCTCTGTTCTGCCGATGCCGCCTGACCTTCGCGTGTCATGTGCAGAGAGAACGGGTGTGAGGTTGCTGAACGGCTCGCGCCCAGGGGCTCGGCCCGGATGGCCTAGCCGGACACGCGCGCACCGGCTCCGGCGGCAAGAGTGAACTGCATGACAGAACCCGGAGCCGGCGAGCGACGAAGTGGCTCGGCCGCGTCCACCAAGCGCCGGCGCGGTGTACGCGGTGCCGGGGAGGCCGCCCGGCGCGCCGCCGAGGCGCTGACGGAGCTGATCAGCCACCGCCTCGAAGGGGTTTCCGCGGTGTGCCGGGGCGAGGACGACGGCTGGGTCGTCGACGTCGACGTGCTCGAACTGGCCCGCATCCCCGACACCACCAGCCTGCTCGCGACGTACCGGGTGGAACTGGACTCGGCGGGCGAGCTCGTGCAGTACCGCCGGATCGCACGCTTCCGGCGCGGTGCCCAGGACCAGTGACCGGACCGTCGCAACCGCTGACCGGAAGGACCGCCGCATGACCGTCTACAGCGACGAGATCGTCTGTTCACCCCGCGCCGGAACCCTCTACGACGTGCTGGAGCTGATTCTCGACCGCGGCATGGTGATCGACGTCTTCGTGCGCGTCTCGCTGGTCGGGATCGAGATCCTCAAAGTCGACGCGCGCATCGTGATCGCCAGCGTCGACACCTACCTGCGCTTCGCGGAGGCGTGCAACCGCCTGGACCTCGAGAACGACACGCGCTCCAAGACCGTGCCCGAGTTGTTCGGAGGGCCGGTCTCCAGGGCCGTCGGCAAGGCGGGCGCCAAGCGCGCCGCCGGTTCCCTGACCGACAAGGTGCGCGACGTCCTCACCCCGGACGACGGCACGGAAGACGACGTGGACGCCGACGAGGGCGACGCCCGCGCCGAGCGCGCCCCGCGGCCCGCACGCAAGCGCCGCAGTGACGACGACCGCCCGCGGCCCCGGCGCCGCAAGGCCGAGGAGGAATGACCGTGACGGCCACCGCCGCCCTCACCACCGCCGGCACGCTCGGCACCCTGTACGTCTACGGCATCGCCCCCGCGGGCGTCCGGCCCCCGAAGGCGCCCGGCGTGGACGGTGCGGCGGTGCGGCTGCTGACCGAGGCCGGGCTGTGCGCGGCCGTCTCGGACACTCCGGCGTCCGTCCGCGCGCGGCGCCGGGACCTGATGGCCCATCAGGCGGTGCTCGGCGAACTGGCCGCGCAGGGCCCCGTCCTGCCCATGCGGTTCGCCGTCCTCACGCCCGACGCGGAGACGCTGCGCGGCCAACTGCGCACCGATCAAGCCCGATTGGCGGTGCAGCTCGACGGCGTACGGGGCTGCGTCGAGATGAATGTGAAGGGCACAGTCGTGCACGGGTACTTCGCCGACCTCGTACGCCGGGACGACGCCCTGCGCGCGCTCGCCCGCCAGACCCGGCACCGCCCCGGCTACGAGGCGAACGTGCGGCTGGGCGAGGCGCTGGCCCGGGGCGTCGCACGCGAGGCCCGCGGCGCGGCGCGGGAGGTGCTGGCCCGCCTGGCCCCGCTCGCCGTGCGCACGTTTCAGGGACCGGTCGACGACGAGCAGGTGCTGAGCACGTCGTTCCTGGTACGTTCCGCCGACGAACAGCGCTTCCGACAGGCCGTGGCCGCGCAGGCACGCGACTTCGGGGACAGGCTGGCCCTGAGTGTGACCGGGCCGCTGCCGTGCTACAGCTTCGTCGACGCGCAGTCGGCCACGGCGGGCCGGTGACGTCGTGGGACTCGTGAGCGGGCTCCTGCTGCTGCCCCTGGCCCCGTTGCGCGGCCCGCTCTGGGTCGCCGACCACCTGCTCCAGGAGGCCGAACGCCAGACCTGCGGCCCGCGTGCCGTGCAGGCACGCCTGGCGGCACTCAACCGGGCCCTGGAGGAAGGTGCCATCGACGAGGCGGCCTTCGAGGAAGAGGAGGAGCGGTTGCTCGCCCTTCTCGACAGTCCCGTCCGGTACGCCGGTCCCCCTCGTCCACACCGCGGGAGCTCTTCGTGACCGACCTCGGCACCTGGCCCGCGGGCCCGGGGGCGCAGCCGGTCGGGCCGCCCTCCGGCAGCCTCGCGGACCTCCTCGAACGCGTTCTGGACAAAGGCATCGTCATCGCGGGCGACATCAAGATCGACCTGCTCGACATCGAACTGCTCACCATCCGTCTGCGCCTGTTCATCGCCTCGGTCGAGACCGCCAAGAAGGCGGGCATCGACTGGTGGGAGACGGACCCGGCGCTGTCCTCGCGCGCCGCCCGGGACGCGCTCACCGAGGAGAACGCGCGTCTGCGTGCCCGTCTGGAGGCCCTGGAGGAAGCCGACCCCGACACCGCGGAGGTGGTCCGATGAGCACGCTGCCGGCCGGCCGGGCGACCGCGACGGAACCGGACGCGCCGCGCCCCACCGTCACCTGTGTGTTCGCCGTGACGGACACGCCTCCGCCGGACGAGGTGGTCTCGGTGACACCGGGCCATGACGGCGGCGGTCCGCTGCGGGTCCTGGCCGCGGGCCCGCTTCACCTGATCGTGCAGGACGTTCCCGCGGCGGACTTCGGCGAGGACGCGCTCACCGAGCGGCTCAACCGGCCCGAGGAGCTGGAGCGTTGCGCCCGCGCCCACCACCGGGGCGTGGAGACGGCCGCGAGCACGGGCCCCGTCGTTCCCCTGCCGATGGCGACGCTGTATCTGGACGACCGCAACGCGGTACGAGCGGTGACCGGCCGGGCGGATTCCCTGCGCGCCCTGCTGGACCGGCTGCGCAACCGTACCGAGTGGGCGGTCAAGGTACACGGCCCTGCGACCGAGCGCGCGTCCGGTGCCGCCGGGGACGGACCGGCCGACGGGCGGTCGTACCTGCGCCGGGCGAGCGCTCGGCGGCGCACCGAGCGTGAGGCGCGCGAGCACGCTCTGGCGCAGGCCCACGCCGTCGACCGGGAGTTGCGGCGGTACGCCGTCGCCGCGACCCGGCACCGGCCGCAGAGCGAGCAGCTGACCGGCAGGAGCGTCCCGCAACTGCTCAACGCGGCCTATCTGGTCGACGACGGTCAGCGCGCCGAGTTCGTCCGGGCCGTCGGCGAGCTGGCCCGCGACGCCCACCGCACGGCCGTAGAGGTCACCATGTCGGGGCCATGGATCCCGTACTCCTTCGCCCGGTCGGACGCGGTGGAATGCGACGACGCACAGCAGGAGGTCCGCGCATGAGCGTGCCGGTCGCCGGGGGTGCCGACCGCACGGCGGTGCCGTGGGACGGCCCGGAGCCGTACGCGCCCGTCGGGGTGCCGCTCGTCGACCTGCTCGACCGGGTGCTGGCGACCGGCGTGGTGGTCAGCGGTGACCTCGTGCTGGCCATCGCGGACGTGCCGTTGGTGCGGATCTCCCTGCACGCCCTGCTGGCGTCGGTCAGCGACCGGGTCCCCGCGCCCTGGTCGGACAGCGGGCCGCTGTGACCGCGCCGCGCACCCACGCGCTGGACCTCGATCCCGAGCGGGTCACCAACGACCTGGCGGCCCTGGTCCTGACCGTGGTGGAACTCCTGCGGCAGCTCATGGAGCGCCAGGCGGTGCGCCGTTTCGACGAGGGGACGCTCAGCGCCGAGCAGGAGGACCGGCTCGGTACCGCGCTGATGCTGCTGGACCAGCGCATGGACGAGTTGTGCGCGCAGCACGGGCTGCGGCGCAGTGACCTCAACCTGGACCTCGGTCCGCTGGGCCCCCTCCTCGCCGATCCCGGCCCGTGACACGGACATACGAGACGGGACCGGGAAGAGCACCACTCCCGGTCCCGCCCGTCCGCACCTACCGGCGAACGTCTCTCCCCCAGCACGGGGTCAGCGCTTGGCTGCCTTGCGGGTCGCCCGCAGCCACTCCTTGTTCATGCTCGTGATGGACATCAGCGGAATGCCCTTCGGGCAGGCGGTGGCGCACTCACCGGCGAGCGTGCACCCCCCGAATCCCTCCTCGTCCATCTGCTCCACCATGTCCAGCACCCGCGTCTCCCGCTCGGGCGCCCCCTGCGGCAGCACGTTCAGATGGTTGATCTTGGCGGAGGTGAACAGCATCGCCGCCCCGTTCGGGCAGGCCGCCACACACGCCCCGCACCCGATGCACTCGGCGTGCTCGAAGGCGAAGTCGGCATCCGGCTTCGGCACCGGCGTGGCGTGCGCCTCGGGGGCCGCCCCGGTCGGGGCGGTGATGTACCCGCCGGCCTGGATGATCCGGTCGAACGCCGACCGGTCCACGACCAGATCCTTGATCACCGGGAACGCCGAGGCCCGCCACGGCTCCACGTCGATCGTGTCGCCGTCCTTGAACGACCGCATGTGCAACTGGCAGGTGGTGGTCCGCTCGGGACCGTGCGCATCGCCGTTGATGACCAGCGAGCACGCGCCGCAGATGCCCTCGCGGCAGTCGTGGTCGAAGGCCACGGGGTCCTCACCCCGCAGGATGAGCTCCTCGTTGAGCGTGTCGAGCATCTCCAGGAAGGACATGTCGGGCGAGATCCCGTCCACCTCGTACGTGGACATCGTGCCGTCGGCGTCGGCGTTCCGCTGCCGCCAGACGCGCAGGGTGAGCTTCATGCGTAGCTCCGCTGGGTGGGGTGGACGTACTCGAAGACCAGGTCTTCCCGGTGCAGGACGGGAGCCTCGCCGGTGCCGGTGAACTCCCAGGCGGCGGCGTACCCGAACTCCTCGTCCCTGCGGGCCGCCTCGCCGTCGGGCGTCTGGGACTCCTCGCGGAAGTGGCCGCCGCAGGACTCCTCGCGGTGCAGCGCGTCGAGGCACATCAGCTCGGCGAGCTCCAGGTAGTCGACGACGCGGTTGGCCTTCTCCAGCGACTGGTTGAATTCCTCGCCGGTGCCGGGCACCTTGATGCGCCGCCAGAACTCCTCGCGGATCTGCGGAATGCGCTCCAGCGCCTTGCGCAGCCCCGAGGCGGTGCGGGCCATGCCGCAGAACTCCCACATGAGTTCGCCGACCTCGCGGTGGAAGGAGTCGGGGGTGCGGTCGCCGTCGACGGACAGCAGCAGGTTGATCCGGTCCTGGGTCTCGGCCAGCACCTCCTGGACGACGGGGTGTTCGCCGGTCACGGCGTCGTGGTGCGGGTTGCGGGCCAGGTAGTCGTTGATGGTCGAGGGCAGGACGAAGTAGCCGTCCGCGAGGCCCTGCATCAGCGCGGAGGCGCCGAGCCGGTTGGCGCCGTGGTCGGAGAAGTTGGCCTCGCCGATCGCGAACAGCCCGGGGATGGTGGTCTGGAGGTCGTAGTCGACCCACAGGCCGCCCATCGTGTAGTGCACGGCGGGGTAGATCCGCATCGGCACCTCGTACGGATCCTCGTCGGTGATCCGCTGGTACATGTCGAAGAGGTTGCCGTACTTGGCCTCGACGGCCGCTCGGCCCATGCGTGCGATGGCGTCGGCGAAGTCGAGATAGACGCCTTGCCCGCCCGGCCCCACTCCCCGGCCCTCGTCGCAGACGTTCTTCGCGGCGCGGGAGGCGATGTCCCTCGGGACGAGGTTGCCGAAGGACGGGTAGATGCGCTCCAGGTAGTAGTCGCGCTCGTCCTCGGGGATCTCGTTCGGGGGCCGCTGGTCGCCCTTGGCCTTCGGCACCCAGATCCGCCCGTCGTTGCGCAGCGACTCGCTCATCAGCGTCAGCTTGGACTGGTGGTCGCCGGTGCGCGGGATGCAGGTGGGGTGGATCTGCGTGAAGCAGGGGTTGGCGAAGTACGCGCCGCGCCGGTGGGCCCGCCAGATCGCGGTGGCGTTGGAGTTCATGGCGTTCGTCGACAGGTAGAAGACGTTGCCGTAGCCGCCGGAGGCGAGCACCACGGCGTCCGCGAAGTACGTGTCGATCTTCCCCGTGACCAGGTCACGGGCCACGATCCCGCGTGCCCGCCCGTCGACGACGATCAGGTCGAGCATCTCGGTCCGTGGGTGCATCTCGATGTTCCCGGCGGCGATCTGCCGGCTGAGGGCCTGGTAGGCGCCGAGGAGAAGCTGCTGGCCCGTCTGGCCGCGGGCGTAGAAGGTGCGCGAGACCTGCACGCCGCCGAAGGAACGGGTGTCGAGCAGCCCGCCGTACTCACGGGCGAAGGGCACGCCCTGGGCCACGCACTGGTCGATGATCTCGACGGAGATCTGCGCGAGCCGGTGGACGTTGGACTCGCGGGCGCGGAAGTCGCCGCCCTTGACGGTGTCGTAGAACAGGCGGTGGACGGAGTCGCCGTCGTTGCGGTAGTTCTTCGCCGCGTTGATGCCTCCTTGCGCGGCGATGGAGTGGGCGCGGCGGGGCGAGTCCTGGTAGCAGAACTGGACGACGTGGTAGCCCTGTTCGGCGAGTGTGGCCCCGGCGGAGCCGCCGGCGAGGCCGGTGCCGACGACGATCACGGTGTGCTTGCGCCGGTTGGCGGGGTTGACCAGCTTGGCCTCGAAGCGGCGCTTGTCCCAGCGCTCGTTGATCGGCCCGGACGGGGCCTTGGTGTCGACGACCGGCTCACCGGTCGCGTAGGCCGTGTACTCGCGGTAGGAAGTCATCTTCAGCTCACCACTCCGGTCATGACGCCCACGGGTACGGCGATGAAACCGGCCGTGAGCAGCAGCGCGAGGACGTCTGCGACGGTCTTCAGGGCGCGGTCGCGGCTGCGGCTGCCGACGCCGAGGGTCTGGGCCGCGCTCCAGAAGCCGTGCCGGATGTGCAGGCCGAGCGCGAGCATCGCGACGATGTAGACGGCGTTGCCGTACCAGGTGGAGAAGGTGTCCACGACGTTCTGGTACGGGTGGCCCTCCTGGAAGCCGCCGGAGTGCACGGTGCCGGTCGTCAGGTCGAGGATGTGCCAGACGATGAACAGACCGAGGATGATGCCGCCCCAGCGCATGGTGCGCGTCGCATAGCTCGCCCGTGCCTTTTTGTGCACGTACTTGCTGGGCCGTGCCCTGATGTCGCGGCGGCTGAGCTGGTACGCCGAGGTGGCGTGCGCGACGACGGCGACGACCAGCACGACCCGGACGAGCCAGAGCGTCCACTCGTAGTGCATGAACGGCTCGCCGACGGTGCGCAGCCAGTGCGCGTAGTGGTTGAACTCGCCTGCCCCGAAGAAGATCTTCAGGTTTCCGATCATGTGGACGACCAGGTACAGCAGCATGATCAGACCACTGACCGCCATCACGGTCTTCTTGCCGACGGTGGAGTCCCACACGGTGCGTGCGATGGACGGCCGCCGGTCCGTCCGCGTTGCCAGAGCCATGGAACAGCACGCTACGGACGTGCGGCCGATCGGTCCAAGACATGGTTCGGCTTGATTCCATAGGCTGGGGCTATCGTGGGTCCATGCAGTTCCAGCAGCTCCAGTACTTCGTGGCCGTCGCCGAGACCCGGCACTTCACCCGGGCCGCCGATCTGGTCCATGTCGCGCAGCCGTCGCTGTCGCAGCAGATCAAGGCGCTGGAGCGGGAGCTGGGCGCGGACCTGTTCCTGCGCGCCCGGGGCAACATCACGCTCACGGACGCCGGGGAGGCACTCCTCCCGCTGGCCCGGCGCATCCTGGCCGACGCGGACACGGCCCGGCACGAGGTGCAGGAACTGGCGCAGCTGCGCAGCGGCCGGGTGCGGCTGGGGGCGACGCCGAGTCTGTGCACGGGTCTGTTGCCGGACGTGCTGCGCGCCTTCCACGACCGCTACCCCGGGATCCGGCTGCTGATCGAGGAGGGCGGCTCCCACGACCTGGTGCGGGAACTGGCGCGCGGGGCGCTGGATCTGGCGCTGGTGGTGCTGCCGCTGCCGACGCCGTCTCCCGCGCTGACCACGGTGGAGCTGCTGCGGGAGGATCTCGTCGTGGTCTCCTCACCCGATGCCCCACGTCCCGGTCAGGGGCGGCGTACCGTGCGGGTCTCCGACCTGGAGGGTGAGCGGCTGGTGATGTTCCGGCACGGGTACGACCTGCGGGAGCTGACCGTGGCGGCGTGCCGGGCCGAGGGGTTCGAACCCGACTTCGCGGTGGAGGGCGGGGAGATGGACGCCGTGCTGGGGTTCGTGCGGGCCGGGCTCGGGGTTGCCGTCGTGCCGCGGATGGTGGCGGCGAGGTCCGGGCGCGGGCTGCGGGTGACGCCGCTGGCCCGGCCCGGACTGCATCGCACGATCGCGCTGGCTCACCGCAGTGATGTGGCTCCGCCCCGGGCGGCCCGGGAGTTGCAGCGGATGCTGCTGGAGCGGTGAGGCACCCGCGGCCCCGGCTTACGGCTGCGGCTGCCGCGGGGGGTGGTCGGCGGTCGGCCGGTGGACGGACGCCAGGTGCAGGAGCTCGTCGACCGGCCACTGGTCGTAGACGTGCTCGCCGTACTTGGCGGCGAGGACCCTGCCGCCGGGGCCGATCAGGAAGTCGGCGGGCAGGCCGAGCCGGCCGCCGGGCTGACTGGTCGCGGGGAACCGCTCGCGGCCGCGGAGGATCTCCCACCCGCCGCGCAGCACCGCCCGGACGACCGGCCCCCAGGCGCGCGGGCTGAGCAGGGCACGGGGAGCCGACTCGACGCCGAACTCGACGTACAACCGCTTGCCGGGGTCGGCGACGACCGCGAAGGGCAGGTCGGCGGTGTGCCGGCGCAGTTCCTCGGCGGGCGAGTGGAAGACCACGACCTCACGGATGCCGGCGGCCTCGATCTCCGCGTGTCTGCGGACCACCGACCGCAGGTGCAGATGGCACACCGGGCACCCGGCGAACCGCCGGAACTGGAGGTGGACCAGGCGTTCGGGATCAGGGACGGCGACGGGGTCGCCGGAGACGGTGGCCAGGTGGCGTTCGGTGACGGTGGAGCCGGGCCCTGTCGACCGCGCGGGCCTGCGCATGAGCATGAGCGCTCCTTCGTAGGTGTACGGCGTACTCCTACGAGTGTAGGCGTATGCCGTACACCTAACAAGGTAGGCGTATGGCGTACGCTGAACGGCGTCATGCCACGCCCCCGCTCACTCAGCCATGCCCGGATGGCCTCGGCCGCCCTCGCCGTGATCGACCGCGACGGGCTCGCCGGGCTGTCCATGCGCTCGGTCGCGAAAGAACTCGGCATGAGCACGATGGCGCTCTACCGGTACGTGGACGACCGGGAGGAGCTGGAAAGGCTCGTCGTCGACCTCGTGCTCGGCACCGTGAACACCGAGCCGCCCCGCCCCGAAGCACCCTGGCAGGAGCGCATCGAGGTGCTGGTGCGGCGGTTGCGGGACGCTGTGGCCGCCCACCCGGAGATCGTGCCCCTGACCGTCACCCACCGGCACCGGTCCCTCGCCGGGCTGCGCTGGTCGGAGTCCGTGCTCGGCGTGCTCACGGAGGCGGGATTCGACGGCGACCAGCGGGTGGTCGCGCTGCGCGGCCTGCTCGGGTACGTCATCGGCGCCATCCAGCTGGAGCACCTCGGGGCCCTGTCCGGCGAGGGCACCCGCGCCATCGCCGAACTGCCGCCCGACACCTTTCCGCACATGACCGAGACCGCCCGCAACGCCCGGAAGGTCAGTGCCGACCGGGAGTTCCTGGGCGGTCTCGCGCTGCTGCTGCGCGGGCTGGGCACCTGACCCGGCGCCGCGCGGCGTCCCAGCGGTGGTGTCAGCCCGTGGCGTCCACCAGCGCCAGTTCGTGCAGCCGCTCCGGCGGGCCCGGCCTCGCGTAGTACCAGCCCTGGGCCGTGTCGCAGCCGAGTATGCGCAGTTGTTCGGCCTGCGCCCCCGTCTCCACGCCCTCCACCGTCACCGCGAGGTCCAGGCTGTGCGCCAGCGAGACGATCCCCTCGACGATCTTCAGGTCGACGGGGTCCGCCGGGAACTGCTGCATGCTCTGGGTGAAGGACCGGTCCAGCTTCAGGATGCTGACCGGCAGCCGGCGCAGGTTGGCGAGGTTGGAGTACCCCGTCCCGAAGTCGTCCAGGGCGATGTCGACGCCCATCTCCGCCAGCCGCCGCAGCGGCTTCAGCAGATCGTCGTCCGCCCCGATCAGCGCCGACTCGGTGACCTCCAGGCACAGCGCGTCCGGCTCGACGCCCGTGCGCTCCAGGATGTCGATCGTGTCCTGCACCAGCCCCGGATGCGTCAGCTGGCACGGCGACAGGTTCACGTTGATCCGCAGCGGCCCCGCGTCCACACCCCCGTGCAGTTCCCGCCACTCCCGCGCCTGACGCACCGACTGCTCCAGCACCCAGCGCCCCAGCGGCACGATGAGCCCCGTGTGCTCCGCGAGCGGGATGAACCGGTCCGGCCCGAGCACGCCGTGCTGCGGATGCAGCCAGCGCACCAGGGCCTCGGCGCCCCGGACGCTGCCGTCGCCGAGATGCACCAGCGGCTGGTACTCGATGAAGAACTCGCCCCGCTCCAGCGCCGTCGGCAGCGCCGTGGTCAGTCCGTGCCGCGTGATGGCCCGGGCGTCCGCCTCCGGATCGGCGAGTTCGAAGCGGTTGCCGCCCGCCGACTTGGCCCGGTACATGGTGATGTCCGCGCTGCGCAGCACCTCCGCCGGGCTGCGTTCCCCGGCCGGGCCCTCGACGATGCCGATGCTGCCGCGCACGGTCAGCTCCCTGCCGTCGACGCTGATCGGCGCGAGCAGCGCGTTCATGATGCGTCCGGCGAGTTCGTCGACCTGGCGCTGGGTGTCGGGGCCGGTGGTCAGCGCCACGAACTCGTCGCCGCCGAGCCGCGCGACCATCTCGCCGGGCGCCGTGGTGCAGGACTGCAGCCGGTCCGCGACCTCCACCAGCAGCCGGTCGCCGGCCGCGTGACCGAGGCTGTCGTTGATGGTCTTGAAGCCGTCGAGGTCGAGGTAGCACAGCCCGAACCGCTGGCCTTCCCCGGCGCCCAGTGCCTTCTCCAGGCGCTCGAAGAAGAACGTGCGGTTGGGCAGCCCGGTCAGCGCGTCGTGCGTGGCCTCGTAGCGCAGCCGCAGGTTGAGCAGCCGCCGCTCGGTGGTGTCCTCCATGAGGGCGAGCTGGTACTGCGGCTCGCCGTCGGCGTCCCGCAGCAGGGAGACCGTCAGGTTGGTCCACAGGACGGTGCCGTCAGGGCGGTAGAACGCCTTCTCCAGGTGGTAGTGCTCCCGGTCGCCCCGCACGAGTTCGTCGTAGAGCCGCCAGGTCTGCGGAGCGTCGTCGGGGTGGGTCCAGTCCCGGACGTTGCGGCTGCGCAGCGTCTGCTCGGAGACCCCGAACATGCGCAGCAGCGCGCCGTTGACCTGCAGTATGTTGCCGTCGAGGTCGGCCATGCCGATTCCTATGGCCGCACCCTCGAAGACGGCGCGGAAACGCGCCTCGCTCGCGTGCAGGGCCTGCGCCACCACGCCCTGCGCCTGGAGGGCGGCCTGCGCGATGGACTCCTGCTCGGCCAGGGTCCGCTCGCGCAGCGCCCGCGCGAAACCGGCGGCCATGGCGTGCTGCAGCCGCGCGCACCGCGCCCGCAGGTCCTCCTGGTCGCCGTCACCGCCGCAGTACAGGACCAGGTAGGCGTCGACGCAGTCCAGAGTGCGGCTGAGCGCCTCCGGGTCGGTGCAGTGCGCGTCCACGAGGGCGGCGCCGACCGCCTTGCCCGCTTCGGAGTCGAAGGCCCGGGCCAGCAGAGCCTCGCTCAGCCGCCGGGCCAGGGGCAGCAGTTGCGCCTCGAACTCGGGACGGGTCGACGACGTCGAGGTCACCGGGAAGACGGCCCGGCTCCAGATCGTCGCGAACCGGCGCAGTCTGCCCTCCGGCCCGTCCGGTTCCGCGATCACGCCGTACGCCCCACGCCCGCGAACCCGGAGAACGCATACGGATCCTCGTCCTCCGGGGCGGTGTCGGGCCGCCAGCGCGGCATCGCCACCAGTCCGGGTTCCACCATCTCGTACCCCTCGAAGAACCGCGCGATCTCCTCGCGCGAGCGCATGATCAGCGGGTTGCGGATGCCCTCGTACACGTCCACCGCACCCCCGGCCCGCTCCGGCGGCAGCGGGATCCCCTCGTAGGAGGCGTGGGTGAGCACGAGCAGGCTGCCGGGCGCGAGCGCCTCGCCCAGTTCGGCCACGGCCCCGTACGGGTCGTCCTCGTCTTCCACGAAGTGCAGTATGGCAACGAGGAGCAGAGCCACTGGCTGATTCAGGTCGATCAGCCGCTCCACCTCGGGGCTGCGCAGGATCTCCTGGGGCTTGCGAAGGTCCGCGGCGACGACGCTCGCGTCGTCGTTGCCCGCCAGAACCGCCTGGCTGTGCGCGACCGCCACCGGATCGTGGTCGACGTACATCACACGCGCCCCGGGGCGGGCGGTCTGCGCCACCTCGTGCACGTTGCCGAAGGTGGGGATGCCGGAGCCGATGTCCAGGAACTGGGAGATGCCCTGGCCGGCCGCGTAGCGCACGGCGCGGCGCATGAAAGCGCGGTTGGCCTGCATGATCTTGGGGAGTCCCGGCATGAACTCCATGGCCCTGCGGGCCGCTTCCCGGTCGACCTCGAAGTTGTGCGATCCGCCCAGATAGTAGTCGTACATCCGGGAAACGCTGGGCACCGAGATGTCGATGCTCCGTGGGGCCCAGGCGGGACGCTCCATCTATCTCTCCAAGGCGTAGGCGATCCGGTGTTCGAGCAGAGGCTACTGATCGCCCGCCAATGGAGCGACCCGAAACGGAAATTGACCATCCGTTCCCGGTCACTGCCTGCGGCACGTGCCGAATTGATACCCCTCCGCATGCCCTTCGAACATATGACGAACAGTGTCCGAGGCATTCCGGAGAGTTCCGGCTCGGAAGGGGAAGAGTGTCAATAATTTGATGAGTTCAGGTGAAGCACGGCAAAACGGTCCACCCCTCCGTGGGGCACGGAGGGGTGGACCGGGTCTGCGCTTCGGGTGGACGAGATGATCAACCCTGGGGAGGTTTCTCTACTTCTCCGAGGCGCCGACCAGCTTTCCGTCGGGCCTGACGGCAAACCAGGTGCCGCCCACGCCCTGGCCGTTGGTGTCGCCGGGGGCCTTGTCGCCGGCGAAGGTGTAGATGGGCGAGCAGTTGATCGTCTGCTGCTTGCCCTTGCCGTCGGTCCGGTCGAAGATCATGTAGCCCTTCTTCTGGATGCCCTTGGTGTCGGCGAAGTCGACGGGCTCCACGAGCGGCCACTTCTCCAGGCACGCACCGATGCAGTTGGAGACCGGCTTGGGCCAGGCCTCGTCCTTCTTGAAGCGGTAGACGGTCATGCCGTTCTTGTCGACGACGATCTCGCCGAGCTTGGCGTCGTTGCGCGTGGACAGCCCGGCCTGGACCGCTTCGCCGCCACCCTCCGCGCCGGCCTCCGCTCCGCCCTGCGCCTTCTTGCCGTCGGGGGCGAGCGCGTACCACTTCCCGCCCACGCCCTGGCCCTTGACGTCACCGGCGTTGACGTCCTTGGCGTAGCGGTAGGCGGGCCAGCCGGCGACCGTGAGCTGCTTGGTACCGTCCGCCCGGGTGACCGAGCCGAGCAGCGCCTTGTCGATGCCCTCGCCGGCCTCGGCGTCGTCGGCCGGGACCGGCGGCCAGGTCTTGGCGCAGTCGCCGTCGCAGTTCGACTTGGGCGGCTGCTCGGTGTCCTGGTCGAACCGGTACAGGGTGAGGCCGAGACTGTCGGTGACCACCTTGCCGACCTTTTCGGCGGTGGAGACGGACAGCTTGCCGGCGGGGTTGGACGGGCTGGAGGCGCTCGGCGCGGCCGGCTGGCCGGTCGCGGCACCGCCCGCCGCGCCTGCCGTGCCCGCCGTGCCCGAGCCGATGCTTCCGTAGTCCCCGGGCGCGGCCGTGGCGCCCACGTTCTGGCTGGCCGCCGGTGGGCTGTCCTGACCGCACGCCGTCGTCAGCGCCAGGACCGCCGCGGCGCTCGCCACGAGTGAGGCGCTCCGCCAGGAGGTCTTCATCGTCAACTCCCCATAATCGCAAGGGTGTTGCAGCGCCCTGCTGCGCCGCCGCACGGTCATGAGTACGCACGGGAGCAGCTCTTGTGTTCAACCGTCGGCCAAATTTCTTTCCAGAACCTGTGACGAGCCCCGCGCTCCGCCGCACACATGTGCACGCCGAGCACCCTGCGGGCGGCCACGGATCAAACCGGCGACACTGGATTTCCCTCTTTCGGGGCAATCCCCTTGCGCTCCGGCACGTCCTGGCCGCACAGGGCTCATGATCTTCGTCGTGCATGGACCCCTCTCGACTCAACCCGCCCTTGCGGCACGGGCCTTGGCGGCGGCGACGCTGACCTGGGCGCTCGTCGGCGCACCGGCCGGGGTCGCGGTGGCCGACGCCTGCGCGTACGCCTCGACGGGGCCGGACGGCATCGAGGCGGTGGCGTACGCCGGAAGCAAGAAGACCTGGCCGACCAAGCCGCCGTGCCCGCCACCCCCGCCGTGCCCCTCCCCCACGCCGACCCCAACTCCGCCGCCACCGACCCCGACCCCGCCGCCACCGAAGCCGACGCCCCCGCCGAAGCCGACGCCGGACCCGCCACCCCCGCCGAAGCCCCCGCCCCCGAAACCGACCCCCACGGCCCGGCCGGAGCCGCCGCCTCCAGCGCCGCCGCCCGCGCCGCGCCCGGCGCCGCCCCCGCCCCGGACGACCCCGAGGCCCGTGCCGCCGGCGCCCGCACCCCCGGCCCCGGCTCCCCCGGCCCCGGCTCCGCCGGCCACCCCCGCGCCGCCTCCGTCCGCCACACCCGTGCACTACCCGCGCTACCGCGCCGCGCCGCCGCGGCCACGCCGGGCGAACGGCACGCTGTCGCCGCTCACCTTCGTCCTGCTCGTCACGGTGCCCGCTGTGGTGGCCGTCGCCGCGCTGCGCGCGCGCTGATCCCTGAAGCCCTGGAGGTACCCCTTGCCGGAATGGCTTGTTCTCACCCTCGCGATGCTGGCCGCCTGTGCCGTGGTGGTCGTCATCACCGTCGTACGCCACCGCGCGGCGCCCGAGGACGAGGACCCCAGTGAGACCCCGGACGTCATCGAGTACATGACGATGTGGATCGGCGTGGTCTACGCCATCGTCCTGGGCCTGGCGATCGCCGGTGTCTGGGAGGGGCGCAGCGCCGCGCAGGACCACGTCCAGGCCGAGGCGACCGCGCTGCACGAGATCTCGGAGCGGGTACGGGTCTATCCGGCCGAGGAACGCGACCGCATCCGGGACGACATCCGGACGTATGTGAGCCATGTGGTGACCACCGAGTGGGACACCATGGCCGACAAGGGCGAGGTCACCGAGCGCGGCGCCGAGCTCTTCGAGCGGATCCGCCAGGACGTCACCGACTACGAGCCGGCGACGGACTTCGAGGCCCAGGCCTACCAGCCACTGATGGACCAGGTGACCTCGGCGAGCCAGGCCCGGATCGCCCGGGCGGAGTCCACCGGGGAGACGATGCCGGGCGTGGTGTGGTTCGGGCTGATCGCCGGGGCCGTCGTCACCATCGGGATGATCTTCGCGCTGCAGATCCGCAGAACGACGCGCGAACTTGTCCTCGCGGGGTTGTTCTCGGCGCTGATCGCCTTCCTGCTGTTCCTGATCTGGGACTTCGACTCGCCCTACAGCAGGGGCGTGACCGCCTCGGCCGACCCGTTCCTGAACCTGTTCCCGGGCGTCGAGGACTGACGGCGCCCCGCACCACGGATCCCGGCCGGGGGGCGCGCGACACACCGTCGCCGTCCCCCGGCCGCGTCAGCGGCGTTCCCCCAAGCGGCCCACACCCATGCCCCATTCGCGCTACTGCGATCGCGCCACGGCGCGCGTCTTCTTAGCGTTTCGGGCATCGAGGTGCATTTGTGACGTGAGCGGAACAGGTCCGCGGCTGCTCCTCGGGACCCGGAGGTTTCACCATGCGCGCGATATGCGTCGCTTCGGCCGTACTGCTGGGCGCCGGCGCCCTCACCTCCTGCGTGCCCGCCGCCGACGCGGCGATCCAGAGCGATTTCGGCTTCAGCGTCGAGCCCTCCACCGTGGCGGCCGGGGGTGAGGTCACCCTGCGGGTGGTACGCAACGAGGCGTGCGAGGGGGAAGCGGCGGTCAACTCACCGGTCTTCGACGTGGTCACCATCCCGCCGGACGAGTCCTGGGCGACGGCCGTCGTCGACTGGGACGCCAAGCCCGGTGCCGTGTACGACGTGCAGTTCGAATGTGACGAGTCGAGCGGCACCGCGCGCCTGACGATCGCGGGCGGCCGTCCGACGCACCACCCCACGCACCACCCCACCCATCACCCGACGCGCCACCCCCACAAGGGTGTGCACGCCGGTGAGGGCGGCACTCTCGGCGGCTTCGACCTCAAGGAGATCGGCCTCGGCGCCGCACTGATCGCCGGATCGCTCGGCGTCGCCTACCACTTCTCGCGCCGCCGCCCCGACGAGGACGCCGGCTGACGCCGCTGACGCCACCCCGCGGCGGCAGGTCTTCGCCCCGGCTCCCCTGGTGAGGGGCCGGGGCGAAGACCGTTCACGTGCGAGGCGACGACGCGTCGAAGAAGCGACGAACGAGGCGTCAGATGCGCCGCTCGGCCCGGCGGCGCATCCAGAACACGCCGCCGCCGACGACCGCCGCGGCCACGAGACCGCCGCCGATGGCCATGTCGGTCGGCGTCGCACCGGTGGTGCTGCTGCCGCCGATACCGCCGCGGACACCGCCGATGACGGTGAAGGCCTGCGGCTTGGTCAGGGTCCTGCCGTTGCAGGTGACCGTGATGTCGTACGAGCCAGGGCGAGCGTTGCTGTTGATGGTGGCGGTGCCCCGCGCGGTCGCGTCGCCGGCGGTGCCCCCGCCGGCCTCGTTGTTGCCGGCGCCGCCCCTGTCGCCCTCGTTGCCCTTGCCGGCGTCGCGGACGGGCGACAGCCGGGTCGGCGCGAACGCGTTGGACGTCGCCGTGCCGCCGTTGCGGCAGCCGTCGACCGTGATGGTCAGCTGGCCGCCGCGGGCGATCACGCTGGGCAGGACGACGATGTTGCTGGGCGTGTCCCACGCGACGGCCGCGGGGGCGGAGAGGCCGAGGGCGGCGACCGCTGCGCCGGCGACCGCCAGGGCACGAGTGTTACGCATGTGAACCTCCGCGGAAGACGCCCCGGGACCCGTCCCCGGTCGATCGGCGAGAAAGCGCCTCCCAGAAAGACAGTCAGTTGCCGTGCCGCAAGCCGCATTTCGGGAATGGTCCGTCCTGGTGAGAGGAGGCGGTGCGGGAAAACCGCGATATCTGATATCGCCGCAGGTCACGGACCGTCAGAAATTTCCTCGCCGCGGCAACTCGGATGGCGCACCTTTTCTCCCCGGACCGCCCCTTTCGGCCCCGGGCCACCCGTTCGCCCCCGCCCCGTCGCCGGTTTCGCGCGTGCCGCTTAGCGTGTCGATATGCGCGATTGGCACGGCGACGGCCGCGTCGAGAGGGGATGGCGAATGTCTGCGTCCGAGCTGGCCGAGGCGGAAGAGGAGGCGCGGCGCAAGAAGCGCGCTCCGTGGGGCGTGATAGCGCTGGTTCTGCTGACCGGCCTCGCGCTCATCCGGAATGGTTCGGGGGAGTTCGACGAGGGCCCGCCGCAGCCGGCGACGGCTGCCGCGGCGGACAGCCGGGTACCTGGCGGCACCTTCGCCGGGACCGTGCGGCCCCTGCCCTACGCCCTCCCGGACCGGGTCAGGATCCCGGCGATCCAGGTCGACGCGCCGATCATCCCCGTGGGCCTGGACGCGGACGGCTGGGTCGGCGCACCGCCGCCTGAGGACCCCAACCTGGCCGGCTGGTTCACCGGCGCCGTCACCCCCGGCGAGAAGGGCACCGCGGTCGTGGTCGGGCATGTCGACAACCAGCAGGGCCCCGCCGTGTTCTACGGACTCGGGGCCCTGAAGAAGGGAAATCGCGTCGAGGTCGCCCGGCAGGACGGAAAGACCGCCGATTTCGAGATCTACGGCATCGAGGTGTTCGAGAAGAACAACTTCCCCGGTGATCGTGTCTACGCGTCCAAGGGCGCGGCGGAACTGCGGGTCATCACCTGCGGCGGCGGTTTCTCCGAGCAGGAAGGCTATGCGGGGAATGTCGTCGCCTTCGCCCGCCTGGTCGAGGTTCGCTGAGCGTTCCCGGCCCGGCGGGCGAAAGCCCGACGGCCTCCCTCACGCGTAGTGCCGCCTGGGCACGGTCACGTGGTAGCCGGAGTCGAGCAGTTCGGGCAGATAGCGCCGCAACGCCCGCACACTCTGCGAGCGGTCGCCCCCGGCGTCGTGCGAGAGCACCACGACGCCGGGGGCGGCGCCGCGTTCGACCCGGTTCGCGATGGACCGAATTCCGGGGGTCTTCCAGTCGAGGGTGTCGACCGTCCAGGCGAGCGGTTCCATGCCGAGTTCGGCGCCGATCTGCAGGGCGGCACGGTTCCAGGCGCCGTAGGGCGCGCGGAACCACTCGGGGCGCTCCCCGTAGGCGTCCTCGATGACGTCGCAGGTGCGTTCCATCTGGGAGCGGATCTGCCGGCGGGTGAGGCGGGTGAGCAACGGGTGGGACCAGGTGTGGTTCCCCACGACGTGGCCCTCGTCGGCCATCCGGGCCAGCAGCTTCCTGCCGTCGGCGACCATCTCGCCGCACACGAAGAACATCGCGCGCACGTCGTACTCGGCCAGGGTGTCCAGGATGTCCGGGGTGTAGCGGGGGTCGGGGCCGTCGTCGAAGGTCAGCACCATGGTCCGGCCGCGGCCGGACACGCGCAGCAGCGGTTCGCGGCGTACCAGGGTCCGGCGGGGTGCGGCGCGCGGCGGGCCGTACCCGGTCAGCGGCTGCAGCCGGTACGCGGAGGACTCGACGGAGCGGCGGACCTGGGGGCCCGCGGCCGGGGTGGTGACGGGTCCGTCCCCGGTGACAGCCGTGACCACTCCGGCCGTCGCGGCGCCTCCCACGGCGCCGGCGCCCGCGATCAACGCCCGGCGCCGGGTGAGCAGCCGGGTGAGCAACTGATCCTTCTTCATGACTCATCAGTCGCCCGGCGGAAGGCCGACGCACACGAGCAACACCGAGGTGGCCGCACACTTTCACCCGTTCGGCCCACGCAGGTGGGTCAGCGGCGGCGCACCAGGGGGAAGGGCAGGGTCTCGCGGATCGTCAGTCCGGTGAGGAACATGACCAGCCGGTCGACGCCGATACCGAGGCCGCCGGTGGGCGGCATGGCGTATTCGAGGGCGTCGAGGAAGTCCTCGTCGAGTTCCATCGCCTCGGGGTCGCCCCCGGCGGCGAGGAGGGACTGGGCGGTCAGGCGGCGGCGCTGCTCGACGGGGTCGGTGAGCTCCGAGTAGGCGGTGCCGAGTTCGGTGCCGAAGGCGACGAGGTCCCAGCGTTCGGCGAGGCGCGGGTCGGTGCGGTGCTGCCGGGTCAGCGGTGAGACGTCGGTCGGGAAGTCCTTGTAGAAGGTGGGCAGCTGGGTCTTCTCCTCGACGAGCCGCTCGTACATCTCCAGGACGACGTCGCCGTGGCCGTCGTCTGCGGTGTACGGCACGCCGACGCGGTCGCAGAGCCGGAGCAGCTGGGGCAGTTCCGTGCCGGGGTGGATCTCCTCGCCGAGGGCCTCGCCGATGGCGCCGTAGACGGTCTTCACGGGCCACTGGCCGGAGATGTCGTACTCCGTGCCGTCCTTGTGGGCGACGGGCCTGCCGAAGGCGGCGGTGGCGGCGCCCTGGATCAGTTCGCGGACGAGGTCCAGCATCACGTCGTAGTCGGCGTACGCCTGGTACGCCTCCAGGATCGTGAACTCGGGGTTGTGCTTGTAGTCGGTGCCCTCGTTGCGGAAGGTGCGGCCCATCTCGAAGACCTTCTCCAAGCCGCCGACGCACAGTCGCTTGAGGAACAGCTCGGGGGCGATGCGCAGGTAGAGGTCGAGATCGTAGGCGTTGATGTGGGTGGTGAAGGGGCGGGCGTTGGCGCCGCCGTGGATCTGCTGGAGGACCGGCGTCTCGACCTCGAGGTAGCCACGTTCCAGCAGGCCTTGGCGCACGGCCTGGATGGCGGTGGAGCGGGCGCGGACCACGTCGCGGGCGGCCGGGCTGGAGACCAGGTCGAGGTAGCGCATGCGGACCTTGGCCTCCGGGTCGGCGAGGCCCCGGCGTTTGTCGGGCAGGGGGCGCAGGCACTTGCCGGTGAGCTGCCAGGAGGTGACGAAGACGGTCGGCTCGCCCTTGTCGCTGACGCCCGCCCGGCCGGTGACGGTGATGTGGTCGCCGATGTCGGTGTCGGCGGTGAAGCGGTCCAGGGCGGGGCCGGAGCCGTCGCGGGTGAGGGCGAGTTGGTGGTCACCGGACCAGTCGCGCAGGACGACGAAGACGATGCCGCCGAAGTCGCGGACCAGCATGATCCGGCCGGCGACGGTGACCTGCTCGCCCTGTTGGATTTCGGCGAGGGTGTGGGTGCGGGCCGGGGTGCCCACCGGGTAGGGGTCGGTGCCGTCGGCGCGCAGCCGGTCGAGCTTGTGGTGCCGGACGCGGACCTGGTCGGACAGGCCGGAGAGGGGGTCGGCGGGCTCGGTCCCGTCCCCTCCGGCGAGGCCGAGCGCCGCCAACGACGGCAGCCCCGCCGTGGTGGCGGGGCGCTGCCCGCCCCTCGGGTGCCCCTTTCCCCACAACTTGCGCATCGACGGTACGGAGACGAATCCCTCGGCGATGCCGGAGGCGAGGCCGACCCGGGCGAGGGAGGCGGCCTCCGCGTAGCAGAGGAAGCGGGGGTACCACTCGGGGTGGTACTTGGCGTTGGAGCGGTACAGCGCCTCCAGTTGCCACCACTTGGAGAAGAACAGCAGCAGGCGGCGCCAGAGGCGGAGCACCGGTCCCGCACCGATGCGGGCGCCCTCCTCGAACACGGAGCGGAAGACGGCGAAGTTCAGCGAGACCTTGCGCACGCCCAGCTTCGGGGCGGCGGCGCAGAGTTCGGCGACCATGAACTCCATGACGCCGTTGGGGGCGGTGCGGTCACGGCGCATCAGGTCCAGGGAGACGCCGTCCCTGCCCCAGGGCACGAAGGACTGGATGGCGAGGAGGCGGCCGTCCTGGTCGAGGGCCTCGGCGAGGAGGCAGTCGCCGTCGGCGGGGTCGCCGAGGCGGTCCAGGGCCATGGAGAAGCCGCGTTCGGTCTCGGTGTCGCGCCAGGCGTCGGCGCGTTCGACGAGCTGCCGCATCTCGTCCTCGCCGAGGGTGGAGTGGCGGCGGACGCGGCAGGTGACGCCGGTGCGGCGGACCCGGTTGACGGCCTGGCGGGTGACGCGCATGTCGCGGCCGTCGAGGTCGAAGTCGAGGACGTGCAGGATCGCCTCGTCGCCGAGCTGGAGCGCGCCGAGGCCGGCGCGGACGAAGGCCCGGGCGCCTTCCTCGGAGGCGCCCATCACGGCCGGGACCCAGGCGTGGCGGCGGGCCACGTCCTGCCAGGCGGCGATCGCGTGCGGCCAGGCCTCCCGGTCGCCCACCGGGTCGCCGCTGGCCAGGCACACCCCGGCCTCGACGCGGTAGGTGACGGCGGCCTTGCCGCTGGGGGAGAAGACGGCGGCCTTGTCGCGGCGGGTGGCGAAGTAGCCGAGGGAGTCCTGGTCGCCGTAACGGGCGAGGAGGGCGCGGATGCGGGTCTCCTCGTCGTCGTGCAGGGCGGCTTCCAGGCGCTGGGAGCGGAACAGGGTGGCGGCGGCGTTCAGCAGGGCGAGCGCGCCGAACAGGCCGAGCAGGAAGAACAGGGCGTGCGGCGGGCGGCCGTCGAAGGAGCCGGCGGGCACCAGACCGCCGCACACCCGGTTCGCGGCCCAGGCCAGGCGTTCGCCGCTCGGCAGGCTGCCCGGGAACGCCTCGACCAGGGCCCAGCCGACCAGGATCGCGACGACCAGGCCCGCCACCAGGACGGCCAGGGCCCGGCGTACGGCGGCGCGGCGGGAGGCGGCGTAGAACTCCTCGCGGGCGTAGATCAGCAGGATCAGGGCGAGGCCGCACACCACGAGGGAGGGGACGGACTCGGCGAACTCGCCGACGGCCATGCCGAGAATGTCGGTCAGGACGAGCAGGCCCAGGTAGACGACGACCAGCCACCAGGCGATCTTCTTGCGGGCGCCGGTCGCGGCGGCGAGCAGGAACAGGAAGACCGCGTAGGCGAGGTTGGCGCTGACCGGGACGAGCAGCAGGTCCAGGAAGCGGACGAGCGGGCGCAGCCCGGTGCGCAGCGGGGGGATCAGCGCCAGCAGGGCGCAGAGCAGACCGAGGGCGCCGAAGAAGACGGCGAAGCCCTCGGGCACCCGGCTGAGGAAGCCGTGCGCCCGGCGGGGCGGCCGTATCGCGCCTGAGGTGTCCTCGGCCGTCCCGGTGTCCGCGATGACGCTCATGCTTTCGACTGTAGGAACACCCGCGCCTCCTCGCCCGTCGAGCGCTCCCGCCCGGCGGGCGGACCAGGGGGGTCCGATAGCCTCGCGGCGTGACGGAACAGCACTCCTCTCAGTTCGAGCGGGGCACGGACGGGCCGAAGGTGATCGTGGCCGGGGTGGACGGCTCCGACTCGTCCCTGCGGGCCGCGGCCTACGCGGCCGGCCTGGCCCGGCGCCAGCACGCGCTGCTCGCCGTGGTGTACGTGCAGCCGGTGCTGGCGGCGGGCGCGGCGCTGGGGGTGCCGGTGGCCGGGACGACGGACGAGATCGCCGAGGACCTGGTGGCGCAGATCCGGGACGCGGCCGAGCGGCTCAAGGGGATATTCGAAGTCCGCTGGGAGTTCCACACGTTCCGTGGCGACCCGTACAGCGGCCTGGTGACGGCGGCCGACGAACTCAAGGCGGACGCGGTGGTCGTGGGCGCTTCGGAACAGGCGGGCCACCGCATCGTCGGCTCGGTGGCGGTACGCCTGGTGAAGGCGGGGCGGTGGCCGGTGACGGTGGTGCCGTAGGCAGACCTCTCGGTGTTCGGCCGCCGTCGCCGGGCTCCCGCCGATCGGCGAGGCGGCCGAAGCAGGTGCTACTCCCCCATCACCAGTCCGTCCCCGGCCGCGCCCCGGCTCAGCACGACCTCGCGGATGCGGTCGCGGACGGCCCGGACGTCGGCGCCCTGGGCGATCGCCCGGTTGAGGTTCACGACCCGGCCGGCGTCGACGTCGAACAGCTGCGGGACGAACTCCGCCTTCGTCACCTTCCAGCGGTCGCCCGGCCGTGCGGGCGGGGCGAAGGTGAAGCGGCCGAGGGTGGACTGGTTGCCGCGCGGGTCCTTGGCGCCCTCGTGGTTGGTCATCTCGCCGGCGATCTGGTCGCCCATGCCGTAGATCACCCAGGTGCCGTTGACCTTCTCGTAGGCCTGCGGGACGTGCGCGTGGGTGCCGAGGATCAGGTCGATGTCGGGGCGGCCCTCGGTGTGCCCGGCGGTGAGGTTCCGGGCCAGGGTCAACTGCTGGTCGTCCGGGGCGTCCTGCCACTCGGTGCCCCAGTGCAGCGAGACCACGACCACGTCGGCGCCCGCCCGGCGCGCGGCCCGGGCGTCCTCGAGGATCCTGGCCTCGTCGATGAGGTTGACGGCCCAGGGCTGCCCGGCCGGGAGCGGGAAGCCGTTGGTGTCGTAGGTGTAGGCGAGGTGGGCGACCTTCGCCGCCCCAGCCCTCAGGACCGTCGCCGTGCGTGCCTCCTCCTCGGTGCGTGCCGAGCCGGCGTGCCGGACGCCCGCGCGGTCGAGGGCGTCGAGGGTGCGGCCGATGCCGTCGACGCCGTCGTCCAGGGCGTGGTTGGAGGCGGTGGAACAGCCGTCGTAGCCGGTGACGGCGAGGGCCCGGGCCACTTCGGGCGGGGATTTGAAGGTGGGGTAGCCGGTGTAGGCGCCGTTCGCGCCGTAGACGGTCTCCATATGACACAGGGACACGTCGGCGCGGGAGACGACGGAGCGGATCCCGGCGAGCATCGGCCGGAAGTCGTAGCCGGTGCCGCCGGCGTCGAAGCGGGCCCGGTCGATGATCGAGCTGTGCGGGAGGACGTCACCGGAGGCGACCAGTGTGAAGCCACGGGGCTCGGCGGCCGGTGCCGGGCTTCCGGGGTCGGGCTTCTCGTGTCCGCGGGCCTGGCAGGCGGCGCCTGCGGCGAGGACGACGGTCAGGGCCAGGGCGATCTGACGACTGCGTGCGAGCATGCATTCACCCCACTGTGGGCGTTGTGGTCGTATTTACGCACAATCAGGAAAGAAGGCCCGTGACGCCCCACGCGGCTCCGACACGCGCATCCGCCCGTCCGGCACCCACATGGCCGGGCGCCCCGACCGTTCGTCGAACCGTTCGTCGACGCGATCGACCGTCCGCCGCACAGCCGGGTACGTGCCCTGTGCCCGGGACACGCCCTGCGGTGGCATACGGCCATGACGGCCGGATCCACACTGATGAACGGAACGACCGCCGAGCACGAGCTCGCCGCACTGCAGCGGGAGCACGGCCGGCCCCTTTTCGCGCTCCTGCTCCGGCTCTGCGACGGCGACCGGCAGCGCGCGGAGGACCTGGTCCAGGAGACGCTGGTGCGTGCCTGGCAGCACCCCGAGGCCCTGCGCGCCGACGACTTCGACTCCGTACGGCCCTGGCTGATGACCGTCGCGCGGCGGCTCGCGATCGACGCCCGGCGGGCCCGGCAGGCCCGTCCGGCCGAGGTCGGCGACGCGGTGCTGGACAACGCGCGCGTCATCTCCGACCACGCCGAGCGGTCCGCGGCGATGCTCGACGTCCGCCAGGCTGTGAAGACACTCACTCCGCAGCACCGTGAAGTACTGGTGCTCGTGTACTTCCACGGGGCGAGTGTGGCGGAAGCCGCGGCGACCCTCGGGATCCCGCCCGGTACCGTGAAGTCCCGCGCGTACTACGCGCTGCGAGCCCTGCGCAGGGTGCTTCCGGGATACGCCGCCGACCTGCGGTGAAACCAATGTCTGGGTCAAGCCTCCGTAAAGCGCCTTGCCGATGACCCCGGTTGAGTAATCGGCTGTTCTCATCCGTGTTCCGGAGGGGGCCGTCAGCGTCCCCGGGGCCCGGTGTCGGGCGACGCGCACGTACCGGAGGAAGGCAGGAAGGGATGCTGGACAGAGAGCGGGAGAGCACGGACGGTGCCGACGGTGAACTGACCGTCCCCATGGCGTGGTTGTACGCCGAGTACATCGCCGACGAGCTGTTGCGGACCGGCGATCTGATGCCGCCGACGTCCTTCGAGTTCCGCGCCGGCCGGGATGCCCTGGCGCTGACCATCTTCCTGTCCGACACCGACGGGGAGCTGTCCGGCATCCGGGTCGTCACCCAGCTGGAGACCTGGCTGTCGCTGACCGCGTACGACCAGCCGTGGCAGGACTGGGTGCGCGAGCGGCTGGCCGAGCTCGCCGCCGGCGCCGCGGCGTCGGGCCGGCCCGCGCCGGACCTGGACCTCGCGGAGGAGGCCTGGCGCTGGCTGCAGGAGACGGAGCTGCTCGCGCCGGATCTGAACGCGGTGCCGGGGGGCGCTCCGGTGGTCGGGGAGGACGAGGGGCCGAAGGTCTGGACGCCCGCCTGGCAGCTCGGGCTGCCCTTGGGACACCTCGCGATCCATCTTTTTTAGATTTCCGCGGCCCCTGACCAATCCGGGGCCGCGAGGGCTCCGAATCCTTTGGTTGCGATTGTGTCACCGGCTTGAGTGATTCCGCTGCCTGGTCCGTACCGGTGGGAGCAAGGAGTAACCCCACCCGCACCCAACGGCACGAGGATTCGGCATGAGGTCCCTGGAGAGGCATCGCGACGTCGCGGCCTACGCGCTCGGCGTGCTGGACGAGGCGGAGGCCTTCCGCTTCGAGGACCACCTCATGGAGTGCCCTCGGTGCGCTGCAGAGGTGACGGAATTCGGCCCGACCACACGGCAGTTGATGCTGTACCGGCGGGCGACGCCACGGTTCGTGCACCCGATGGCGCAGCCCGGGCCGCGCATGCTGGACGGGTTGCTGGCCGAGGTGGCGACGCGGCGCCGGACCGGACGCAGACGCCTGCTGTTCGCCCTGGCCGCCTCGGTGGTCTTCGCGGCGTCGGTGCCCGGCATCGCGATGATGGCCGAGGGCAGCGCCGAGGGGTCCCTGACCGTCGCGGCGACCGACGCGCGGACGGGGGTGTGGGCGCAGGTCACAACGGCGGACGAGGCATCGGGCAGCCAGGTCGAGCTGAAGGTGAAGGACGCCGCCGGCCCGCGCGCCTGCCACCTGGTCATCATCGGAAGCGACGGCACCGAGGAGACCGCGACCAGCTGGCACGGACCCGGTCACGACGCCGCCCCCGACCCCGACCCGATGATGGCCAGCTCCTCCATGCATCCGGGGCAGATCGCCCGCTACGAGATCCGCTCGGCCTCCGGCGAGGTCCTGTGGAGACTCCAGGCGAGCTGACCATCCGGTCCTTCCCCCGTCGCCGGGCGCTCCCAGCGCCCCGGTGTGAGACTGCTGGACGACGCACCCGGGAGATCACCGGGTGCCCGCGATCCCGGCGAGGGGAGACTCCTACTTGAGCAGGCGGGACATCCTGCGGTCCGCCAGCGGCTTGCCGCCCGTCTGGCAGGTCGGGCAGTACTGGAGCGAGGAGTCGGCGAAGGACACCTCGCGGATGGTGTCGCCGCACACCGGGCAGGGCTCGCCGGTGCGGCCGTGGACGCGCAGTCCGCTCTTCTTCTCGGCCTTCAGCCGCCCGGCCGCCACGCCCCGGGAGCGTTCGACCGCCTCGGTGAGCGTGTCGCGCAGGGCCGCGTAGAGCCGCCCGGTCTCCTCGGTGCTCAGGGACGCGGCCAGTTTGAAGGGCGACATCTTCGCCGCGTGCAGGATCTCGTCGCTGTAGGCGTTGCCCACGCCCGCGATCAGGCTCTGGTCCCGCAACGCACCCTTGAGCTGGCGCCGTTCACCGGCCAGGAGTTCCGAGAAGCGCCGCTCGTCGAAGTCGTCGGCGAGCGGGTCCGGGCCGAGCCGGGCCACGCCCGGGACCTCCTGCGGGTCGCCCACGACGTACACGGCCAGCCGCTTCTGGGTGCCGGCCTCGGTCAGGTCGAAACCGGCTCCGGTCTCCAGGGCCACGCGCAGCGCGAGGGGGCCCTTGCCGGGGCGGGGCGGACCGTCGGGGAGGCGGTCCTTCCAGTGCAGCCAGCCCGCGCGGGCCAGGTGCGTCACGAAGTGCGGGCCGTCCGCGGTCTCAAGGTCGAGGAACTTGCCGTACCGGCGTACGGCGGCGACCTCCTGGCCCTCCAGCGCGGACAGCGGCGGTGCGTACGTCTTCAGGACGCTGATCGCGACGGGCAGCACCCGTACGATCTCGTGGCCGACGAGGTGCTCGGTCAGGAAGTCCTTGAGCGCCTCGACCTCGGGGAGTTCCGGCATAGGTCCAGAGTGCCACGTGGGGTCAGTCGTGGTCGGGCACCACGAACTCGCACCACACGGCCTTGCCGCCGCCCCGGGCCTCAACGCCCCACACGTCGGTGAGCAGCTCGACGAGGAGCAGGCCCCGCCCGGAGACGCCCGACTCGCCCGCCTCGCGGCGGCGCGGCAGGGCGCTGGAGGAGTCCTCGACCTCGACGCGCAGCCGGCGCTCGGAGCCGGTGAAGGCCCGCAGGGTGACGACGGCGGAGCCCTCGGTGTGCATCAGGGCGTTGGTGATCAGCTCGTCGGCGACCAGCTCGATCTCGTCGGCGCGGTCGCCCGCTCCCCAGGCGGCGACCGCGGTGCGGATCATGTGCCGGGAGTCGGACAGGGCCGCCGGGTCGCCGGGGGCCACGTGCCGCTGGAGCCGGCGGCCGGACTGCGGGCCCTCGGGGCCGCGCCGGCGCAGCAGGAGCAGCGCCACGTCGTCGTCGCCGCCGCGCTCGGCGGCCGCGTCGATCAGCCGCTCGGCGAGGTCCCGTACGTCGTCGGGGCCGGTGGCGACCAGTGCGCTCAGGGTGCGCATGCCGTCGTCGAGGTCGGCGCCGGGCTGCTCCACCAGCCCGTCGGTGCACAGCAGCAGGGTTTCGCCGGGGTCGAGCTCTATCGTCCCCACGGGGTACTCCAGGCGGCCGAACTCGGCGGACAGACCGAGCGGCAGCCCGCCGGGGACGGTGACACGGCGGCAGGACCCGTCGGTGTGGCGCACCAGCGGATCGATGTGGCCGGCCCGGACCATCTGGAGCACGCCGGTGGACAGGTCGGCCTCCGCGTAGAGGCAGGTCGCGGAGCGGTCGGTGTCGAGCTCGTGGAGGAAGACGGAGGCCCGGGCGATGACGGTGGCCGGGGGATGCCCCTCGGCGGCGTAGGCGCGCAGCACGATGCGCAACTGGCCCATGACGGCGGCCGCGTGCGTGTCGTGGCCCTGGACGTCGCCGATGACGGCGCCGACCCGGCCACCGGGCAGCGGGATCAGGTCGTACCAGTCGCCGCCGATGTCCCGGCCGACGGAGCCGCCGATGGTGGCGGCACGGTAGCGGACGGCGACGTCGGCGCCGGGCACGCTCGGGATGGTCCGGGGCAGCATGGCCTGCTGGAGCCCTTGCGCGAGGTCCATCTCCTGCTCGTAGAACATCGCCCGCTGCAGGCTCTGCGCGATGCTGCTGCCGAGAGCGACGAGGATGTTGCGCTCCTCGGACGTGAAGCCGTACCGGTCGCTGTAGAGCAGCCCCATGGCGCCGATCGGCCGGGCCTGGACGATGAGCGGCAGATAGGCGGCCGAGGTGATGTTCAGGTCGGTGATGTGCGGCCACAGGATCGGGTAGCGCTCGGCGAACTCCTGCGGTGACTCGATGAAGCACGGGCCGAGGGTCCGTACGGCCTCGCTCATCGGGTAGGGCTCGTCGATCCGGGTGACGCGGGTGCCGGGCACGAAGCTGTCCGAGGGGCCCTCGGCGACCAGGCGGATGCGGCCGGCCTCGACCAGGCCCATGACGAGGCTGGTGGCGCCCAGGTGGGTGAGGCCGTGGGTGTCCTTGAGGACGTCGATGACGTCCTGGACGGTGCGGGCGTGGGCGAGGGCCGCCGTGGTGAGTTCGACGACGCTGGTCTGCTCCCGGCGGGCCTCGTCCTTGGCGGCCTGGTCGCGGCGGGCGTCGATCTCGCCGAGCTCCTGCGTGGCGTCCCGGATGATGCCGATGATGCGGCGGGGGCGTCCGGTGTCGTCGCGCCGGATGTAGCCCTGGGTGTGGGTCCAGCGCAGGGTGCCGTCGCGGCGGCGGAGGCGGAAGTAGGCGCCGTAGTTCTCGCTGCCGTCCTTCAGGGCCTGCGAGACCGCGGTGTCCAGGCGGCGGGCCTCGTCGGGCGGGACGCGCTTGGCGAGGGTCTCGGGATGGTCGTCGTACTCGTCGGGGCGCACGTCGAAGACCTCGTGGGCCCGGGCGTCCATCTGCATCAGGCCGGTGTCCAGATCCCAGTCGAAGCTGCCCATCCGGTTGAGCGCGAGGATCGGATCCGGGTGGGCGGGCCAGTCGTCCGGGAGTGACAGGGCGCTCCCTCCCCGATCAGCCATGGGCCCACCTTGCCAGGATTCGTCCGATTCTTCGACTGGATGTGCCGAGTGTACGAGCCGCTCCGCCGGATCGGCCCTCAAGAGCCGGAGACGTCTGCGGTGCTGCCGGGGAGGAGGTCGGCGGCCCGGCCATCGGGAATCAGCCCGGCTCCGTCGGGCGGATCGGGGCTGTCGGGGACGGCGTCGGGGCCGACCTCGCCGGAACCGCCTGGGCCCTCCGGGGCGGCCGGCTGGTCGGGAAGCGGGGCCGGTTCGTCGGCCGGGGGGACGGCTGTGTCCGCGTCCATGTCCATGTCCGTGTTCGCGTCCGTGTCCGTGTCCGTGTCCGGGAGACTCGCGTCGGCCGGGGTATCCCAGGGGGATGCGTTGCCCAGGCCGGGGTCCGGCTCCGGGTACGGCTCCGGTTCCGGCGGGAGCGGGGGCGGTCGCGGGGCAGGGGGCCGGGAGGGCTGGGGCGATGCCGTCGCCCAGGCCGGTGGAGGCAGGGCCCGGTCGTGCCGTACGTCGTGGCCGGTGCGGCGTTCGATCCAGGTCCGGGCGGTGACGTCGATGATCGTGAAGTCGGTGAGCCCCCGCGGGGCGGGCGTCACGACGATCACCTCGCCGGGCCGGTATCCGGGCCAGGGGGTTCCCCTGGTGACCGGCGTGCCGCGCAGCGCCGCCGGCGGCCGGAGCGGGTTGCCGCAGGCGCAGCGGACGCGCGGCACTCCCCGGTCGTCGACCAGGACGGCGGTGCCGGCCTGGAGGACGGACTGGTAACGGGTGACCCGTCCGGCCCGCAGGCCGTGGCTGGTGACGCGGGTGTCGGCGCGCAGCACGACCGGGGTCAGTGCGCGCACATGGTCGGGGACGGACTCCGGGGCGATGCCCGCGGCCTCGGCGAAGGCACGGCCCCTGGCGGGGTCGCGGGTGAGGTGGCCGACCTGCCGGCCGATGTCACAGCTGCCGGTCCGCTCGGTGCCGCCGTACAGGCCGGGCGTGCCGCCGGAGAGGGAGCGCGGTCCGCTAGAGGCGGCGAAGGCCCGATCGGTGCCGTCCGGCGTTCGCGGGGCGGGGGACGGGGTAGCCGCCGTGAGGGCCGTGGAGTCCGTGAAGGGGTCGGGCCCCTGGGCCGCGGCCGGCTGGAGGAAGAGTTCCCCGCCGGTGCCCGCGTCGTCGCCTCGGCCGGTGGTGTCGCCGTGGCGGGTGGCGTCGCCGCGGCAGCCCGAGAGGAGGAGCGCCGCCGAGAGTACGCAGGCCAGGACGAAGGTCCCGGTGGGTGTCCGCACCTCGTCCTCCCGCTCACCTCGGCCCGTTTCGGGCCGTTCATCACTATTGTTTGCTTCGCTCACTCGGGTCACGCAACCGGAGCGGCGGCACACGGAGCGTGACACCCGGGGCCGGCGCCGCACGGGAAGGAGGGCCGCACGGCCGTGGACTGGTTCAGCGCGTCCGACTACTGGCTGACCCGGCTGGTCTTCCAGCGGGCGCTGGCCGCCGTGTACCTGGTGGCGTTCCTGACCGCGGCGCTCCAGTTCCGTGCCCTGATCGGCCGGCGCGGCTTGCTGCCGGTGCCGCGATTCGTCGAACGGGTGCCGTTCAGGAGGGCGCCGAGCCTGTTCCAGTGGCACTACTCGGACCGCTTCTTCGCCCTCTGCGCCTGGGCGGGCTGCGCGGTGTCGGCGGCGCTGCTGGCCGGGCTGGACTCGCTGCTTCCGCTGTGGGGCGGCATGCTGCTGTGGCTGGTGCCGTGGGTGCTGTACCTGTCGATCGTCAACGTCGGGCAGACCTGGTACTCGTTCGGCTGGGAGTCGCTGCTGCTGGAGGTCGGCTTCCTCGCCGTGTTCCTCGGCAACGACGAGGTGGCGCCGCCGGTCGTCGTGCTGTTCCTGCTGCGGTGGATCCTGTTTCGGGTGGAGTTCGGCGCGGGGCTGATCAAGATGCGCGGCGACGCGTGCTGGCGCAAGCTCACCTGCCTGGACCACCATCACGAGACCCAGCCGATGCCGGGCCCGCTGAGCTGGTTCTTCCACCATCTCCCCAGGCCCCTGCACCGCGTCGAGGTGGCCGCGAACCATGTCACCCAGCTCGTGGTGCCGTTCCTGCTGTTCACCCCGCAGCCCGTCGCGACGGCCGCCGCATCGCTGATGATCGTCACCCAGCTGTGGCTGGTGCTGTCGGGCAACTTCTCCTGGCTGAACTGGATCACGATCGTGCTGGCGCTGTCGGCGGTGCGCTTCCCGGCCGATCCGCCGGACGTGCCCGACGCCCCGCTGTGGTACGTCGTGGTGGTGCTCGCGGTGTCCGCGCTGCTGGCGGGCCTCAGCTACCGGCCGGTGCGCAACATGCTCTCGCGCCGCCAGGTCATGAACCGCTCCTTCGACCCGCTCCACCTGGTCAACACCTACGGGGCCTTCGGCAGCGTGAGCCGGGTGCGGTACGAAGTGGTGGTGGAGGGAACCGCGGACGACGCGCCGCGTGCCGACTCCGACTGGCTGGAGTACGAGTTCAAGGGCAAACCGGGCGATCCGCGGCGCTGGCCGCGCCAGTTCGCGCCCTACCATCTGCGGCTCGACTGGCTGATGTGGTTCGCGGCCCTCTCCCCCGCCTATGCCGAGTCCTGGTTCGGGACACTGGTGGAGCGGCTGCTGGAGAACGACCGGAACACCCTGAAGCTGCTGCGCCGCTCCCCGTTCCCGCCGGGCGAGCCCCCTAGGTACGTGCGCGCCCGCCTGTTCCGCTACCGCTACACGACGTGGCGCGAGCTGCGGGAGACGGGCGCGTGCTGGGAGCGGACGTACGTACGGGACTTCCTGCCACCGACGCGGCTGGCGGAGCCGGTACGGAGGCCGTAGGCGCGGTGTGCGGGGCGACCCCGACGCCGCTGGGCGGCGCGTTCGGCGGCCGGGTCGGGCGCGGCGTCGAGGAGGCGGCCGACCCATGGGCTGTCGACCGTGCCGGGACTGACGCAGTTGACACGGGGCCTTGCATCCCAAGTCGCAGCCGGGCCCTGGGAACCTCCCAGGGCCCGGTTCCCTGCCGTTACTTGAACTGGCCGGGCTGATAGTCGCCCGCCGGCTGCTCGAGCATGACGTTCAGCCGGTTCGCGGTGTTCATGAAGGCGATCAGGGTCACCAGCGCGGCGAGCTGCTCCTCGTCGTAGTGCTTGGCGGCCCGCTCCCAGACCTCGTCCGGGACCCCGCCGGCGCCGTCCGCGATCCGGGTCCCCTGCTCCGCCAGTTCCAGCGCGGCGCGCTCGGCCTCGGTGAACACCGTGGCCTCCCGCCATGCCGCGACCAGATGGAGACGTACGGAGCTCTCACCCGCGGCGGTGGCTTCCTTGGTGTGCATATCGATGCAGACCGCGCATCCGTTGATCTGGCTCGTGCGGAGCGAGACCAGCTCCCGGGTGGCGGCCGGCAGCGGTGACTCCACGACCAGCCGCCCCAGGGACATGAACTGCTTGACGACCTTGCTCGCGCCAGGGATGGCGAAGACGTCCAGTCGTGCGCTCATGGTGAGCTCCTCTGCCGTTGTCGGTGCGTACACCCCTATGAGGCAGCGGCTCGCCACGATGTGACACGGACGAAGGTGACCTGCGTCTCACAGCCGGAGCGTCATCAGCTCGAACGGGCGCAGTCGCAGCGCGATCCGCCCGTCCTGGATCTGCGGTGCCGCCGCGTCGGCGAGTGGGCGTGCCGGGCGGCGCGGGGCAGGCGGATCTTCGCGGACACGGCTCAGGTCCGTGAGGCCTACCCTCTCGTTCGCGACGGGGCCACACTGGACCGTATGCGGCTCCGGGGCACCGCCTGCGCGGCCGCCGGACTGCTGCTGACCGTCGCGATGGGCTGCACCGGCGGTGCGCAGGACAGCGCTCCCCAGAGCTCCGCGTCGGCCGCCCGGGCCGCCGGTGGGAGTCCCCGCACCACGCCCTCCCCCACCCCGGCCGATCCCGTTTCCCTGAAGGCCCTGATGCAGCGCGAGCACACCGGCTCCGGCCTGCGCCTCGGCGCGGTGCTCGACCGCACCTCCGCCTACACCCGCTACGCCGTCACCTACGAGGCGGACGGCCTGACGATCTCGGGGATCATGAACATCCCGGAGGGCGAGGGCCCCTTCCCGGCGCTGGTGCTGGCGCACGGCTACATCGACCCGGACGTCTACTTCAGCGGCCAGGGCATGCCCCGTGAGCAGGACCGCCTGGCCCGCAGCGGCTATGTCGTCCTGCACACCGACTACCGCAACCACGCCCGCTCCGACAAGGACCCGGACAACGCGGTGAACCTGCGTCTCGGCTACACCGAGGACGTCATCGGCGCCGCCCTGGCCCTGCGCGACTCCGGCCGCCCCGAGATCGACGGCGACCGCATCGGGCTGTTCGGCCGGTCCATGGGCGGCGGGGTCGTGTACAACACGCTGGTCGTGGCGCCCGGTCTGTTCGACGCGGCGGTGGCGTACGCCCCGGTCAGTGCGCGCCCGGAGGAGAACATCGACCACTTCCAGCGGCCCGACGGCGACCCCGTGGTGACCGAGATCGAGGAGAAGCACGGCACGCCCGAGGAGAATCCGGACTTCTGGCGCGGGGTCACGCCCCTCACCTACGCCGACCGCATGACCGAGCCCCTGCTGATCCAGCACGGCACCGCGGACGACACCTGCCCCCTCACCTGGTCACGCGAGGCCGCCGCCGCGTTCGAGAAGGCGGGCAAGGACGTCACCCTCCGTACCGTCGCCGGCGAGGGGCACACGTTCGGGCCGAAGTGGGCGGCCTCGATGGACGTCACCGAGGCCTTCTTCGCACGCCACCTGCATTGAGTCGGCCGGACCCGGGAACTCCGGGGGCGCGCCGGGCGCACCGAGGCGCAACCACCAGCCCGAAGCCCTCGACGTGCGCCCCCGGCCGGTGCACAGTTCTCCCTACGTACTCGTCAGTAAGTCCGTCCTCTCCCCTCCGAGGAGCCGCTGTGACCACCTGGGTCGGCCGCACCGCCGCCGAGATATCCGCCGCCGTACGCGAGAAGCGGGTGACGCCCCGCGAGGTGGTGGCCGAGCACCTCGCCCGGATCGAGCGGCTCGACGGCCGGGTCGGGGCCTTCCGCGCGGTCCGCGCCGAGGCGGCCCTGGCCGAGGCGGACGAGGTGGCGGCGCGCGGCGACTTCGCCGAACTGCCGCTGGCCGGGGTGCCCGTGGCCGTCAAGGACAACCTCGCCGTGCGCGGTGAGTCCCGGCGCATCGGCTCGGCCGCGACACCCGACACGCCAGCCGCTCAGGACCACGTGACGGTGGCCCGGCTGCGGGCGGCGGGCGCGGTGGTCGTGGGGCTGACGAGCGTCCCCGAACTGTGCGTGTTCGGCACGACGGACGGCGTGCTGGGCATCGCCCGCAACCCCTGGGACCCCACCCGTTCGGCGGGCGGGTCGTCGGGCGGCAGCGCGGCCGCCGTCGCCGCCGGGATGGTGCCGATCGCCCTCGGCAACGACGGCATGGGGTCCCTGCGCATACCGGCCGCCAACTGCGGCCTCGTCACCATCAAGCCGGGGCAGGGGGTGGTCCCGACCGGCGAAGGGGACGGCACCTGGTTCGGCCTGTCGG
Organism: Streptomyces sp. NPDC024017; assembly: GCF_040638895.1. NCBI lineage: Bacteria > Bacillati > Actinomycetota > Actinomycetes > Kitasatosporales > Streptomycetaceae > Streptomyces > Streptomyces sp. NPDC024017. The sequence continues at coordinate 16,810 of NZ_JBEZYZ010000009.1, read as the reverse complement.
AGAACGGGCCGCTCGCCACGACCGTCGAGGACGCCCGCCTGATGCTCTCGGTCCTGGCAGGCACCGAACCCGGCTCCAAACCCGGCACCGTGGCCGCGCCCGGCGTCCTCAGGGTCGCCGTGTCACTGCGCAGTCCGCTGGCCGGCGTCACCATCAGCCGTCCGTACGCGGCGGCCGCACGGGACGCGGCCGGGCTGCTGATGAGGGCGGGCCATCAGGTCCGGCGCGCCGACCCGCCCTACCCGATGTCACTCGCCACGACGTCCCTGGCCCACTGGACGGCGGGCACCGCGGCGGAGGCCCGGCCTCTCGACCCCCGGCTGCTGACGCGACGCACCCGCGTCCACGCCCGGCTGGGGCGGCCGTTCCTGCGCACCGTGGGATCCGGGGCGAGCCGGGAGCAGCTGCGCCGGCGGCTGGAGCCGTTCTTCGCCGAGCACGACGTGCTGCTCACACCCGCGCTCGCCCGCCGCTCCCCGAAGGCCGGGCCCTGGCACGAGCGGGGCTGGCTGAGCAACGTCCTGGTCAACACGAACTACTCGCCCCTGACGCCCGCGTGGAACCTGACCGGCTGGCCCGCCCTGTCCGTCCCCTGCGGAACTCTCCCCTCCGGCGCCCCGTGCGCCGTGCAACTGGTGGGCCGTCCCGGCACGGAGTCCCAACTCCTGGATCTGGCCGGGCAGCTGGAGGAACGAAACCCGTGGCAGCGTACGGCGCCGATGGACTAAGGTCGGCCGGGTGACTGCCGGGTCGGCCGTAGGCCATGCACGAGTGAGGCGCCCGGCCTCGGCGTGAGCGCGGCGGGGGTGACCCCGCCCGGGCCCGTCCGAGAGCCGGAGAGGGCACGCGCCCCGCCTCTCGTCCTTCGTGTCTTCATCCCCGCGCCCCTCAGCGGCGCTTCCTCACGGACCCCGAGACCCGGAGACGAACCCACGCATGTCCCACACCCCGTACGCCACCGAACTCCCGACCACGGTCGCCCATCTGAACCACACCGCCGTCTACGCCTCCGACCGCCACCTGTCGGCGGAGTTCCTGGCGGCCGTCCTGGGGCTGGAGGTCGGCGCCCCCTTCGGCCCGTTCCTGCCCGTCGACCTGGGCAACGGCGTGACCCTCGACTACTACGAGAAGACCGACGAGCCCGTCCAGGCGCAGCACTACGCGTTCCTCGTGCCCGAGGAGCAGTTCGACGGCATGATCGACCGTCTGGAGGCGCTCGGCGTCACCTACTACGCCGACCCGAACCACACCCGGCCCGGCCGGGTCAACGACCTCTTCGGCGGTCGCGGCGCCTACTTCGACGACCCGGACGGCCACAACATGGAGATCATGACCCGGCCGTACGCCAGGCCCTGACCGTCGTAGCCCGGTGGCCTACAGCGCCCGATGCATGATGTGCAGCCCCACCCGGCCGTGCCGGGGGTGGTCGAACGCGTCGGGCACGGTACCGAGGACGGTGAAGCCGAGGGAGGTCCACAGCGTCACGGCCGGGTTGGTCTCGACGACGGCGTTGAACACCATGCCCCGGTAGCCGGCGGCCCGGGCCTCGGTCAGGAGATGTTCGGCGAGGGCCCGGCCGTAGCCCCGGCCGCCCTGGCCGGGGTCGACCATGAAGCCGGCGTTGGCGATGCGGGCGGCGGGGCCGCCGTAGTTGGGGGTGAGGTAGGCGGAGGCGACGACGACGCCGCTGTCGTCCTCGACCACGTAGACGCGCTTCGCCGGGTTCATCCACAGGACCCGGGCCTCCTCCTCGGAGGTACCCGGGTCCCATGCGTAGGTCTCGCCCGCGGCGACGATGCGGTGCCAGAACGGCCAGATGCGAGGCCAGTCGTCAGCCGTGGCTTCCCTGATCAGCATGGCCGTGAGTCTGGCACGCCCATGCGCTGCGATCGCGGTGGGGGCTGCCCGCCGTCAGTCGACGCTGGGCAGGATGTGGGGCTCTGCGAGGTCCTCCTCGTAGCCCGCGAGGCGGATCGGGGCCGAACGGGCCCACACGTCGAGGCTGCCGAGCTCGTCGACCCGTCGGCCGGCGCGCTCGCCGCGTTCCTTGGGGCGTTGATCGCGATTCGTCTTCTCCGGTGTCACCGCGCACTCCTTATGTGTCGGTCACCCTCGGGACGTACGCGCCGGTCCTGCTGCGCCTGACGCCCGCTCGGGCTCTTATGTCAAAAGCAGTTCGGACGCGGTGGCGCCGGTCGACTCACGGGAGAGCAGGCCGTGGTGAACCGGCTGGTCCCATGACGGACCGTGGGTGTGGGTAGGACCCCGTGTCGCTGTCCGTCCGCATCAGACTAACCAAATGAGCAGGGCCCCGCTCGATGGGGCTGAAAACAGCCGGTAACGATCGCGCGTCATCCCGCGTTCAACTCCGGTTTACGTACCGATTTGTACGCTGACGGGCGTTTTCCGAATCACTCGAACGGCGTACGTCGACGACGGCGCTTTCCAGACGGTTGCGCAGTTCAAGTGCCGTTGGCCGAGTCGCAAGCTCGCCATGCTCTGCTGCCGTACGGCAACGGCTGTCTCGCAGGAGGACTGACGCATGGAGCTGCGCAGCGTCGAGGAGCTGATGGATCTGCTGTACGCCTGCCGGGGCACCCGGGACGTCCCGGACCGCGCCCGCCCACCGGTCGACCTGCACGACCACGCGCTGCGGACCGCGGCACTGCTGCGCCGCGGCCGCCCGGCCGACAAGGAGCTCCAAGTCGCGGGCCTGGTGCAGCCCGTCGGCGGGCTGCTGTGGCCCGGCGACCCCGCCGGGCGCCCGGACCACGCGGCCGACGCGGTGCGCACCCTGCTCGGCGACCGGGTCGCGTGCCTCGTACGCCGCTGCCCGCGGCGGGACGCCCCGGCCGACGACGACCTCCTCGCCCTGCGCCAGGCGTCCGAGGAGGGCCGCACGGCCGGCTTCGACGCCGGGGTCCTGGAGGACTGGCGCACGGTCCTGGAACTGCTGGCGGCCCGCAATTCCCGCCTCTGGGCCGTCGACTGACGGCCCGTCACGGTCATCGCGCGACTACCACTTCCCGGGCGCGTAGTCCTTCATGAAGACCCCGTACAGATCCTCTCCCGCCTCGCCCCGCACGATCGGGTCGTAGACCCGGGCCGCACCGTCGACCAGGTCGAGCGGCGCGTGGAACCCGGCCTCGGCAAGCCTCAGCTTGTCGTAGTGCGGCCGCTCGTCCGTGATCCAGCCCGTATCGACCGAGGTCATCAGGATCCCGTCGGTCTGGAACATCTCCTGCGCGCTGGTCCGCGTCACCATGTTCATCGCGGCCTTCGCGGCATTGGTGTTCGGGTGCCCCGCGCCCTTGTACCCGCGCCCGAAGACACCCTCCATCGCGGACACGTTCACCACGTACGCGCGCCCGCTCTCCGCCTTCTTCGCGGCCTCGGCCATGGCCGGCCGCAGCTTGCTGATCAGGATGAACGGGGCCGTGTAGTTGCACAGCTGCGTCTCCAGCAGCTCCACGGGCGAGATCTGCTCGATCGTCTGCACCCAGGTGTTGGAGTCGACCACGTCGGGCACGAGCCCGCCCGCGTCGATCGCCGTGCCGTCCAGGTGCCGTTCGACGCTGGCGTTGCCCGCGACCAGGGCGAGGTCGGCGACCTGCTGCGCGTCGAGCCCGCTGGTGCCGAGGGGCAGCGCGGCGATGCCGTCGACCGCGCCGGAGTTGAAGGCGCCGATGACGTGGTGGGCGGGGAGCTCACCGGCGGGCAGCGGAGCGCTCTCGCCCTCGACCAGGGCGGCGTAGGCGGAGGGCAGGCGGCGCACGGTCTGCGTCGCGTTGTTGACGAGGATGTCCAGCGGGCCCGCCTCGGCGACCTGGTCGGCGAGGGCCACGGCCTGGGCCGGGTCGCGCAGGTCGATGCCGACGACCTCCAGGCGGTGCATCCAGTCCGCGGAGTCGTCCATGGCCTTGAAGCGGCGGATGGCGTCCTTCGGGAAGCGCGTGGTGATCGTGGTGTGCGCGCCGTCGCGCAGCAGCCGGAGCGCGATGTACATGCCGATCTTGGCGCGGCCGCCGGTGAGCAGCGCGCGCTTGCCGGTGAGGTCGGCGCGGACGTCGCGCTTCTCGCGGTTCACGCGGGCGCAGTCGGGACAGAGCTGGTGGTAGAAGTAGTCGACTTCCACGTACCGGGACTTGCAGGTGTAGCAGGAGCGCGGGCGCTGGAGTATCCCCGCGATCCTGCCCTCCTCGGTGTTCGACGACGGCAGCAGGCCCTCGGTCTCGTCGTCGATGCGCTGGGCGGAGCCGGTCGCCGTGGCCTCCGTGACCGCCTTGTCGTGGGCGGTCTTGGCGGCCCGGCGCTCCTGGCGGCGGCGCTGCTTGACCGTGCGGTAGACGCCCGCCGTGGCCCGGCGCACCGCGATGGCGTCCGGGTGGTCGACCTCCAGCTTGTCGAGTTCCTCGAGCACGCTGAGGCAGACGGCCAGGCGTTCCGGGTCGATGCCGGGTCCGTACGAGAGCCCGCTCGCCTCGTCCATGGCCTGCGGGCCGTCCTCTGTCACCGTCATCGCCGCTGTCGTTTCCCTGCTCTGCCGTCGCGGCGCGCCGGTCGCGCCCGCTTTCGAAGGGCGGATTTTACTTCAGCGGCGGGCCACACCGCCAAACTCGCTCTTGATCACGACCGGCAGGCCTTGATCAGTGTCGCCACCTCCTTCGAGACGGCCGTGGCGAACAGGTCGAGGTCGGGGACCGCCTCACCGTCGGCGACGAGGCCGTAGTGGACGCTTCCCCGGTACGTGGAGACCGCGACCGCCAGGGAGTGGCCGGGGGCCAGCGGGGCGAAGGGGAAGACGGCGGTGAGCGGGTGGCCGCCGAGCTTCAGGCCCAGGCTGGGCAGGGGCACGCTGGTCACCAGGAGGTCGAACCAGAGCCGGGCCGCCTGGCCGACCAGGGGCCCGCCGAGCCGGTGGGCGAGGGCGGGGACGTGGTCGGCGAGCAGGGCGACGGCGCCCGCGCCCCGGTTGGGGCCGGCGTCCTTGTTGCGGTCCATGGCGTCCCGGACCGAGGCGAGGCGGGCCAGCGGGTCCGGGTCGTCCACCGGAAGCCGTATCAGGTACCCGGAGAGCCGGTTGCCCTGCGGGTAGGCGGTGCGCGGGCGGCGCTTGGAGACGGGGATCAGGGCGCGGGGCGCGACGCCCTCGCTGCCGTCGCCGCGCTCGTCGAGCCAGCGGCGCAGGGCGCCCGCGACGACCGCGATGAGGACGTCGTTGACGGTGCCGCCCACGGTCTTGCGGACGCGGTGCACGTCGTCGAGGTCGAGCACCACTCCGGCGGTGCGGCGGGTGCCGCTCGGCTCGCAGGTGAGCGCGGGGGTGGAGCGCACGTCGAGGGAGGAGCGGGCGACGGAGGCGCCGATGTCCAGGGCGCGGCTCATGTCGGACAGGGCGCCGCGCATCATCCCGGGCAGATCGCGTACGTCCGGCACGAGGCCGCGCGGGGTGCCGGCGGGGCGGGGCCGGGGTGCGGGCATGTCCATCGGGTCCATGACGCCCGCGGCGAGGGTCAGCGCCCGCAGTCCGTCGGCCAGGGCGTGGTGGAACTTGAACAGCACGGCGAAGCCGACGCCGTCCTCACCCGGCAGCACGTGGGCCTCCCAGGGCGGGCGGTCGCGCTCCAGGGGGCGCCCCATGAGCCGGCCCGCGACCGCCTGGAAGTCGGCGGTCGGGGCGTGCAGCCGCACGTGGTTCAGGGGGTCGAAGTCCGGATCCGCCTCGCGGGCCGCGCCGCCGAAGGCGAACGGCCTGCGCAGGGCGGCGGGCAGCGGCTGCCACACGTCGCGGATGCGCATCCGCAGTCCGGGGACTCCGGCGGCCCGGGCCGCGAGCAGGTCCGCCGCGTGGGCGCCCGCGGTGGGCGAGTGGGCCGAGAAGATCCCGAGCGCGCCGAGGTGCATCGGATGTTCCGCGGACTCGAGGTTCCAGAACGCCAGGTCGAGAGGAGCGAGCAGGTCAGCAGTCAAGGGCTTGCCTCGCGTCGACGACGGGTGGGTCAGCAGTCAACCGCCCCCAGCCGATTACGGTCAAGTACGATCAGGCTACGTACAGTTAACAGCAGATTAAGTCCCGCCCCGATGAAAGGGGCGGGACTTATGGTGCATCTGCGGCCAGTTCAGCACAGGTTACGCCGCCGGGCACCCCGTGGGAGTCACCCGTGAGGCGTCACGGATCAGCGTCTCGTGGGCGCTCTTCAGCTTGGCCGTGTCGGGTTTCAGCACCGCGCGGTCGTACGTGAGGAAGCCGTTCAGCTCGCCCTCCACGTCCGCGATCTGGGTGTAGACGGCACCGTTGCTGCCCTCGCAGACCAGCGCCCGGACCTCGTCCAGCTTCGTCAGGTAGTCCTCGGTGTACGTCGCCGGGTCGACGTCGACGTAGGACTGCTGCACCGACCAGGCGTGGCCGGGCACCGCGAGACCCAGGCCGCCGTACTCGCCGCTGACCAGGGCGCGCTCGCCGTCCGGCCGGGGTGGCAGGGCGGGGCTGGGGTAGCCGTGCTCGTCCATGAGGTCGCCGGTGCCGCCGTCGGCGCCGAGGTTCAGCCCGGACTGGCCGTTGACCAGCCGGGTGGGGTCCCAGGCCTTGGCCTGCTCGGCGACCCGGCCCACGTCGTACTGGCCCCAGCCCTCGTTGAAGGTCACCCACATGACGACCGACGGGCTGCTGACGTGCTCGTCGATCATCTCCTTCATCTCACGCTCGTAGCGGGCGCGGGAGGCGGCAGACGGGTTCACCCCGGCCGTCATCGCGGGCATGTCCTGCCACACCAGCAGCCCGAGCTTGTCGGCCCAGTAGAACCAGCGGTCCGGCTCGACCTTGATGTGCTTGCGGACCGAGTTGAAGCCGAGCCGCTTGTGCGCCTTCAGGTCGTAGGCCAACGCCTCGTCGGTGGGTGCGGTGTGCAGGCCGTCCGGCCAGAAGCCCTGGTCGAGGGTGGCCATCATGAAGACCGGCTCGCCGTTGAGGACCGTGCGCGGCACACCGTCGATCTTCTCGACGGCGATGGAGCGCATCCCGAAGTAGCTGCCCACCCGGTCGGTGCCGATCTTCACCTTGAGCCGGTAGAGGAACGGGTCGTCCGGGGACCACAGGTGCGGGTCGTCGACGGTCAGTGTCAGCGGGCTGCCGGTGCGCCCGCTCGCCGTGGCCACCTCGCGCTTCCCGTCGTACGCCGTCGCCGTGATCGGCACACCGTCCCGGACGCCCCGGGCCTGGACGGTCAGCTTCTCGCCGGCCACGTCGGGGGTGAGCTTCAGCGAGTCCACGTGGTCGCGCGCCACCGGCTCCATCCAGACCGTCTGCCAGATGCCGGAGGACGGGGTGTACCAGATGCCGCTGGGGTCCAGCCGCTGCTTGCCGAGCGGCGGGTTCTCGCCGGAGGCAGCGTCGGTCGGGTCGTAGACGCCGACGATCAGCTCCTGGGTGCGGCCGGGCTTCAGCGCGTCGGTGATGTCGGCGCCGAACTTGTCGTAGCCCCCTTCGTGCTCGGCGACCTTCGTGCCGTTGACGTACACCTCGGAGCGCCAGTCGACGGCGCCGAAGTTGAGCTTCAGCCGCTTGCCGGAACCGATGCCCCAGTCGGCGGGGACCGTGAAGGTACGGCGGTACCACATGCGGTCCTCGTGCCGTTCGATACCGGAGAGCTGGGACTCCACCGGGTACGGGACGAGGATGCGCTCCTTCAGCGCCTTGCCGACGGGCGGCTGCTCGCCCGGCTCGGCGGCGGCGAACTGCCAGCGGCCGTTGAGGCTCCGCCAGGCGTCCCGGGTCAGTTGCGGGCGCGGGTACTCGGGGTGGGTGTTGCCGGGGCCCACCTCGTCGGCCCAGCGGGTGCGCAGCTGGTACGTCGAGTGGTTGGGGCCGCTGGTCCAGAACGCGTTGACAACGTTGCCGTCGGTGCCGGAGAGGCCGCCTTCGCCGTCGTAGCGGAGGTCGGCGGTGCCGCGGGCGGTGCCGGCCTTGTTGCCGACGACCGGTTCACCGAGGGCGACCAGGAGGGCGGTGGGGTCGGACGGGTCGAGGCGGGCCGCCCCCAGGGGCCATGCGGCGCCGCCGATCACCGCTCGGAGGTGGTCGGTGAAACTCGCCGGAGGTGCGGTGAGGGGCTGGGCGAAGTCGAGCTTCAGGGTGCGGCCGGTGGGCTGGACGGTGGCCGCGAGTGCTCCGTCGTAGTCGAAGCCGTCGGGGAGGCGGAACGCCGACTGCGGTACGGGCTCCTTCGCCCCGCCGGGCCGGGTCCAGCGGAGGTGGAGGTTGGAGCCGCCGTAGTGCTCGAAGTACTCGACCTTGATGTCGTAGGCCCGGCCGGCGGTCAGGTCGACGGGCTGGGCCGTCTGCTCGCGGTCCCAGTCGTCGACCCAGTGGTCGATGGCGAGCCGCCCGTCGATCCAGAGGCGGAAGCCGTTGTCGCCGGTGATCGAGAAGATGTGGGAGCCGGTCTCCTCCGGGACGATCCTGCCGGTCCAGCGGACGCTGACGTCGTCGGACCGGCCGGTGGTGAAGTTCAGGCGCGGCTCCAGGTTGTCGAAGTCGAGGTCCTGGTCGAACGTGGTCGCCTTGAGGGTGTGGAAGTCGAAGGCGCCGGGGGCGGACTGGGTGTAGTACTCGCCCTTGAGGCCGTGGATCTCGGCGGGGCCGTCGGCGAGGGCGGGTGCCGCGGTCAGGCCGGTGAGGGCGAGAAGCGCGGCGAGGAGTAACGCGAGCCGGTTTCTGAGGCGTCCGGTACGCACGGAACCTCCATTACAACGTTGTCATGTACAGGAGGTGGCATGACAACATGGATTCCGCTCTTCGTCCAGGGGCAGGACAAAGTCCCCGGCCCGCCTCGCGTCAGGTGACCAACTGCCCCTTTCCGAGGGCGATGACCCCGCCCTTGGACACCGTGTACAGCTCCGCGTCCCGCTCCGGGTTGACGCCGATGGTCATGCCCGGCGGCACCTCGACGTTCTTGTCGAGGACGGCGCCGCGCACCACCGCGCCCCGGCCGATGTGCACGTTGTCGTGCAGCACCGAACCCTGCACCACGGCCCCCGGGTCGACCACCACACCCGGCGACAGCACGGACCGCGTGACCTGCCCGCGCACCAGGCAGCCGGCGCTGATGATGGACTCGCTGGCGATACCGCCCGCGTTGAAGCGGGCCGGCGAGAGCTGGTACGAGTGCGTGTAGATCGGCCAGCTGCGGTTGTACAGGTTGAAGGCGGGCCGCTCGGCGATCAGGTCCATGTGGGCCTCGTAGTAGGCGTCCAGCGTGCCGACGTCCCGCCAGTAGCCCTGGTCTCGGGTGGTCTCCCCGGGCACGTGGTTGTCGCTGAAGTCGTACAGCGCCGCCTCGCCCCGCTCGGTGAGCTGGGGCAGGATCGAGCCGCCCATGTCGTGCACGGAGGACTCGTCCTCCGCGTCCCGCCTGAGCGCCTCGATGAGGGCCTTGGTGGTGAAGATGTAGTTGCCCATCGAGGCGAAGACGCAGCTGGGGTCGTCCGCGAGACCCGGCGGGTCGGCCGGCTTCTCCAGGAAGCGCTCCACCGTCTGGCCGTCCGAGCCCGGCGTGATCACCCCGAAGGACGAGGACTCCGTGCGCGGCACCCGGATCCCGGCGACCGTCACGCCCGCACCGCTCTCGATGTGCTGGGCGAGCATCTGGCGCGGGTCCATGCGGTAGACGTGGTCTGCGCCGAAGACGGCGACGTACTCGGGACGCTCGTCGTAGATCAGGTTCAGCGACTGCAGGATCGCGTCGGCGCTGCCCAGGTACCAGCGCGGGCCGAGGCGCTGCTGGGCGGGCACGGGCGTGACGTAGTTGCCCAGCAGGTTGGACATCCGCCAGGTGGTCGTGATGTGCCGGTCCAGCGAGTGCGACTTGTACTGCGTCAGGACACAGATGCGCAGGACGTCGGCGTTCACGAGGTTGGACAGGACGAAGTCGACCAGGCGGTACGTACCGCCGAAGGTCACCGCCGGTTTGGCACGGTCCGCGGTCAGGGGCATCAACCGTTTGCCCTCGCCGCCCGCCAGTACGATCCCAAGGACCGAAGGACCACCACCACGCATGGCCGCTCCCCTCACGCCGATTTCCCGATGCCTGCCCCTGAGCAGCACGCACTAAGCCTGTTTGAGGATCTCCTCGTAGAGCCGGACCGTGCGGCGGGCCACCGCGTCCCAGCCGAACTCGCCGACCGCGCGCTCCCGCCCGGCCTCGCCCATCCGCCGGGCGGCCTCCGGATCGCCCAGGACGGTGTCCATGGCCCGGGCCAGACCCGCCTCGAAACCGTCGCCGGGCGGGACGAGCAGGCCGGTCGTGCCGTCGTCCACGACCTCGGGGATGCCGCCGACCGCCGAGGCCACCACGGGGGTGCCGCAGGCCATCGCCTCCAGGTTCACGATGCCGAGCGGTTCGTACACCGAGGGGCAGACGAACAGCGCGGCGTGCGTGAGGAGCTGGATCACCTCCGGGCGCGGCAGCATCTTCGGGATCCAGAACACGCCGTCGCGGACCGAGCTCAGCTCCCCGAACAGCTCGCGGAACTCCTGGTCGATCTCCGGCGTGTCCGGTGCGCCCGCGCACAGCACGACCTGCGCGGCCGGATCGATGTCCCGCACCGCGCGCAGCAGGTGGGGCACGCCCTTCTGGCGGGTGATCCGGCCGACGAACAGCACGTACGGGCGGGAGCGGTCGAGTCCGATGCGGTCCAGGGCGTCCGTGCCGTGGTCGGGCCGGTACAGGCTCGTGTCGATGCCGTTGTGCACGACATGGACCCGCTCCGGGTCCAGCGCCGGATAGCAGCCGAGGATGTCCTCGCGCATGGCGGCGGAGACGGCGATCACCGCGTCGGCGGCCTCGATCGCGGTGCGCTCCGCCCAGCTGGACAGCTCGTAGCCGCCGCCCAGCTGCTCGGCCTTCCAGGGGCGCAGCGGCTCCAGGGAGTGCGCGGTCATCACGTGCGGGGTGCCGTACAGCAGCTTGGCCAGGTGGCCGCCGAGGTTGGCGTACCAGGTGTGGGAGTGGACCAGCTCGCGGCCTTCGAGGGCGGCGGTCATGGCGAGGTCGACGGAGAAGGTGCGCAGCGCGTCGTTGGCGCCGTCGAGCGCGGACCAGGGCCGATGCCGCTGCACGCCGTCGGCGCGGCCCTCGCCCCAGCAGTGCACGTCCAGGTCGACGAGCGGTCTGAGCTCGCGGGCGAGGAACTCCACATGGACGCCCGCACCGCCGTACACGTCCGGCGGGTACTCCCGGGTCAGCAGTCCGACGCGCACCCGCAACTCCCTGCTCTCAGCGGCCGTTCCCTTTCATGGTCACCCAGATGGGGCGCGTGGGGAAGAGCGGGGAGGCCGTGGGAAGCAACAGTCACCGCAGACGCCCCCGCCGGGCACCCGGTAGTACAGGCAGCAGCTGCGGCGCCGGAAGGCGGTGCCCGTGAGGGTTCCGGCACCGGTCATAAGGGGGTGCGCGAGGAGTTCCGCGGCCAGGGAACGGGCCCGGGCGGCGACGTCCGTACGGCCGTGGCACCGGGCCCAGCGGTCCAGTTCCCGGGCGGCGCCGGCCAGCGCGGAGGCGGCGTTGCCCCGCAGCAGGCCCGGGGCGAGGCGGTGGTGGGAGCGCAGGGCCGCCGCAAGCGGGTCGAGGTGGCCGTGCAGGACGACGTCCACGAGCGTCGGCGCGTCCCCCGGAAGGGGCCGTACGTCGGTGAGCCACAGGTCGTCGGGGGCACTGCCGTCGGCGTCCCAGTGCAGCAGCCGGGCGTCGAGGTCGGGGACGGAGCCGTACAGCGCGGCGCAGCCGAGGGCGATCGACCAGAGCCGGGCCGCGAGCCCCTGGTGGGCCACGGACGCGGCGACGCGCGGCTCTGGGGCACGCAGCGCGGTCGCGACCTTCTGCACGCGAAAAATCAGAGGATTTCCCGACACATCCGGTGACGCGGCAACGTACGCCTGTGCGAGAGTGGGGAGAGACCCGGCCGACGCTCCTTCTGTGCGCAGCACGAAGAAGCCGGCGAGCGGGCGGAGCGCGGCAAGGTCGGGGTCGAGGTCCACGAAGAGCAGTAGTACCAAGGCCCCTAAGGGATGCGACCCGGTACCCCCGACCGGACTCGCCCACCCTGGGGATGATGGGGCTCCCCTCGTACTCCATCGGCAGTAGGACCCAATGAGTGCTCAGGGACGACGACGGGAAGACCTGGACACGGCAGGGTGTTGGTCATGAAAGCCCACCTTTCGCCGCGCCGGGCCGAGCGCCCACGCCTGACGCAGAGGAGCAGCCGATGAGCGCCCTCGCGTTGTCCGTCCTGCTGTCCCTCGTCTCCGCGTTCGCCTACGCGGGCGGGGCGATCGTGCAGGAGCGGGTGGCGGAGTCCTCGCCGGGCGAGCAGTACGCGCCGCTGCGGCGGCCGGGCTGGTGGGCGGCGGTCGGGCTGAACGGCCTCGGTGGACTGCTGCACGTGGTGGCGCTGGCCTACGGGCCGCTGAGTCTGGTGCAGCCGCTCGGCGCGCTGACCATCGTGGTGGCCCTGCCCATGGCGGCGCTCTTCGTCGGGCGCAAGGCCGGTGCCACGGCCTGGCGGGGCGCGATCATGGCGACGGTGGGCCTCGCGGGTCTGCTGTCCCTGGTCGCCGCGTCCGACGCGCGGTCACTGGACACGGCGCAGCGGGTGGCCGTCGCCGTCGTCACGGCGGGTGTGGTCGTGGCGCTGATGATCGCCGCCCGGGCGGCGCACCGGCACCCGGCGGTCCGCAGCATGCTGCTGGCGACCGCCTCCGGTATCGCGTTCGGCATGTCCTCGGTGTTCACCAAGACCGTCGCGGTCGACTGGACCGGCGGTGTGTCGGCGGCGGACGCGCCGTCCCTCGCCGTGATCGGTGTCCTGGCCACGGCCGGCATGCTGCTGTCGCAGGCCTCCTACCGGGGCGCCGGCCTCGCGGCCCCGCTGGCGACGCTGACGGTCGTGAACCCGGTGGTGGCGGCCGCGGTCGGCATCACGATGTTCGGCGAAACCTTCCGCTACGGCACGACGGGTACGGCGCTCGCGCTGAGCTGCGGCGTGGTGGCTGCGGGCGGCCTGATCCTGCTGACGACGGAACGGCTCACGCACGGGCAGCCGGATGCCGTGCCCGGTCCCGCGAAGGAGCCGCTCGGGGTCGGTGTGCGGGGCCTGCCGGCCGAGGACCCGCGTCGAGTGCCTGAGCTTGCGGGCGGGAGCGGCCTGCCCGAGCCGACGGGTGGACCGGAGAGTGTGGCCGGCGTGCCCGGGCCGGTCGCCGCCGGGGCAAAGGCCGCGCCCGCCGGTGGACGGCTGCTCGTGGCGGACCTGCTGGTACCGGGGGCGGAGACACCGGCGGCCGTGCTCGTACCGGGACCGGCGACGCCGACGGCGGTGCTCGTGGCCGGGCCGGAGACACCGGCCGCGGTTCTCGTACCGGAGCCGGCGACGCCGACGGCAGTGCTCGTGCCCGGGCCGGAGACACCGGCCGCGGTTCTCGTACCGGAGCCGGGGGCAGTGGCGGCGGCCCCCGGCCAGGATGCTTCGTACGAGAGCGGGGAGCCGTCGGTGGCGGCGGCCTGCGACGACGAACGCCCGCTCTCCTACGCGCCCTTCTACGGCATCCCGTACGTCCCGCTGCCCACGGTCGACCGGCACCGCATGCGTGTCAGATCCTGACGCCGCCGGCCCTGAGGTACGCCACCGGGTCGACGTCCGAGCCGAAACCGGGCCCCGTCCGCACCTCGAAGTGCAGATGCGGGCCCGAGCTGTTTCCGGTGGAGCCGGAGCGGCCGATGCGCTGGCCGGCGCTCACCGACTGCCCGTCCCGCACGGAGATCGCCGACAGGTGTGCGTACTGGCTGTAGCGGCCGTCGGCATGCCGGACCACCACCTGGTAGCCGAACGAGCCGCCCCATCCCGCGCTGACGACGCTGCCCGCCGCGACCGATTTGACCGACGTTCCCGTGGGCACGGGGAAGTCGATGCCGGTGTGGTAGCCCTTCGACCAGGAGGAGCCCGCCTTGCGGTAGGGCGTCCCGAGGGAGGCGCTGACGGGGGCGACGACGCCCTGCCTGGTGGTCGTGGACCGGTCCGCGCGCTCCCGGCTCTCGTCCTTGGGCCGCTCCTTGGACCGCTCCTTGGGCTGCTCCTTCGGCCGCTCCTTGGCGCGGTCCTGGACCGGCTTCTTCGTCGACGGCTTGGCCGACGGCGCCGGCCTGTGCTCGGGCCGTGTCTTCGTGGCGCCCTCGCCACGCAGCGCGAGACGCTGCCCGGGCACGATCAGATCGGGGTCGGACCCTATGGCCGAGCGGTTGGCGGCGTACAGGCCCCGCCAGCCGCCCCGGACGTCCTGGTCGTCCGCGATGCCGGAGAGGGTGTCGCCGCGGACCACGGTGTACATCTCGGCGTTGCCCGCCCGGGACTGCGGCGTGGACTGCGGCCGTACGTCCTCGATGGAGGTCTTCTTCTGCGTGTCCTTCTGCTTCGTGCGCTCGGTGGCCGGCCGGATGTCGGGCTCGCCGCCGCCCCGGGTCAGTCCGGCCCGCTCGGAGCAGACCGGCCAGGCGCCCGGCCCCTGCCCGTCGAGCACCTTCTCCGCGACGGCGATCTGCTGGTCCTTGCTCGCCAGGTCCGCGCGGGCCGCGTAGGCCCGGCCGCCGTAGGCCTCCCAGGTGGACTGGGTGAACTGCAGTCCGCCGTAGAAGCCGTTGCCGCTGTTGATGCTCCAGTTGTTGGTGGACTCGCAGGCGGCGACCTTGTTCCAGGTGTCCACGTCCGCTGCCTGGGCGGCGCCGGCGCCCATGAGCGGCAGGGCCATGCCCGCGCCGCCCGCCGTGACGGTGAGTGAGGCGCGGTTGATCCTGTTCGGCTGATACCGGCGGTGCCGACCGCGTACGGCCATCGAATGCCCCCCTAGACATGCGTCAGGAGGGGCAAAAGTAAGCGCTGCGAACCGGCCAGAACAAGACGCCTATCAGCCGCCCGGGAGCCCAAATGGCCGGTATGAGGCCCCTGTTGCGCGACGTGCGCCACGGTGGTGCACCGTGTACGGCACGCGGTGCGCGGGTGCGCCGTGCGCGGGGACGCGTACGTCGGCTGAGTGCGAGGGGGCTCTCGTGCGTATCAGCCTGCGCGACGTCGTGCGACCCGCGCGTGCGGACGAAGTGGCGGCACGCCAGGATGGTCGACGGAGGGTGCCCGCGGGCACCCCCCACCGGCAGCACCGATACCGAGGTCTTTAGGAGCGAACCGAATGAGCAGTACAGCGCAGATCGGCGTCACGGGTCTCGCGGTCATGGGCCGCAACCTCGCCCGCAACTTCGCCCGCAACGGCTACACGGTCGCGGTGCACAACCGGACGCCCGCGCGCATGCACGCCCTGGTGGAGGAGTTCGGCGGCGAGGGGGAGTTCGTCGCGTGCGAGAACGCGAAGGACTTCGTGGCGGCGCTGGAGCGGCCACGGCGTCTGGTCGTCATGGTGAAGGCCGGTGAGCCGACCGACGCGGTGATCCAGGAGTTCGCGCCGCTGCTGGAGCCCGGCGACATGATCATCGATGGCGGCAACGCCCACTTCGCGGACACCCGGCGCCGGGAGCGCGACCTGCGCGAGCAGGGCATCCACTTCGTCGGCATGGGCGTCTCCGGCGGTGAGGAGGGCGCGCTGAACGGGCCGAGCATCATGCCGGGCGGCCCGAAGGAGTCCTACGACTCGCTGGGTCCGATGCTGGAGAAGATCTCGGCGAAGGCGGCGGACGGCTCGCCGTGCGTCTCCCATGTCGGTCCGGACGGCGCCGGGCACTTCGTGAAGATGGTGCACAACGGCATCGAGTACGCGGACATGCAGCTCATCGGTGAGGCGTACCAGCTGCTGCGGGACGTCGCCGGGTACTCCCCCGCCGAGATCGCGGAGATCTTCCGGACCTGGAACCAGGGCCGTCTCGACTCGTACCTGATCGAGATCACGGCCGAGGTGCTGTCGCACGTGGACGCGGAGACGGGCAAGCCGTTCGTGGACGTGGTGGTCGACCAGGCCGAGCAGAAGGGCACCGGCCGCTGGACCGTGCAGATCGCACTGGACCTGGGTGTGCCGGTGTCGGGTATCGCCGAGGCGGTGTTCGCGCGCTCGCTGTCGGGCCACGCCGAGCTGCGGGAGGCCTCGCGCGGGCTGGCCGGCCCGAAGGCGAAGCCGCTGAGCGAGGCGGAGGCCCGGGCGTTCGCGGACCGGGTGGAGCAGGCGCTGTACGCGTCGAAGATCGTGTCGTACACGCAGGGCTTCCACGAGATCGACGCGGCGCGCGGCGAGTACGGCTGGGACATCGACCTCGGTGCGGTGTCCGCGCTGTGGCGGGGCGGCTGCATCATCCGTGCGGCGTTCCTGGACCGGATCCGCGCCGCGTACGACGCCCGCCCCGACCTGCCGAGCCTGCTGTCGGACGCGACGTTCGCGCAGGAGATCGCGGACGCCCAGGACGACTGGCGTGAGGTGCTGGTCGCCGCGACCCGCCAGGGTGTGCCGACGCCCGGTTTCGCCGCGGCGCTCGCCTACTACGACGCCCTGCGCGCGGAGCGGCTGCCGGCGGCGCTGACCCAGGGGCAGCGGGACTACTTCGGTGCGCACACCTACCGCAGGGTGGACCGTGACGGGTCCTTCCACACTCTGTGGGGCGGGGACCGGTCGGAGACCTCCGCGTAGGCGCTGCCGCTGAGGGAAGTGTGCGGGGCGGTGGACGGCACGAGGTCCCGTACCGAGAACCGCACGACGCGGGCATGCGTCGATGTGGCGGGGGCGCGGCTCCGACCGCCGTTCGTCCACAGCCGGGAACCAAGCGGA
>NZ_JBEZYZ010000008.1:0-493429 GCF_040638895.1 Streptomyces sp. NPDC024017 | reverse complement strand
GGTGTCGCGCCTGCCGTCGTCTGACTTCGAGAGGACGACGAGGGCCCCACTCGCATGCGCCCCTGAGCGCCAAGGGCCGTAGGCGCAGCGGTTGGCGCGTCAACGAACAGTCAGTCGGCACGCAACCCCATCGCGCCGTTCCGAGGACGGACACCCCCCGACGCGGCCCCGACCCACACCCGGCGCCAGGCGCAGGCACGCACCCGCACCCGCCCCCGCACCGCCGCTCAGCCCACAGCCGCCGCCCCCGCGAAATGCTCGCCCACCAGCGCTCGCACCACATCCAGGTCCCGTGCGACCAGCGCGTCCAGCAACGTCATGTGCTCGTGCGCGTCCGCCACCAGCTCGGCCCGCCCACGGCCCTCCGACCCGGCCCCGACCAGCGGCCACTGCGCCCTGCGGTGCAGGTCCTCCGCGATCTGGACCAGCTGCCCGTTGCCCGAGAGGGACAGCATGGCCCGGTGGAACCCCCGGTCGGACTCCGCGTAGGTCGCGCGGCAGCCGGAGGACGCCGCGCGGACCGTCGCCTCGGCGAGGGGCCGCAGTTCGGCCCAGCGCTCCGCGGGAACGGTACGGGCCAGCCGCAGCATCACCGGGACCTCGATCATCGCCCGGACCTCGGCCAGTTCGGCCAGTTCCCGCACACCCCGCCGGACCACCCGGAACCCACGGTTCGGCACGACCTCGACGGCCCCTTCGAGGGCCAGTTGCTGCATGGCCTCCCGGACCGGCGTCGCCGAGACCCCGAACCGCTCGCCCAGCACCGGCGCCGAGTACACCTCTCCGGGCCGCAGGTCCCCGGCCACCAGCGCGGCACGCAGCGCGTCGAGGATCTGCCCCCGCACCGAGGCCCGCTGGACCACCGGCCGAACCCGCGGAGCGACCGGCACGGGCGGCTCACTGTGCGTGTGCTCCCCCCGCGCCGCCCCGCCCTGCTGCGGCACCCGCGGCTGTGGCCGCACCTGCGCCCGCCGGGCCGGCACGCCCGCTCCGGCCGAACCCGCCGCACCCGGAGTCCCCGTGTCCGCGGAGCCCTGCGCTCCCTGCTTCACGGGTCCTCCTCCGGACGTATCGGTACTTGGGGTCATTACGGCGGGTTGTTACTCGTCCGTCAAGCACCATAAGCGCCCCGGCCCCCAGTTCAAATCCCAGTTCAATTTCCCGAGATCTTGAGTAAGGTTAGGCTTACCTTCAATAGCCCCGTTTCACCCGGACGGATCGGTGATCACATGCCTGCGCCCCTTTCGGCCGTCTCCGGCGCCTACGCACGCCTGGCCGAGGTCCTCCCGGGGCTGGCGGTCACCGAACTGAACGCCGGCGACGAGACCCCGCACGGCGGCGGCTGGGCCTCTGCCGCCGACCTCGCGGCCGCAGGACCCGCCCTCGACCGCTTCCTGGCATGGGACGTGGACCAGATCCAGCGGGACTACGACCGGCAGGCCCGCCCCGACGTCGTCGCCACCTTCGGCCTGCACCGCTACGCCTGGCCCGCCTGCCTGCTGATCACCGTGCCGTGGTTCCTGCACCGCCGGGTCCCCCGCTACCCCGTGACGCACGTCTCGTACGACCGCACCGCCCCGGGCCACGCCCTCGGGCACCTGGCCGTCCGCCCCGCCGGCTTCGCCTGCCTGCCCGGCGACGAGGCGGCCACGCTGCCCGGCGCCCGGGTCGTCCCCGACGAGGAGGCGCTGCGCGCGGAGGTGCGGGCGGCGGTCGCCGAGCACCTGGAGCCGGTCCTGACCGGATTCGGCCCCCGGATGCGGCGCCGCGGACGCGCCCTGTGGGGCATGGCGACGGACGAGATCGTCGAAGGGATCTGGTACATCGCCCAGTTGCTCGGCGAGATCGAGGAGCGGCGCGCGATGCGCGAGCTGGAACTGCTCCTGCCGGGCGCGACCAAGCCGTACGTCGGCACGGCGGCGTTCCGGGAGCTGACCGGTCCCGGCGGCGAGCCGCTGCTCACCCGGGACCGCGCGAGCTGCTGCATGTTCTACACGCTGCGCCCGGAGGACACCTGCGCCACCTGCCCGCGCACCTGCGACACCGACCGGGTCACCAAGCTGCTGGCCACGGCCAGTTGAGCGCTCGCGGAACCCACCGCTCCCCCGTCCCGTAAGATCATCGCGAAACCGGACACCCACACGCCCACAGGCGATTCACAATCTCCTCACGTGTCACGGGAACTTTCCGGAGAACCACTCGTACGGGTAGTCTTGTTCGAACTCAACTCCCGCCCCTCAAGCGGCAGTTCGAGCAGAACGCCGCCCTGGGCATTCCCTTGCACTTCCTTGGCGGCCTCTTGCCCCGAAACCCCCTGAGGGCCGATGGGATTGGGCCACTATGGCGGGCGTTACGCCCTATCCCAATGCAAGGGACCACCCAGATGAGACTGACCGACATATCGCTGAACTGGCTGCTTCCGGGCGCCGTGCTTCTCCTGGGCATGCTGGCGGCGGTAGCGGTGCTCGCGCGCGGCAAGCGCTCCTCGGTCAAGGACACGAGCGCGGACGACTCCTGGGAGCGCAGCGAGGAACGCCGCAGACGCAAAGAGGCCGTCTACGGCACCCTCTCCTACCTCCTCCTCTTCTGCTGCGCGGCCGTCGCCGCCCTGCTCTCCTTCCACGGCCTGGTCGGCTTCGGCGAGCAGAACCTCGGACTCTCCGGCGGCTGGCAGTACCTCGTCCCGTTCGGCCTGGACGGCGCGGCGATGTTCTGCTCCGTCCTCGCGGTGCGCGAGGCCAGCCACGGTGACGCGGCGCTCGGCTCCCGGATACTGGTCTGGACGTTCGCCTTCGCCGCGGCCTGGTTCAACTGGGTGCACGCGCCCCGGGGCATCGGCCACGCGGGTGCCCCCCACTTCTTCGCGGGCATGTCCCTGTCGGCGGCGGTCCTCTTCGACCGCGCGCTGAAGCAGACCCGCCGGGCCGCCCTGCGGGAGCAGGGCCTGGTGCCCCGCCCGCTGCCGCAGATCCGTATGGTGCGCTGGCTGCGGGCCCCCCGGGAGACCTACCGCGCCTGGTCGCTGATGCTCCTCGAGGGTGTGCGCAGCCTGGACGAGGCGGTCGACGAGGTGCGCGACGACAAGCGCAAGAAGGAAGAGGCCCGGCAGCGGCGGCGCGACCAGCAGCGCGTGGAGCGGGCCCAGCTGAAGGCGATCAGCCGCGGTCACCGCGGCCACTTCGGCCGTGGTGGCGGACGGCAGCTGGAGGTGCAGGTGGAGCGCGGCTCCTCGCAGGTCTCCGCGGAGCCTGCCATATCCGCGCCGGATCCCCTGCCCGTGCGCTCGCGTCCCTCCCTTCAGCCGGTGCGCCAAGGAACTGACCCCGTGACCGTCGACCTCACCGCGGAGGACGACACCATGGCGCTGCCGCGTCTGGACTCCCTGGAGCGCAAGCTCAAGGACCTGGAGCAGCAGTTCGGTTAGCCGGGCCGCATCAGTGCAGCGACGGGGCGTGGCCTGCGGGCCGCGCCCCTTCGGCGTTCACGCCGCCTCGGCCTCCAGCTCGAACCAGACGGCCTTGCCCACGCCGTGCGGCCGGACCCCCCAGGCGTCCGCGAGGGCCTGCACCAGGAGCATGCCCCTGCCGTTGGTGCCCTCGTCGGCGACCGGCACACGCACGCGGGGCCTGCGGGCCACGAAGTCCCTTACCTCCACCCGCAGTCCGCGGGGTCCCACGGTGGCCGTGAGGACCGCGTCGTGGTCGGTGTGGACGATCGCGTTGGTGACGAGTTCGCTGGTGAGCAGTTCCGCCACCTCGGACCGCCCGTGCCTCCCCCACTGCCCGAGCAACTCCCGCAGGGCCCTGCGGGCTTCCGGGACGGCCCGCAGGTCCGCCCGCCCGAGTCTGCGCCTCAACTGCGGCGCCGGATCCCGCTCCGTGACGTCGTCGGTCCTGTCCTCCACCGTCTTCGTCGAGAAGCCCCCGATCGCTATGGGACCGCCTCGTCGTGCCTGCCTCTCCATGACCCCCGCCCGCGCGCCGATGTCGGTTCCCCTCCTGCTCGAACACGTTCACGGGGATCCATGCCCCAACGGGAACGCGGCAGTCATGTCGAATCGTCAACGACCGGATGTTCGGCCATCGGAACGGGGCGGGCGGCCCGGGCGGCGGGCCGCGGAGCGGCACGGCGGTGGAGGAGAGGGGGACAAGAGGGTAGCCGGTCCGGGTCCCCGGGCGGATCCTGACCGCCGGAGATCGGACGATGGGCCGATGGCCGGCTGCCGATCCCTGCGTACCCGGCGAAGGACCGGGGCGACCGGCCCCCTGCGCGGTGCTCCGGTGAAGTTGGCCGAAGTACGACGGTCTTGACGGGCACCGAGACCGGTACGGGGCCGTCCTCCCCACCCCCGTGGCGGGAGGACGGCCCCGGTCTTCCGGCGGAGGCGCGGTCAGTACAGCTTGTTGACGGCGGTGGTCGTCGTCTTCTTGAAGGCCGCCACGGGAGCGTCGTCGAAGTCGCCCATCTGACCCCACGACACGACGGTGACGGTCCTGCCGTCCCGTCCGACGGACAGCAGCGAGATGTCCGTGGCGCCCCAGGACGTCTCGGTGTGCAGGCCGCGGACGCGGGCACCCTCCTCGACCGGCAGCGAACCGTAGTCCCGTCCCTCGGCCTCGACGTCCGGGTCGTTCTTCTCGATGCGGTCGGCGCAGGTGCGGATCAGATCGTCGTAGTGCTTCGCCAGCGCCTTGGCCAGGGCGGCTGTGTCCGCCACGACGGTCAACTGCACCGCACCGGTGTCCAGGTCGGTCCGGAACTCCCGGTGCCGGTAGTCGTAGGAGGGCACGCCCTCCGTACTGACACAGAAGCCGAGTCCCTCCGGGAACCCCTCGGTGACCGGGCCGGCCGTCCAGGTCGAGCTCGGGTGCGGCGGCAGCTGGGACGCCGACAGGAACTTCGGTGCGGCGGCCGTCGGCGCGGCACCGGCGGCCGGTGCCGTGAGGACCGTGCCGGCCGCGAGGGCGGCGACGGTGAGGGCGGTGAGAGCGCTCGCTCGGATGCGCATGGGCATGGGTGTTCCCCCGTGGAAGAGTGCGTGGATGTGGATGCCGCGACGAGGCCGGCTGGTCGGCCCGGGCCTGGTCGGTGCGACACCAAGAGCATCAGCGGTCCCACCGCCCGGATGCAACAGCTCGCATCCGATCCGGCACGGTGGAACCATCCCAGCCCGTCTGACGTGCAGGTACACGGGGTGCCTGGGATGCCGTTCCAGGCCGGATCGGACCTACGTGGACGGGGGAACGGTGTCGGCACAGGACGGCGTCGACGACGTCGGGGAGTTCGCGGCGCTGCTGAGGACGCTGAAGGAGCGCACGGACCGCAGTTACGGTTCGCTCGCCCGGCGCCTGGCCATGAACACCTCGACCCTGCACCGCTACTGTGCGGGCGAGGCGGTCCCCGTCGACTTCGCCCCCGTGGAGCGCTTCGCCGCCCTGTGCGGGGCGTCCCCGGAGGAACGCCTGGAGCTCCACCGCCGCTGGCTCCTGGCGGTGGCGGCACGGCAGCGGCCCCGAGCGGCGAGCCCGGCCGGTCCGGCGGAGGAGGCGGCGGCCGCCGTCACGGCGGACGAACCGCAGGAGACCCCGGACGTCGTCGACAGTCCCGCCGAGATGACGACCCCGCTCCCCCGACGCCCCTGGTACCGCCGCGGCCGCGTCGCGGTCGGACTGGCCGCCGCCTGCGCGGTCCTCGCGGCACTCGGAAGCCTCGCCGCGCTGCCGGACGAACGGCGTGCGCCCGCCGGCGACCGGGCCCGTGCGGCCGGTCCGGCGCCGTCCGGTACGGCGCGGACCGAAGCCCCGGACCGGCGCGGCGCCTCCCCCACCCCGAACGGCGGCTCCCCCGCTCCCCGGCGGTCCTCGGCCTCCGCCACCCCGAAGCAGCAGAAGCCCTCCCCGTCACCCTCGGCCCGCACCACCCCGCCCACCGGCAAAGCGGTTCCCGCCCCGCCCCTCACCTGGTCCGCCGACTCCCAGGCCTGGAAGCTCGGCTGCGGTCACGACTACGTCGTCGCCAAGCCGCCCGGACAGGTGCCACCGCCGCCCGTCCCGCAGGACGCCGGGGTCTGGGCCGCGTCGCAGAACGCGGTGCACGGCGGTGAGACGCTCGTGCGGCTGTCCGTGCAGGGGCGGACCGACACGGCCGTCGTACTGGAGGCGCTGCGCGTGCGCGTGGTGGGGCGTACGGCCCCGGCGGCGGGCAACGCCTATGCCATGGACCAGGGCTGCGGTGGTTCGATCACCCCACGCTCCTTCGACGTGAACCTGGACAAGGACCGCCCCATCGCCCGCGCGGTCGCCGGGAGCGACGCCGGTACGCCGATCCCGGCGGTGCGCATGCCGTACCGCGTCTCCGCGCGGGACCCGGAGGTGCTGCTGGTCAACGCCCGGACCCAGGCGTGCGACTGCCGCTGGTACCTGGAGCTGGACTGGTCGTCCCAGGGCCGCACGGGCACGGTCCGGATCGACGACGACGGCCGCCCGTTCCGTACCAGCGGCATCAAGGGCCTGCCCCGCTACGTGTACGAGACCTCCGCACGCCAGTGGGAGCCCTACCGCTAGAACCGGGGCACGTTGCGCAGGTTGGAGCGGGCCATCTGCAGCATCCGGCCGACCCCGCCGTCCAGCACCATCTTCGAGGCGGACAGGGCGAATCCGGTCACCATCTCGGCCTTGATCTTGGGCGGGATCGACAGCGCGTTGGGGTCGGTGACGATGTCGACGAGGGCCGGTCCCTTGTGCTTGAAGGCGTCCTTCAGGGCCCCGGGGAGGTCCTTGGGCTTCTCGACGCGCACGCCGTACGCACCGCAGGCGCGGGCGACGGCGGCGAAGTCGGGGTTCTTGTTCGCGGTGCCGTGCGACGGGAGGCCGGCGACCAGCATCTCCAACTCGACCATGCCGAGGGAGGAGTTGTTGAACAGGACGACCTTCACGGGCAGGTCGTACTGCACCAGCGTCAGGAAGTCGCCCATCAGCATGGAGAAGCCGCCGTCGCCGGACATCGACACGACCTGCCGCTTGCGGTCGGTGAACTGTGCGCCGATCGCCATGGGCAGCGCGTTCGCCATCGAGCCGTGGGAGAAGGAGCCGATGACGCGGCGGCGGCCGTTGGGTGAGATGTAGCGGGCGGCCCAGACGTTGCACATGCCGGTGTCGACGGTGAACACGGCGTCGTCGGCCGCCATTTCGTCGAGCACTGACGCCACGTACTCGGGGTGGATCGGCGTGTGCTTCTCGACCTTGCGGGTGTACGCCTTCACGACGCCCTCGAGCGCGTCCGCGTGCTTCTTCAGCATCCGGTCGAGGAAGCGGCGGTTCTTCTTCTCCTTCACCCGCGGGATCAGACAGCGCAGCGTCTCCCGTACGTCGCCCCACACCGCGAGGTCCAACTTGGAGCGGCGGCCGAGGTGTTCGGGCCGGATATCGACCTGGACGATCTTCACGTCGTCGGGGAGGAAGGCGTTGTAGGGGAAGTCGGTGCCGAGCAGGATCAGCAGGTCGCACTCGTGGGTGGCCTCGTAGGCGGCGCCGTATCCCAGCAGCCCGCTCATGCCGACGTCGAAGGGATTGTCGTACTGGATCCATTCCTTGCCGCGCAGGGCGTGCCCGACCGGGGACTTGATCTTCCCGGCGAACTCCATCACCTCGGCGTGCGCGCCGGCCGTGCCGCTGCCGCAGAAGAGGGTGACCTTGCCGGCGTCGTCGATCAGCTCGACGAGCCGGTCGATCTCGGCGTCACCGGGGCGGACCGTGGGCCGGGAGGTGACGAGGGCGGTCTCGGCGGCCTTCTCCGGGGCGGGCAGGTCGGCGATGTCGCCGGGCAGGGTGACGACGCTGACGCCGCTGCGGCCGACGGCGTTCTGGATGGCAGTCTGGAGCAGCCGCGGCATCTGCTGCGGGCTGGAGATCATCTCGCTGTAGTGGCTGCACTCGGTGAACAGCCGGTCGGGGTGGGTCTCCTGGAAGAAGCCGAGGCCGATCTCGCTGGACGGGATGTGCGAGGCGAGGGCGAGGACCGGGGCCATGGAGCGGTGGGCGTCGTAGAGGCCGTTGATGAGGTGGAGGTTGCCGGGGCCGCAGGAGCCGGCGCAGGCGGCGAGAGAGCCGGTGATCTGCGCCTCGGCACTGGCGGCGAAGGCGGCGGTCTCCTCGTGCCGGACGTGGATCCAGTCGATGGCGGAGTTGCGGCGGACGGCGTCGACGACCGGGTTGAGGCTGTCGCCGACGACTCCGTAGAGGCGTTTGACTCCAGCGCGGGTCAGGATGTCGACGAACTGTTCCGCGACGTTCTGTTTGGCCATGGTTCTCGTCTGCCCCTTCGGTCTCCTGGGATCCCTCCGGGTTCCATCAAGTCACACGGGCAGCGCTCACGCCTCCCACACCGCGGCGGCCGTACGGTCGTCCGCATAACCCTTGACCCGCACTTGGGAGTCGGCGAGGAACGCGGCGAGGCCGGGCGGTTCGGGCCGGGACCACCGTTCGGCGAGGTACTCGCCCAGTTCGGGCTCGCCGCGCAGGGGGTCGGCGAGGCCGCCGCTGCACATCAGGAGCGTGTCACCCGGGCGGGCTACGGAGGTGCGGAAGCGGAAGGGCTCGCGGGGCGGCTCCGGGGCCGGTTCGTACGGACTGGGCGGGGTCGGGATGCCCAGGTCCATGGTGAGCCGGTCGCCGTCGGGGGTCTCGGCGGGCGGCGAGCCGAAGCCCACGACGGGTTCGCCCTTGGTCTCGGTGACCTGCGGCTCGATGTCCTGCCACTCCCCCTCCCGCAACCGGAAGAGTCCGCCCGGTCCGACCCCGAAGAACACCCGCGTACGGCACTCGGGGTCGGCGGACAGCAGCAGGCAGCGCAGGCTGGCCGCGTACTCCTCGGGGTCGACGCCCTGCTCGGAGGCGCTGGCCCGGAGCTTGCCGAGGCTGCGGTCGGTGAGCCGGTGCAGTCCGGACTTCAGGTCACCGCGCCGGCCGTCCCTTATGTCCTGGACCAGCCGTGCATGGCTGCGCCCGACGGCCCGTCCGATCCAGTGACAGGCCTCGGCGGCGGCCCGGTGCGCACCCGGCGCGGCCCGGGCCCCGGTCGCCATCGCCACCAGCAGCAGCGCGTGCTCCCCCGTGCCGAACCGGGCGGTGAGCAGCGCGTCCCTGCGGGGCTCGCCCCGATACCGCGCGGAGTCCCCCCGCACGGAGACGGCCCGCAACGTACAGGCCCCGTACCGGGCCCCGTCCAGCACGGTGTCCGCCACGAGGTCGTCGAGATCGTCCGGATCCGCGGCCGGGAGAGCGGTGGGTTCGGCGTCGTAGGTGGGCGGCCGGGTGCCTACGTGGCCACGGGGCCGTGGGGTGGGGGCGGGCCGCTCGATCCGGGGGCCGGCTTCTTCGGGTGGGGGGTCCGTGGCGGGCCGTGGAGCCGCGGACGGCGGCTCGGCGGGGAGCGGCGGCACGGGCGCCTGATCAGCCGGGCTCGGCGGGGCGGGCGGTGGGACGCCGGGGCGTGGAGGCCGGGGCGGCCGGCCGGCCGGGGGCGAGGCCGGAGGCGGCGAGGCGGCAGGGCGCGGTGGCACGGACGGCCAGTCGGCCGAGGTGGGGTGTGCGGCGTCGCCGGGCTCGGTGGCGGGGGCCGCAGGGGCGGGGCTGCCGGGTGGGCCCGCCGCCGTGGCCGGGTGGGTCCCGTGGTTCGGCCGGTTCGGAGGGGCCGCGGGGGGTGGAGGGACCGGGGGTGTCCGCGCGGAGGGGATCGTCGGGACGGGTGGCTGCTTCGGGCTCTCCGGGGGCGTACGGGGGGCGGCCGCAGGCGGGAGTGAGTGGCCTGTGCGCTCGTCCGGGGGCGTACGGGGGCTGATCGGCGGGGCCGCGTCGCCGGTCCGCTCGTCCGTGGGCGCCCGGTCGGGTGCCTGCTCGGCGCGCCCCGGCGGTTTCGCCGCGGTCGGGAAGCTCACGGGCCCGGTGGGCCGGGCCGGCGGCGGCTCCCAGGGCGCGCGCTGCGGGGCCCCGTACGGGCGGGACGTGTCCGGCACGTCATCGGCCCCGGCCCGGGGCGCCGGAACCACCGGCTCCGGGCCGAAGGGCCGCGCCGCCGGCCGGTCCGAGGAGCCGGTCCGCTCCTCCGCCCCGTCTCCCACCGCCCCCGACGCCGACGCGAACCGGTCGTCCAGGGAATCCCGTGCCGGTGCGGGGCCCGTGTCGTCGGTGGAGTCGTCGTACAACTCCCTCCACCAGTCGTCCTCGTGACCGGTGGGCCTTCCCCCCTGCTGGCTCATGCCGGTAATTGTCCACCGCACGAGCCGGATGAAAACGGGGCTTGTGGAAAAAACCGGCCCGCCACGGGCCGGTGAACGGCACGTCGAGTGAGTCCTAGAACGGTCATGCGAAATGGGGAGCCCGGCGGGGTGCGAGTGGCTGACCTGCGGGTCTGGTCCCCGGCCACGCTTCTGACCTGCGTGTTCTCGCGTGTTCCGGCAGTCTGGTCAGATGGGAGTGTGGGACCTCCTGCTGGTCGGGCTGGTCATCCTGCTCGGGCTGTGCGGAGTGCTGCTGCCCGCCATGCCGGGATCGTGGCTCGTGTGGGCCGCGGTCCTGTGGTGGGCGCTGAAGGATCAGCAGCCCGTCTCCTGGTGGGTGCTGGTCGGCGCCACGGTCCTGCTGCTCGTCTCCCAGGCCGTCCGCTGGGCGCTCCCGCCCCGGCGGCTGCGGATGAACGGCACCACCCTCCGCATGCTGGCCTGTGCCGGAGCCGGTTCCCTGCTCGGCTTCGTCCTGGTCCCCGTACTCGGCGCGATCCCCGGCTTTCTGGCCGGTGTCTATCTCTTCGAACGGCGCCGCCTCGGCCGTCACGCCGACGCGGTCGCCGCCCTGCGCACGGTCATGCGCGCGGGCGGCTCCAGCATCCTGGCCGAACTGTTCACCTGCCAGCTGATCGCGGCGGCCTGGCTGGGCGCGGTCTTCTGGGGCTGAGCCCTCAGGCGGGCAGCACACCCTCGTGCGTCAGCAGCCGTACCTTGCGGTCCAGGCCGCCCGCGTAGCCGGTCAGTGCGCCGCCCGCCCCGATCACGCGGTGGCACGGGCGGACCACCAGCAGAGGATTGGCCCCGATCGCACCGCCGACGGCCCGCACGGCCGCCCGGGGCGCTCCGACGCGCGCGGCGATCTCGCCGTAGGTCGCGGTCGAGCCGTAGGGGATGTCGTCCAGTGCGGCCCAGACCTTCTCGCGGAAGGCGGTGCCCTCGGTGCGCCAGGCCAGGCGGAACTCCTTCAGTTCCCCGGCGAAGTAGGCGGCGAGCTGCTCCTCGGCCTCCCGGAAGGGCCCGGGGTCGCGCCGCCAGTCGTCCCGCACCTCGCGTCCGCCCTTCTGCCCGGGCACGGACAGGGAGGTCAGCTCGCCGGTCGGGGCGGCGGTGAGGAGCAGCGGCCCGAGGGGGCCGGGCACACTCGTCCAGTAGGTCGGGCAGGTCATCACAACTCCCACTCCCCTGCTGCGCGCAGGTGGTTCACAGCGTACGAGCGCCAGGGGCGCCAGGTGTCGGGGCCGTCGAGGCCGGGCGGGGCCACGTCCGGGTCGCCGAGCGCGCGGGTGCGGATCTCGGCCACCGTACGGGCGTCCAGGCCGGGCACGGCACGCAGGGCGTCCTGCGCGTCGTCCCGGTCGGCGCCCGGGTCCAGACGTACGGCGTGGTCGGCGAGGGCGGCGGTCAGCGCGCCGAGGGTGCCGCCGGGCTCGGCCCCGGCGAGGACGGCCGGTTCGGGGAAGAGGTGGGTGAGGCTCCCGCAGGGGGCGTCGAGGGCCTTGCCGTAGCGGCGTACGAGCCGTTCCGCCTCCGTGCGGCCGGTCAGCGCGCGCACCGCGAGTTCCTCCGGGTCGGCGGTGCCCGGTGAGCGCAGCCCGGGCCGGGCGGCGACCAGGGGTGCGAGCCGCGGGTCGGCCGCGAGGCGCTCGTCGACGGCGTAGGGGTCGGCGTCGAGGTCGAACAGCCGCCGCAGCCGCTGGACCGCGGTCGTCAGGTCGCGCGGGTCGGTCAGGTGCAGCCGGGCGTCGAGCCAGCCGCCCGGGTGGGCGCCGAGCCCGGTCCGGGCGGTGCCCGGGCGTTCGTCGACGGCGACGATGCCGGTGCCGTACGGGAGGCGCAGGGTGCGCCGGTAGGTGCGGGCGCCGGGCGGACCGCTCACCTCCTCGATGCCGGGTACGGCCTCGTGTTCCAGCAGGTCGAAGACGGGTCCGGCCGCGTAGGGGCCGCGGTGGGCGAGCCGGAGCGGGATGCCGGCGTTCGGGGTGGCCGTGCGGCGGCCCCGGCCGTGTCTCGGTGCGGCGGCGCGCAGCCGGCTCGGGGTGGATGCGTACACCGCCCGGATCGTGTCGTTGAACTGCCGCACGCTGGCGAAGCCCGACGCGAACGCGATCTCGGTGATCGGCAGCTCGGTCGTCTGCACCAGGACGCGCGCGGTGTGGGCCCGCTGGGCCCGGGCGAGGGCGACCGGCCCGGCGCCGAGCTCGGCGGTGAGCTGCCGCTGCACCTGCCGTGCGCTGTAGCCGAGGCGGCCGGCGAGCCCGGCGACGCCCTCCCGGTCGACCACGCCGTCGGCGATCAGCCGCACGGCCCGGCCCACCACGTCCGCGCGGACGTTCCACTCGGCGGAGCCGGGCACGGCGTCCGGGCGGCACCGCCGGCAGGCCCGGAAGCCCGAGCCCTGCGCGGCGGCGGCCGTGGCGAAGAACCGCACGTTGGCCCGCTTCGGGGTGACCGCGGGGCAGCTCGGCCGGCAGTAGATGCCGGTCGTCTCGACGGCGAAGAAGAACACGCCGTCGAAACGGGCGTCGCGGCTGCGTACGGCCTCGTACCTGGTGTCTTCGTCCGTTCCCTGGTCCTTCACAGGTCCAGTCTCCGCCGTCGGCCGGGCGGTCGCTGGCGGAAATCGGACACCGCGATCGGGCGGGGGCCCGGGCGGGGGACGCGGAGCGGTTACGAACGCCAGTGCGGTCCCCGCTTCACCTCCATCGCGGCCTTGCCGATCGCCCCCTTCCGCTTCCAGTCCTTGCGGATCTCGGCCCGGAGGCGGGCGTCGGTCTTGGCGACGATGCGCTGGTTCTCCCGCAGCAGCTTGCGGTAGCTCTCCAGCCGCCGCTCCGGCAGCTCACCGGTCTCGATCGCGGTCAGCACGGCGCACCCCGGCTCCGCCTCGTGGGCGCAGTCGTGGAAGCGGCACCGCGCGGCCAGCTCCTCGATCTCGGAGAACACCTGCGCGACGCCGGTCTCGGCGTCCCACAGGCCGACGCCCCGCAGCCCGGGGGTGTCGATCAGGACGCCCCCGTCGGGCAGCGCGAGCAGGTTGCGCGTGGTCGTGGTGTGGCGGCCCTTGCCGTCGACGTCCCGGGTGCTCTGGACGGCCATGACGTCCTCGCCGAGCATCGCGTTGGCGAGGGTCGACTTGCCCGCGCCGGACTGCCCGAGCAGCACGGACGTCCCCCCGCCGACGATCGCGGCGAGCACGTCGAGCCCGGCCCCGTCCACGGAGCTGACAGGCACGACCGGCACGCCGGGCGCGCTCGTCTCCACGTCCTGGACGAGATACGAGAGGGTCACGGCGTCCGGCACGAGGTCGGCCTTGGTGAGGACGACGACGGGCTGGGCCCCGGACTCCCAGGCGAGCGCGAGGAAGCGCTCGATGCGGCCGAGGTCCAGCTCGGCCGCGAGGGACACGGCGACGACGGCGTGGTCGACGTTGGCCGCGAGGATCTGCCCCTCGGACCGCTGGGAGGAGGTGGAGCGGACGAAGGCGGTACGGCGCGGCAGGTAGGTGCGGACGTAGCGCGGGTTCCCGCCGGGTTCGACGGCGACCCAGTCGCCGGTGCACACCACGCGCAGGGGGTCGTGCGGGGTGACGAACGCGGTGTCGGCCCGCAGCAGCCCGCCGGCGGTGACGACGTCGCACTGCCCGCGGTCGACCCGCACGACCCGGCCGGACAGCAGCCCTTCGGCCTCGTACGGGGCGAACGCCTCGGCCCAGGCCTCGTCCCAGCCGTAGGGAGCGAGCGCGGAGAAAACGGATGAAGCAGAGGAGGAAGACAAGGGTGACCCTTCCCAAGGTCGGCCCCCGGCCCGACAGTCGGTCGGATCAGCCGGCGGCCATGGAGGTGGACGTGACGAACTGGTTGCGGGCAGCGCTCATCGCAATGACAGCCATCGGTCAACACCTCCTCGTCGCTCTGCTCTTCACGGAACCGCCGTGTGCGCGGAACCGACGTCACGCTATCCCGTCACGCCACAGGCGCGTCAACTGCTTTTCGCGCAGGCGTGGCCGTTCAGCTCGAAGTCGTACGGCGGGGAATTCTTGCCGCGCCAGGAGGCGAGGAAGCCGAAGGCCAGATCGCCGCCCGCCGGGACCGACTTGTTGTAGTCGGCGGCGGTGGCGGTGACGCGGGAGCCGTCCTGGGAGACGGAGCCGTCCCACATCTGGCCGACCTGCTGGCCGTCCCGGAAGGACCAGGCGACGCGCCAGGAGTCGAGGGACTCCGTGCTGGTGACGGTGACGGTGGCCTGGAAGCCGTCGGGCCACTGGTTGACCAGGTCGTACTCGACCCGGCAGAGGGGGTCCGCGCTGTCGTCGGGTTCGTTGCGTTCGGTGGGCGAGGAGGTGCCCTGCGGTTCGGTGTGGGGGTTCCTGTCCTCCGGCTTGCCGGGCTTCTCCGGCTGCTTCGTGCCCTGGGTGGTGCGGCCGGCCGGCTTCGAGGTCGCCGGCGGCAGGGACGGGGCGGACGGCAGGGGCGGAGCGGGGTCGGCCACCGGCTGTCGGTCGGCGCCGGGCGCGCCGAGGTCGTCGCCGGCGCCGCCGAAGGGCATCAGTGAGACGCCGAGGGCCAGTACGGAGACCAGGACGGCGGCGACGAGGAGGCCGTTGCGGGCGACGCGCGCCTTCTGCTCCCCGTCGTCCGGTTCGCCGGCCGCCTTGTCCGCGGAGCCGGGCCGGCCGGCGCCGAGCCGCACCTCGGCGGCGCGGCGGCGGCGCTCCAGGTAGGCGAGGCCGCCCCAGCCGATCACCCCGCCGGCCAGCGCCCCGGGCAGGGCGCCGCCGTGCAGGCGCAGGCAGGCGGCGGCCTCGGCGCACTGCACGCAGGTGGCGAGGTGCCGGGAGAGGTCGCCGGGGGTCTCGGCGGCGGAGGAGCGGGTGACGGCGTCCAGCAGCCGGGCGTAGCTGCGGCACTGGGCGTCCATCGGTGTGTCGAGGTGGTTGCGGTGGCAGCGGTCCCGGAACAGGGTGCGCACCTGCTGGAGTTCCTCGGCGGCGCCGGCCGGGTCGAGACCCAGGCGGCGGGCGACCAGGGGCAGCGGCAGCGCCTCCACCTCGGCGAACCACAGCAGTTCGGCGTCCGGCTGCTGCAGATCGCGCAGGCCGCGCAGCGCGAGCGGGCGCTGCAGGGGCGGGCCGGTGTAGCGGGCGGCCTTGTCGGAATTGAGCCACAGACGCAGGTCGGGGTCGAGTTTGTGGCCCTGCCCCTCCTCCTCCCAGGCCGCGGCCGTGGTGCGTACGGCGGTCAGCAGCAGGGGTATGCGGGGCAGCCGGGCCGGGCGGCGGCCGGTGCCGCGGACCGGCCCGGATTCGGCGGCCCGGGCCTCGCGTATGCCGTGTGCGAACGCCTCGCGGCCCAGCTGTGCGGCGGCCGTGGAGCCGGACGTGCACAGATCGGCGTACGCGAGGACCGCGTCCCAGCACTCGGAGAACAGCGCGGCCTCGGTGGCGTCCTGAGGGGTCGGCAGGTCGGGCATGAGTCTCCTGCATCCACAAGCGAGGTCAACTCACCACATCGGCATTGGAGTTGGGGGGAACCTCGCGGCGGGGCAGAGCTTTTCACGCCTCCCACACAACTGACAAGCGCCCTGTTCAGATATCACGACAGGGCGGCCGCACCCCCATGGCTCCGGCCTCGGAGTGTCATACGGGTGCGGCCGCCCTGCGACTCAATGTCGTGCCGCCCAGAGGGGCGATGTCATCGAAGTGTTATCAAACAGCGGTGGGTTCGTCGGCCGGGAGGCTGTCCATGAAGGAGCTGACCGAGAAGACCGCGTTGCCGGCGCCGGGCGGGCCGTAGCCGGGAGGCGAGGAGAGGCCGAAGTCCTCCATGGTCTGCCGGTAGGCCTGGAGCAGGCGGATGTGGTACTCCAGCGGCGCGCCCTGCGGGTTGGCCTTGCCGAGCGGCGTCGTGGGCTCCGGGCACCAGGTGGTGAAGCGGGGCGTGATGCCGTGCGACATGAAGAAGCGCAGGCCCTCGGTGGTGGATTCGATGGCCTCGTCGACCGTGGTGAAGCCGAACGGCTCGGCCATCTCCACGCCCGCCACGAAGTTGGGGATGACGTTGCGCGCGCCGAAGATCTCGGCCGAGTCCAGGATGCGCTTGTGCCACTCGTCGCGGCCGACGTAGCGCTCCTTGCCCGGGCAGTACATCTTGAACAGGTACTCGTCCCACACCTCGTAGTTGGGGTGGTAGATCTGCACGCCGTAGTCCTTGAACCGCTGCACGTCGTCACGCGGCAGCGCCTGGGCGACGACCTTGCCGATCCACCGGCCGGGGAAGCGCTCCTCGATGGCCTTGGCGTAGTGGCCGTAGAAGTCGGCCT
Source organism: Streptomyces sp. NPDC024017 (assembly GCF_040638895.1). Lineage (NCBI taxonomy): Bacteria > Bacillati > Actinomycetota > Actinomycetes > Kitasatosporales > Streptomycetaceae > Streptomyces > Streptomyces sp. NPDC024017. Next base: position 476,829 of record NZ_JBEZYZ010000008.1, on the reverse strand, counting down.
CGTCGCGGCCCGAGACCGTCTTGGTGATGGCACCGCCGGTGAGGGTGTAGGCGGTGGAGGCCTTCGCCGTGTCGTAACGGTCGATGATCTCCAGGGCCTCGAGGACCTCCTCGACGTCCTTCACCCCGGTGTACGGGCGCCCGGCGGCCTTGTGCTGGCGCCAGTTGTGGTTGATGTCGCAGTACTGGCACTCCTCCTTGGCGCCGAAGTACTGGCAGACCCGGAAGACGGTCAGGTAGATCAGGTAGCCCCACTGGATGGTCGGGGCGACCTCCATGACCGACTTCCCGCTGGCGAGGGTGTGCCGGTAGTACTCGGGCATCGGCGGCACGCCGACGTCGGAGATCCGCTTGCCGTCGAGGTAGAGACCGAGCACGCCGTCGTCGTTCGCGGCGACGCGGTACGGCGAGGACGGGTTCACGCGCACCGAGACGACGGTGCGGCGCAGGTCGTAGGGGCCGCCGGTGAGGATGATCTCCTCGGGCGGCCGGCGCAGCGCGGCCTCGCCCAGCTCGGGCAGGGTGCCGTGGTCGAAGGAGAAGATGAAGTACGACTTCGGCTTGACCTCGCCGCCCTCGTTGTCGCTGAGCGCGGACGGGTCGAAGGCGACGCCGCCGCGGAGCAGGTCCTCCTTGAAGACGGCCTCCCGCGGCACGTGCGGGAACCGCTCCATCAGATCCTCGACCAGCGCGGTACGGCTGCCCATCCCGATTCTCCTCCCGGTTCGGACGTACGACTCCTCACGGTATGCCCATGGGTGTGCGTGACCGGTACCGGGTCCCCCCGAGCCGCGAGAATGTCCTGTTCGCCCGGATTCGCGGCCGGGGACGGCTGTCAGGCTTCGCGTTCCAGCGCCGCCCAGTCGACCGCGTACGCCGGCTTCTCCCCGGCCAGCAGCCGTTCCGCCTCCTCGGCGACCGTCAGGCCGAGCCGGGCCAGCTCGTTGCCCTGGGAGCCCGCGAGGTGCGGGGTGACGAACGCACCGGGCAGGTCGTAGAGGGGCGAGTCGGAGCGGAGCGGCTCCGGGTCGGTGACGTCGAGGATCGCGGTCAGGCGGTCGGCGCGCAGTTCCGCCACGAGGGCGTCGTGGTCGACCAGGGCGCCGCGCGCGGTGTTGATGAGCACCGCCCCGTCGGGCATCAGGGCCAGCTCGCGGCGGCCGATCATGTGGTGGGTCTCGGGTGTCTCGGGGGCGTGGACGGTGACGATGTCGGAGGTGCGCAGCAGCTCGTCCAGCGGCAGCAAGGGGACGCCGAGCGCGGCGGCCTGCCGTGCGTCGACGTACGGGTCGGTGAGGACCGGCCGCAGGTCGAAGGGGCGGAGCAGTTCCAGGACGCGGCGGCCGATGCGGGAGGCTCCGATGACGCCGACCCGGCGGCCGTAGTTGCCGATGCCGGGGATGACGCCCCACCCGGCGGAGGTGCGGGCCGTGCGCATCCGGTCGCGGGCGGCGAGGGCGTCCTTCCCGGCGAGCAGGATCATGGCGAGGGTGTACTCGGCGACCGGCAGCGCGTTGGCGACGGCCGCCGAGGAGAGGGCGATGCCGCGCTCCCGGAGGGCAGGGGTGGCGAAGGACTTCACGGAGCCCGCCGAGTGCAGCACGGCGCGCAGCCGGGGAGCGGCGTCGAGAACCGTCTCGTCGAGCCGGGGGCACCCCCAGCCGGTCACCAGGATTTCGGCCCGGGCCAGCACGCCGAGGACGCGCGGATCGGTGAAGTCCTGGGCCACGAGGCCCGGATCGATGTCCACGGACTTCCGCAGCCGCGCCAGCACCTCGGGCGGGAAGACCTGCGGCACGTTCTCGGCGGCCATGGCGAACAGTGCCTGGGGGCGCTGGCTCAAGGAGGTGCCCTTCCGGTTCGGGGGACGCTGCTGGAGCGGGCTCGCACACCATGGATAGAAACCGCTCTCTACAATCCCTACCGTAGGCCGGGCCGGCGGCAGCGGCAATGGACTCCGGGGCCGGGGTAGGTTCCGGCAGGGGCTTCCCGGTCCCCGCTGTCTCGGGGAAGGACGACGCGATGAACGGGACCGTGACCAACTGGGCGGGCAACATCACCTACGCGGCCAAGGAACTGCACCGGCCCGGCACGCTCACCGCGCTGCGCGCGCTGGTCGCGGACGGCGAGCGGGTGCGGGTCCTGGGCAGCGGGCACTCGTTCAACGAGATCGCCGAACCGGGCCCCGAGGGCGTGCTGCTGTCGCTGGCCGACCTGCCCCCGGAGGTGGACGTCGACACGGTGGCCCGGACGGTACGGGTCGGCGGCGGCGTGCGCTACGCGGAACTGGCCCGCCGGGTGCACGGGCAGGGACTCGCGCTGCACAACATGGCGTCCCTGCCGCACATCTCGGTGGCCGGGTCGGTCGCGACCGGCACCCACGGCTCCGGGGTGCTCAACGGCCCGCTCTCGGCGTCCGTGCGCGAGGTGGAGCTGGTCACGGCCGACGGCTCGGTGGTGACCATAGGCCGGGGCGAGGAGCGGTTCGGCGGGGCCGTCACCTCACTCGGCGCGCTCGGTGTCGTCACCGCGCTCACCCTGGACCTGGAGCCGGCCTACGAGGTCGAGCAGCACGTGTTCACCGAACTGCCGCTGGAGGGCCTGGACTCGGGGGCGTTCGAGACGGTGATGGCGACGGGGTACAGCGTCAGCCTGTTCACCGACTGGCGGGAACCGGGCTTCCGGCAGGTGTGGCTGAAGCGGCGCACCGACCAGCCGCTGCCCGCCTTCCCCTGGGCGGCTCCCGCCAGGGAGAAGATGCACCCGGTGCCGGGCATGCCCGCGGTCAACTGCACCGAACAGTTCGGTGTGCCGGGGCCGTGGCACCAGCGACTGCCGCACTTCCGGGCGGAGTTCGTCCCGAGCAGCGGGGCGGAGCTGCAGTCGGAGTACCTGCTGCCGCGCGGGCACGCCGTGGAGATGCTGCACGCGCTCGACGCGATCCGGGAGAGTGTCGCCCCCGTCCTGCAGACCTGCGAGGTGCGCACGGTCGCCGGCGACGACCAGTGGCTGAGCCCCTCCCACGGGCGGGACACCGTCGCGGCGCACTTCACCTGGGTCGAGGACACACAGGCGGTACTGCCGGTGGTACAGCGGGTCGAGGCGGCACTGGCCCCCTTCCGTGCCCGGCCGCACTGGGGGAAGGTCTTCACCCTGCCCGCGCCCGCCCTGCGCGAGCTGTATCCGCGACTCGGCGACTTCCGGGCGCTGACGCAGGAACTGGACCCGCGGGGGAAGTTCGCCAACGCCTTCGTGAGGGATGTGCTGGCGCAGGCGTAGACGGCGCCGGGGGCCGACCGGCCGGGTGCGGATGGCGCGGCGGCCGGCCCCGCCCGAGGAGCCCATGGCGCGCGTGACCCGCCGGTCAAGCCAGGCGTGTGGGCGACCCAGCAAGCAGGTCGCGGCACGCGGACGCCCACCGGTCAGGCCGTGGCGGGCGTGACCCGCCGGTCCGGCCAGGCTGGTCGTGACGGGCGGGCGGCCCGCTGGTCAAGTCGCGGCGTGTGGAGGGACCGCCGGGCAGGCCGCGGCATGCGTGAACCGCCGGTCGAGCCAGGGTGGGGGGACTGCCCGCCACTCACGTCGCGGCGTGTGGGCGGCTGCGGGTGGTGGCGCGGTCGACCTCGTCCTTTATGAGCAGGGACATCAAGGACGCCACGGTCAGGCCCGCTTCGGCCGGGTGGCGCAGGACTTTGCCGGGGTCGATCCGGTACGTGTTGGTGCGCCCCTCCCTCGTGTGGGAGAGGTATCCGTCCTGCTCGAGGTCGGCGATGATCTTCTGCACGGCTCGTTCGGTGAGCCGGCAGTGGGCCGCTATATCGCGGATACGGGCACTGTGATTGTCGGCAATGGCGGCCAGCACGCGGGCGTGGTTGGTGAGGAACGTCCATCCGGTGTGTGGCTCGGGCACTCCATCCATGCCTCAACTCTAGCGACCGAACATTCACGCACCCAAAAACACGTACTTCGTTTCATGTATCGGTTGACGTGTGTGGGGTAGAGGGGCAACGCTGGAAGCGGAGGCAGGGCGAACGGAGCAAGGGAGAACAGGGCCATGCCGGAGCCTGCGTACTCGCGGCCTCAGACGCAGGAGGACGCCGTACCCACGGCGGACGACAGTGCGCCGGCGGCGATCCCTCCGTGCATGGCGACCATGGACGTCACTCCGGACGGCGACCGGATGACCGTGACGATGTGGGGGGAACTGGACCTGGGCAGCCGGCGGTTGCTCCCCGAGCTGTACGACATGCTCACGCTGTCCGGCGGCGGCATCGATCTGCGTCTGGACGCGGTCGGGTTCTGCGACTGCTCCGGCCTCAACGCGCTGGTGGATCTGCACACCCGCGCCGCCGACCAGGGCAAGACGGTCACCGTCCGGTCCTGCGGCGTCGCGGTCGAGCGCCTCCTCGACCTGACCGGCACACGGGACCTGTTCGCAGCCTCCGGCCGGCCTGAGAGCACCGCACCCCCGGCCGCCCTCGGCAACACGCCGCCGAAGGAGGACGGCCAGGACCTCCGCGCCGAAGTGGCCCAGCTGCGCCGCGCCATGCAGACCCGGCCCACCATCGACCTGGCCCGCGGCATCCTGATGGCCTCCTTCAACCTGAGCCCCGAGGCGGCCTGGAGCGTGCTGGTCAGGACCTCCCAGAACACCAACACCAAGCTGCACAACCTCGCCCAGGACCTGGTGGGCACCGTGCGCGGCAGCACACTGCCGGAACAGGTGCAGCAGCAACTGGCCGCCGCGGTCGCCGGCGCGACCGGCCGCCCGGGCGAGGTGGCGGCGTACTCCGCGGGCGGAACCGCCGAGGGCCGGGACTGACACACCAGCCCCGCACCAGCCCCGCACCCGCACCCGCACCCGCACCCGCACCCGCACCCGCACTGAGGCATCATGGGCAGGCCACGGTCGGCCACCGCCGGTCCTCACCAGGCGAGCACTTTATAAAGCCCCTTTCCAAACCCCTTGTCGAAAGTCCCGGCAGCCCATAGCCTTGCGCCGCGCCGGTGCCGACGTCGACCCGGCCCGGCCTGCCTGGGAAGGAATGGGACACCCCGGTGAAGCGCACATCACGTGACATCCGCACCGCGAACCGCTACGAGGTGCTGCGCCAGATCATCGCGGAGTCACCCACCTCCCGGCAGGAGCTGGCAGCGGCCACGGGCCTCAGCCTCGCGACGGTCGCCACCCTCGTGGGCGAGCTGCTCGACCTCCGCATGATCACCGAGGTCGGCTTCGAGGACTCGGCGGGCGGGCGCCCCCGGGGCCTGGTCGCGGTCAACCCCTCAGGCGGCGCACTGATCGGCGTCGACATCGCCGAGACGTACGTCCACGTCGAGCTGTTCGACCTCGGGCTGAACGTGCTGGCCCGCGCCGAGGAGGACGTCCGGCCCAGCGAGAGCCTGCCCGAGCAGGTGGTGGGCCATGTGGCCACCGCCGTCGGCTCCGTGGTCACGCAGGCCGGCATCGAGGGCGCCCGGGTGCTCGGGGTCGGCGTGAGCGTGCCGGGGCAGGTGGACCGCGCGACCGGCATCGCGGAGTACGCGCCCAACTGGGACTGGCACGGCGTACCCCTCCTCGACCTGCTCACCGAGCACATCGCCTACCCGCTGTACCTGGACAACCCGCTGCGCGCCAGCGCGGTCGCCGAGCTGTGGTTCGGGGCCGCGCGCGGGCGCGGGGACGCCGTGGTGGTCAACCTCGGCACCGGCGTGGGCGCCGGGCTCGTCCTGGGCGGCGGGCTGCACCGGGGGGTCAGCAACAGCGCCGGCGAGTGGGGCCACACCACGATGGTGCTGGACGGACGCCTGTGCCGGTGCGGGAACCACGGCTGTGTGGAGGCGTACGTCGGCGCACGCGGCATCATGCTGAACCTGCGCGAACTCAGCCCCGACAGCGCGCTGCTGCACGCCGAGGACCAGACGGCGACCATCGACGCCCTGGCCCGCGGCGTCGCGGCGGACGACCCCGTGGCGCGCCAGGTCGTCCACGACACCGCCCGCTACCTGGGCGCCGGGGTCGCGGACCTGGTCAACCTGTTCAACCCCGAGATCGTCGTGCTGAGCAGCTGGGTCGCCCGCACCCTGGGCGAGCCGCTGCTGCACGAGGTGCGCGAGGCCGTGAACCGGCACGCGCTGCCACGGCCCCTGGCCGCCACCGAAGTCGTTCTCTCCCCGATCCCCACCGACCCCGTGTGCCTGGGCGCGGCGACGTTCGCGCTCGAGGGCGCGCTCCAGGCCGTCGGGCAGAAGAACGGCAAACGCACCGCCGCCGTGAGGAGCCGCACCACCGCCCCACCTTCATAGCGGCGGAACCAACTCCTCCACACCTCCCGTGTGTTCGAAATCGCGAACCGGACACAACGCTTCGCACAGACTTCGTCCAACCCCTTGCCGAAGCCTTAGCCGAAGCTCTAGCGTCCCGCACCGCACCTCTCTTTGAGCCATCTGGCGCGAGCCTTCGGGCCGTGCGCCGTCAGGCAGTGAGCCGCAGAGCCGCAGCCGCACTCGAGACAAGGACGTCAGCATGTCGGCATCGAGCAACATGAACTGGGACCGCCGAAACGTACTGCGGGCCGCGATGGGCCTGGCCGCCGCCGGCGGACTCGCCGCGTGCGGCAGCAACACCGGACGGAGCGGCGGCGGGTCGGGCGACGGACTCGTCCAGTACTTCCACGCGTACGGCGAGGTCGGCGTCGAGCAGGCCGTCAAGCGCTACGCGAAGGCGTACAAAGGCGCCGACGTGACCACGCAGTGGATCACCGGCAACAACTTCGAGCAGAAGCTCTTCGCCGCGCTGCTCACCAAGAACGCGCCAGACGTCTTCGAGTTCCACCCGCAGATCCAGATGGTCAAGAGCGGCCAGGTGGCGGACCTGACCGACATCATCGAGCCGGTCAAGGACGACTTCAACCAGGCCGACATCAAGTCGCACACGGTCGACGGCAAGATATACGGCGTCCGGATGATCGACGACCCGCAGTTCCTCTTCTACCGGCCCTCGATGTTCGAGAAGGCGAAGATCGAGGTGCCGACCACGCTGGAGGAGCTGATCGAGGCTGCCGACAAGCTGACCACGAGCAAGGTCAAGGGCATCTTCCTCGGCAACGACCTGACCACGGTGGACCGCCCGCTGATCTGGTCGGCCGGCGCCGACACGCTCACCGCGGACAACAAGCCCGCCTTCAACACCGACGCCGTCGCCGATGGCCTCAAGCAGCTGCGTGGCCTCTTCACCAGCGGCAACCTGCTCCTCGACGCCCCCGCCGACTCGTGGGACCCGTCGGCCTTCATCCAGGGCCTCACCGCGATCCAGTGGTGCGGCATGTGGGCCATGCCGGCCATGCAGAAGGCGCTCGGCGACGACATCGGCATCTTCCCGTTCCCGAAGGTCGGATCGGCCGGCAAGCAGTCGGTCTACAACGGCGGTTGGTCGATGTTCGTCAACGCCAAGAGCAAGAACGTCGACGCGGCCAAGGAATACGTCAAGTGGCTGTGGATCGACCAGAAGGAGTACCAGGAGGACTTCGCCACCTCCTACGGCTTCCACATCCCGCCGCGCACCTCGCTCGCCGAGTCCGCGACCAAGCTGAAGTCCGGCCTGCCGGCCGAGGGCGTCAAGCTCTTCAACGAGTTCGGCCACTTCGACAACATCGGCTGGACGCAGGCCATGATCGCCGCGTTCTGGGACGTGATCGCCAACACCGTCCGCAAGGACGGTGACCCCAAGGCACAGCTCGAAGCGTGCGAGAAGAAGGTCGACGCCGAACTCAAGAAGCTCTTCGGATAGACCACCGGACGGATCTCGACATGTCGACCACCACCACGCGCGGGGTCGCCCAGCCCGCCCCGGCCAAGGTCTCCAAGACCCGGCCGCGGCGGGGCCTGAGGGCGAGCAGCACCTTCAACTTCTGGCTGTTCACCGGTCCGTTCCTGATCGGTCTGGTCATCTTCGTCTTCGTGCCCATCGGCTGGAGCATCTGGCTCAGCTTCTTCGAGGCACGCTTCACCGTCACACCGAGCGAGTTCGTCGGCTTCGACAACTACAAGCAGATCCTGACGGACACGAACTTCCGGAACTCCCTCGTCACGTTCACCGTGTTCGCCGCGTTCATCGTGCCCGCCACCTGGGCCATGTCGCTGGGACTCGCCCTGCTGGTGAACCGGCTGCGGTTCATGCGGGCGTTCTTCCGGTCGGTGTTCTTCCTGCCGACCGCGGTCAGCTATGTCGCCGCCGCGCTGATCTGGAAGATGTCCATCTTCAACGGCGTCCGCTTCGGCCTGGCCAACACCGTCCTCAGCTGGTTCGGCATCGACAACATCGCCTGGCTGGCCAACCCCGACCCGCCCTGGTACTGGCTGGTCATCGTGACCGTCCGCCTCTGGCTCCAGTCGGGCTTCTACATGATCCTTTTCATCGCGGCGCTGCAGAACATCCCGCGGGAGCTGTACGAGGCCGCCTCCATCGACGGCGCCAAGCCGGGCTGGCAGACCTTCCGGCACATCACGCTGCCGCAGCTGAGGGCCACGTCCACCGCGGTGATCCTGCTGCTGCTGATCGCCGCCTACCAGGCCTTCGACGAGTTCTTCAACCTGCTCGGCAAGGCCACCTGGGGCCAGCCGCCGCTGGTCGAGCTCTACAAGATGGCCCTCGGCCAGAACCAGAACTACGGCGCGGGCAGCGCGGGCGCGGTCGTCCTGACCCTGCTCATCTGCGTCGTGACTCTCTTCCAGGGCAAGCTCATGGGCTTCGGAAGGGGTGAGGAGACCAAGTGACCACCACAGCACCCGACGTCAGGAAGGCCGCGAAGCCGGCCAAGGCCAAGCGCGGCGGCGTCATCGGAAACACCGGGCTGTACATCGCGACGGGCGTCGCGGGCCTCCTCTTCCTCATCCCCTTCTACCTGATCGTCCGCAACGCGCTGATGACCGACCCGGAGATCACGGGCGAGGAGTGGAAGTGGTTCCCCACCTCCATTCAGTGGAGCAACTTCAGCGAGCCGTTCGACGACGTCACCGTCGACTTCGCCCGCTCCCTGTGGAACTCGGTGGTCGTCGCCGTTCTGCACACCTCGGGCATCCTGCTGATCTGCTCGATGGCCGGGTACGGCCTCGCCCGGATCCCGTACAAGCACGCCAACAAGGTGTTCTACGCCGTTCTGGTGACCCTGATGGTTCCCACGGCGGTCACCTTCGTGCCGAGCTTCGTGCTGGTCTCCTCCCTCGGCTGGGTGGACAGCTACCGGGGTCTCATCATCCCGGGCCTCTTCAGTGGTTTCACCTGCTTCCTCTTCCGGCAGTACTTCCTGGGGTTCCCCAAGGAGCTCGAGGAGGCGGCGCGCGTGGACGGGCTCGGCTACTGGGGCGCCTACTGGCGTGTCGTCGTGCCGAACTCACTGAACTTCTTCGCGGCCATCGCCACGATCACCTTCATCAACGGCTGGAACGCCTTCCTCTGGCCCCTGGTCATCGGACAGGATCCGAGTGCCTGGACAGTCCAGGTGGCTCTGTCGTCATATATGACGAACCAGACCGTCAACTACCACCTGATCTTCATGGCCACCGCCATCTCGATCCTGCCCCTGATCTTCGTCTTCCTCTTCCTCCAGCGCTGGCTGGTGCAGGGGATCGCACAGACCGGCATCAAGGGCTGAGCTAGGAGACCGATGTCTTTCCGTACGACCCCATCCGTCGACTACGTCGAGGACGTCTCCCCGGGCAGCGGTGCCCTGCCGCCCCGCGCCTGGTACGCGGCCTCGGACGCGCGGTCCCTGTCGCTGAACGGCAGCTGGCGTTTCCGGCTGTCGGCCACCGCCGGCGCCGAGGACGACTCGTTCGCCGAGGAGGGCTACGACGCCGGGAGCTGGGCCGAGGTCACGGTCCCCGGGCACTGGGTTCTCCAGGGCGACGGGGCGTTCGGCTCCCCGATCTACACCAACCACCTCTACCCCTTCCCGGTGGACCCGCCGTACGTCCCGACGGAGAACCCGACCGGTGACCATCTGCGCGTCTTCGACCTGCCGTCCGACTGGCCGTCGGACGGCGGGGCCGTGCTGCGCTTCGACGGTGTCGAGTCCTGCGCCCGCGTCTGGCTGAACGGCACGGAGCTCGGCGAGTTCAAGGGCTCCCGGCTGCCGCACGAGTTCGCGGTCGGTGAGCTGCTGAAGCCGGGCGGCAACGTGCTCGCCGTGCGCGTGCACCAGTGGTCGGCGGGCTCGTACCTGGAGGACCAGGACCAGTGGTGGCTGCCGGGCATCTTCCGTGACGTCACCCTGCTGCACCGTCCGGCGGACAGCGTGGGCGACTTCTTCGTGCACGCCTCCTACGACCACACCACCGGCGAGGGCACCCTGCGCGTCGACTCCGACGTCGACGGCAGGGTGACCGTGCCTGCCCTGGACATCGATGTCGCGACGGGCGAGCCGGTGACGGTCGCGGTCGAGCCGTGGACCGCCGAGACGCCGAGGCTCTACGACGGTGTGCTGGCCACGGACGGGGAGCGGGTGCCGCTGCGGATCGGCTTCCGTACCGTCGCCCTCGAGGACGGGCTCATCAAGGTCAACGGCAAGGCCGTCCTCTTCAAGGGCGTGAACCGGCACGAGTGGCACCCCGAGCGGGGCCGCGCGCTGGACCTGGAGACCATGCGGGAGGACGTGCTGCTGATGAAGCGGCACAACCTCAACGCCGTGCGCACCTCGCACTACCCGCCGCACCCGGCCTTCCTGGACCTGTGCGACGAGTACGGCCTGTGGGTCATCGACGAGTGCGACCTGGAGACCCACGGCTTCACCGAGCAGGACTGGCGGGACAACCCGGTCGACGACGACCGCTGGACCCCGGCCCTGCTGGACCGCGCGGCGCGCATGGTCGAGCGGGACAAGAACCACCCGTCGGTCGTGTTCTGGTCGCTGGGCAACGAGGCCGGCACCGGCCGCGGGCTCACCGCCATGGCCGAGTGGATCCACGACCGCGACCCCGAGCGGCTGGTGCACTACGAGGGCGACTGGAACTGCCGCGACACGGACGTGTACTCGCGGATGTACGCCTTCCACGACGAGGTCGAGAAGATCGGGCAGCAGCTCGACGGCGGCACCCACAGGCGCCGCGAGCTGCCGTTCATCCAGTGCGAGTACGCGCACGCCATGGGCAACGGCCCGGGCGGGCTCGCCGACTACCAGGAGCTGTTCGAGAAGTACGAGCGGCTGCAGGGCGGGTTCATCTGGGAGTGGATCGACCACGGCGTCAAGCACGCCGAGCTGGGCTACGCCTACGGCGGTGACTTCGGCGAGGAGTTGCACGACGGCAACTTCGTGTGCGACGGGCTGGTCTTCCCGGACCGGACGCCGTCGCCGGGCCTGATCGAGTACAAGAAGGTGATCGAGCCGGTCCACATCGAGGGCGACGGCGCGAACGGCATCGTGCGGATCACCAACAAGCAGGACTTCGCCGACCTGTCCGCCCTGGCCTTCGAGTGGTCGTGCCAGGTGGACGGCGAGACGGTCGAGTCGGGTTCGCTGTCGGTGCCGGCGCTGGTGGCGGGTGAGAGTGCCGAGGTGAAGCTGCCGGAGCCGCCCGTGGACGGCCGGGGCGGCGAACGCCAGTGGACGGTGCGGGCGCTGCTCGCGGACGACACGTCCTGGGCCGCGCAGGGGCACGTGGTGGCCTGGGGCCAGTTCGCGGTGGGGGCGCGGCCGCTGCCGTCCTTCCCCGCGACCGACCGGCCCGTGCGGGACGAGGGCCGGATCACGCTCGGCCCGGCCGGGTTCGACGCCCGCACCGGTGCGCTGCTCTCGATCGGCGGGGTGGAGGTCGGCGCGACGCCGCGGCTGGACGTATGGCGGGCGCCGACCGACAACGACGACGGTGCCGAGTGGCAGTCCGACACCCGCTACGGGACGCTGTGGCGCACGCTCGGCCTGCACCGGATGCGGCACCGCCTGGTCTCGGTCGAGGCGGGCGACGACGCGCTGACGGTGCGGAGCCGGGTGGCACCCGCCGCCCGCGAGGTGGGCCTGGACACGGTGTACCGCTGGACGTCCGACGGCGAGCGGCTGCGGCTGACCGTGTCCGTGACGCCGGAGGGCGACTGGACGGTGCCGCTGCCCCGGCTCGGCGTGCGCTTCGGCCTGCCGGAGGCGGACCGGGTGGAGTGGTTCGGCGGCGGTCCCGGCGAGGCGTACCCGGACACCCGGACGGCGTCCATGGTGGGCCGTTGGCAGTCGACGGTGGACGGGCTGCAGACGCCGTACGTCCGTCCGCAGGAGAACGGCGCCCGTGCCGACGTCCGGTGGGTGGAACTCGGCGGTCTCAGGATCGAGGGCGACCCGGAGTTCTGGTTCACCGCGCGGCGCTGGACGACCGAGCAGCTGGACGCGGCCCGGCACCGCACCGACCTCGCGGCCGGCGACACGGTGTGGGTCAACCTCGACCACGGGCAGCACGGCATCGGCTCGCAGTCCTGCGGCCCGGGTCCGCTGCCGCAGTACTTCCTGAAGGCGGAGCCGGTGGAGTTCTCGTTCGTGTTCTCGACCACCCCGTAAGAAACTGATTAATCGATTGACCGATTGATCGACATTTTGACAGTGTCGGGATGTCATCCGCGGCCGGTCGGCCCTTGAGCCGACCGGCCGTTGCTGTGTTCACCGCAAGGGAGTTGGTGGGTCAGTTGAGTGTCGCCATCGAGGTCCGCGGGCTGTCCCGTACCTTCCACACCACCGTCCGCCGCCCCGGCTTCGCGGGCGCCGTCCGTTCCCTGGTCAACCCCGAGCGGGTGGCCAAGCACGCCGTCTCCGACATCACCTTCGACGTGGCGGCGGGCGAACTCCTCGCCCTGCTCGGGCCGAACGGCGCCGGCAAGTCCACCACCATCAAGATCCTCACCGGCATCCTGACCCCCACGTCCGGCGAGGCCCGGGTCGCGGGCGTGGTGCCGTACCGGGAGCGGGAGCGCAACGCCCGGAACGTGGGCGCGGTGTTCGGGCAGCGCACCCAGCTGTGGTGGGACCTGCCGGTGCGCGAGTCGTTCGCGATCCTGCGGGACATCTACGAGGTGCCCAAGGCCGAACACGCCGCCCGTCTCAAGGAGTTCGACGACATCCTGGAGCTGTCCTCGTTCTGGGACACCCGGGTCCGCCATCTCTCGCTCGGCCAGCGGGTGCGCAGCGACCTGGCCGCCGCCCTGCTGCACGACCCGCCGGTGGTCTTCCTCGACGAGCCGACCATCGGCATGGACGTGGTGGTGAAGGAGCAGGTGCGGGAGTTCCTGCGGCACCAGGTGGAGCAGCGCGGCCGTACGGTGCTGCTGACCACGCACGACATGACGGAGGTCGAGCGGCTCGCCGAGCGGGTCGTGCTGGTCAACCACGGCCGGCTGATGCTGGACGGCACGCTCGACGAGATCCGCCGGAAGTTCGGCTCGACCTGGCAGGTGCGGGCCACGCTGGCCGACCCGCACGCCGAGGTCGTACCGCCGCCGGGCACCACGCTGCTGCGGCACGCGGGCGCGCAGGTCGTCCTCGGTCCCGACGGGCCTGCCGCGCTCACCGTCCAGCAGGCGCTGAAGGCGGTGATCGAGCGGTTCGAGGTGACGGACATCGCCCTGGACGAGGCGGACCTCGAGGACGTGATGCGGGCCGCGTACGCGCATGCCGGGGAGGTCTGACGTGGCCGTGCTCCATGCCTGGCGCGCCGCCCGGGTCACCCCGCTCGGCGAGCTGAACGCACCGCCCCGGATGACCGCCGTCGCGCTCCGGCTGGCCGTGCAGGTGGTGCTGGTCTGGTCGCTGTGGAGGGGCCTGTACGCGCAGAGCGGCACGACCGCGGGGCTGAGCCGCGACCAGGCGGTCACCTACGCCGTGCTGGCCGTACTGGCGTCCCGGCTGCGGGAGCTGGACCAGTACGCGGGGCGGGACACGGTCCTGCAGCACATGCACTTCGGCACCATCGTCTACTGGTACCTGAGGCCGCTGCCGCCGCAGCGCTACTACGCCCTGCGGGCCGCCGGAGAGCAGCTGTACGGGCTGGCGTGGGCGCTGACGGGGTACGTGATCTGCCTGGCCGCGGGCGTCGTCGAACCGCCCGGGTCACCCGCGGTGGCCGGGGTGTTCGTACTCAGCATGCTGCTGGGCCAGTGGGTCCTGTACTACGTCATGCTCGTGCTCGACCAGTTGTGCTTCTGGACGGTCCGCAACACCGCGGCCATGCTGATCCTGCTGTTCGCGCAGAACCTGCTGTCCGGGGTGTACGCGCCGCTGTGGTTCTTCCCGGACTGGTTCGTGACGATGAGCGCGTTCCTCCCCTTCCAGGCCACGCTGAGCGTGCCGCTGTCGCTGTACGTGGGGCGGATCCCCCTGTCCGACGCGGCGTTCCAGCTCTCCGTGCAGGCCGCGTGGGTCGTGGCGCTGGCGTTGTTCACCCGGTTCCTGTGGCGGCGGGCCGCCCGGCGCGTGATCTCGCAGGGAGGCTGAGATGTCGCTGAAGGCTCTGCGGATCGTGTGGCGGGTGACGGCGCTCAACTTCCGCGCGCAGATGGAGTACCGCACCGAGTTCCTGCTGATGATCGCGATCGGGGCGATCTGGCAGGTGTCGGTGATCGTGTTCGCGACGGTGCTGCTGTCGCGGTTCGCCGGGATGGGCGGCTGGGACAGCTCCGACGTGCTGCTGATCCCGGCGACGCGGATGCTGGCGCACGGGCTGTTCGTCCTGTTCCTCGGGCGCATGCACTGGGCCGGACGGCAGATCCAGGAAGGCAGGATCGACGTCTACCTGATGCGCCCGATGCCGGTCCACCGCCAGATCCAGCTGGCGTTCTTCCCGACCAACGCCATCGGGGACCTGACGGTGGCGGCGGGCCTGATGGTGGGCGCGCTCTCCCGCAGCGACCTGGACTGGACGACGGGCCGCGTCACCTACCTCGTCGCGGCCGTGCTCGGCGGCATGCTGCTGGAGGCGGCCCTGTTCACGGTCGTGGCCAGCGCGTCCCTGCGCTTCCCGGCCGCCGACATGTGGGGCCGCTGGCTGGAGGAACTCCTCGGCACCTTCGGCAGCTACCCCCTGAACGTCCTGCCCAGGGCGGTGGGCGGTTTCCTGACCTACGGCCTTCCGCTCGCGTTCGTCGCCTACTTCCCGGCCGCGGTCCTGACGGGCCACGGCCACACGACCGGAGTCCCGTACTGGCTCGCGGCGGCCTCACCGCTGCTCGGGCTGCTGGCGTACCTGGGGGCGCGGCTGCTGTGGAAGTGGAGTCTGCGGCACTACAGCGGGGTCAACGGGTGACCGCGGCGCTCTGGCCGCGCTGTGGGACGGCTGCGGCTGCCGGTGAGGGCCGGGCGGGTCAGGAGCGGCCCGCCCGGCGGATCGGGGTGAACCAGCCCGTCGCGGCGAGCAGGACACAGGTCGCTCCGGCCGTCTGGGCGACCGGGGTCGTGCCCTGTGTTTCCGCGGCCCAGGTGAGGACGGCCGCGCCGATGGGGGCCGCAGCGTACTGAAGGGTCCAGAAGGCGGAGGTGACGCGGCCCAGGAGGTGTTCCGGGGTCACCTCCTGGCGGAGGGACATCGAGCAGGTGCCCGCCATGCCCGCGCAGGCGAGGAACGCGGCGCTCAGGCCCGCGACGGCCGGGACGTCGCGGGCCCAGCCGAGACCGGCGAAGGCGAGGCCGCACACCGCGACCGAGCCGGTCCACGTCGGGCCGAAGCCGAGACGGCGCCGGATCCGGGCCACCAGCAGGGCACCGGTGATGGTGCCGAGCGCACCGGCCGCCATGACGGTGCCGACCGTGCCGTCGTCGTGGCCGAGGTCGTGCTTGAGGTGGTAGATGACCAGGTCGTTCAGACCGAGGGTGAGGAAGCTGAAGACGAAGAGGAGGACGGTGAGGGAGCGCAGCACGGGATGGCCGTGGAGGAAGGCGATGCCGGTGCGCAGGTCCTGCCGGAGGCCGGTGCGCGTGCCCTGCCGCTCGTCGGGTGTGCGCTTGCGGAAGCGTACGAAGAGCAGGCAGGTGGCGGAGATCCCGAAGCTGGCCGCGTCCACGCCCACGGCCGCCGCGGGGCCGGACCAGGCGGCGACCAGGCCGGCGCACAGGGGCCCCAGGACGCCCGCGGCGGCGGCCGTGGCGTTCAACCGCCCGTTGGCTTCAGTGAGTTGCTCGGTGCCGACCAGTCCGCGCACGACCGTGACGTAGCCGACCGCGAACAGCATGCCGACGGCCTCGCACAGCGGCAGCACCACATACAGCAGCCAGATCTGCGGGGCGAACAGCCACACCAGCGGGATCACCCCGTACAGCCCCATGCGCACCAGGTCGCAGGCGACGAGCAGCCGGCGCCGGTCGACCCGGTCCACGACCGCACCGGCGAACACCGCCGCCACGACCGCCGCCGCCCCGCCCACCGCCGTCAGCAGGCCCATCCGCGCGACCGACCCCGTGGCCTCCAGCACCAGCAGGGGCAGGGCGATCAGCGCGAAGGAGTCGCCGAGCACGGAGAGGGTCTGGGCGGCCCAGAAGATCCCGAAGTCACGCTGCCGCCACAGCGGGCGCGTGCCGCGTAAGCCGTCGTCGGCGGCGTCCGCGGAGCTGCCGGGTTCGTCCCCGCGCCGCGCCGCCCCGTGCGTCATGCCGCCTCCCCCGAGCCCCGTCCGCACTGCGTCCCGGCAACCTTACGGCCGCCCACGACGGCCGGGACGGCGCACCCCACGGTGAAGCCCGCCCGCGCGGGTCTGCCCAACAGGCTGAACCCGCAAGCCCGGACGGGTAGCCTCGGCACCGTGAAGTGATCTCTCCGGCGGCGCTGCCCGGCGCCGCAGAAGCGAACCGATCCGTATCCGCGGCCGCCTGCGCGCGAGCCGCGGACGTATCCGCATGGAGAGATCACCATGGTGCGCGACAGCTACGCCCCCGTCCCCGGCGCGACCCCCGAGGAGACCCTGCGGGCCTTCACCGCACGGGCGATCGCCGAGCCCGGTGTCGTCGGGCTCGTCCTCAGCGGCTCCCGGGTCCACGCCGGTATGCCGACGGTCCACTCCGACTACGACCTGCACGTCGTCGTCCGCGACGAGAGCGTCCCGGCCCTCGCCGCACTGGACCGCTTCCGCTCCGCCCACCTCGACCTCGTCGTCATCACCCTCGCGGAGTTCCGCACCCGCGGCATGCCCGGCCGCCCGGACAGCTTCGCGCGGTACTCCTACGTCCACGCCGAGGTGCTGTTCGACCGGCTCGACGGGGTCGTCGCCCGGATCCTCGACGAGAAGCGGACGCTCGGCGCCGAAGAGGCCCGGGACGCCGCCGCCGGCTGGCTCGACGCCTACGTCAACCAGACCTACCGCTCCCTGAAGAGCTACCGCGACGACCGGCCCGACCTGGGCCACCTGGACGCCGCCGAGACCGTCCCGTACGCCCTGGATGTGCTCTTCGCCCTGCACCGCCGCGTCCGGCCCTACAACAAGTACCTGCGGTGGGAGCTGGAGCGGCAGCCGCTGGGCGACTCCCGGTGGGAGGCGAACCGGCTCCTGCCGGTCCTGCGGCGCATCCTGGCCGACGGCGACCCGCCCACCCAGCGCACCCTCTTCGCCGAGATCGAGGAAGCGGCGCGCCGGGCCGGACACGACGGGGTCCTCGACGCCTGGGGCACCGATCTGAGGCTCCTGCGTCCCTCCTGACGCCAGGGCGTCTTCCACTGTTTGCGCGACTCCCCTTGCGCAACAAGGGCGTTGCCCTCGAACCTGAGCCCCGTTCAGCTTCTCCCCGCTCTCCTCCCCCACCGGAAGACACCCCCCATGAAGAGACTGATCGGCACGCTCATGGCCGCCGCCCTGGCCGTCACGGGTGTGGCCACCACCGCCGCGACACCCGCCGTCGCCGCGGACTCCGGCTCCTTCAACGTCCTCACCTACAACGTCGCAGGCCTCCCCGAGGGCCTGAGCTCCGGCAACCCGGAGAAGAACACTCCGCTGATCTCTCCTCGCCTCGGGGCCTACGACATCGTCAATGTGCAGGAGGACTTCAACTACCACGCTGCCCTGTACGCGGGCGACAACCACGCCCACCGCACCGCGACCAGCGGCGGTGTCCCCTTCGGAGACGGCCTCAACACCCTCTCGGACCACCCCTTCGAGGACTTCCAGCGGGTGAAGTGGGACAAGTGCACCGGCACCAACTGCCTTACCCCGAAGGGTTTTTCACTGGCGCGGGTACGGCTCGCCGAGGGTGTCTTCCTGGACCTCTACAACGTGCACACGAACGCGGACGCCACGGACGACGCGCTCGCCGCCCGCCGCGCCAACGTCGAGCAGCTCTCCGACTTCATCCAGGCGAACTCGTCCGGCAACGCGGTGATCGTCATGGGCGACACGAACACGCGGTACACGCGCTCCGGAGACAACATCCGCACGCTCGTGAGCGAGAACGGCCTGACCGACGCATGGGTCCAGCGTGTGAAGGGCGGGACGCCCCCGGCCCAGGGCAGTGACGCGCTCGTCTGCCCCACGACGGCACCCACGGACGACTGTGAGGTCGTGGACAAGATCCTCTACCGCGGCAGCAAGCTGATGAGCCTGAACGCGACCCGCTACCACAACGAGTGGGCGTCCTTCCTGGACCAGTCCGGCGGCAACCTCTCCGACCACTTCCCGCACACGGTCGGCTTCTCCTACACGCTCAACTCGTCCCTGCGGGCGAGTGACTTCTTCGGCGGCCCGCACGGCACGGCCTTCAACGACGCGGACGACCTGCCGTCGACCCCGTCCCCGCGCACCCTCACCCTGCGCGGCGGCGCCCGTCTGGACGCCGTGTCCCTCACCCATGACGGCGGCAGGACCCTCACCCACGGCGGCACGGCCGGGACCGCGGCCTCCCTGACCCTGGCCGCCGGTGAGCACCTGACCTCGGTCAGGCTGACGCGGGGTCAGAAGGACGGCCGTACGCGCCTGTTCTCGGCGGCCTTCACGACGGACCGGAACCGCACCCTGTCCGCCGGCACGGCCACGTCCGACGCGAAGACCTTCACGGCTCCCGCCGGCTGGCAGATCGTGGGCTTCACGGGTCGCGCGGGCGACGAGATCGACAAGCTGGGGGTCGTGTACGCGCCGGTCCGCTGAGCGGCCCGACCGACGGCGATCGGCTCCGCCCTCCGTGTCCCGTACTACGCTCCCTCTGAGCTGCGCTGATGGTCCGGGACCTGGTCCCGGCCCTGCGCGACGGCGTACGCCACGGCTCCGGGCTGCGGCTCACCGACGACGACGTCGCCTGCCCCGGAGCTGCCGCTCCGCGCTGGACGCGCTGTCGGGGTCGCGGTTCTTCGGCACGTACTCGGACCGCATGATGGTGCTCGCCCTGAAGCAGGTGCGCCGGTACATGAACGAGCCCGTCGTCCGGCAGGAGGCCCGCACACAGCCTGCTGCGCTGCCTGACGGCCCAGAAGACGGGGCGCGCGATCGCGGAGGGGCTGGAGTGACCGGCGGGGTGTGACGCCCTCATGCCTCCCATCCGCACCGGCGGCTACGATCACTCCCAGCTCCTGTGGGGCCTCACCGACGACATGGCCCTGTTCGAGAGGTAACCGCGACCCCCATGCCCAGAGCCGGACTCACCCCCGAGCGCCTCGTCGCGGCCGCAGTCGAGCTCGCCGACGAGGTCGGGGTCGAGGGCGTCACCCTCTCCGCCCTCGCCCGCCGCTTCGGGGTGAAGGACGCGAGTCTGTACACCCACGTCCGGAATCTGAAGGACCTGCGGACCCGCATGGCCCTCCTCGCCGGTGGCGAGATGATCGACCGGATCGCGGAGGCGGTCGAGGGGCGCGAGCCCGGCAGGGACACGCTCGCCGCCTTCGCCGCCGCCTACCGCGCCTACGCCCTGGAGCACCCCGGCCGGTACGCGGCGACCCAGATCCGGATCGACCAGGAGCTCGTCACCGGCTCCCCCGCGATGCGCCGCACGGCGGACGTCACGTACGGCATGCTCCGCGCCTACGGCCTGGAGGAACCCGACCTCACCGACGCCGTGCGCCTGCTGCGCAGCACCTTCCACGGCTACTGCGCCCTGGAGTCCACCGGCGCCTTCGGCGCGCCCCGTGACGTGCAGGCCTCCTGGGACAGGGCGATCGACGCCCTGCACGTACTGCTCCGGAACTGGCCCCGCGAGAAGAGGACACCCGATGGCTGAACGAGCCCGATCCGATGACACGGCCGGTGTCATAGCCGAGATCTACGCCCTCGGCACCGGCCCCTGGACCATGGCACCCGTCACCCGGGGCGCCCTCGGCCAGATCTGGAAACTCTCCGGGAACGGCCGCTCCTGGGCCGTGAAGGAACTCCTCTTCGGCTGCGACGAGGCCCAGGTCGCCCGCGAGGCCGCGTTACGGGACGCCGCGGCGGACCTGGGCATCGCCTCGCCCCGGCTCCACCCCGCCCGGCACGGCGCACACGTCTCCCGCCTCGACTCCCCGGGCGGCGGGCCCTGGGTGAAGCTGTACGACTGGATCGAAGGCGCCCCGGCCGACGTCTGCGACCCGGACGTCCTGGACTGGTTCGGCCGGACCATGGCGCTGCTCCACCAGGCCGGTGAGGGAGCCGTCGAGAGCCCGGGCGACTGGTACGAGCGGTGCCCCGACGACGCCGACTGGGAGGACGTCCTCAAGAAGGTGCGCGACGCCGGCCTGCCGTGGTCGGACGAACTGGACCGGTTCGTCGCCACGTCCGCGCCCCAGCTGGCCCACTGGGTGACCCCGTCGGCGCCCGGCGGCCTGGTGACCTCGCACCTCGACCTCCAGCCGCAGAACGTCCTGGTCGGCCGGGACGGACCGGTCCTCCTCGACTGGGACAACGCCGGACCCGTCTCGGCGGAGCGGGAGTTCGCGCGGGCCGTCTACGTCTGGTCCGGCGGCAACGACGTGAACATCGCCTCCGCGCGGCGCCTGGCGCGGGCCTACCGGGAGGCCGGGGGCCGCGCCGTCCTCACGGGCCCGGAGTCCTTCTCGCTGCTCTTCGCCACGGCTCTGAACTACATCCACGTGCAGGCCGAGACGGCCGTCGACACCGCCGTGACCGCCGAGCAGCGCGAGTTCGGGGCCCGGCAGGCCGTCACCTGGCTGCGCGACGCGCCCGACCTCGCCGCCGTCTCCCTGCTGGTCGCCGCGCTCGACACCTAGGGTCGTCGGGCCGGCCCGGCCACCTCGTCGTACGAGGGTGTCGCGCCTGCCGGTGTCCGGCCCGCGCGAATGTCCGCCACCGCCTCCAGGGCCGCGCCCAGCGCCCGCCGGTACAGCAGCGAGCCCAGGCTGACGCGGCCTACGCCGACGTCGGCGAGGTGGCGGACGGGCGGGCCGCCGGGCGAGTAGAGGATGTTGAGGGGCACGTCCAGGTGACGCACCAGGGTCTCGATCCCCCGCAGGTCGGTGAGACCGGGGACGAACACCCCGTCCGCGCCCGCCTGCCGGTAGGCGTCGAGGCGCGCTAGGGTACCGTCCCCGTCGCCCAGCCAGTGGGTGTCGGTACGGGCGTTGACGAACAGGCCGGGAGCGGCCCGCTTGACCGCCGCGATCTTCGCCGCGTGCCGGGCGGCCGGCCCGAGGCCGTCCTCGAGGTTGATGCCGACCGCTCCGACCGCGTACAGCTCCCGTGCGAACTCCGCCACCTCGTCCGGGTCGTCGCTGAATCCGCCCTCGGCGTCGACGGTCAGCAGAAACGGCTCGGACCCCAGGGCGACGGCCAGTCGCAGCGTCTCCTCCCGCGTCGCCGCCGCCCCGTCGGGCAGACCGGCGGCCGCTGCGACGCCCAGACTCGTCGTCCCGACCGCCCGGAACCCCTGCCCCGCGAGGGCCCGGGCGGAGGCGTGATCCCAGGCGTTGGGCAGGAGCAGAGGCTCCCCGGCGCGGTGGAGGCCGGCGAAGGCGGTCACGGCCCGGCCGGACGGTGTCTGCTGCGGATCCGCGGTCATGCCGCCACGTTAGGTCCGGATCGCTTCGGCGCGGACCGAAGTACGACGCCCGTCGGCGAACCGTTGGTGAGAGGGGTCAGTCGACGTTCACGCCGGACCCGTCCAGCCGGACCCGTACCGCGGGCCCCTCGCTCCAGCGGACCGTCAACTCCCCCTCGCCGGAAGCGGTTACGGCGACGGTTTCCGCCAGCGGAGCGGGATCCGCCTCGGCGGTGAGCCGGGCCAGGGCGACGAACAGGGTGGTGTCCCCGGTGGTGACGCCGCTGAGGTCGTCGTCGAGGCCCACGACGGGCAGCAGTTCCGCCCGGGTACCGTCCGGCGCGGTCCAGCCGATCACGCGGACCGCCGTCCCCGGCTCCGCCCCCGCGACCAGATGCGCACGCACCTCCGCCGCCCCGCGCGCCAGCACCACACTCGTCACCCGCGCTCCCCCGCCCGCCGTGTGCCGGGACGCCGCCCAGCCCTCGCCCACGCCGAGCGGCTCGATGCCGGTGCGGCTCGGGTCGCCGGCGACGAGGACGCTGTTGTCGAACGAGTCCACGGGGGTCGTCACGGTCGAGTACGCCAGCCGCGTGTAGTACGGGTCGTAGCGGACGTCCTCGCTGCCGTGGTTGTGGAGGCGGACCACGCCGTCGGAACGGGTGGACTGCAGCAGCCAGTTGGGAGGACCGACGGGGGTGACGAAGTCCGCGCGTTCGGCGGGGGCGGCTTCCTCCCGCGCCGTCCAGACCTCGTGGTCCGGGGGCAGGAGCAGGCCGAGGAAGCCCTTGCTCGCCCAGTACGGCGAGGCCGGGCCCGAGTAGCCCTGCAGCACGGACTCGTCGGGGCCGTGCCAGCCGAGGGAGAGCAGGCCCCGGTCGTCCACCGCGCCCCGGTCCAGGAAGTACTTCAGCGCGCCCGAGGCCAGCCGCCTGGTCCCGCCGGGGGTCAGGGGCGTACGGCCGGTCAGCGCGCCCAGCCACAGCGGCGCCGTGGTCGCGAAGCGGTACGTCAGGGAACGGCCCTGGTGCATGGGGGCGCCGTCGCCGCCGAACAGGCGGGCGTAGTCGGCCAGGTGCCGGGAGAGGCGGTCACCGTACAGCGCCAGCAGTCGCTCGTCCTGCTCCAGCCAGGCGTGCAGCACCGGGTAGAGGTGCATCGCCCAGCCGTTGTAGTAGTCGTATTTACGGCCGTCGCCGTCGGTGTACCAGCCGTCCCCGACGTACCACTGCTCGATGCGTTCCAGGCCGCGGTCGATCGCCGCGCGGGAGGCGTCCGGCTCGTGGCCGACCTCCGCCAGGAAGCCGCCCACGGTGACGGGGAACAGCTCCCAGTTGCAGGGCCAGGGCTCGGCTGTGAGGGCGTCGGCCAGCCAGGCGGCCGTCCGCTGGCGTACGCCCTCGTCGAGGCGGTCCCAGAGCACCTCCCGCGTCAAGCGGAGGGCCAGGGCGATGGACGCCGCCTCCACCAGGGGCTGGCTGCGGTCCTCGATGCGGGGCCAGACGCCCGAGACGCCGGCGGCGAGGCCGTCCGCGTAGCGCTCCAGGGCCTTCTCGTCGCGGCGGAACGCGGCGAGCAGCAGGGTGCGGGCGTAGCCCTCCAGGCCGTCGGAGAGGCGGCCCGACCAGCTGGCCCGGTCCCCGGGCAGGTGGTAGAGCGCGCGGTCCTCGGTCGCGTACGGCTCGACGGCGGTGAGCAGGGAGTCGGCCGCCGCCTCCCAGTGGGCGCGGGTGTAGCCGGTGAACGGGGACGTCGTGCGGTCGGCTGGAGGCAGCTGCATCGGTTGTCTTTCGTGCTCGGGCCGGTCGGAACGGATCGGACTCGGAACGGATCAGACCTGGAGCGCCCCGGTTCCGGTCGGGACGCCCCAGGGGTTCATCCCACCCGCACCTTGCCCTTGGGCACCAGATGCCGGGTGACGAGTTCGTCGCGGACGAGGCCCGCGTAGGCCGTCGCACCGCGCACCGAAGTGTGCGTGTTGTCCCGCGCCTCGTTGGTGAGGTAGAGCGCCTTGGAGCCTTCCACGCCGAGGGACTCCACCAACGCCTTGGTCTTCGCCGTGAGGTCGATCAGCGGGACGTCCTGCGCCGCCGCGACCGCGCGGGTGACGGCCGGGTGGTCGACACCGAGGCCGTTGACCAGGAGCGCGGTTCCGTTGTTCAGCGTGCCGTCGGGGTTGAACCAGCGCCGCACGATGGGTGTGACAAGGACCGGCTGTCCGCCCCGCTCCCGGACGCCCGCCACCAGGGTCTCCAGGTTGGCCCGGTAGGTGGCCTCGTCCGTGGTCTTGTCGTTGTGGGCGAGCTGGACCAGGACCAGATCGCCGGGGCGGATCAGGGGCCTCACGGTGGCCCATAGTTGGGGGTTCCCCAGATACGAGACCGTACTCTCCCCGGAGTCGGCGTAGTTGGCGACGGACACGCCCGCGCGGAGGTACTGCGGCAGTTGCTGGCCCCAGCCGGAGTACGGGTCACCGGGCTGGTCGCAGACGGTGGAGTCGCCGACCAGGAAGATCTGGCGGGTGTGCCGGGCGCGGGTGACCGCGATGTCGGCGAGGGCCGGGGCGGAGCCGCCGATCCTCAGGTCGAGGCCGGGGGTTCCCTCGGGGCCGGTGGGCTCGCCCTCTGGGGTGCGGACGTTCACGGTGAAGGTCCGGGTGATGCGCCGGCCGGCCGGTGCGGCCGTCTCCGGGAGCAGGGAGCGGCGGGTCTCACCGCTGACGCTCGTGCTGGACGCGGTCTTCCCGCCGAGGGTGACCCGTACGTCGTACGTGCCGGGCGGGACGTCGAAGTGGCAGGTGCCGGCGGTGCAGTGGGCGAGGCCCCGGCCTCCGCTCCCCCCGCCCGCGTGGGCGGGTACGGACGTCAACGCGGTACCCAGGGTCACCGCCGCCACGACGGCGATGCTGAAACGTCTCACTCCAGGCTCCTCCCAGCACACGACAAGACCTGGAGGGGGACCGTACCGCTCAGGACAAGCGCTTTCTAGACCCCGAACAGCATTCGACAGATCTTGGCTCGCGCATGAGTGAAAGCCCTTTCGCGAAATCGATTCAACTGTCACCCTCGCTCCCACTGCACTCCCCCCACCTCTCGCAGGAGGCACCCCCATGCCCGGAGCCACGAACAGACCGGTCGG
Source organism: Streptomyces sp. NPDC024017 (assembly GCF_040638895.1). NCBI lineage: Bacteria > Bacillati > Actinomycetota > Actinomycetes > Kitasatosporales > Streptomycetaceae > Streptomyces > Streptomyces sp. NPDC024017. The sequence continues at coordinate 451,787 of NZ_JBEZYZ010000008.1, read as the reverse complement.
CCGCCGCACCGTCGTCCTCGCCGCCACTGCCGGTGCCGTCGGCGCGGCCCTCACCCGCACGGCGCACGCCGCCGGTTTCGGCTGGACCGACGACGGCTCGCACTACGTCGTCGACACCGGCGCCCAACTCGTCCTCAAGGTGGACAAGTCCACCGGCGACCTCACCTCCCTGGTCTACCGGGGCACGGAGTACCAGGGCTACGGCGGCATGAACTCGCACATCGAGTCCGGCCTGGGCGCCTCCACCGTGAGCATCAAGCAGTCCGGTTCGACGATCCTGATCTCCGTCACGCACGGCACGCTGAAGCACTACTACGCGGCCCGCAGCGGCGAGAACAACGTCTATCTGTGGACGAACAAGGCCGACGCGTCCGTCTCCGCGACCCGGTACATCGTGCGCGTGAAGAAGGGCGCGTTCCTCAACGACGAGCCCGACTCCTACACCTACGCGCCCACCGCCATCGAGGCCTCGGACGTCTTCCGGAAGTCCGACGGCCAGACCCGCTCGAAGCACTACTCCAAGCGGCGCGTCATGGACTACGACCACATCGGCTGGTCCGCCGGCGGCGTCGGCCTGTGGATGGTGCGCAGCAACCACGAGAAGGCCTCCGGCGGCCCCTTCTACCGCTCCCTGCTGCGCCACCAGAGCGCGGACGGCGGTGGTCTGTACGAGATCCTCTACTACGGCCAGAACCAGACCGAGGCGCAGCGCTTCGGCCTCCAGGGGCCGTACGTCATCGCCTTCACGGACGGCGGGGCACCCTCCTCGGCGCTGTACCCGGGCACGCTGACCACACCGTGGGCCGACTCGCTCGGCATCGCGGGGTACGTGCCGGCGAGCGGCCGGGGCAAGGTGGCGGGCGTGGGGATCTCCGGGCGGAACACGGCGTACCCGTACACCGTCGCGATCGCCAACTCGACCGCGCAGTACTGGGGTTCGGCGCGCGACTCGGACGGCCACTTCTCCCTTTCCGGTGTGCTGCCGGGGACGTACACGCTGACCGTCTTCAAGGGCGAACTGGCGGTGTACACCACGTCGGTGAGCGTGTCGGCGGGCGGCACGACGACCCTGAACACGCTCGCGATCCCGTCCTCCAACGACCCGTCGAACGCGGGCGCGATCTGGCGGATCGGCGACTGGAACGGCACGCCGGGCGGTTTCAAGAACGCGGACCTGATGACGTACGCGCATCCGTCGGACGTGCGGGCCGCGTCCTGGACCGGGAACGTGGTCGTCGGCAGCGGCGAGACGGCGGCCTTCCCCTGCTACCTCTGGAAGGACGTCAACAGCGGGATCCTGGTGTACTTCCGGCTGACGGCGGCCCAGGCGGCCGCCGCGCACACCCTGCGCATCGGGGTGACGACGGCCTACGCCAACGGCCGGCCCCAGGTCACCGTCAACGACGCCTGGACCTCGGCGATCCCCGCCCCGCCCACCCAGCCGAACACCCGGTCGCTGACCAACGGTTCCTACCGGGGCAACAACCACACGTTCACGTACAGCGTCCCCGCGTCCGCCTGGAAGACGGACACGAGTCAGTACAACGTGCTCAGGATCGACGTGGTGAGCGGGTCGGGGGCCGGCGGGTTCCTCAGCGCGGGGACGGCGGTCGACGCGATCGACCTGCTGGCCTGAGCCGGGTCAGGTACCGCGCGTCCACTGCTGGTTGGTGCCTCCGTTGCACGTGTACGTGATGAGCGCGGCACCGTTGGCGGTGGACGCGCCGTTCACGTCGAGGCATTCGCCGCTCGCGCGGGACTTGACGTTCACGTACGAGCCGGTGGTGGTCAGCGACCACTGCTGGCTCGTCGCGGAGGAGGCGCAGTTCTCCTGCGTGACCGTGCTCGCGTTCTCCTGCACGCACAGGCTGCTGTTCCTGACCATCAGCTGGTAGTAACCGCTGCCGACGGACTTGAACCAGTACTTCTGGTTGGTGCCGCCGTTGCAGTCGTACTGCTTGAGTTGCGCACCCGCCCAAAGCGACTGGCTCGTCACGTCCGCGCACTTGGAGGAGTGGCGGGCGATCAGCGTGTTGTACGTGGCGCTGGTTCCGGTGACGGTCCCGGCGGCCGTGTCGATCGTGACCTCGGGCGACCAGGACATGGCCATCGTGGTCGAGTTGGAGAAGGTCAGCGGCAGCCACACGTACCGGGAGTCGTTGACCGTCCCGTTGAAGGAGTTGCCCCAGCGGTCGCCCAGGTAGAGGTACGACGTGCCCGAGGTGCCCTGCACGGGCAGGACGAACGCGGTCTGCGAGCCGTACGCCGTCGAATCGCCGATGTTCTTCATGGCCGACCAGGGGCCGCCGATGCTGGTGGCCGTGGCGTACTGCTGCTGGTTGGGGTTCCAGCCGGTGGCGCCCGAGGTCAGCATGAAGTACACGCCACCCCGCTTGAACAACGCGGGCGCCTCGCGGTGGCCGCCCGGCCAGGGGTTGGCGACCAGGCTCGCGATGCCGGTGTAGTCGGCGGTGAGGCGGTAGATCTGGAGGTCGTAGTTCTCGCGGGCGGCAGAGATCATGTACCCGGCGCCGTCGGTGTCGACGAAGACCGTGATGTCACGCGACATGTGCTGGCCGAGCGGGCGGAAGCTGCCCTTCCAGGTGTAGTTGCCGTCGACCGTGTCGGAGACGGCGACGGCCGCGCGGGCCTCGCTGTAGTCGGTGCCGTTCTCCTTGTGCATCCACATCACGAACTTGCCGGTGGCCGCGTTGTACATGACCTTCGGCCGCTCGATGTTGGCGGTCCCGAGCTCCGGGTCGCTCGCCTCGGTCAGGACGTGGTTGCGGAACTCCCAGTTCTTCAGGTCGGTCGAGCGGTAGGCGTCGACGTACCGGAAGGTGTTGTCGGCGTTGCGGTGCTCGCCGAACCAGTAGTAGTAGGAACCGACTTTGAGGACCCCGCCGCCGTGCGCGTGCACGGGGTTGCCCGAGGTGTCCTTGAACTGGGTGCCGTTGGTGAGGGTCTGGGGCGCGGCCTGGGCCGGCCCGGCGGTGGCGAGGGCGCCGAGCAGCCCGAGGCAGAGGGCGAGAAGAGCCGCGTACGCACGTCTCATGTCATCCACTCACCTTCACCGTGTCGGCGACCGGGATGCCGAAGTCGGGGGTGCCGTCGCGCTTCCAGCCGAGCTTCTGGACGCGGGTGTGGCGGTTGGGGTCGTTCAGGGGGTCGCCGTTGATCTCCTTGTACTGGCGGGCGTGGTAGACGAGGACGTCGGTGCGGCCGTCCTCGGCGACGGTGAAGCAGTTGTGGCCGGGACCGTACTGCATGGTGGTGTCGTTGCTGGTGAAGACGGGCGTCGGCGACTTGGTCCAGCTGATGGGGTCCAGCAGGTGGCTGTCGGCGTCCGCGGTGAGCAGGCCCATGCAGTAGTTGAAGTCGGTGGCGCTGGCCGAGTACGTCATGAAGAGGCGGCCGTTGCGCTTGATGACGTACGGGCCCTCGTTGACCTTGAAGCCGATGCGCTCCCAGTCGTACTCGGGGGTGGAGAGCCGCACCTGCGGGCCCTTCAGGGTCCAGGGGTTCGCCATCTCGGACAGGAAGATGCCGGTGTTGTTGTCCATTCCGGGCTCGTGCTGCGCCCAGGCGAGGTAGCGCTTGCCCCGGTGGGTGAAGGTGGTGGCGTCCAGGGAGAAGGTTTCCCACGCCGTCTTGACCTGGCCCCGCTCCACCCAGGTGCCCTTGAAGGGGTTGGGGTGGGCGTTCTCCAGCACCCATATGCGGATCGCCCAGACGTCCTCGGCGGGCGCGGAGGCGAAGTAGATGTACCACTTGCCGCCGATGCGGTGGAGTTCGGGCGCCCAGATGTGGGCGCCCATGGGGCCGGTGGGGTGGGCGCGCCAGATGACGGACTCGTCGGCCGTGCCGAGGCCGTTCAGAGTGCGGGAGCGGCGCAGGATGATGCGGTCGTACTCGGGGGCGGTGGCGGTGAAGTAGTAGAAACCGTCCTTGTGCCGGTGGATGTGCGGGTCGGCACGGTTGCGGACGAGCGGGTTCACGAAGGGGACCGGCTTCGGGCGCCCGGCGGTTGTTCCGGCAGCGGTTTCTCCCTGGGGCGCCGCCTCGGCGACGCCGGGGAGGGCGGGGACGGCGGCCAGGGCGCCGGCGGCTGCGGCACCCTTCAGCAACAGTCTGCGGCTGGGGGGTTCGGGCAGAGCGTGGTCGCGGTCGCGGCTCATGCGGTGGGGCCTGCCTCTCACTGGGGGGACACACGGCGTTGTCGTCCGATGCCGTCTGAGATTTCGAACACCATCTGTCATTACGAACGCCGAAAAGGTAAGGGGGTGACACGAGGAGGTCAACGGGTCTGACGGGACCAACACGCCCGGTCGGTTTCGGAAAGGGCCCGCCGAATTTTCTGTTATCCGCGGGGACATGGCCCGTCTCCGGTCATGTGCGCAGCCTCACCCACACCACAGCAGCGGCCGCCGGCGTCCTCGCGGCGGTCGCGTCCCTGCTCACCGCTCCCCCGGCGACGGCCGCGGGCGCCCGGGACGTCACGGCCGACGTGCTGGCCGGCCGGGACGTGACGCTCGGCGGCGACACGGTCGTCACCGTGCCGCCCGGGACGACGAGGTACGACGGCGTGTTCCGCGGCGAGGGCACACTCACGGTGCGCGGCAGCGGGACGCTGGTCCTGACCAAGGACAGCGACTTCACGCTCCCCCGGTCCCGGCAGGGGCAGCGGGTGCGGACGGCGGGCGGCAACCACCCGTACGTCACCGTCACCCGGCCCGATCCTCCGGCGGTCACGGTCGAGCGCGGCGCGACGCTCCAGTACGGCGACGGCGGTACGACCGGCCTGATCGGCCACTTCCCGTACGACACCCCGGCGTTCCGGCTCAACCAGGACAACATCCGGGTCGACGGCACCCTCCGCCTCTCCCTCAAGAGCGCCTACAACCTGGGCACGGTCAGCGGCTCGGGCCTGATCACGCAGCCCAGGTTCCTCTGGGGCACGTGGGACCTGCCGGGCACCCACTCCTTCTCCGGGGTGATCGACAACGGCACGCAGGCGAACGCCGGGCGGCCCGAGTACGCGACCTCGCTCCCGCGCGTCCGCAAGATCCTCAACCAGGGCACCTGGACGGTCGACACCCCGCTGGGCCGCACCGTCACGATGGGCATGGACTTCTACCAGCGCGAGTACGGCAGCGACATCAACGTCCAGTCCCGGCCGGGCGGCAAGGTGATCCTGACCGGCCAGTACAGCTGGTCGGACCAGGGCGGCGACACGGACCCGTCGCTCAGCGATCCGGCCCTCAACTGGACGCCCGCCCGCAAGAACGTCAACAAGCGCGGCACCAACATCAAGGGCGCGAACGTCCAGTGGGGCGACGGCACGACCGACAGGATCTTCATGCCGGGCACGGCGGAGACGGTCTACATCAACCTGCTGGCAGCCCGCTCGCGCTCCCGGCTGACCCTCGACTACAACGGCCCGGTGACGCTCGGCGCCCCCATCGGCGGCGGCAGATTCCACGACACGCTGTCGGCCCCCGGCGCCGGCGACGTCGTCATCGCGGGCACCCCCGGCAACGACGTGACCTTCGCGGCCGTGCAGTACTACGACGGCTCCACGACGGTGGAGAAGGGCGCGATCCTGCGCCTGGGCAGCGGCGAACGGGGCGGCGACGGCGGCCTGCACACGGGCGGCACCCACGACCGGATCGTCAACAACGGCTCCCTGATCCTGCGCAACACCGGCAGGCCCCTCACTCTCTCCCGCATCGACGGCAGCGGCTCCCTCACACAGTCGGGCGCCGCCACGACGACCCTGACGGGCGGGGCGGTGACGTACACCGGGCCGACCACGGTCTCCCGGGGCACCCTCGCGCTGCGCGGCGGAGCCACACTCGCCCACAGCGAGGCGATCCGGCTCACCTCGGCCGGGGCCGGGCTGGACGCGAGCCGCTCGGGCCTGCGCGTGACGACGACGCTGACCGGCAAGGGCACGGTACGGGGCGCGGTCACCAACGCAGGCACGGTCACGACGGGCCTCACCGTCAACGGCCCCTACACCCAGCGCCCGAAGGGCTCACTGGTCCTCCGGGACAAGCCGCTGACGGTGACGGGCCGGGTCCGGCTGGCCGGGGACCTCGACGCCTCGGCCGCGCCCGGGGCCACTCGCGAGATCACCGTGCTCGACCACAGGGGCGAGGCGAGGACCTCGGGAACCTTCACCGGTCTGAAGGAAGGCGCCCGCCTGAAGCTGTCCGACACCACCTACCGCATCAGCTACCGGGGTGGCGACGGCAACGACGTCGTCCTCACACCCGACCGCGCCCCGAGCCAGTCCCCCACCACCCCCGCACCATCCGCCGCAACCCCCCGCAGCACCGGCGCCTCGACCCGGGCCGGCTTCGGCTGGTGGCCCTACGCCCTCGGCTCCGCCCTGATCATCAGCCTCGCGGTACCGGTGGCGGCGGGACGGGCGCGGCGCGGCCGACGGCATGCGGGCCGAGCGCGCCGGTGAACGGCCCGGTGCTCACAGCTCGGACTCGCCCCACACCGTGACGTCCACCTCGTCCCCCACCGTCAACTTGCCAGGGCGGAGCACCGCGTACTTCGTGCCGAAGGCGACGCCGCCCTGGGTGGCGCGGCGGTAGCCGGCGAGGGTGCGGAGGGGTTCCGGGCCTGCTCGGGTGCCGGCGTGCTGGTCGACCAGGGTGACCGCGCAGCGGATGGCGAGTTTGGCGTAGCCGAGTTCCGTGTCGCCGATGCGGAGGCGGTGGGCGCGGTCCTCCGTGTGGGGCTCGTCCCAGCCGTCGATGACGAGGTTGGGGCGGAAGCGGTCGACAGGGAGGGGGTGGGCGCCCCGGGCGGCCATCCTGGTGTCGAGGAGATCGAGGGTGGAGCGGGAGATGACGTGCAGCGCGCAGCTGTCGGCGTAGCCGGAGGTGCCGGGTGTCAGGCCGTCGGTCACCCGGTCGTGTTCGGGCGGTGTCCGTACCAGCCGGCTCCGTGCGCCGAGCACATCCGAGAGCCAGTCCGCTGCCTCGTCGCCCTGGTCGATCCCCGGGTAAGCGGTTCCGAACAGGTCCACCTCCCGCCGGGTGCCGGAGGTGTCCACCCGGAGGTGGAGGGGCTCGGCCTCGGGCGCGGTCAGCGTGAGCCGGTCACCCTCGGGGGTGATGAGGGGGCGTATGACGGCCAGCAGCGGATCCCGGCGCTGCGTCCGGTACACGCCCTCCTCGCTGACGACCATGAAGCTGCGGTCGTGCGCCAGTCCCGCCGGGGTCAGCAGCGCCTCGCGTACCGACGTCCCGGCGCATCCCTTGACGGGGTAGTACGCCAACTCGACGACCCGTGCCATGACTTCCGTTCCGTCCCGCGGTTCAGCGGCCGCTCGGGGCCTCGGGAAACCCGAGTCGGGGAGCCAGCAGCCGTGCCTCGGCCGCCCATTCGGCCAGGTACGCCAGGGTCAGGCCCCGTTCCCGGTAGCGGAGTTCGGCCGCGACGGCGCCCTCGCCGCCGTAGGCCACCTGCTCCTCGTCCGCCCGCGCCAGCATCAGTGCCGTGAGCCAGTCGTACTTCACCGCGGAAGCGCACACGCCGAGTCGTACGAGGTGTTCGTCTCCGCGCCAGCCGCTCTCGCGCAGTCCGTGCACGTAGGCGTCGTACGCCGCCTTGGCCAGGCCCGGCAGCTCGGCGGCCGGGACGAACAGGTCGAAGACGCAGTCCGGGAGGTAGTTGCCGAGGTCCTCCCCGAGGGCGCCGTCACCGGTGAACGCCCAGTCGAGCAGGACGCTGGTGCCCGCGCCGCCGGTGCGGACGTTCGCCGGCCACTGGTCGAGGTGACAGAGGGCGCGGGGCAGCGACTCCATGACCGTGAGGAACCACTCGCGGTCGTGGTGGAGGCGGACCATGTCGTCGCGGAGGCCGGGCGGGAAGTGCCGCCGGATCAGAGGGTGTTGCCACGCCTCGTCGTCGTCGAGCAGGGCCTCACCTGTCGTCCTCCCCGTCGTGTAGTCCCGCAGGAAGCGCTGCGAGAGCCACGGGGCGTCCTCCCCCGCGCCCACCGCGCCCTGTGCGGCGCCCATGCGGTGGGCGTGGTCGATGTGGCGGGTGAGGGGCCAGGCGGTCGCCGGTCCGCCCGGCATGTCCTCCAGCCACAACGCCACGTCGCCGTCCGGCCGTTCGACGCACTCCAGCAGCCGGGGTGCGCGGATGCCCTGCCGCTGCCAGACCTGGGCGAGGCCGGACCGGTAGACGTACGCCTCCCGGCGCCAGAAGTTCCAGTGCCGCGGGTCGTTGGACGCCGACCAGGCGACCTCGGTCTCCTTCGTCCGCGTCAGCACCTTCAGGACGGCCGAGCGGTCGCCGCCGGTGACCCGCCACACCCCGGCCGTGACGCCGTTCCACGGATTGTGCGTGAGCGGCTCGAACCCCGCCTTCCGCGCCGGGACTCCCAGGACCTCACGTACTTCGGCATGCGCTGCAGCGACCTCGGGCATCCCCCGATGCTATGCCGACACCTCCGCCGTGTCCTTGCGTCCCCGCAGCCACACGTACACCGGGATGCCGGCGAAGAGGAACAGCACGCCCTGGTACACGGCCGCGTACCCGGCACCGGCGATCAGCCAGAACGAGAAGCCGAAGGAGAGCACGGCGACCGTCAGGTCCCGGGCGAGGCCGGCGGGGCGGACGCGCTCGCGGGTGCCGCGGGCCAGCCAGTACAGCTGGGCCGCCGCCGACAGCAGGTAGGGCACGCAGCCGGTGAACGTCGTGATCAGGACGAGGACGCGGAACGTGGTGTCCGGGCCGGCCGTGTAGTTGAGGGCGATGAGGAGGCTGCCGAGGACCGCGCAGGCCCACACCCCGAAGCCGGGGACGCCGCCCTTGCCGAGGCGGGCGAAGGGCGCGGGGAAGAGGCCGTCGCGGGCGGCGGCGTACGGCATCTGCGCGGCCATGAGGATCCAGCCGTTGAGGCAGCCGGTGATCGAGGCGACGGCGACCAGGGCGATGGCGGTGCCGCCCCAGCCGCCGCCGGTGATCGCGTTCACGGCGTCGGCGAAGGGGGCGCCCGAGTCGACGAGCCGGTCGTGCGGGACCAGCCCGAAGACGGCGATCGTGCCGAGGACGTAGACGAGGGCTGAGGCCAGGGTGCCGAGGACGCTCGCCCGGCCGACCGTGCGCTCGGGGTCGCGGACCTCACCCGCGCTGACCGCGGCCGACTCGACTCCGAGGAAGCTGTACAGCAGCAGCGCGGCGGAGGCGGCGAGCGCGCCGGAGACGCTCTGGCCGGAGGCGTTGAACGGGCCGAAGTTGTCCGCGTCGACGAAGAACAGGCCGACCATGGCGAGCAGGAGCAGCGGCACGAACTTCAGGATCGTGGAGACGACCTGCACCGTGCCGACCCAGCGCGTGCCCGCGAAGTTCGCGGCGGCGGGCAACCACAGGGCGGCCATGGCGACGGCGGCCTGCAGGACGTGGTTGCCGTGCAGGGGTATCAGGACGTCGACGTAGCCGACGACCGCGACGGCCAGGGCGGCGATGCTGACCCAGCACATCGTCCAATACGACCAGGCCGACAGGAACCCGGCGAACTCGCCGAAGGCGTCCCGCGGGTAGACGTACAGACCGCCGGTGACCGGGCTGCGCCGCGCCAGCCTGCCGAAGAGCAGCGCGAGCAGGACGGCTCCGACCGAGAGCACGAGGAAGGCGAGCAGGCTGATCGTGCCGTACGGGGCGACGGTGGCGGGCAGGGCGAAGATGCCGCCGCCGATGATGTTGCCCATGACGAGGGCCGTGGCGGCGGCGAGGCCGAAGGTGCGACGGGGAGCCGGGGCCGCGGCGGCCGTGGCCGGCTCGGGGGACTCGGGGGATTCGGGGCCGGCGGGCTCGGCGGCCTCGGAGGGGCGGGGGACGGTCATGGGTGTTCCTGTACAAGCGGAGGGGGAGGGCCGTGATCGTAACCCGTCGTCCCACATGCTGGTCGATCTGTTCATACACTGGACACAACCGGTTGGGGTCGGCCGCCGCTTCTCGACTACCGTCGTCGGCATGACCAGCACCCTCACCCTCGCCGAAGCCCTCGCCGCCGGGACGGTCGTCCTCGACGGCGGCATGTCCAACCAGCTCGAGTCGGCCGGGCACGACCTGAGCGACGAGCTGTGGTCGGCGCGGCTGCTCGCCGAACAGCCGGAGGCGGTGACCGAGGCGCACCTCGCCTACTTCCGGGCGGGTGCGGACGTGGCGATCACCTCCAGTTACCAGGCCACGTTCGAGGGGTTCGCCAAGCGCGGGATCGATCACGACCGGGCGGCCGAACTCATGGCGCTGAGCGTGGAGTCGGCCCGGGAGGCGGCCCGGCGGGCGCGTGTCTCGCGGCCCCTGTGGGTGGCCGCCTCGGCCGGTCCGTACGGGGCGATGCTCGCGGACGGTTCGGAGTACCGGGGGCGCTACGGGCTGAGCGTGGACGAGCTGGAGCGTTTCCACCGGCCGCGCCTGGAGGTGCTGGCCGCGGCCCGGCCCGACGTCCTCGCGCTGGAGACGGTCCCGGACGCCGACGAGGCCACGGCCTTGCTGCGGGCGGTGCGCGGGCTCGGGGTGCCGGCCTGGCTGACGTACTCCGTCGCCGGTGGCCGCACGCGCGCCGGGCAGCCGCTGGAGGAGGCCTTCGCCCTGGCCGCCGAGGCGGACGAGGTGATCGCGGTCGGGGTGAACTGCTGTGCGCCGGAGGATGTGGACGCCGCGGCGGCGACGGCGGCGCGGGTCACCGGCAAGCCGGTCGTCGTCTATCCCAACAGCGGCGAGACCTGGGACGCCGAGGCACGCGCCTGGGCCGGCCGCTCGACCTTCACCGTCGGCCAGGTGAAGGGCTGGCAGCAGGCAGGGGCCCGGTTGATCGGCGGCTGCTGCCGGGTGGGGCCGGACGGCATCGCGGGCATCGCGGGAGCACTGGGGGCGGCGTAGCGCGACGGCCCCCCGCACTGGCCCGGGCGGTCCGCGCGCACCCCTCCTCCGCCTCCCCTCTCCGCTGCTCGCCTCCCTCGGGTGGGCGCCGTCAGCGGCGTCGGAGGGCGCCGGAGCGGCGGAGTCGCCGCACGGCTGACCGCAGTTCCGTACCGCGGGTGGGAGACACGTCGGCCGGGACCGCCGTGGGTGTGGGTTCCGGGGGCCTGAGGGCGTCGGCCTTCCAGAGGGCGAGTTCGCGGTCCCGGGGGCCGTAGGCCGTGTAGGCCGTCGCGTCCTCGGCGTCCGGTGCGCGGTCTCCGAACACCCGCACCGGGTGCGTGTCGTCCCAGCGTTCCCAGCCCGGGTCGCCGTCCGTCGCGAACCGCACCCACGCCGTGTGCATCGCGTCGGCCAGCTCCTGCGGCGCGCCCTCCCCCGCCAGTTTGCGGGACTCCAGGGCCTCCCCGGTGTCGAAGACGAAGCCCAGCTCCAGCGCGTGGCAGGCGCCGAGGTCGGGCAGGTTCGAGGGCCAGGCGAACTCGTAGACGTACGAGGGTTCCGTGCGGGCGTCGGCCAGGTGGTGCAGGGGGATGCGGAGGAGGTGGTCGGTGACCAGCTGGCCGACGACGTCCGCCGTGCCGGCCTCGGGCTGCAGGGCGCGGTAGCCGCGCGGGACCTCGCTGCCGCAGTGGCAGCGGGCCATGGCTCCCGCGAAGGCGACGGCTCCGAGGCGGTCCACGCGGTCCATGAGACCGCCCGGGACCAGCCACAGCCGGTACTCGTCGCGGGTCCAGCCCGTCAGCAGTTCGACGCCCGGGGCGGCGCCGCCCTCGGTGAGGGCCTGAAGGGGGTCGCGCGGGACGGTGTCGCCGTCGATGACGATACCGAAGGCGGGGCCGCCGACCACCGGGCTGCTGAGCTTGCCCACCTCGGCCTGGGTGTGCAGCAGCAGCTCGCGGTCGACGGCGGCGAAGGCCTCGGCGGTGGCGGGGATCTTCAGCCGGGAGGCCATACGGCGGACCATCCGCCGTACCTTGGCCCGCTCGGACGCCTCGGGCGGCCCGCTCTGCAGGACGGCCCGGCGGACCAGACCCTGGGTCTGCGGGGCGGCGATGAGGGCGCCGATGCTGATCGCCCCGGCGGACTGACCGAAGAGGGTGATGCGGCCGGGGTCGCCGCCGAAGGTCTCGATGGCCTCGTGCACCCAGGTCAGGGCGGCGATCTGGTCGCGCAGTCCGGGGTTGGGGGGCGTGTCCGGGAACAGTCCGTAGCCCTCGACGCCGAGCCGGTAGTTGATGGAGACACAGACCACGCCGTCGCGGGCGAAGGCATGGCCGTCGTAGACGGGGACGGCGGACGAACCCCTGGTCAGGGCGCCGCCATGCAGCCAGACGAGGACGGGGAGCCGTGCTCCGGGGGCCGGTTGCGGGGTCCAGATGTTGAGGTTGAGGCAGTCGTCGCCCGGCACGACCGGGTCGGACAGGTAGTGCGCGAAGGCGTCGGAGTACGGGGGTTTCGGCGGGGTGGGGCCGAAGGCGGCGGCGTCGCGGACGCCGTCCCAGGGCGGGAGGGGCACGGGCGGGCGGAAGCGGCGGGGACCGAAGGGGGGCGCCGCGTACGGGATGCCGCGGAAGACCGCGACGCCCCTCTCGTACCTGCCGCGTACGGCCCCGTACGGGCTCCTGACCACGGGATCCGTCCGGCCTGCCGTCATGCGCCCACCAGCCCTTCGCCGCGCTCGCACCGGTGCTACCAGAGCACCTCATGGTCCACCGGTATTCCGGTGAACGAGCCGCCTTGACCGCTATTTGGCGTACATCAGGGTGCCGAACCCGAGCTGGTCGTAACCGCCGCCGGTGGTGCCGGGAGTTGACGGTCAGCCTCCGCCGGCCGGAGGCCCAGGGGTCGTCGCCCGCGGCGCCCCTGACCTTGGCGCGGTTCACGGCGGACTTCACCGGGTTTCGGCTGACCTGCACACCCGGCTGAGGGCGTTGTTCGGGGTTTCGAAAGTTTTGACCGGCGTGAAGCAGTGAATTCATCTCCCTTCCCGCCGTCCTGCGCCGCATCTACAGTAGGAAGCGCTTTCTGCCCGGTCGGACCTCGTAACCGCCGTGTGCAGCGCTGGTCGAAACTTTCCACGGCCCTCGGGCGGGCCGGAGAGGTGGGTTCCCGATGGTCCGTACGGCGAGTGCGAGCGTGGCTGCCGGTCCGACGCTGGCGGTCGTGGCGCGCGAGGCGGGGGTGTCGGTGCCGACCGCGTCGAAGGTGGTCAACGGCCGCGAGGACGTGGCCCCCGAGACCCGCCGCCGCGTGACCGAGGCACTGGACCGGCTCGGGTACGTGCGCAGACCCCGCTTCGACGCGGCGAAGCCGCCCCGGCTGGTCGATCTGGTCGTGCACTCGCTGGAGAGTTCCTGGTCGGGCGCGGTGCTGCACGGGGTGGAGGAGGCGGCGCACGACGCGGGTCTGGAGGTCGTCGTGTCGGCGGCGCTGATCCGCTCCCGGGTCGGCCGCCCGGAGCGCGGCTGGCTGGACAAGCTGGTCGCCCGGGGCTCCTCCGGGGTCCTGTTCAACCTGGCCGAGCTCAGCGACTCGCAGTACGCGTGGCTGGAGCAGCACCACATCCCGTTCGTGATGATCGACCCGGTGCAGGAACCGCCGGAGGGCGTGGTCTCGGTGGGAGCGGCGAACTGGCAGGGCGGTCTCACGGCCACGGAGCATCTGCTGTCGCTCGGGCACGAGCGGGTCGCCGTCATCGCCGGTTCCCGGCGCACGATGTGCAGCAGCGCGCGGGTCGCCGGGTACCGCTCGGCGCTCGCGTCGGCCGGGGTCCGGCACCGCGCCGAGTACGTCCGGCACGCCGGATTCGACGAGGGCGTGGCCCACCGCCGCATGCGGGAACTCCTCGACCTGCCCGAGCCGCCGACCGCCGTCTTCGTCTGCTCGGACCGGATGGCGCTGGGTGTCTACGAGGCCCTGGCCGAAAGGGGGTTGAGGGTCCCGGACGACATCAGTGTGGTCGGCTTCGACGACCTGCCCGAGGCCCGCTGGGCCTCCCCCGGCCTGACCACCGTCCGCCAGCCGCTGTCCGAGATGGCCGCGACGGCCCTGCGGTCGCTACTGCGCATGATGGACGGCCATCATCCGGAGAGCACGCGGACGGAGTTGTCGACGCGGCTGGTGGAACGGGCGAGCACCGCGGTGCCCCGCGCGTAGGTGCCCGGGAAACCGCCTGCTGCGAGCGGCGGGCGCGCGTGGTGCGCGTGGGTCGACGGTGTGCCGGTGGGGAATGCGCCCACACGGGCGGGGAGTTGGCTGGTGTGTCAGGTCCGCCGCCGGTGTGGCGGCGGCCGCACTCAGCGAAAGGACCGCCGGTCATGACGCGCGACCAGCGCACGATCACCAACCCGGCCACGCTCCACGATCCCACGCCCTTCGGCTACAGCCACGCCGTGTCTGCACCGGGTGAAACCGTCTTCATCGGCGGCCAGTACGCCTCGGACGCCACCGGCGCGCCGGTGCCGGGCGACTTCGCGGCGCAGGTGGAGCTGGCCTTCGACCGGCTGCGTTCAGCCCTGGAGGGGGTGGGTCTCGGCTACGAACACGTCGTACGGCTCGGCACGTACATCGTGGACCACGACCCGGGCAAGCTGGAGATCCTGGGCAAGGCCCTGCTCGCCCGCTTCGGGGAGCGGCTCCCGGCGCAGACGCTGAGCGGGGTCGCAGCTCTGGCGCTGCCGGGGATGCTGTTCGAGGTCGACGCGGTCGCGGTACGGCCCGCTGTGCCGGAGGGGGCCTGACGGACCCGGCCCTCGCGGGGCGCACGGGACGCCGGTCCCTGGTCGCGCGGGTGTCCGCCGCACCCCCCTCGTGCGCGTCGCGCGCCCGCCGTCGGGGGGAACTGGCCGGGGCGGGCCGGCGTCGAACGATGCGGTGGGGAGGGGCCGGTGTCCGGGGGCGGGGCGGCGGCGAGCAGTTGGGGGACGACCATGACACGCTGGCGGCCGCTTCCGGACGTACTGCCGAGGGAGGCGCGGCACTTGGTCGAGCAGCTGCGGGCCTTGAAGGACCGTACGGGTCTCAGCCTCGCCGAGCTGGCCCGGCGGACCGCTTACAGCAAGTCGTCGTGGCAGCGGTATCTCAGCGGGGCCAAGCAGCCGCCGCGGGGAGCGGTGCAGGCGCTGTGCCGGGTGGCGGGGGCGGACCAGGCGCGGCTGCTGGCGCTGTGGGATATGGCCGACCAGGCGTGGCCGCACGGGGCGGCGATGGCGGCCGGGCCGGTGGAGCCCGTGGCGGACGCGCCGCCGGCCGGTGCCGAGTACCGGCGCTGGCGGGCGGCGGCCCTGGTGTCGTTCGCGGTCATCGTCGTGCTGCTGGCCGGGCTGTTGTGGGTGCTGCCGGTGGGGAGCGGGTGACCGTCAAGGCCTTCCGCTCCCCCGGCGACGGTGTCGCTCAGCCGAGCGTGCGGTAGTGGGCGTACTTCCACGGCCCGACGTTCTTCAGCTTCACCTGGTACTTGCCGCCCACGCGCTTGAAGTTGACGTTCCGCACGAGGCCCTTGTACTGGACGATGTTGCCCGGAAGGCTCTGGAGCCGGGTCTGGGCGAAGTCCCAGCTCTCGCTGTCGACGGTGCCGTCGGTCTCGGGGAGGTTGTGCCGGCTCTGCCACCACTGGGTGGCCGACTCGGTCTCCGGACCGAAGGAGCCGTCGATCCGGCTCTTCCTGAAGGGCTGCCACTCACCCTCTTCGTCCTCCCACTCGGCGCCGTCCGCCCACAGCACGGTCTCCCACAGGGCGACGGCGTTGCCCCTGGAGTAGGCGTCGACGCCGAGGTTCTCCTCGTCCTCCCAGTCGTTGGTCACGGCGCCCTTGCCGTCGATGCCGAAGTAGGCGGGCGCGGCGTTCGCCGCCGGAGCCAGGGCGATGCCGGTCCCCCCGGCCCCCAGCACCACGGCCGTCATCATCGCCACGGCCCGATTGCGCATGCTCATGCGGTTGTCCTTTCCGAACCGCCGTCCCCCGGCAGGTTTCCCCTGGGGCGGCTCGTCTCGTCTGGCACGGCACAGCGTCACGGGCCGGCGGTCCCACGGCGAGCCCTGCCGGCGGCCCCGGACCGCCCAGGGACGGTTCACGCACGGGGCTGCGGGCGTCCCGTGCGGGGGCGGGTCGCCGGGGGCCGACCCAGGTCGGGGGCGGACGGCGGCAGGCGCGGCGGCGAGGCCCGCGCGGCTCAGGGCAGCGGGAGCCGGGCCGCCCAGGTGATGCCGCCCAGGAGGTGGGCGCGGAAGGCCGGGTCCTCGTAGGCCTCGCGGGCGTGCCCGAGGGCCGTGTGGAAGACGCGGCCCGCCCCGTGGTCGCGGTACCGGACCAGGGGGCGGCGGCGAGGGACCAGGGGGCGGCGCCCATGCCGCCGCCCTCGTAGGAGGACTCGTCGGCGGTGGCCAGGACGCGGACCCGGCCGCGCGGATGCCGGGCGACGAGCGGTCGGGCCGCCATGGCATCCGAACCCAGGAGATCCGGGGCCGCCGGGAGGCTGTTGCGGCGACCGAAACTTTCGGGCCCGTCACGGCCGAACGGCCACCGCGGGGCGTCCGGCACGGGCGTCCGTTTTCTTCAAGACCGGGCGTCGCGGGCCTGCCTACGGTGGCTCCATGACTGCACGATTCGATGCCATCGGCCTGGTCGTCTCCGACATGGCCGCCTCCGTCGCGTTCTACCGCCGGCTCGGGTTCGCCTTCCCGGACGGCGCCGAGAACCAGCCGCACACCGAGGCCGGACTCCCCGGCGGGCTGCGGCTGTTGTTCGACACCGAGGAGACGGTCCGCTCCTTCCTGCCCGAGTGGCAGCCACCCGCGGGCGGGGGCCGGACCTCGCTGGCCCTGCGGTGCGAGGGGCCGGAGGAGGTGGACGCGCTGTACGGGGAGCTGGTCGGCTCGGGTCACCACGGCGAGCTCAAGCCGTGGGACGCCTTCTGGGGGCAGCGGTACGCCGTCGTGCACGACCCGGACGGCAACGGGGTGGACCTGTTCGCCCCGCTAGCCACCGCTGCCGAGTAGCTCACCCAGCGGCAGGCCCGACAACTCCCTCACGTCACGGGCCAGATGGGCCTGGTCCGCGTAACCGGCCCGGGCGGCCGTCTCCGCGAAGGCCACACCGGTCCGGGCCAGCGCGAGGGCGCGGTGCAGCCGCAGGATGCGGGCCAGGGTCTTGGGGCCGTAGCCGAAGGCGGACAGCGAGCGGCGGTGCAACTGGCGCGCGCCGAAGCCGAGTTCGTCGGCGGTGGCGGCGACCGGACGGCCCGCGTCGAGGGCGGTGACGACCTGCCGGAGCAGCGGGTCCGGGGGTTCGGCACCGGCCGCCTGCCGCAGCGCCAGGTCCTCCAGGCCGCTCGCCGGGTCGGGGGCCGCGTTCACACGATCGGCCATTCGCCGCACCTGCGAGGCCGGCCACAGGTCCGCGAGCTCGACGCGCCGGTCGCGCAGCTCGTGCGCCGGCACGCCCAGGAGGGCCGGGGCCGTGCCCGGGTAGAAGCGGACCCCGGCCCAGGGGCCGGTCGCACCGTCCGGGAGGTACGCACGGGTGTCGGGCCCGGCGACCATCAGCCGCCCGTCGTGCCACAGCAGATCCATGCACCCGTCGGGCAGGACCCGCCCCACCCCGGGCCGGGACGGGGTGTTGGTCCACACGACCGCCCCGGGCAGCCGCGACGCCCGCTCCACGTACACAGGGGCCAGGCTACGCCGCCGGACGGAAGGGCGCCGGGCCCGGCCGGGCCGTGCCCCGGACCGCCGGACCGCCGGGGAGCCGGGGAGCCGGAACCGGCGAGTCGGCCACGGCACCGACATCGCCCGCTCAAGCCGACAGCCGCCAACTGTCAGCCGTCAGCCGTCAGCCGGGAACGCGACGTGCCCGCTGTCCTGCCGCGCCCGCGCGTCCCCGTGCCGCTACGCCACCCGCCCCCGGTACTCCACCGGGCTCACCCCGTACACCCGCTTGAACGCCGTCGACAGGGCGAACGCGCTGCCGTAGCCCACCCGGCGGGCCACCGCGTCGAGGGTGTCGGCGGAGTCGCGCAGGCGGTCGGCGGCGAGGGCGAGGCGCCAGCCGGTGAGGTAGGTCATCGGGGGTTCGCCCACCAGGCCGGTGAAGCGGCGGGCCAGGGCGGCTCGGGACACCCCGGCCTTCGCGGCGAGCGCGGCGACGGTCCAGGGGTGGGCCGGGTCGTCCTGGAGCAGGCGCAGGACGCCGCCGACGACCGGGTCGGCGAGGGCCCGGTACCAGGCCGGTGCCTCCGCCTCGGGTCGTGCGAACCAGGCGCGCAGCGCGGCGATGACCAGCAGGTCCAGCAGCCGGTCGAGGACGACCTCCTGCCCGGGTTCGTCCCGGACGATCTCCTCGGTGATGTACGGCGTGAGCGGGCAGTCCCACACGTCGGACGGCAGGCTCAGCAGCGGCGGCAGGGCGTCGAGCAGCCGCCCGCTGACCTCGCCCTGCATCGGGTAGGTGCCGATCAGCATCACGGTGTCCCCGTCGAGCCGGTCGCCCCAGGTGCGGACGCCGAGGTCCATGGAACCGTTGAGGGGCCGTCCGTCGGGGTAGCGGCACTCCTGGTGCGGCAGGATCACCGCCTGCGGTGCCGTGTCGGGGTCGTCTGCGCAGGTGTACGGGTCCGGGCCGCGGGCGATGGCGAGATCCCCTGCCTTGAGCCGCGTCCGTTCGCCCCGGTCGGGCACGATCCAGGCCTCGCCGCGGGCGACGAGCATCACGGTGAGCGGGGCCCGGTCCTCCACGCGCACCGCCCACGGCGGGTCGAAGCAGGCCCTGATCATGAACGCGCCCCGCGCGCGGGGCCCCTCCAGCAGACCGGCGAGAGCGTCCATGCGGCCAGCGTAGACGCGGGCGTATGGGAATGAGCCGTTCAGCGATGGTTCCGTGCGGCGTACGGCAGTTGACTCGACGGTATGACGAACACAGCGGAGAACACGGCTGAGAGCACAACACGGAACACACAGGTCACGACGGTGGTGGTGACGGGCGCCAAGGGGCGTACCGGGAGCCGGGTGGCGCGGGCCGCTGAGGCGGCCGGGCTCACGGTCCGGGCGGCTTCGCGGGCGACGGGCTTCGACTGGTGGGACGGCTCGACCTGGGCGGACACCCTGCGCGGTGCCGACGCGGCCTACCTCGCCCACCCCTCGGACGTCGGCGCCCCGGGCGCCGCCGAGGCGGTCGGCGCCCTGGCGCGGGAGGCGGTCGGGCTCGGGGTGCGGCGGCTGGTGCTGCTGTCCGCGCGGGGCGAGGACCAGGCCCTGCCCACCGAGGAGGCTCTGCGCGCCTCGGGGGCGGAGTGGACGGTCGTACGGGCGGCCTGGTTCGCGCAGAACTTCAGTGAGGGGCCACTGGTGGCGGAGCTGCGGGAGCGCGGTGAGCTGGTCTTCCCTGCCGACGAGGTGCGCGAGCCGTTCCTCGACGTGCGGGACATCGCGGACGTGGTGGTGAGCGTGCTGACCTCCGGCGACCGGTACGCGGGCCGGACCCTCACCCTCTCCGGGGCGCGGCTGCTGACCTTCGGTGAGGCCGTCGCGGAGATCGCCGGGGCGACTGGGCGCCCGCTGCGGTACCGGGCGGTCTCGACGCGGGACTACGGAGAGGCGCTGGTCGGTTTCGGTGTGCCGCCCGAGGAGGTGGCGAGTATGACGGAGATCTTCGACACCCTCCTCGACGGCCGCAACGCGCACCTCTCGGACGGCGTGCGGGAGGTCCTGGGCCGTGCGCCCCGGGACTTCGGCGACTTCGTACGCGAGGAGGCCGCGGCCGGTACCTGGAAGGCCTGAGACCGGCGCCCGTCACTTGTCCTCGCGCGGCTTCCCCTCCCCGTTGACCTGGGTGCTCTTCACGTGGGCGTTCTTCACGTGGGTGCTCTTCACATGGGTGCGCAGGCGGGCCGACACGTCCTCCGGCGGCAGGAAGCGGGACCAGCGTTCCGGGAACTCGGAGGGCATGTCGGGGTCGGCATCGCCCGCGGCGGTGGCGCGGGCGACGTACTCGGCGACCTGGGCCTGCCGCAGCCGCTCGTTGGCCTCGCGGGCCGCGGCCGTGGCGGCGGCCGGCCAGACCCGGTCGATGGCGGCGTTGACCGCGGCCCCGACGAGCACGGCGAACGCGGACACACCGATCCACAGCAGCACGGCGACGGGCGCGGCGAGGGAGCCGTAGATCGTGGGGCC
The DNA here is from genome assembly GCF_040638895.1 of Streptomyces sp. NPDC024017. NCBI lineage: Bacteria > Bacillati > Actinomycetota > Actinomycetes > Kitasatosporales > Streptomycetaceae > Streptomyces > Streptomyces sp. NPDC024017. Next base: position 431,663 of record NZ_JBEZYZ010000008.1, on the reverse strand, counting down.
CTCGACCGTGCTGGTCAGGTAGATCCGCAGCAGGAAGCTGCCGAGCACCCACATGCCGAGGGCGACCAGCGCGCCGGGCACGTCCTCGATCCAGGGGGAACGGACCGGGACGGACACGTGGTACAGCGTCGTCAGGAAGGCGATCGACAGGAGTATGACCACCGGCCAGTACAGGACCTGCACGAGCGTCGTCGACCACGGCACGATCCGCACCACCGCGTCCGGCCCGGCCACCATCAGCGGCAGCGCGACCGAGCCGATCAGCAGGGCCACGATGAACAGCAGGAAGGCCATCAGGCGGGTCTTGACGATGCCCCGGACCCCGTCGAGGCCGTACATCACGGTGATGGTGTCGATGAAGACGTTCACCGCGCGGGAGCCCGACCACAGGGCGAACAGGAAGCCGATGGAGATGACGTCGGGCCGGCCTCCCTTTATGACGTCGTGCAGGATCGGCTGGGCGATCTCGCGGACGCCCTGGTCGGACAGGACCGTGCGGGAGGCCTCCAGGAGGTTGGCCTGGAGGCTCTCGATGGTGTCGGCGCCGGTCCAGGCGTCGACGTAGCCGAGCAGTCCGATCATGCTCAGCAGCAGCGGCGGCACCGACAGCAGGGTGAAGAACGCCGCCTCGGCCGCGAGGCCCAGGATGCGGTACTCGATGCAGGAGTTGACGGTGTCCTTGACCAACAGCCAGGCGGTCTTGCGCTTGGAGACGTTCCGGTAGAGGGCCCGCGCCCGGTGGAGGCGCCCGGAGGGCGTGACGGGGGTTTCACTTGCTGGCTGCACCCCCTAACGGTATCCGTCGTGCCCGGCCCCACTCACCCACAGGCCGGGTCTTCGCGGACCGGGCCGCCCACGCTGGTGACCAAGGTGCTACCGCGGGGTACGTTCGCAGCATGGCAGGCAGCACCCACACCGTGACGAACCAGGTCCCGCCGCTGGTCGGGTACGACGTCTTCTCCGCCGACCGGGCCCTGGCCGCCGCGGTCGACCGGCATCTGGAACCCGACCTGCGCGACGAGGTCCTCGGCGAGCTGACGGCACTCGGCCGGACCTCCGGCTCGGCGCAGGTGCAGGAGTGGGGGAGGATGGCCAACGAGAACCCGCCGCGGCTGCTCACGCACGACCGGTACGGCAACCGCGTCGACGAGGTCGAGTTCCACCCCTCCTGGCACCGGCTGCTCGGCAAGGGCGTCTCGGCCGGTCTGACGGCGGCCTGGGACCGCCCGGCCGGGCATCTGCGACGGGCCGCCGCGTTCCTGGTGTGGACGCAGGTCGAGGCCGGCAACGGCTGCCCGCTGTCCATGACGCACGCGGCGGTGCCGGCCCTGCGCACCGACCCGGACCTGGCCGCCGAGTGGGAACCGCGGCTGACGTCCATGGTCTACGACCGTGAGCTGCGGCCCGCGCACCTCAAGGCCGGGGCGCTGTTCGGGATGGGCATGACGGAGAAGCAGGGCGGCAGCGACGTCCGGGCGAACACCACGTCGGCGCGGGCCCTCGCCGAGGACGGGACGTACGAGCTGACCGGGCACAAGTGGTTCTGCTCGGCGCCCATGTCCGACGGCTTCCTGGTGCTGGCACAGGCCCCGGGCGGGCTGACCTGCTTCCTGGTGCCGCGGGTGCTCCGGGACGGCACGCGCAACGTGTTCCGGATCCAGCGGCTCAAGGACAAGCTCGGCAACCGGTCGAACGCCTCCGGGGAGGTCGAGTTCGACGGGACCTGGGCGCGCCGGGTCGGCGAGGAGGGGCGCGGGGTGCGCACCATCATCGAGATGGTCGCGGCGACCCGGCTCGACTGTGTGCTCGGCTCGGCCGGGCTCATGCGGCAGGCCGTGGCCCAGGCGGTGCACCACTGCACGTACCGCGAGGCGTTCGGCGGGAAGCTCGTCGACAAGCCGCTGATGCGCAACGTCCTCGCGGACCTCGCCCTCGAGTCGGAGGCGGCGACGACCCTGGCGCTGCGGCTCGCGGCGGCCTGTGACGACGGCGGCGAGCAGGAGCGGGCGCTGCTGCGGATCGCGGTGCCGGCCGCCAAGTACTGGGTGACCAAGCGGTGCCCGCCCGTGGCCGTGGAGGCGGCGGAGTGCCTCGGCGGCAACGGGTACGTGGAGGAGTCCGGGATGCCCCGGCTGGTGCGCGAGTCGCCGCTGAACTCGGTCTGGGAGGGCGCGGGCAACGTCCAGGCCCTGGACGTGCTGCGGGCGTTGCAGCGGGAGCCGGGTGCGCTGGACGCGTACCTGCGGGAGGTCGGGAAGGCGCGCGGTGCCGATCACCGCCTCGACGCCGCCATCAAGAACCTCCTGACCGAACTCGCCGACCTGGAGGGCGTGGAGGGGCGGGCGCGACGGCTGGCGGAGCGGATCGCGTTGGTGCTCCAGGGCTCGCTGCTGGTCCGTTTCGCACCACCGCAGGTCGCCGACGCGTTCTGCGCGGGGCGGCTCGGCGGCGACGCGGGGGCGGCGTTCGGGACGCTGCCGCACACGCTGGACCTGGCATCGGTGGTGGAGCGGGCCCGGCCGGTGTCCTGATCCGGTCTGCGTTCTCTTCGCGTACGCGGAGAGCGGGGGTGGTGCTGCGCCGACACGGCACCACCCCCGCCGCACTGGCCCGTTCGAGCCACTGAACGCCGCTCGGGACGGCGTCGCTCAAGTTTCGGACACGGCCGGGCCGTGCCACCAGGGTTGCAAGGGGTTGCAACTTGCTGCTGACTGTGTGCGGACCGTGCGCGCACTCCTCGGGCAGGCGGCACTATGAGACGGACAGTCAAAAGCGACTCCGGGGGGGCGCACGCGTATGGACGTCACGCACTTGGCCGCCGTCGACAGCACGCGCGCGGCCCGGGTCCTCAGCGAGGTCCGGTCCGCCCGGCTGGCCGGGAAGCCCGCTCCGGTGGCGCCGCGCCCGGTGATCGAGCGGTCCTGGGAGCGGATGATGCGCAGCGGCGTCGATCCGGAGCACGACGTCCGGGCGGATCCGCTGTCCCGCGAGGAGGTGCAGCGGCGGCGCGAGACGTCGGCATTGCGCCATGTGCTGCCGGTGCTGCGGGAGGGGCTGCTGGCGGCCGCGGACGTCGCCCACCACATCATGGTGGTGGCCGACGAGGACGGCCGGGTGCTGTGGCGCGAGGGCAGCCCTCCGGTGCTGCGCAGGGCCGACGGGCTCGGTTTCGAACTCGGCGCGGACTGGCGTGAGGACGTCGTCGGCACGAACGGTCTGGGCACCCCGGCGGTGGTGCGCCGGCCCGTGCAGGTCTTCGCCTCCGAGCACTTCGTGCGCTCCCAGGCCGGCTGGACCTGCGCGGGCGCTCCCCTGACCGATCCGCGGGACGGCCGGCTGCTCGGCGTGGTGGACGTGAGCGGCCCGCTGGAGACGATGCACCCGGCCACGCTCGCCTGGGTCGGCTCGGTGGCCAAACTCGCCGAGGCCCGGCTGCGGGAGATGCACACGGAGTCGCTGGAGCGGCTGCGCGCGGTGGCGGCGCCGGTGCTGGCCCGGCTCGGCGGCCGTGCCCTGGTCGTCGACCCGGACGGCTGGACCGCCGCGGTCAGCGGGATGCCGTACGAGCGGCGCGTGGCCCTGCCGAAGTCGCTGTCGGCGGGCCCGAGATGGCTGCCGGCGCTCGGGCTGTGCTCGGTCGAGCCGCTGGCCGGGGGCTGGCTGCTGCGGGCGGCCGACGACGAGCCGGTGCCGCGCGGTCCGGCCAGGATCGTGCTGGACCTCAGACAGGCGCGGCGCTGGTCGGTGGAGGTGCTCGGCGGGGCGGGCTCCTGGACCCGGGAACTGAGCCCCCGGCACGCGGAGTTGCTGTATCTCCTCGCCGTCCACCGCTCCGGCCGCAGCGCCTCGGGCCTGGCCGGGGACGTGTTCGGGGACCCGGCCCGCACGGTGACGGTGCGTGCCGAGATGTCGCGGGTGCGGCGGTATCTGGGGGCGTTCCTGGAGCACCGGCCGTACCGGTTCGCCGAGGACGCCGAGGTCGAGGTGCTGCTTCCGGACGACCCGCGGGATCTGCTGCCGCACTCGGCCGCACCCGCGGTGAGCAGGCAGCGCAGACCCGCACCGGCGCCCTGAGGTTCACTCCGAGTGCCGTACAAGCCGCCCCGAGGGGTGCATCTTTCGCATATTTGCAGGGTCTTCGTCCCCCGCACCGCCTACCTGCCGTAGCATCCCTCTACGGACCACCCCACCTGCTCCTCCGTCAACGTACGGATCACCAGGCGCAGTTGGTCCGTCTCGGGAGGACGTTATGAAGCATCGCGGCAGACACCGGCGGCGCAGGCGGGGCAGGGCGCTGCGCGCGACCCTGGCCGGGACGGCTCTCGCGCTCACCGCCGCCGCCACCCTGATCAGCGCCTCGCAGGCCACCGTCGCCGACGCCCCCGGAGGGCTGAAGCCGGTCTCCGCGTCCGACGGATCCGGGCGGCTGCCGCTGGCCGAGCACCGGGTGCCCGGGCAGTGGCTGGACCGGCTCGCGTCGGAGATGGGCCGGCCCGTCGGCGTCGGCACGGTGCTGGAGGACGCCGACCTTCCCCTGCGGGACGCGGCCGGCTGCTCGACCGCCGAGAAGCACAGCCTGCCGGTCGAGCCGGCGGCCACGCGCGCGTACTGCTTCGGGGGTTCCGACACCCGGGGCTGGCGGGCCGGCGCGGTCACGACCTCGGGCGACGCGGACGACGACGGCCGCTGGGGCGGCAACCGCGTGATCCTGTCCGGCTGGACCCGGGGTGCCGCCGAGGGCGGGTCCATGGACGGTCCGGCTCCCGGGCAGGGCCTGGCCAAGGTCGCCTTCGTCGACGCCGACGACCCCGGCGCGCTCCGCTACACCTGGGCCCTGCTGGCCGTCCCCGTGGACGACGGGCGGGACTACCGGGGGCTGGTCTCCCCGCTGTCCGGCATGGTCTGGTACCAGGACAAGCTGCTGGTGACGACCCGCGAGGGCGACCGGGACGCGCTGTACGTGTACGACATGGACCGCATCCAGCGCGCCACCGTCGAGTCCGACGCGGTCGGCCGGGTGCGGGGCGGCTGGGCGGCGCACGGGTACCGGTTCGTGCTGCCGGCCGTCGGGTCGTACACCCTGCCCGGCGGGGACGACGCGTCCCGTCCGGCCACCGTCTCCCTGGACCGCAGCACCTCCCCCGACAGTCTGGTCGCGAGCGAGTGGGTGCCCGCGGACACCGACCGGCGCACCCGGCTGTGGCGTTACGCGCTGAGCCGGGAACCGGACCGCTCCGGCCTGCTCGCCACCGACTCCTCCGGCGAGGCGGCCCCGGTCGAGGCGTACGAGACGAAGACGGCCGACGTGCGGGGGGTGCTGGCCCGCCGTTCGGGCTGGTACCTGGACCGTGCGGCGGGCAGCCCGGGCGGGCACGGGACGCTGTGGCGCCAGGACACGGACGGCGCGCGGGCGGCGGAGTGCGGCACGGACGAGACGCGGCACTGCTGGAGCGGCAGGTCGGGCTCCTTGTCCTACTGGGAGGAGACCGGCGAGGTCTGGTCCCAGTCGGGGCGGATGCTGTTCGCGCTGCCACTGACGTCCATCGACAGGGCGTTGGGCTGACCGGCGCCCGCCCATGGAGCACGGGGACGATCGACAGACGAGTAGGTCAGATGATTTTCTGGCCCGCATGACCACCATCGCCGTGACCACTTGGTCCCTGGAGCAGACCGCCCCTACCGACCTGCTGCCGGCCGTCGCGCCGGACGGGGACGTCCGGGTCGTCCGCTCCGAGGTCCCCTCGCCCGAGTTCAGCCGGTTCCTTTACACCTCTGTCGGCGGTGACATCCTCTGGACCGACCAGCTGAGCTGGTCGTACGCGCGGTGGCTGGAGCATCTGGAGCAGCCCGGCGTGGAGACGTGGGTGGCGTACGACCGGGGCACACCCGCGGGGTACGTGGAGCTGGAGGCCCAGGACGACGGGGTCGTGGAGATCACCCACTTCGGCCTGCTCCCCGCCTTCCGGGGCCGCCGCATCGGTGGGCACCTGCTGTCGTACGGCGTGGCCCGGGCCTGGGACCTCGCGGACCGCTGGGCGGGACTGGCACCGACGAAGCGGGTCTGGCTGCACACCTGCAGCAAGGACGGCGAGCACGCGATGGACAACTACCAGCGGCGCGGCTTCAAGCTGTTCGACACCAAGGTCGAGGAGGAGGCGGAGGCCGCCGCTCCGGGACCGTGGCCTGGGGCGTTCCCCGTCTGACCTGGACGGACACCTCGGGGGCGCCCGATGTGACCAACGACACCCTTGTCTTGCTCTTCGAGACAAGGGTGTCCGCATCTTGGACGAAGCTGGACTCTGTCCAGATCGCCGTGACACGCTTCCGTCATGTCTGGAACTGGAATTGCCTTGGTGAGTCGGCGGCACGTCGACCTCGGCCGCATGTCCAGCGCCATCTGTCCGGCGCTCTGAGCTCACTCAGCCCGCGCCCGACATCTTTCTTTCCTGCCTCACTCCTGCGCAATGACGCGCCCCAAGCCCATGCGCCCGCATGCGCAGGTCAGAGCCGCATTCCCGCCTGTCCCGAAGGACGTATCAACCATGGCCGCCACCCCGCAGAAGCCTGCCGCCGCGACTCCCCGCCGCAAGGTGAGCCGTCACCGCGGTGAGGGCCAGTGGGCCGCGGGACACTTCACCCCGCTTAACGGCAACGAGCAGTTCAAGAAGGACGACGACGGTCTCAATGTGCGGACACGCATTGAGACGATCTACTCCAAGCGGGGCTTCGACTCGATCGACCCGAACGACCTGCGCGGCCGCATGCGCTGGTGGGGTCTGTACACCCAGCGCAAGCCCGGCATCGACGGCGGCAAGACGGCCATCCTGGAGCCGGAGGAGCTGGACGACGAGTACTTCATGCTGCGCGTCCGGATCGACGGCGGGGCACTGACCACGCGGCAGCTGCGGGTCATCGGTGAGATCTCGCAGGAGTTCGCGCGCGGCACCGCCGACATCACGGACCGGCAGAACGTCCAGTACCACTGGATCCGCATCGAGGACGTCCCCGAGATCTGGAACCGGCTGGAGGGCGTGGGCCTGTCGACGGTCACCGCCTGCGGCGACACCCCGCGTGTGATGATCGGCTCGCCGGTGGCGGGCATCGCCGAGGACGAGATCATCGACGCCACCCCGGCCCTGGAGGAGATGAAGCGCCGCGTCCTGAACAACCCGGCCTACTCGAACCTCCCCCGCAAGTTCAAGACCGCGATCTCGGGTTCGCCGGTGCTGGACGTGGTGCACGAGATCAACGACGTCGCGTTCGTCGGCGTCCGGCACCCCGAGCACGGCCCCGGTTTCGACGTGTGGGTCGGCGGCGGCCTGTCCACCAACCCCAAGCTGGGCGTGCGGCTGGGCACCTGGGTGTCGATCGACGACGTGCCGGACGTCTACGAGGGCGTCATCTCGATCTTCCGTGACTACGGCTACCGCCGGCTGCGCACCCGCGCCCGCCTGAAGTTCCTCGTCGCGGACTGGGGCGCCGAGAAGTTCCGCCAGGTCCTGGAGGACGAGTACCTCAAGCGCAAGCTGGTGGACGGGCCCGCCCCGGAGCAGCCGTCCCAGCTGTGGCGCGACCACATCGGTGTGCACCGGCAGAAGGACGGCCGGTTCTACGTCGGCTTCGCCCCGCGCGTGGGACGCGTCGACGGCGCGACGATCACGAAGATCGCCGACCTCGCCGAGGCCCACGGCTCGGGCCGGGTGCGCACCACCGTCGAGCAGAAGATGATCGTCCTCGATGTCGAAGAGGACCAGGTCGAGTCGCTGGTCGAGGGCCTGGAGGCGCTCGACCTGACCGCCCGGCCCTCCTCGTTCCGGCGCGGCACCATGGCCTGCACCGGCATCGAGTTCTGCAAGCTCGCCATCGTCGAGACCAAGCAGCGCGGCTCGCAGCTGATCGACGAACTGGAGCGCCGTCTGCCGGACTTCGACGAGCCGCTCACGATCAACCTCAACGGCTGCCCGAACGCCTGCGCCCGTATCCAGGTCGCGGACATCGGTCTCAAGGGCCAGCTCATGCTCAACGACCAGGGCGAGCAGGTCGAGGGCTACCAGGTGCACCTGGGCGGCGCCCTGGGCCTGGAGGCCGGCTTCGGCCGCAAGGTCCGCGGTCTGAAGGTCACCTCCGAGGAACTGCCCGACTACGTCGAGCGCGTCCTGAAGCGGTTCCAGGCCGAGCGCGAGGACGGCGAGCGGTTCGCCGCGTGGGCGGCGCGGGCCAGCGAGGAGGCCCTGTCGTGAGCGAGCGAGCGGCACCGTTCTACTGCCCCTACTGCGGCGACGAGGACCTGCGTCCGAGCGAGGCAGCGGAGGGCAGGCACGGCGCGTGGGAATGCGCGGCGTGCAGCCGGGCCTTTCAGCTGAAGTTCCTGGGGCTGCTGTCCCAGGGGCTGAAGCGATCCGATTCCGGAGGGGCACAGATATGACGACCGTTCAGCGAGAGCGCACCGCCGAGGATCTGAAGAAGCTCGCCGAGCAGGCGGGCCGCGATCTGGAGGACGCCTCCGCGCTGGAGATCCTCCAGTGGGCGGCCGAGACGTTCGGCAAGCGCTTCTGCGTGACCTCCTCGATGGAGGACGCGGTGGTGGCCCACCTCGCCGCCCGCGCCATGCCCGGCGTCGACGTCGTCTTCCTCGACACCGGCTACCACTTCGAGGAGACCATCGGCACCCGCGACGCGGTCGAGGCCGTGATGGACGTCAACCTCATCACGCTCACCCCGCGCCAGACGGTCGCCGAGCAGGACGCCGAGTACGGCCCGAAGCTGCACGACCGCAACCCCGACCTGTGCTGCGCGCTGCGCAAGGTCGAGCCGCTGGAGCGGGGCCTGAAGGACTACCAGGCCTGGGCGACCGGTCTGCGCCGTGACGAGTCCCCGACCCGGGCGAACACCCCGGTGGTCGGCTGGGACGAGAAGCGGCAGAAGGTCAAGATCTCGCCGATCGCCCGCTGGACCCAGGACGACGTGGACGCGTACGTCACCGAGCACGGCGTGCTGACGAACCCGCTGCTGATGGACGGCTACGCCTCCGTCGGCTGCGCCCCCTGCACCCGCCGCGTCCTGGAGGGCGAGGACGCCCGCGCCGGACGCTGGGCGGGCCGCAGCAAGACCGAGTGCGGGCTGCACGGATGACGACGACGATTCAGGAGAGTGACGTGACGACCGGAGCCACCGTCTGGCTCACGGGTCTGCCGAGCGCAGGCAAGACCACCATCGCCCACGAGCTGGCCGGCCGGCTCCGCGAGGAGGGCCACCGGGTCGAGGTGCTCGACGGCGACGAGATCCGCGAGTTCATCTCCGCGGGCCTCGGCTTCAGCCGCGAGGACCGGCACACCAACGTGCAGCGCATCGGCTTCGTCGCCGAACTGCTCGCCCGCAACGGCGTGCTGGCCCTCGTCCCGGTCATCGCGCCGTACCGGGACAGCCGGGAGGCGGTGCGCAAGCGCCACCAGGCGAACGGCACCGCGTATGTCGAGGTGCATGTCGCGACGCCCGTCGAGGTGTGCAGCGAGCGTGACGTGAAGGGCCTGTACGCCAAGCAGGCCGCGGGCGAGCTCACCGGGCTCACCGGGGTCGACGACCCGTACGAGGCGCCCGAGTCGCCCGATCTGCGCATCGAGTCGCAGAACCAGACCGTGCAGGAGTCCGCGGCATCGGTGCACGCCCTGCTCAGCGAAAGGGGACTGGCATGACGACCGCTGCCACCGTTTCCGAGGAGACCGACAGCCCCTACGCGCTGTCGCACCTCGACGCCCTCGAGTCCGAGGCGGTGCACATCTTCCGCGAGGTGGCGGGCGAGTTCGAGCGGCCGGTGATCCTCTTCTCCGGCGGCAAGGACTCCATCGTCATGCTGCATCTGGCGCTGAAGGCCTTCCGGCCGGCGTCGGTGCCGTTCTCCCTGCTGCACGTGGACACCGGGCACAACTTCCCCGAGGTCCTCGACTACCGCGACCGCACGGTGGACAAGCACGGGCTGCGGCTGCACGTCGCCTCCGTGCAGGACTACATCGACCGGGGTGTGCTCAAGGAGCGCCCGGACGGTACCCGCAACCCGCTGCAGACGCTGCCGCTGACCGAGAAGATCCAGGCGGAGAAGTTCGACGCCGTCTTCGGTGGCGGCCGCCGCGACGAGGAGAAGGCCCGGGCCAAGGAGCGGGTGTTCTCCCTGCGGGACGAGTTCTCCCAGTGGGACCCGCGCCGCCAGCGCCCGGAGCTGTGGAACCTGTACAACGGCCGGCACGCGCCCGGTGAGCACGTCCGCGTGTTCCCGCTGTCCAACTGGACCGAGCTGGACGTGTGGCAGTACATCGCCCGCGAGGGCATCGAGCTGCCGCAGATCTACTACGCGCACGAGCGCGAGGTGTTCTCCCGCAGCGGCATGTGGCTGACCGCCGGCGAGTGGGGCGGGCCGAAGGACGGCGAGACCGTCGAGAAGCGGCTGGTGCGCTACCGGACCGTGGGTGACATGTCCTGCACCGGCGCGGTGGACTCCGACGCCGACACCATCGAGAAGGTGATCCTGGAGATCGCCGCCTCCCGGCTCACCGAACGCGGCGCCACCCGCGCCGACGACAAGATGTCCGAGGCCGCGATGGAAGACCGCAAGCGCGAGGGGTACTTCTAGAGATGAGCACCATCACGACCGAGGAACTCTCGGAGACCACCCTGCTGAGGTTCGCCACCGCGGGCTCCGTCGACGACGGCAAGTCCACCCTCGTCGGGCGGCTGCTGCACGACTCCAAGTCGGTCCTCACCGACCAGCTGGAGGCCGTGGAGCGCGTCTCCGCGAGCCGCGGCCAGGAGGCCCCGGACCTCGCGCTGCTGACGGACGGCCTGCGGGCCGAGCGCGAGCAGGGCATCACCATCGACGTGGCGTACCGCTACTTCGCCACCCCGCGCAGGCGGTTCATCCTCGCCGACACCCCCGGCCATGTGCAGTACACCCGCAACATGGTCACCGGCGCCTCCACCGCCGAGCTGACGGTGATCCTGATCGACGCCCGCAACGGCGTCGTCGAGCAGACCCGCCGGCACGCCGCCCTCGCCGCGCTGCTGCGCGTCCCGCACGCGGTCCTCGCGGTCAACAAGATGGACCTCGTCGGGTACGACGAGAAGGTGTTCGCCGCCATCGCCGAGGAGTTCACGGCGTACGCGACCGAACTGGGCGTCCCCGAGGTCACCGCGATCCCGATCTCGGCGCTCGTCGGCGACAACGTGGTGGAGCCTTCCGCGAACATGGACTGGTACGGCGGCCCGACGGTGCTGGAGCACCTGGAGACGGTGCCGGTCAGCCACGACCTGAGCCACTGCCACGCCCGGCTGCCCGTGCAGTACGTGATCCGGCCGCAGAGCGCCGACCTCCCGGACTACCGGGGCTACGCCGGTCAGATCGCCGCCGGTTCCTTCCACGTCGGCGAGTCCGTCACGGTGCTGCCGTCGGGCCGCGCCTCGAAGATCTCCGGCATCGACCTGCTGGGCGAGCCGGTCGACGTGGCCTGGACGACGCAGTCGGTGACCCTCCTGCTGGAGGACGACATCGACATCTCGCGCGGCGACCTGATCGTCCCGAGCAAGGACGCGCCCGCGACCACGCAGGACATCGAGGCGACCGTCTGCCATGTCGCGGACGCCCCGCTGACGGTCGGGCACCGGGTGCTGCTCAAGCACGGCACTCGCACGGTCAAGGCGATCGTCAAGGACATCCCCTCCCGCCTCACGCTCGCCGACCTGTCCCTGCACCCGCACCCGGGACAGCTCGTCGCGAACGACATCGGCCGGGTGAAGATCCGTACCGCCGAGCCGCTGCCGGTCGACTCCTACGCCGACTCGCGCCGCACCGGCTCGTTCATCCTGATCGACCCGAACGACGGCACCACCCTCACCGCCGGCATGGTCGGCGAGTCCTTCGCGGCCCCGGAGCCGGTCAAGGACGACTCCGAGGACGACGGGTGGGACTTCTGACATGACCTTCCCCGACTTCTACTCGATGTTCGCCAAGGAGGGCGGCCGCGTCGGCAGCGGTGCTCTCGGCAGCGGGCAGGGCGGAGTGGCGCGATGTGTGTGCTGACGTACGCGCACTGCCTGCGCGCCCTCACCCCCCACCGCCGTAGACGAAAACCTGCCGACCTCCCGGCCACGACCTGAGAGACCGTGACCGCCGGGCCTCCGAGAGGACCACCTCCCGTGCCTGCTTCATCTGCTCTTCGCCGCGGTTTCGCGGTCATCGCCGCACTTCCCCTGCTCACACTGGCCGCCTGCGGCTACGGGTCCGAGGCCAAGGACGACGGCACCGCCAAGGTCGCCGCCGGGGCGAAGAAGATCGAGGGTCTCGACAAAGTCAAGATCGGCTACTTCGGCAACCTGACCCACGGCACCGCGCTGGTGGGCATGCAGAAGGGCATCCTCCAGAAGGCCCTGGGCGCCACCGAGGTGGAGCCGGCCGTCTTCAACGCCGGCCCCTCGGAGATCGAGGCGCTCAACTCCGGTTCGATCGACATCGGCTGGATCGGCCCCTCCCCCGCCATCAACGGCTACACCAAGTCAGCCGGCAAGAACCTGCGCATCATCGGCGGTTCGGCGTCCGGCGGGGTGAAGCTCGTGGTGAACCCGGACAAGATCAAGTCCCTGAAGGACGTCAAGGGCAAGCGGATCGCGACCCCGCAGCTGGGCAACACACAGGACGTGGCGTTCCTCAACTGGGCCGCGGAGCAGGGCTGGAAGGTCGACCCGCAGAGCGGCAAGGGTGATGTCACGGTCGTCCGCAGCGACAACAAGGTCACCCCGGACGCCTTCAAGGCCGGGTCGATCGACGGCGCGTGGGTGCCGGAGCCGACCGCGTCGAAGCTGGTCGCCGAGGGCGGCAAGGAACTGCTCGACGAGGCGACGCTGTGGCCGGACAAGAAGTTCGTGATCACGAACATCATCGTGCGGCAGGAGTTCCTGAAGAAGTACCCGAAGGTCGTCGAGGCCGTGCTGAAGGGCTCGGTCGAGACCAACAAGTGGATCAACGCCAATCCGGACGCGGCCAAGGAAGCGGCGAACAAGCTGCTGGAGAAGGAGACCGGCAAGGCGCTGCCCGCCGAGGTGCTGGACCCGGCGTGGAAGTCGATCCGGTTCACCGACGACCCGCTGGCCTCCACCCTCAACACCGAGGCGGAGCACGCGGTGAAGGCGGGGCTGCTGGAGAAGCCGAACCTGAAGGGCATCTACGACCTCGTTCCGCTGAACAAGGTCCTGAAGGCCGAGGGCGAGCCCACGGTCGACGACGCCGGCCTCGGCGTGAAGTAAGCCCGCGTCCCGAAGCCGCATTGTGAAGAGTTCCCAGGAGGTGACGACCATGGCCACGACCCTCGCCAAGGCCGCCGACGGCACCGAGTCGGCCACGCACGCCGCCCGGATCGACCACGTGTCGAAGTCGTTCGCGGGCCCCGCCGGGCAGCAGCTCGTCCTGGACGACATCACCCTCGATGTCGCGCCCGGCGAGTTCGTCACCCTCCTGGGGGCCTCGGGCTGCGGCAAGTCCACGCTGCTCAACCTGGTGGCGGGTCTGGACCGCCCCAGCGCCGGCGAGATCGCCACGGACGGCCGCCCGGCGCTGATGTTCCAGGAGCACGCGCTGTTCCCGTGGCTGACCGCGGGCAAGAACATCGAACTCGCCCTGAAGCTCCGGGGCGTGCCGAAGGCCGAGCGCCGGGAGCGTGCCGAGGAGCTGCTCGAACTGGTACGGCTGAAGGGCGCGTACGGCAAGCGGGTGCACGAGCTGTCGGGCGGGATGCGCCAGCGCGTCGCGCTGGCGCGCGCGCTCGCCCAGGAGAGCAAGCTGCTGCTGATGGACGAGCCGTTCGCGGCGCTGGACGCCATCACGCGGGACGTGCTGCACGACGAGCTGACCCGCATCTGGCGCGAGACGCAAGTGTCCGTCCTGTTCGTCACGCACAACGTGCGCGAGGCGGTGCGGCTCGCGCAGCGTGTGGTGCTGCTGTCCTCCCGCCCGGGCCGCATCGCCCGCGAGTGGCGGGTGGACATCCCGCACCCGCGCCGTATCGAGGACACCGCCGTGGCGGAGCTGTCCGTCGAGATCACCGAAGAACTGCGTGGGGAGATCCGCCGTCATGGCCAGCACTGATTCGACGACCGTCGCCAAGGACGGCAACGATCTCGCCGGGCTGGAGGCGGGCCTCGACGCGCTGGAGACGCGGCAGACGAGCCGGACCCCGTTCCGGCAGACCTTCACCCAGAAGATCCTGCCGCCCATCCTCGCCGTCGCGCTGGTGCTGGCCGTCTGGCAGGCGCTCGTCTCGTTCAAGGTCGTCGACGACCCGACCAAGCTGCCCGCGCCGTCCGCGGTGTGGGACGTCGTCCAGACGGCGTGGCTCCAGGGCGAGTTGCTCGGCTACATCTGGACCAGCGTCTCCCGCGGTCTGCTCGGCTTCTGCCTCGCCCTCGTGATCGGCACGCCGCTGGGACTGATCGTCGCCCGCGTGAAGTTCATCCGCGCGGCGATCGGCCCGATCCTGTCGGGCCTGCAGTCGCTGCCGTCGGTCGCCTGGGTGCCGCCGGCGGTGATCTGGCTGGGTCTGAACAACTCGATGATGTACACGGTGATCCTGCTCGGCGCGGTCCCGTCGATCGCCAACGGCCTGGTCTCCGGCGTCGACCAGGTGCCCCCGCTGTTCCTCCGCGCGGGCCGCACGCTCGGCGCCACGGGTCTGAAGGGCACCTGGCACATCGTCCTGCCCGCCGCCCTGCCCGGCTATGTGGCGGGCCTGAAGCAGGGCTGGGCCTTCTCCTGGCGCTCCCTGATGGCCGCCGAGATCATCGCGTCCTTCCCCGACCTCGGCGTCGGTCTGGGCCAGCTGCTGGAGAACGGCCGCAACGCCAGCGACATGGCCATGGTCTTCGAGGCCATCCTCCTGATCCTCATCGTCGGCATCGCCATCGACCTGCTGATCTTCAGTCCGCTGGAGCGGTGGGTCCTGCGCAGCCGCGGCCTGCTGGTGAAGAACTGAGTCCCATGACGAACAAGCCCGTCCTCCTCGTCATCGCCCACGGCAGCCGCGACCCGCGTCATGCCGCGACGGTGCACGCCCTGGTGCGCCGGGTTCGCTCGCTGCGCCCCGACGTACGCGTGGAGACGGGCTTCCTGGACTTCAACGTCCCTTCGGTGCAGGGGGTCCTGGAGTCCCTGGCGGTGCAGGGCGTCCGCGACGTCGTCGCCCTGCCCCTCCTCCTCACCCGGGCGTTCCACGCGAAGGCCGACATTCCCGCGGTCCTCGCGGACGCGCCCCCGCAGCTCCGCATCCACCAGGCGGACGTCCTGGGCCCCTCCCCCCTGCTCATGGCAGCGCTGGAGCGGCGTCTGTACGAGGCGGGCCTGACCCCCGCCGACAAGTCCTCGACCGGGGTCGTGCTGGCCTCGGCGGGGTCCACCGACCCGGAGGCGATCGCAGTGATCGCAGAAATCGCGCGGGAGTGGCGGCACACCGGCTGGTGCGCCGTGCGGCCTGCGTTCGCCTCCGCATCCCTTCCCCGCACGGAGGACGCCGTCCGCGAACTCCGCGCCCTCGGCTGCTCCCGGGTCGCCGTCTCCCCGTACGTGCTGGCCCCCGGCTTCCTCCCGGACCGCATCGCCCGGGGGGCGGCCGAGGCGGATGTCCTGGCGGATGTCCTGGGACCGGCGCCGGAGGTGGCGCGGGTGGTGCTGGAGCGGTACGAGGCGGCACAGATGCCGTTGCGGTCGGCCGTGAGCGCCTGACGTCAGCGGGGCGGAGTGACCGTCACGCCGCCGGTTCCTCGTGTGGCTGCGGCTGGAGGGCGAAGGAGTACGGGGCCCAGGGGCCGGTGATCTCCACGCGGAGGCCGGGGACGCCCTGGGCGGCCGCGAGGATGCCCGTGCGGAAGGCCTCGACGCGGTCGACCGGGACGAGGTAGGCGTCGTTGCCGACGTTGGTGCCGGGGGCCGAGCCCGCCAGGCTGCCGCGTTCGGGGGTGTGGGTGACACGGTCGACGGCGAGGGTGCGGGCCGTGTCGGTGAGGCGGGCGGCGGCCTGGGCGACCGTACGCCAGGCCTCCTCGTTCCTGCGTTGCCTGCGGCGGCGGATGACCTGGTAGGCACGGCCGACCCCGAGGCCCGTGACCGGGTCCTGCGCGGTCTCGGTGTCGGCTTCGGGCGGGGCGATGTCCGGGGCGGCGTAGATCTTGACGCCGAGTTCGACGTGGCCCGTGAGGCGGTCCAGCAGGGAGAGGAAGTAGCCGCGGCGGGTGTCGAGGGCTTCGCGGGCGCTGTTCTCGTCGCGGTAGACGGTGGCCAGGCGCAGGGGCAGCACGGCGGTTCCGGAGGCGACCAGGGCGGCCACCACGGCGTGGTGGGAGCGGACCGTGGACTCCAGCCAGTCCAGGTCGTCGAGGTGGGCCTGGAGGGGTGCGTCGTCGTAGTCGGCGGGTGGGACGTGGCCGACGGCGAAGGCGAGCTGAGGGCTGCTGACCGCCGGGGTGACCAGGTGGATCGGCTCTCCGGCGACACCGCGCAGGTGGGCCGCGGCCGCCGCGGCCTCGGGGGTGCGGCGCAGGACCGCGTAGGCGTAGACGAGGTTCGTGTCGCTCATGACTGCGGGCTCCTGTCGGTGGCCGTGCGATTCCTCTCGCGAGACTCCGTTCTCGTGCCGTCCTTCCGTAGGTACGGAAGGGGCGGCGGAGGTGTTCATTCGAACGGCCGGCGGGTTGACCTTGCCCCAGGGGCAGGGCGGAGGGTCCCGGCATGAACGGAGACTTCTCTCTGCGGCAGACGCCGTACAGCGATCCCGGCAACCTCGACACGCGGGGGCTGCCCCGTGCGCCGCGCCGGCTGGCCGCGATGGTCAGGGGCCTGATCATCCACCGGGGCGAGGGCGGGCTCTTCGGGTACGCCGTGCCCGAGGAGCGGCTGCACCATGACGCCGAGTCCCGGTACGTCACGGAGATCCTGCGGATCCTGCGGGAGCGCGGTGACACCCCGCTCACCGAACGGCGGGCGCCCGGCGGGAGGTTCGTGGGGACCTGCCGGGACTTCTCGCTCCTGCTGTGCTCGCTGCTGCGGGCCACGGGGACGCCGGCGCGCCTGCGCTGCGGGTTCGCCGGCTACTTCGCCGACGCCTGGTACGAGGACCACTGGGTCACGGAGTACCGTGCGCCGGACGGTGCTTGGCGGCTGGCCGACGCGCAGGTCCACAGCGGGTACGACGTGCCGTTCGACCCGATGGACGTGCCGCGGGACGCCTTCCTGGTGGCCGGTGACGTCTGGCGGTCCTGCCGCCAGGGCCGCCTGGACCCCGAGACGTGCGGGGTGAGCTCCGTCGCAGCACTCCGGGGCCTGTGGTTCGTGCGCGGCAACGTGCTGCGCGACCTGGCCGCGCTGAACGGTGTCGAACTGCTCCCGTGGGACGGCTGGGACCCGTGGCTGCGCAAGGGCGCGCCTCTCACCGAGGACGACCTCGCGGCGGCCGACGCGGTCGCCGCGGCCCGCTCCGAGGACGACTGGCCGCGGCTCTTCACGGATCCGCGGCTGACCGTGCCGGCCGAGATCACGTCGTACGCGCCCTATCTGGGCGACCGCCGCGTCACGTTGCCCGCTCGCTGAACGGGGTCGCCTGGTGGAACCAGAGCAGCCAGCGGCCCTCCGTCCGCCGCCACAGCGAACTGCGGTGTGCGCGGCTGCCGTCGTACTCCGTGTCGTAGGTGAGGTGCACCAGGTCCGGGGCGAGCTGCACGCCTCTGAGGGCGGAGACGGCGACGGGCCGATCACCGGGCTCGGTGGTCGCGGCCAGGGAGGCGATGATGGCGGCCCGGCTCCAGTGCCGGCCGGAGGCGCCGAACTCGTGGAAGTCGGGGTGCAGCAGCGCCCCGACCTGCTCGGGCGAACGGCGGACCTTCGGGGTGAGCAGGGCCAGTTCGCCCTCCATCGCCGACTCGACGGCCGGGTTGTGCTCAGACATCTGTCATCTCCACCAGCTTGACGACGGTGTTCCAGTTGCGGGTCGTGGCGATCACGCCCTTGTTGATGCGTGGTTTCGACAGGTGTTCGGCGAGCTTGGAGCGGCCCAGGCCGTTCGGGGCGTACAGGTACAGGGCCCGGTCGCCGAGGCGGAACTCCTCGGGGAGGTAGGCGTCCTGGTCGATCTCCGCGAAGCGGTCGGGGGTGACGGGGGCGGAGAAGTAGGTGACGTGGAGCTGCTTGGGCTCCAGGTCGGCGGCCGGGAACGGGCAGGCGTCGGCGATGGCCCGCAGATAGGCGTGGTCGCGCACGATCACGTCCACGCCGAAGCCGAAGCGCTTCTCGATGGCCTGCGCGATCTCGTCGGCCAGCGACTCCTCGCTGCCGTGGCCGGAGGAGAACACGGCCTGGCCGCTCTGCAGGTGGGTGCGGACGTCGTCGTGGCCGAGGTCCGCCAGCAGCGTGCGCAGGTCGGCCATGGGGACCTTCCTGCTGCCGCCCACGTTGATTCCGCGCAGCAGGGCCGCGTATGTCGTCGTCATCCGCTCACGATAAGGCGGCCGTCGTGCCCCGTGGGGGTGGGCACGACGGCCGCGGCGGGCAGCTGCCCGGCCCCGTAAATTACTCACCGGTCTTCGCGGGGCACAACCGTCTGCTCAGGATCCACACACCCGGGGAGCCCGAAATGTCTTGCGATAGGTGTAAGGGGCCACAGTCCGCGGGGGTCCTCCCCAGTGGGGAGGGAGCTCGCTCCGTGGGGATGAGTTCCGGCCCCGCCACTTCACCGGGCAGCACGACGAGATGGCTTTATACAGCCCATACCTTCGAAGCGGAAGGGGGCGGCAGGGGGCCGCCACCGCATCACGAGGGGGCAAGCCCGTCATGGGGAACGGAGACATACGGGTGCGGGGCCTCGCCGCCCGGGCCGGCGGCTGGAGCGCCCGGCACCGATGGGCTGCCGTCGGAATCTGGGTGCTGTTCGTCGTCCTGGCGATGGGGCTCGGTTCGGCAGCGGGCCGGGTCGACGTCAAGGACAGCGACCAGCTGAAGGGCGAGACGCACACCGCCGCGCGGATCATCGAGGACGCCGGGATCGACGAGCCGGCCAGTGAGAACGTTCTGATCCAGGCCAAGGGCGGTGACCTGAAAGCGACGGACGCCGCGTTCCGGGACGCCGTCGACGCCGTCGTGCGGGCGGTCGAGGGGACCGGCCGGGTCACCGAGGTGGCCTCGCCGTACGACACGAAGACGATCTCGAAGGACGGCCGCAGCGCGCTCGTGCAGTTCGACATGCGCGGCGAGTCGGACACCGCCGGCGAGCGGGTCGAGCCGGTGCTGAAGGCCGTCGAGGGCGTCCAGCAGGACCACGAGGCGCTGCGGATCGAGGAGATCGGCGGCGCCAGCATGATGAAGACGTTCGACGACGCGTTCGGCGACGACTTCAAGAAGGCCGAGTACTCCGCGGTGCCGGTGGCCCTGGGCATTCTGCTCATCGCCTTCGGCGCGCTGGTAGCGGCGTTGCTGCCGGTGCTGCTGGCGATCACCGCGATCATGGCGACGATGGGCCTGATGGGCGTCGTCAGCCATGTGATGCCGATGAGCGACACCGCGAACTCCGTGATGCTGCTGGTCGGTCTGGCCGTCGGCGTCGACTACTGCCTGTTCTACCTGCGCCGCGAGCGCGAGGAGCGCGAGGCCGGCCGGGACGCGCAGACGGCCCTCAGGATCGCCGCCGCGACCAGTGGCCGGGCGATCGTCGTCTCGGGTGTCACGGTGTGCGTGGCGATGGCGGGCATGCTGTTCACCGGCCTCGCCGAGTTCGAGGCGATGGGCCTGGCGTCGCTGATGGTGGTGGCCGTGGCGATGGTGGGGTCCGTGACGGTGCTGCCCGCGCTGCTGTCGCTGCTCGGCGAGCGCGTCGAGAAGGGCCGCATCCCGTTCCTGGGCCGGCGCAGGCGGAGCGGCGGCGGTCAGGACAGCCGGTTCTGGACGGCCGTGCTGCGGGGCGTCCTCGCCAGGCCGGTGATCGCGGTGGCGGTCGCGACCGGAGCGCTGCTGGCCATCGCGGCTCCCGCGCTCGGCATGAAGACGCAGCAGCTCACGCTGGACCAGGAGTTCGGCGACTCGCTGCCGATCGTCCAGACCTACAACCGGCTCAACGATGCCTTCCCGGGCGGTTCCGAGCCGGCCGAGGTGGTCGTGAAGGCGGACGACATCAACGCGCCCGAGGTGAAGTCCGCGCTGGCCGACTTCCGTGACCGGGCGATCAGCTCGGGCGCCTCGCGCGGCCCGGTGGAGATCAAGCTGCACGACGCGCGGAACATCGCGTTCGTCTACGTCCCGCTCGTCGGCGGTTCCGATCTGGACAAGGCGGGCGCGAGCCTGGACAAGCTGCGTGACGAGGTGCGACCGGCCACGCTCGGCAAGGTCGACGGGGTCGAGGCTCCCATCACCGGGCAGGTCGCGGGTTCCAAGGACTTCAACGACCAACTGGCGGGCGCCGTCGTCCCGGTGTTCGCGTTCGTCGTGGTCTTCGCCTTCGCGCTGATGCTGCTGTCGTTCCGCTCGCTGACCATCGCCATCACGTCGATCGTGCTGAACCTGCTGTCGGTCGGCGCCGCGTACGGCATCCTCGTCGCCGTCTTCCAGCACGGCTGGGGCGCGTCCCTCGTGGGAGCGGAGGGCGTCGGCGCGATCATCACCTGGCTGCCGCTGTTCCTCTTCGTCATCCTGTTCGGCCTGTCGATGGACTACCACGTGTTCGTGGTCTCCCGGATCCGCGAGGCGCGGCTGCGGGGCCTGGAGACGAAGGACGCGATCCGGCACGGCGTGGTCACCACGGCCGGGGTGGTCACCAGCGCCGCGGTCATCATGGTCGCCGTGTTCGCGATCTTCGGGACGCTGTCCATGCAGTCCATGAAGCAGATGGGCGTCGGCCTCGCGGCCGCGGTGCTCATCGACGCGACGATCATCCGGGGCGTGCTGCTGCCGGCCGTGATGGCGCTGCTCGGCGAGCGCAACTGGTACCTGCCGAAGTGGCTGCACCGGCTGCCGGACCTCACGCACGACGAGACGCCGCAGGCGGTCGCCGGACCGGCGGCACGGGACGACGAGGGCGAGCCCCTCAAGGTCTGATCACCGCGGAGGTGCGAAGGGCCCGTTGGTTGCCGGGGCAACCAACGGGCCCTTCCGTGCGCTCGCGTCAGGTCAGCCGCCGCACCTGGAGCACCCCCTCGTCGCAGCGCACGATCTCCAGCTCCCGGTCCGGGCGGGCGCCCCCGAAGGTGAGCGCGATGTGACGGTCCGACACGAGCCGCCAGCGACCGGGCACGGCGCCGGGGGCGTCCCCGCGTCCCAGCGGGTGGTCGACGAAGGTGCCGTCGGGCGCGAACTCCATGCCGCGGCGCCCGCGCGCCGGCGGGAAGGGGAAGTCGTCCGGCCGGTAGACCCGCACGTCCTCGTGGTCCTCCTCGTAGGAGTGGAGCCACGAGCGGTACAGGCCCGACGGAGGCTCTTGCATGATCCGGCCACCTCACTCGTCCCACGCCGTCCACATTGCCGCTCTTATGACGAAGTGCCTAGAATTATCAGTGTATGGGTTCGGAGGGAACGGGCAACCGACCGCTCCGCCCGGCATCGCCCGGCCCTCGCGGCGCGTGTCAGACGCGCAGTTCCGCAGCCGCGTACGCGGCACACCCCAGTTCCCCCGAGGGGCAAGTCATGTCCGATGCGCAGGCATTCCTTCGCGCCACCTCGCCCGACTACAGCCGCTGGTGCGGCGCCATGGAGGTGCACCGCAGACTCCTCACCCTGAACCCGGAGTACGCCGAGAACCGGGCCCTGATCGAGAACACCGCGTTCGCCTACGAGTCGATGGACCAGGTCACCGCCCGGCAGGGCCTGATCGACATCCCCGTCGTCGTGCACGTCGTGCACAGCACCCCCGAGCAGAACGTGAGCGACGCCCAGATCCACAGTCAGATCGACGTCCTCAACCAGGACTTCAGCGCCAGCAACCCCGACGTGAGCAAGGTGCCCGCGGTCTGGCAGGACCTGGTGGCCGACCCACGCCTGCAGTTCCACCTCGCCCGGACCGACCCGCTGGGCCGCCCCACGGACGGCATCACGCGCACCGAGAGCGCGGTCGACGACTGGGGCACCGACGACCTGGTCAAGTTCAGCCTGAGCGGGGGCCAGGACGCCTGGCCCGCGGACATCTACCTGAACCTCTGGGTCTGCCAGCTGCGCCGCGGGCTGCTGGGCTACGCACAGTTCCCGGGCGGCGCCGCCTCCACGGACGGCGTGGTCGTCACGCACACCGCCCTCGGGACCACCGGCACCGCCACGGCGCCGTTCGACGGCGGCCGCACGGCCGTGCACGAGATCGGGCACTGGCTGAACCTGCGGCACATCTGGGGCGACGACGACGAGGGGTGCAGCGGCAGCGACTTCGTGGCGGACACCCCCAACCAGGCGGGGGCGAACGTCGGTTCGCCCCGCTTCCCCCACGTGACGTGCGGCAACGGACCGGACGGCGACATGTTCATGAACTACATGGACTACACCGACGACGCCGCGATGTTCATGTTCACCAAGGGCCAGTCGGCGCGCATGGACGCCACGCTCGACAACGCCCGCCTGACCCTCGCCCGCCAGGCCGTCGCGGTGTGACGACGGCCTGACGACTAGGGCCTGTCGCGACGGGCGGCCAGTTCGGCCTCGATGAGGTCGGCCGCGCGCTGGGTACCGCCCTCCTGGGCCGTCTGCGTCTGCAGTTCCTTCAGACGGCCTGCGACCTCCGGATCGCCCACCAGGGCGAGGGCCGCCGCGCGCAGGGCCTCGGCGGTCGCCTCCTCCGTGGGGATGCGGCGGGCCACACCGAGGCCCTGGAGCATCTCCGCGTTGCCGAACTGGTCCACGGCCTGCGGCACGGCGATCATCGGCGTCGCGGTGGCCAGGCCCTCCTGGCTGCCGCCGGCGCCGGCGTGCGTCACGAACAGGTCGGCCTGCTTCAGGATGGCCTGCTGCGGCACCCAGGAGTGCACCTCCACGTTCGCCGGGACGTCCGCGAACCCGGCCCGGTCGACGTGCTTGCCGACCGAGAGCACCAGATGCCAGCCGGGCAGGTCGCCGAACGCCTTGACGCATTCCCGGTAGAAGCCGGGCTGCTTGGTGAAGGCGGACCCGAGGGACACGAGCACGACCGTCTCGGCACCGGCCGGCCGCTGCCAGTCGCCCTCGGCGGTGCGGTCGCCCTGGCAGGTGCCGACGAAGGAGTACACGCGCTCGTCGACGCGGTCCGCGTGGGGCTGGAGCGCCTTGGGGAGCAGGACGATCGAACGGTCGGGCCGGCCCACGAAGTCGTCGGGGTGCCGCCTGATCCCGTTCTCCTCCAGCCAGGCATGGAAGCGGGCGTAGTAGGCGCGGCCCCGTTCGGTCTTCTTCGGCTCCTCCCACATGGGCCGGGCGACCTCCTCCTCGTACCCCTCCCAGGCGACCAAGGCCGGCGAGAGGGAGACCGCGGGGACGCCCCAGCGGTGGGCGAGCACGCGGCCCGGGTAGGAGGCGATGTCGTGCAGGACGAGGTCCGGCTCGTCCCCCTCGTACGCCTCGATCAGCTGCGGGAGGGCCTGGATCGCGTCGGCGAGGAACGGCTCCACGGTGTCCAGCAGCGTGCTCCCCCACGCCTCCGGGTCGTCGTCGGGCGAGGGCAGCGTGGAGATCCAGGGCTTCACCTCGGCGCCGGTGGCCGCGACCTTGTCCGCGAACACGGGCGGGATCGCGTAGGTCACCCGGTGGCCGCGCGCCACGAGCTCGCGGATCACCTCCAGACTCGGGTTCACGTGGCCGTGGGCGGCGATGGAGAACATGGCGATGTGGGCGCGACTGGTCATGCGCCGACCGTACGCGAGACGATACGTCTCGTACAACTTGAATCCTCAGCGCTGGTAGCGGGCCAGCACCAGGTTGCCGTCCTCCTCCAGGCGTCGGCGCAGCTCGTGGATGCCGATGGCTCCGCTGTAGTACTCCTGGAGCGCGGGGGTGGCGACCTTGTCCTTCCACTCGGGGTAGCCGCGGACGGACTGGGCCGGGGCCGGGCGCAGGTGCTCGGCGAGGGCCGTGCCGGTGGCCCAGCCGTCCTTCGTCCGGTGCAGGGCGGGGTCCTTCAGGGCCTCGCTGCCGGTGGGCAGCATCCAGTCGCCGAGGGCGAGCCGGACCATGTTCGGTGGCCTGAGGAGGAAGTCGAGGAACTCCGCGGCCTCCTTCTTGTGCGGGCAGTCCTCGGCGATGGAGAGGGTCTGCGGGCTGACGCCCTGGGTGAGTCCGCCCGCGCCTGCCGGGGCGGGCAGCACCTGCCAGTCGAAGCCCTTCGGGGCCTGCTGGACGATCTGCTGACGGTAGGAGAAGCCGAGCGGGACCATCGCGTACCGGCCTGCGAAGAAACCGGGCAGCGTGTCGGAGCCGCCGCTGCCGAGGGTCGTGGGCGAGGCACTGCGGTCGGTGTTCGCCTGCTCGTGGACGGTACGCGGCACCACCTGGTCGGCCGCCTCCAACCGGACCGTCACCTTGCCGTCCGGCCCTCGGTGGAAGAGCTGTCCGCCCGCCGACAGGGAGAGGTTGAGCGTGGCGGAGACGGGTTCCTTCAGCGGCCAGGCGACGCCGTACTTCCCCCGGCCGCTGAGGCGCTCGGTGATCCGGCGGAACTCGGCCCAGCTCCACGGCTTCTCCGGGGTCGGGATCCGTGTGCCGGACTGTCGGAGCCACTTCGCGTTGGCGATCAGCACCCGCGGTTCCTGGAGGAACGGCACCCCGTAGACGCCGTCCCCGAAGGTGGTCGTCTCCCAGCTGCGCCGCGGGATGTCCGACTTCAGCCGCGCGGGCAGCAGGCCGGTGAGATCGGCGAGGTAGCCGCCGTAGGCGAAGTCCGCGAGGTCGTCGGAGGCGTCGTGGATGATGTCGGGCGCCTCGCCGCCCTCGAAGGCGGTGAGCAGCTGGTCGTGGACGCTGTCCCAGGATCCCTGGACGTACTCGACCCGGACGTCCGGGTGGCCGGCGTTCCACTCCTCCACCAGTTCCTTGTTGGCCTCGACCGACTCCTCCTGCCAGGCCAGGGACTGGAAGCGCAGGGTGATCCGGCCGTCGTCGCGGGTGCCGCCCGAGGAGCAGCCGGCGAGCAGCAGCAGGAGGACCAGGGCCAGCAGGCGTGCGCGCATCAGCTCTTCACCGCCCCGGTGAGCATGCCGCCCGTGATCCGCCGCTGGATGACCGCGAAGACGACCAGCGAGGGCAGGGTCGCGAGGAACGCGGCCGCCGCGAGCGGGCCGAGGTCGGCGACGCCCTCGGCGCCGATGAAGTGGGTGAGCACCACGGGAAGGGTCTGTTTCTCCGGTGTCTTGAGGAGCACGAGCGCGAAGAAGAACTCGTTCCACGCGGTGATGAACGCGAACAGCCCGGTCGCCACGATGCCCGGCGCGAGCAGCGGAGCGGTCACCGACACCAGCGTCCGCACCCGGCCCGCCCCGTCGACCGCCGCGGCCTCCTCCAGTTCGGGCGGCACGGCCCGTACGTACCCGGCGAGCATCCACAGCGCGAAGGGCAGCGCCCACACCACGTACACCAGCACCAGCCCCGGCACCGAGTTGATCAGGCGGAGGTTCTTCAGCACCAGGAACAGCGGGATGATCAGCAGCACGAACGGGAACGCCTGGCCGACCACCACCCAGCCCGTCACCGCCTTCGCGAGCCTGGTGCGGCGCCGGGCGACGACGTAGGCCATCGGTGTCGCGATCAGCACGGCGATGACGGCCGCCGCGAGCGCGGCGAGCAGGGAGTTGAGGGCGGCGTGCAGCAGCGGCTGTTCGTCGAAGGCCTGCCGGAAGTTGTCGAGGGTGGGATCCTCCGGGATCCACGTCGGGTGCAGGCTGCCGAGCTCGCGCGGCGGCTTGAACGCGGTGGAGACCAGCCAGAGGAACGGGAAGGCGAGGAAGACGAGATACGCGAGCAGCGCGGTGTACTGGCCGACGCGGGCCGGGCGGCTGGTCCTCACGCGTCGTCACCTCCCCTGAGGCGGCCTGCGAGGAACACGGCCAGGGCGATCGAGATCACGGCCACCATCACGCAGCCCATCGCCGCCGCGTAGCCGAACTGCCCGTACCGGAACGCCTCTTCGTAGGCGAAGAGCATGGGCAACCGGGTCCGGCCGCCCGGGCCGCCGTTGGTCAGCACATAGACCAGGGCGAAGGAGTTGAAGTTCCAGATGAGGTTGAGCGCGGTGATGGCTAGGGCGATGGGCCGGAGGGCGGGCCAGGTGACCGTGCGGAAGCGGCGCCAGGCGCCGGCGCCGTCGACCGCCGCCGCCTCGTGGAGTTCGCGCGGGGTGTTCTGCAGTCCGGCGAGCAGCGCGACCGTCGTCTGGGGCATGCCCGCCCAGACCCCGACGAGGATCACGGCCGGCAGCGCGGTCGCCAGTCCGCTGAGCCAGTCCCGGCCGCTGCCCAGACCGAAGTCGCGCAGGGTCTCGTTGAGGATGCCCGCGTCCGGGTTGTAGACGAGCCGCCACATGATGCCGACGACGACCTCGGGCATGGCCCAGGGGATGATCGCCAGGGCCCTGGCCAGCCAGCGCAGCCGGAGGTCCTGGTTGAGCAGCAGGGCGAGGCCCAGTGCGAGCAGGAACTGCGGCACGGTCACCCCGACCGCCCACACCAGC
The DNA here is from genome assembly GCF_040638895.1 of Streptomyces sp. NPDC024017. NCBI lineage: Bacteria > Bacillati > Actinomycetota > Actinomycetes > Kitasatosporales > Streptomycetaceae > Streptomyces > Streptomyces sp. NPDC024017. Next base: position 404,985 of record NZ_JBEZYZ010000008.1, on the reverse strand, counting down.
CCGATCCGGAACGACTCCCAGAACAGCGTGTCGTGCAGCAGGTCCCGGAAGTTGAGGGCGCCGATCCACCGGGTGGGTGCGGTGCGGCCCGACTGGGCGTCGGTGAAGGCCAGCAGGATCCCGTACAGCAGCGGTCCGACACTGAGGACGAGGATCGGGATCAGGGCCGGGAGCACCAGGAACCAGGCGCGGTGGCCGGCGGCTCGCCGGGGCCGGTCCCCGCCGGGTCTGCGGCCGGCCCGCCTCCTCGGTGGCGAAGGTGGTGAAGCCTCGGTCACCGTCGTCACGGAATCAGCCCCTTTGCACGGCTCGGCTGGCCTGGTCATGCTCGTGAAGGCCGTGTGCCTCGTCAAGACACCGCGTACGCCGCCCGACCTGTGCCGATGCGACACTGACCGAGGGATGGCCGGAACCCGACGGTCGAGGCGTGGACGACACGGAGGCGGACGATGGACGAGGCACGGGCGCGGGACGTACTGGCCGCGGCGGGGGTGCTGCCCGGTGCGGCCGGGGAGGCGCGACTGCTCGCCCTGGGCGAGAACGCGGTGTTCGCCGCCGGTGATCTGGTCGTCAAGGTCGGCCGTGACGCCGAACTCCTCGACCGGGCGCGCCGTGAACTGGACATCGCGGTGTGGCTCGCCGAGGCGGGCGTGCCGACGGTGCGGGCGGCCGAGCCGAAGGCGCTGCTGGTCGACGGGCACCCGGTGACGGTGTGGCATCGGCTGCCGGATGCCGTACGGCCCGCCGAGCCGCGGGATTTGGCCGAACTGCTACGGGTCGTGCATGCCACGCCCCTTCCTCCCTTCGCGCTCCCGGCCCGCGATCTGCTGGGTGGCGTGGAGCGGTGGCTGCGGCTCGCGGGGGACGCGATCGATCCCGCGGACGCGGCGTATCTGCGCGAGCGGCGGGACGGATTCGCTTCCGAAGCCGCCGCGCTCACGCCGCATCTGCCGCCGGGGCCGATCCACGGCGACGCGCTGCCCCGCAATGTGCATGTCGGCCCGGACGGGCCGGTTCTGGTCGACCTGGAGACGGTCTCCACCGACCTGCGCGAGCACGATCTCGTGGTGATGGCGCTGTCCCATGACCGGTACGGGCTCGCGGACGAGGCGTACGCGTCCTTCACCGAGGCGTACGGGTGGGATGTCCGGGAGTGGGACGGGTGCTCGGTGTTGCGCGGCGCCCGGGAGACGGCCAGTTGTGCCTGGGTGGCCCAGCACGCACCGAGCAATCCGAAGGCGCTGGCCGAGTTCGAGCGGCGGGTGGCGTCTTTGCGGGAGGCCGACGAGACAGTGCGGTGGTATCCGTTCTGACGGGCCCCGCGGCTTACGCGTCCGCCAACTCCCTCAGCGGCCACGCCCCGTCCACCGAAGCCGTCGCGTCGCCCTTGCCGCGCAGGAAGCTCTGGAAGTCCGCCGCCCACTGCGCGTACCACTCGATCTGGCGGTGGTGCAGGGCCGCCGGGCCGAGGGTGGCGATCTTGGGGTGGCGCTCGGCTATCGCGCCGGCCAGGCGGGCCGCTGCCAGGGCGTCGGCCATGGCGTCGTGGGCGGCGTCGAGGACGACGCCGTACTCGGCGCAGACCGCTTCGAGGTTGCGTTTGCCGCGGCGGTAGCGGTCGACCCAGCGGTCGATGGTGTACGGGTCGATGACCGGGGCCGGGTCCACGCCGCCCAGGCGGTCGCGCAGGGACGGCAGGCCGTGGCGCCGCAACTCGGCGGAGAGCAGGGTGAGGTCGAAGGTCGCGTTGTAGGCGACGACCGGTACGCCCGTCTTCCAGTAGGAGGTGAGGACGTCGGCCAGCGCGTCCGCCACCTGGTCGGCCGGCCGGCCTTCGGCCGCCGCCCGCTCGTTGCTGATGCCGTGCACCGCCACCGCGTCCTCGGGGATCGGCACTCCCGGGTCGGCCAGCCACTCCCGGCGCCCTATCGGCACCCCGCCCCTGACCTCGATCACGGCGCCCGTGACGATGCGCGCCTCGCGCGGATCCGTGCCCGTCGTCTCCAGGTCGAAGCCGACCAGCAGCTCCTGGTGCCAGCCCATGGGCCGTCCCCCTTCTTGTGGTGCGTTCCCCCAGTGGTCTCCACCTTCCCACGCACCACTGACAATCAGAGGACCGCGTTCCGCTCGCCCGGACCGCGGGCCGGAGAACCACCGTGCACCGGGGCACAGTTCATGACACCGGCCGCGAATCCGCCCACATCACCTCGAACTCCTCGCGATAGGTGGGGAAGAGGCCGCTTTCGTCCGTCTCGCCCGACTTGACCACCTTGCCGCCGTTGCGCAGCACGAACACCGGTGCCTCCATGCCCCGGGTGCGGCGCAGATAGCTCTGCACGACCGCGATGCCGTCCGCGCCGTCGCCGTCCACGAGATACGCCGTGAAACGGGGCGTCTCGTCGAAGACCTGGATCTCGAAGGCGCCGGGGTCGCGCAGCCGGGCGCGCACCCGGCGCATGTGCAGGATGTTCATCTCGACGGCCCGGCTGAGCTCGCCGCGCTTGATGCCGAGTTCACGCTCGCGGCGCTTGACCGCGCTGGAGGCCGGGTTGAGGAACAGCAGCCGCACCCGGCAGCCGGATTCGGCCAGCCGCACCAGCCGCCGGCCGGAGAAGTTCTGCACGAGCAGGTTGAGGCCGATGCCGATGGCGTCGAGACGGCGGGCGCCGCCGAAGATGTCCTCGGCCGGGAACTGCCGCATCAGCCGCACCCGGTCCGGGTGGACGGCGACCACGTCGGCGTACCGGTCCCCGACCAGGTCCTCGACCGCGTCGATCGGCAGCCGCCGCGCCGAGGGCACGTCCCCGCCCGCGCCGAGCATCTCCAGGAGCCGGGCCGAGGCCCGCTCGGCCTGGTTCAGCACGGCCTCGGACAGGGCCCGGTTGCGGGAGACGACGTTCCGGGTGACCTCCAGCTCGTCCAGGGCGAGCTCGACGTCCCGGCGGTCGTCGAAGTACGGCTCGAAGCAGGGCCAGTGCTGCACCATCAGCTCGCGCAGCTGCGGCAGGGTGAGGAAGGAGAGCACGTTGTCGTCGGCCGGGTCGAGCAGATAGCCCTTGCGGCGGCTGACCTCGCGTACGGCGACCGCGCGCTGCACCCATTCCTGGCCGGCCGGTCCGGCGGCGGCCACCACCCAGTCCTCGCCGTGGACGGGTTCGTAGACGGGCCGCAGCACGGCGGCGACCACCGCGCGCAGCCGCTGTTCGACGAGGTTCAGCCAGATGTAGGCCCGGCCGGCCCGCTGGGCGCGGGTGCGCACCTCGCGCCAGGCGTCGGCGTCCCAGTCCAGTTCCGGCCCGATCGAGCCCGTGGCGTCCATCGGCCGCGCCAGGGACACGGCACCGGTCGGGACGTCAGTGGAGTTCCCCTCGTGACCCTCGCCACCAGGGGGCAGCTCCAGCCCTCCCGAGCCCACCCGCGCACCGCCTTCCGCTCCCCCGAGCACTCCCCAGGGGACTGGCCCCTCCAACGATCAAGGAAGGGTACTCCGGGAGCGGTCGGCGGTGCAGCCGGATGGGCAGGGTAGTTCTCAACTGCGGGGCCGCCAGTGCCCGTTCTGCCAGCCGAGCTCGGCCGGAGTGAGCGGATTCATAGCGGTGACGTCGCGCGGGGCGATGGAGAACCCCTGCCAGTGGACGGGCATCGGCTGCTGGTCCTCGTCCCGGGCTATGTGGTGGAAGCCGATGTTCATCCAGACCACCGGGTGGGTCAGGGCCTGTCCGTTCACCCACTTGTCGACGGATTTCCCGGCTCCGGCCCCGCAGTTGCCGGGGTTGTTGCTGGCGAACAGTTCGCACTTGTTGTACTGCGTGACGTACAGGTCCCGCTTGGTGAAGCTGCGTCCCGGGTACTTGGTCGTGGGCCCGGGGACGATCTCGTAGGAGCGCGCGTGTCCGTCCTTGTTCTTGCCGGTCGCGCTGACCATGCGCCACCAGCGGTAGTTCTTGCTGTCTCCGGCCAGTTCCTTGCTCACCTTGGTGCGGGTCGTCTTCGTGGTGGGGGCGCGCTGCCCCCTGGTGGGCGCGGTGACGGTGGAGTCGTACTGCTCGATGCCGTTCTTCGTGGAACCGTCCAGGGCGAAGTCGAGCCGCCAGAAGGCGTTGTGGCTGTGGCTGGTGGCCTTGGCGCTCGCGCCCTTGCCGATGGGCCAGCCGCGGCCGTCGCCGGCGTCGTAGTCGTCCCAGGACAGGCTGCCGGTGGCGCCGACGTTCATGGTGATCGTGCCGTCGTCCTGGAAACGCCACTCGGTCATGTACTCGTACCAGCCGACCTGGTTCACCGTGTAGACGAGGAGGTCCTTGCCCTGGGCCTGGAAGACCTTGTTCGCGGTGTCGCCCTGCATGCGGTAGGCGTGGCCGCGGGAGCGGGTGGTGGTGCACAGGCCCTTGACGTTCGGGTCCTCGTTCCAGGAGTCCGGGACCTTGACGGTCTTGATGGCGCCGCCGGGGCACTCGCTCGGCGCCAGGTTCATCAGGCCCTGGGCGAAGTCGAAGCCGGTGAGGTCGTCGTACTCGACCGAGCCGTCGTCGTAGGGGACGTGGATCTGGCCGAGCCGGGCGCTGTTGAGGACCCTGATCGGTTTGGGCTCGCCCTTGGGCTGGTACGAGATCTTCTCCAGCACGAGGCCGGCCTTGCCGTCGTAGCGCCAGCACATCCGCCAGGTGGTGCCGGAGGAGAGCTTCTGCTCGATGCGGTAGGCGGCGCTGCAGTCGGCGGCCGGTGCCGCGGGGGCGGCCTTCGGCTGGGCGATGGCCGGTCCCGCGCCGGCCGTGGCGCCCGCGGCCAGCGCGGCCACGGTCAGGCCCACGGCCGCCCGGGTGCGGGCCTTGGTGTTGCTGTTCACGCGCATGACGAGATGACTCCCTGACGAGGAGGAGCGAGGTGGACGGGTGAGTGAAGAGGGTGGGTCAGCGGCCGAGCCGGGCGACCTTGCGGGCGCTCAGGTCGATGACCAGCGACCTGGCGTCGACCCACGGACCGTTCTTGATCTTCGGGAACAGCCGGACGCAGCGGTGCTCTCCGCACCGGTCGAGCTCGGCGGGCTGGGCGCCCGGCGCGGCCCGGTAGACGGCGCCGCTGAGCTGGAGCTGGTCCGCGGAGGTGAGTGCCTTGCCGGTGGCGTCCTTGTAGTCGGCCTTGAGGTCCGCGCCCAGCGGGTCGGCGATCAGGAGTGCCGCCGCCTCGGCCTTCTCGGCGCGGCTGAGCGGCGGCTGGACGCCGTGCTGGGTGCCGGTGCTCACCACCTTGCCGGTGCCGAGGTCGACGGTCCGGGTGACGAGGGTGTCGTCCCGGTAGTCGTAGAACGTCACGTCGGCGCGCCGGGGCGCGTCCGGCTTGCCGACCTCGTCGGCCTCGGGTTCGGCGAGGTCCACGCCGAGGGGCTGCGGGCCGCGGTCCCCGTCGACGCTCTCGCTGCTCTGGAACAGCTGCCGGCTGAGGGCGATCTTCTCGACCCGCTTCAGCTCGTCGTCGGTCAGCGGATCGCGGCCCTCGCCCTTCTGTCCTTCGGCCGGTGCCTCCTCCACGACCCCCGGCGCCACGGCCCGGCCCCCGCTCGCCGGGCCCCCGCTCGCCGGGCCGCCGGTCGCCTGCGGCACGGACTGCCCCGCGCGGGTCCCCGTGTCGTCCGCCCCCGCCGTGCCCGGCAGGGTGATCCCGATCATCACGGCGGTCCCGGCCACCGCGATGGCCGTACCCGCCACCACCTTGCCCAGGTGGCGGTGCACTATGTTGCGCACGTCTTCCCCCTACTCCCCCAACAGCCCCGGGAGTATGTGTTTGCCCCAAACGGTTCGGCATACCGCGTATGCACTGGTCACTCGGTAAGAGGGAGATAAGTCATAGGAGGTTCCCTCACTTTCGGGGAGACTCGGGACCAAGGCGTCCCCACCGGCGCCGCACACCTGAAAGAGTCGTATTCATGCAGGTCTGGCCTGGCGAGGCGTATCCACTCGGTGCCACGTACGACGGCGCCGGTACCAATTTCGCGGTCTTCACGGAGGCCGCGGACCGAGTAGAGCTGTGTCTGCTGCACGACGACGGCTCGGAGACGGCGGTCGAGCTCCGGGAGAGCGATGCGTTCGTGCGGCACGCGTATGTGCCGGGCATCATGCCGGGACAGCGGTACGGGTTCCGGGTGCACGGCCCGTACGCCCCGGAGCGCGGACTGCGCTGCAACTCCGCGAAACTGCTGCTCGACCCGTACGCGCGTGCGATCAGCGGTTCGATCCAATGGGGCGAGGAGGTCTACGGCTACCACTTCGACGATCCCGACCGGCGCAACGATCTCGACTCGGCGCCGCACACGATGACGTCGGTCGTGGTCAACCCCTACTTCGACTGGGGCGACGACCGGCGCCCGCGCACGCAGTACCACCACACGGTGATCTACGAGGCCCACGTCAAGGGCCTCACCATGCGCCACCCCGGCCTCCCGGAGGAGCTGCGCGGCACCTACGCGGCCCTCGCGCACCCGGCGATCATCGAGCACCTCACCGAGCTCGGGGTCACCGCCCTGGAGCTGATGCCCGTACACCAGTTCGTGAACGACCACCGCCTGGTCGACATGGGCCTGAACAACTACTGGGGCTACAACACCATCGGCTTCTTCGCCCCGCACAACGCCTACGCGTCCTGGGGCGACCGGGGCCAGCAGGTGCTGGAGTTCAAGTCGGCGGTCAAGGCGCTGCACGAGGCCGGGATCGAGGTGATCCTCGACGTGGTCTACAACCACACCGCCGAGGGCAACCACATGGGCCCGACGCTGTCCTTCAAGGGCCTGGACAACTCGCGCTACTACCGGCTGACGGACGACCCCCGCTACTACATGGACACGACAGGGACCGGGAACTCCCTGCTCATGCGGTCCCCGCACGTGCTCCAGCTGATCATGGACTCGCTGCGGTACTGGGTCACGGACATGCACGTCGACGGGTTCCGCTTCGACCTGGCGGCGACACTGGCCCGGCAGTTCCACGAGGTGGACCGGCTGTCGTCGTTCTTCGACCTGGTGCAGCAGGACCCGGTGGTCTCGCAGGTGAAGCTGATCGCCGAGCCGTGGGACGTGGGCGAGGGCGGCTACCAGGTGGGCAACTTCCCGCCGCTGTGGACCGAGTGGAACGGCAAGTACCGGGACACCGTGCGCGACCTGTGGCGGGGCGAGCAGCGCACCCTCGCGGAGTTCGCCTCGCGGCTGACCGGCTCGTCCGACCTGTACCAGGACGACGGGCGCCGCCCGCTGGCCTCGATCAACTTCGTGACCTGCCACGACGGCTTCCCCCTGCACGACCTGGTGGCCTACAACGACAAGCACAACGAGGCCAACGGCGAGGACAACCGGGACGGCGAGAGCCACAACCGGTCCTGGAACTGCGGGGTCGAGGGCGAGACCGACGACCCGGACGTGCTGCGGCTGCGGGCCCGGCAGATGCGGAACTTCATCGCGACGCTGATGCTGTCCCAGGGCGTGCCCATGATCAGCCACGGCGACGAGTTCGCCCGCACCCAGCGCGGCAACAACAACGCCTACTGCCAGGACAACGAGCTGGCCTGGGTCGACTGGCCGGAGGAGGACGAGGACCCGGAGGGCGGGCCGAGCCGGGAGCTGCTGGCCTTCACGCGCGCGATGGTGTGGCTGCGCCGCAACCACCCGGTCTTCCGCCGGCGGCGCTTCTTCCACGGGCGGCCCGTGGAGGGCACGCACGACGACCTGTCCGACATCGCCTGGTTCACCCCGGACGGCCGGGAGATGACCCAGCGGGACTGGGACTCGGCGCAGGCGTCGGCGCTGACGGTGTTCCTCAACGGCAACGCGATCTCCGAGCCGGGCGCGCGCGGGGAGCGCATCACCGACGACTCGTTCCTGCTGATGTTCAACGCCTCGCCGAAGCCGCTGGACTTCGTCATCCCGGTCAATCACGGGCGGCAGTGGGAGGTCGTGGTCGACACGGCCCTCCCGGACGGTGTGCCCTCGGACACCGGCCCGAAGGTGCAGGCCGGGGACCGGCTGACCCTGACGGACCGGAGCATGACGGTGCTCCAGCGGCCCGTGTAGCGGCCCCGGCGGCCCGCGGGGCCGTCCGTGGGGTGACCGCCGTCGCGTCGTCCGGAAAGAGCCACTCGTCCGGGCGACGCGCGGCGCACCTGGCGCGGGTGATGACACGAACGGCGGCGGGGCGGGTACGTACGTCTGCATGACACCTGAGCGACTTGACCCGGTGGTGCCCACGGCCACGTACCGGCTGCAGCTGCAGCCCGAGTTCCCCTTCGGAGCAGCCGCGGCCGTCGTGCCGTACCTGGCCTCGCTCGGCGTCTCGCACCTGCACCTGTCCCCCGTCCTGGAGGCGGTGCCGGGCTCGACGCACGGCTACGACGTCGTCGACCACGCACGCGTGCGTGAGGAGCTGGGCGGCGAGGAGGGGCTGCGGGCGCTGGCGCGCACCGCGCGCGAGCACGGGCTCGGCCTGGTGGTGGACATCGTCCCGAACCACATGGCCATGGCCCCGCGCCACAACCGCGCCCTGTGGGAGGTGTTGCGTGAGGGCCCGAAGTCGCCGTACGCGCGGTGGTTCGACATCGACTGGGAGGCGCAGGACGGCCAGGTGCTGCTGCCGGTCCTCGGCGGGCCGCTGGGCGAGGTGCTCGACGAGCTGCGCGTCGACGGTGACGTGCTGCGCTACTACGACCACGTCCTCCCGCTGCGCGAGGGCACCGAGGACCTGCCGCTGCCGCATCTGCTGGACGCGCAGTGGTACCGCCCGGTGTGGTGGCGGCTGGCCCGGACCGAGCTCAACTACCGGCGGTTCTTCAGCATCTCGGAGCTCATCGGGGTACGGGTGGAGGACCCGGAGGTGTTCGAGGCCACCCACGACAAGATCCTCAAGCTGCTGCACGAGGGCGTGATCGACGGGCTGCGCATCGACCACCCCGACGGGCTCGCCGACCCCGACGGCTACCTCCGGCGGCTGCACGAGGCGACCGAGGGCCGCTGGACGGTCGTGGAGAAGATCCTGGCCGACGGTGAGCACCTGCCCGCGTCCTGGCCCGTCGCCGGGACCACCGGCTACGACGCCCTGCGGCACGTGGACGGGGTCTTCACGGACCCGGCCGGGTTCGGGGACCTGCTGGGGCAGTACCGGCGCTTCGCGGCCCCCCAGACGGACCGGGGCGGGCAGTGGGAGGCGACCGTGCGGCGGGCGGCGTACAAGGTGCTCACCCACGAGCTGGCCACCGAGACGGACCGGCTGACCCGGGTGGCGAGCCGGCTGTGCGCGAGCGCCCCGGAGCCGGCCCTGCGCGACCGAGCCCCCTGGGCGCTGCGCACGGCGCTCCAGGAGCTTCTCGTACGCATGGAGGTCTACCGGCCCTACGAGTCCGCCGACGCGGCGTCCGTGGTCACCGAGGAGGCCGCCGCGGAGGCCCGGCACGCCTTCGCCGTGCCCGAGGAGGCCGGTGCGGTGGACGTCGTACGGGACCTGGTGCTGGGGCGGTACGGCGACGGGCCCGCGCAGCTGGAGTTCCGGACGCGGTTCGGGCAGACCGCGTCGGCGCTGCGGGCCAAGTCCGTGGAGGACACCGCGTTCTACCGGTACGTGCCGCTGCTGTCGGCGACCGAGGTGGGCGGGAATCCGGGCGCTCCCGCGCTGTCGCCGGAGGAGTTCCACGCGTACTGCGCGCGCGTGCAGCGCGACTGGCCGGTGACCGGCACGGTCGCCAGCACGCACGACACCAAGCGCAGTGCGGACGTCCGGGCGGCCCTGCACGTGCTCACCGAATGCCCGGACCGCTGGGCGGACGTGCTCGCCGAGGTGACCCGTACCGGGGAGGGGGTGCCGGACGCGCAACTGGCGTGGGCCGCCTGGCAGACGGTGTTCGGGCTGGGACCGTCCCCGGGGGTGCGGGAGCGGGTGCAGGGGGCGCTGCTGAAGCATGTGCGTGAGGCGGGCCTGTACACGAGCTGGACCGAGCAGGAGCCGCCCTACGAGGAGGCGGTGGAGCGGTTCGTGGCGGCCGGGCCGTGCGGGGCGCCGGGCGAGCGGGTCGCCGCGTTCCGGGAGTCGCTGGCGCCGCACATCCGGGCCAACGTGCTGGGCACGGCCCTGGTGCAGCTGACGATGCCGGGCGTCCCGGACGTCTACCAGGGCACGGAGGCCGAGTACCGGGCCCTGGTCGACCCGGACAACCGGCGGGCGGTGGACTTCCCGCCCGCGGAGTCCGGCGGCACGTCGGCGGAGAAGTCGGCGGTGACGCGGGCGGCGCTGGGGCTGCGGGCCCGGCGTCCCGGCGCCTTCGGCGACACGGCGACGTACATGGCGCTGCCGGCCGAGGGACCGGCGGCGGCGCACTGCCTGGCGTTCGTCCGCTCCGGTGAGGTGCTGACGGCCGTGACCCGCCTGTCCCTGCGGCTCGCGGAGGCGGGCGGCTGGCAGGACACCCGGCTGCCGCTGCCGCCGGGCCGCTGGGCGGACGTGCTGGAGCCCGGGCGCGAGTTCACGGGGCACGCGCGCGTGGAGGAGCTGTTCTCGGGGGTGCCGGTGGCGTTGCTGGAGAGGGTGGGCGACTGAGCTCAGGCGACCGCGGGGCCGTCCTCGGGGCAGTCCTCACAGGCGGGCAGAGGCGCTCGCGGGCGCGGCCAGGATGTTCGCAGCAGGTCCACGAACCTCTCCGCCGCGCCGGTCGGCGGCAGGCGCGAGAAGACCGTCAGGGTGCGCCTCCAGGCCGGGTCGGGGGTGAGGACGACGCAGCCCCCGCCGACCGCGTCGCGGACGAGGTGGGCGGGCGCGGCGCAGACGCCGACACCGGCCGCGGCCATCCGTACCGCCGTCGAGGTGTGCTCGGTGAACACGGCGGTGCGCGGGGTGAAGCCCGCGCGGCCGCACGCCCAGTCGAGGAAGCGCTCGCCGTGGACGACGGGCTCCATGGCGCAGCGGACCCAGGGGCGGTCGGCCAGCTCCTGCAGCGTCACCGTCGTCCGGCCCGCGAAGCGGTCGTCGAAGGGCACCACGAGGACGATCTCCTCCTGGCCGACCGGTACGACGGTTCCCGGCGGGTCGGCCGGCGCCGGGCCGACGGCCAGATCGGCGGTGCCGCGCTCGATCTGCTCCTCCAGCGCCTGCGAGGTGGCGTACTCGTGGAGGTGCAGCAGCACGCGCGGGTGGGCGGCACGCCAGCGGGCGAAGACGTCAGGGAGGACGCCGACCGCGACGGAGTGGACGGCGGCGATGTGGAGTTCACCGCCGTCGGCACCGGCGGTGGCGCGGGCCGCCCGGCGGGCCTGGGCGGCGCTGCGCACGGCGAGCTCGGCGTGCGGGCGGAAGGCGCGCCCCATCGGCGTCAGGCGCACACCCCGCGGCAGGCGCTCCAGGAGGGCACCGCCCACGGACCGTTCCAGGGCCTTGATCTGATGGGACAGCGCGGGCTGCGAGACGTGCAGGAGCTCCGCCGCGCGCGTGAAGGACGCCTCCTCGACGACCGCCAGGAAGTACTCCATCTGGCGCAGGCTCACGGCCCCTCCCCCATAAACGCCCTGCATCGATGCCACAAGAACATTGCCTTGGACGCATGGCAAGGGCCGGGCGGAGGCTGAGGACATGGACTCACCGGACGTCATCGTCATCGGCGGCGGCACGGGCGGCTACAGCACCGCCCTGCGCGCCGCGGCCCTCGGCCTCGAGGTCGTGCTCGTCGAGCGGGACAAGGTCGGCGGGACGTGCCTGCACCGCGGCTGCATCCCCAGCAAGGCGATGCTGCACGCCGCCGAACTCGTCGACGGGATCGCCGAGGCCCGCGAACGCTGGGGTGTGAAGGCGACCTTGGACGCGGTCGACTGGTCCGCCCTGGTGGCCACCCGCGACGACATCGTGGCGCGCAACCACCGGGGCGTGGAGGCGCATCTCGCGCATGCGGGGGTGCGGGTGCTCTCGGGGAGCGCGCGGCTGACGGGGCCGCGTTCGGTGCGCGTGGCGGTCTCGGGCGCGCACGGCGAACCCGGCATGCGTGACCTCTCCGCCCGCCGTGGGCTCGTTCTGGCCACCGGCTCACGGCCCCGCGTGCTCCCCGGGCTCGAACCGGACGGGCGGCGCGTGGTGACGAGCGACGACGCCCTCTTCGCCCCGGGGCTCCCGGCGTCCGTACTGGTGCTCGGGGGCGGCGCGATCGGCGTGGAGTACGCCTCGTTCCACCGCTCCCTGGGTGCCGAGGTCACCCTGGTGGAGGCCGCCGACCGGATCGTGCCGCTGGAGGACGCGGATGTGAGCCGTCATCTGGCCCGGGGTCTGAAGAAGCGCGGCATCGACGTCCGGGCCGGCGCTCGCCTGCTGGACGCCGAGGTCCTCGGCGACGGGGTGCGCGCACGCGTGCGTACCGCCCGGGGCGAGACCCTCACGGTGGAGGCCGAGCGGCTGCTGGTGGCGGTCGGGCGGGTCCCGGTCACCGACGACCTGGACGTGGCCGCCGCGGGACTCGCCACGGACGCGCGCGGGTTCGTCGTACCGGCCGACTGGGACCGGCTGGAGACGCCCGTGCCCGGCGTCCACGTGGTGGGCGATCTGCTGCCGCCGCCGTCGCTCGGACTGGCACACGCGTCGTTCGCGGAAGGGCTGCTGGTGGCCGAGACGCTGGCGGGCGAGCCGTCCGCGCCCGTGGACTACGCGGCCGTGCCCCGGGTCACGTACTCGTCGCCGCAGACGGCCGCCGTGGGGCTGAGCGAGGCCGAGGCACGCGCGCGCGGGTACGAGGTGACGGCGAACAGCATGCCGCTGACCGCCGTCGCGAAGGGCATGGTGCACGGGCAGGGCGGGATGGTGAAGGTCGTCACCGAGACCGGCGGGCGGGTGCTCGGCGTGCACCTGGTGGGTCCGCACGTGTCGGAGATGATCGCCGAGAGCCAGCTGGTCGTCGGCTGGGACGCCGAGCCGTCCGACGTGGCCCGGCACGTCCACCCGCACCCGACCCTGTCGGAGGCGGTCGGCGAGGCCTTCCTCACCCTGGCAGGTCGGGGGCTGCACCAGCAGTAGCCGGGGCAGTGCTTCCGGGCGCCCCCTGGGGCCTCCCCCGGCGCGCCCTTGACACCGCACCATGGCCATGGGGTACTGCGATTGCGAACTCGGGCGGATGTGACGGGGGTGAGTGTCCTGCCGGAGCTGCGCTACCCGACGGTGACCGAACAGCTTTCTGCTGCCCGGGCGTTGACCGCTCTGCGCCCCGGCGTGTGCACCCTGCGGCAGGTGGGTGCCTCACGCGCGGGCAGGCCCCTGCACCTGCTGTCCGTGGGCCGGGCCCGCCATGCCGTCCTGGTGGTCGCCGGTGCCCATGCCAACGAGCCGACCGGTTCCTGCACCCTGCTCGCGCTCGCCCGGCGGGTGCTGGAGCAGCGGGAGCTGCGCGACGGCATCTCCTGGCACTTCCTGCTGTGCGCGGACCCCGACGGGGCGAGCCTGCATGTGACGCCGGCGCCGCGCAGCCTGTACGACTACCACCTCGGCTTCTTCCGGCCCGCGGGCCCGGAGCAACCCGAGTGGGCGCCGTCCGTGCTGCCGCCGGACCGGCTGCCGCCCGAGACCCGGGCGCTGACGGGCGTCATCGACGAGCTGCGCCCCTATCTGCAGGTCACTCTGCACGGCACGGACCTGGGCGGCAGCTGGGTGCAGCTGACGAAGGACGTGCCCGGGCTGGCCGAGCCGTTCGCGAAGTCCGCGGCAGAGCTGCACATCCCGGTGGAGACCGGCGCCTCGGACGCCGCGGGCTGGCCCGCCTCCGGGCCGGGGGTGCACGTGATGCCCGCGCCCGGGATCGGGCCGGCGTACCCGAGCCTGCCGGACGACGCGCGGCACAGCACCTGGTACCACGCCCACCGGTACGGCGGGCTGACCGCGGTGGTCGAGGTGCCGATGTGGGCGAGCGATCTGGTGGACGACCCGGCTCCGCATCCTGCTCCGGCGGCGGCGATCGCGCAGCTGGCCATCCGGCTGCAGCGTGACGCGCTGGAGGTGACGCGCGTGCTGGAGGGGGCGCTGCCGCGGCTGGCGGGTCTGGACGGGCCGTTGCTGCGGGCCGCCCGGTGGGGGCTGGAGCTGGTGCCGGGCCTGGCCTCCGACCTGGTCCACACCCCGCCCGCCGACCGCACCCGGGCGTATGTGGGCAGCGTGGACGCGTTCGCGCGGCGCGTGCCGCTGCGGGCGGCGGCCATGCTGCTGCGGGTGCTGCGCGGGACGGACGAGGGTGCGGCGAAGCAGCTCGAGGCGCTGGTCTCGATCTGGAGCGACGCCTTCGCGGAGCGTTTCCGCGCCCGCTGGGTGCCCTTGGAGCACCAGGTGGAGCACCAGTCCCGCACGGTGGTCGCGGCGGCGCTGCACGCGCGCGAGAGGGCGTCGTAGGGGGCTGTGCCGGGGCCCGGCCACCCCCAGCCCGGCCACTTGGACCTCCCGGACTGCCCTCCGCCTCAGTCCCGCTGCATCGGCATCGGCTCGCCCGAACCGGAGCACGCGCGTGCGTGCCGCCCGGCCAGCTCGAACGCGGCGAGCACCACCCGGGCCTGGTACTCCGCCTGGCGGGCCACCGGGATCCAGCGCGCCCCGCAGCCGTCGCGGTAGTCGGCGCACCACTCGTCGATCAGCCGGTCCAGCTCCGGCAGCGCCCCGGCCGGATCGCGGCCGGCGGCGCGTACGAGCTGGTGCAGCAGTCCCGCCGTGCGCAGTGCGAGCCGTCGACCGGAGATGCGCAGGGCGACCAGGTGGGCGGTGCTCAGGGGCGGGAGAGGGTGGGCCGGGCTGTCGCCGGTGTCGGGGTCCCAGGCGTCGGCGAGGCCGGGGCAGACCAGGAGGTAGTCGTCGACCGGGGCGAGCAGGCGGGCGGCGTCGGGCACGGCGGTCAGGTGCGGCCGGACCCGGGCCAGCAGGTGCCGCAGGAGGCCCGTGTCGTGGCGCAGGGTGCGGCTGACGGCCCGGAGCACGGCGTCCCGGTCCGCGGGCGGGGAGCCGTCCGCCACGGCCGTCACACCCCACATGGGCGCCTCGACGACCGCGGTGACGGTGCCGTGCCGGTACGGGTGGAACCAGGTGGACTCGACGGCGGCCTCCGTCATGGCCGCGAGCAGATCGGCCCGGCGCGGCGGGGGGATCCGGTAGACGGCGGGCCCGAGGCCGGGCCAGTACAGGGCGTCGTACGCGCCGAGTTCGCGGGGGATGCCGAGCCGGGCGGCGATGTGGGCGAGGCGCTGGGCGATGCCCGGCAGGTCGTGGGTGAGCTCGACGAAGCCGCCGCCGATGTCGACGCCGTGCAGGGAGCACTGGAGGAACGGGCGCAGTTCGTCCTGGAGGTCGAGCAGGGCGCGGGTCTCCGGCAGGGCGGCTCCGGCCGCGCCGTCGGGCAGCCATTCGGGCTGCTCCAGGAAGCCGGGCCGGAAGAAGTTCCGGACGTACCGGCCGAGTGTGTAGGGGCCGGGCAGCCAGCCCTCGTTGCGGCGCGACCCGTCCGGGTCGAGACACAGCAGCAGGTTCCAGGTGGCGTCCGCGCCCCCGGTGAGCCGCGGGTCGGCCAGCGCCCGCTCGGCCAGGCGCAACACGGTGGCGCCGCCCACCGGTTCGTTGGCGTGGGGGCCGGCGACGACCAGGGCCTGGCGGCTGCCGTGGCCGACGGAGAGCAGCCACATGGGGGTGCCCGCGCGGGAGGTGCCGACCCGGCGCAGCCGGGCGTCATGAGGGTGGCGGGCGACGAGGGCGGCGGCCCGGGCGCCCAGTTCGTCGACGGTCGGGTAGCGCGGGAGGGGCGGCAGGGCACACCTCCCCAATGCGGTGCCGTCGGTTCACCAGGTGTAGATGGCGTAAGCACAGTCAGTCACGACTTCAGGGGTACGTCAACACGTGGGCCGCAAAGGGATTTCAGCCACGCGCCCGGGACCGGCATTCGGTAATCCCCAGGCCAGGGGTGAGGCGTGGCTCAGTTTCCGGTCAGCCGGCCGCCAGTCGGAACGTCATCCGGCCGAAGCCCACCTGGTCGCCCTCGCGTACGACGGCCGCGCCGACGACCCGCCTGCCGTTCACCGTCGTGCCGTTGGTGGAGCCGAGGTCCCGCAGGACCCACATGCCGCCCTGGTGACGCAGTTCGGCGTGCACGCGGGAGACCGTCTCGTGGTTGAGGCGCAGTCCGCTGGCGGGATCGCGGCCTATGCGCAGCGGATGGCCGTGCGACGGGTGGGGCAGCTGCAGCTTGGGCAGCCGCTCGGCCTGCCAGGCCCTGCGCAGCCGCACGGAGAATCCGGAGACCGCCTCGACGGTGCCGAACACCAGGCGCGAGAACCGGCTCTCCGCGCGCAGGTCGGCCGTGAGCACGGCGAGTTCGTCCGGGCGCCGGGCGGCGAGCGCCAGCTCCATGCGGCGGACGAACGTGTCGTGGGACAGACGGCCCATGGCGACGCCGTCACGGAGTACCTTCAGCGCCCGGTCGCGCTCCGCGTCGGAGAGCCGCGCGGGGAACGTGTTGAACTCGAAGGACGACGTCACGCTGGTGATTGTCGGACAGCGCGGCCGGGCTGTCCAGAAAACGGGAAATCGGCCGCCACGCGCCCGTACCCGGCGACACCCGCC
This sequence comes from Streptomyces sp. NPDC024017, assembly GCF_040638895.1. NCBI lineage: Bacteria > Bacillati > Actinomycetota > Actinomycetes > Kitasatosporales > Streptomycetaceae > Streptomyces > Streptomyces sp. NPDC024017. The sequence continues at coordinate 388,405 of NZ_JBEZYZ010000008.1, read as the reverse complement.
GCAAAAGGGTGGATGCACCAGCGGATTGATCTCGTTTGACGCACCATGGACGGGCTACATCCCGGTGAGCAGACGAAGGGGAACCGTCCGTGCAGTTCGAGGTGTGGGCACCACAGGCCGGCCGTGTGACGCTCCAGTGCGACGACGTCACACGTGAATTGGAGCGCGATCCCGAACGGGCGGGGTGGTGGCGGGGCGAGGCCGAGGCGCGCGAAGGGTCCCGGTACGGCTTCTCGCTGGACGACGGGCCCGTGCTGCCCGATCCGCGCTCGCGGCGGCAGCCGGACGGCCCGGACGGGCTGAGCGCGGTCGTCGATCACGAACGGTACGCGTGGCGCGCGCAGTGGCGCGGGCGGCCGCTGCCCGGCGCGGTGCTGTACGAGCTGCACGTGGGGACCTACACGCGCGAGGGCACCCTGGACGCGGCCGCCGAGCGGCTCGGCCATCTCGCCGAACTGGGCGTCACACATGTGCAGCTGATGCCGCTGTGCCCCTTCCCGGGCACGCACGGCTGGGGCTACGAGGGTGTCTCGCTGTGGGCGGTGCACGAGCCGTACGGCGGGCCCGAGGCGCTGAAACGCTTCGTCGACCGGGCCCACGGACTCGGCCTGGGCGTGGTGCTCGACGTGGTGCACAACCACTTCGGGCCGTCCGGCAACTACCTGCCCGTCTTCGGCCCGTACCTCACGGACACCCACCACACCCCCTGGGGCGCCGCGGTCAACCTGGACGCGCCGGGCTCGGACGAGGTGCGCGCCTTCCTGATCGGCGGCGCGTTGGCGTGGCTGCGGGACTACCGGATCGACGGGCTGCGCCTGGACGCGGTGCACGCGCTGGTGGACACGCGTGCGTGCCACTTCCTGGAGGAACTGTCGACGGCCGTGGACGCCCTGGCCGCCGAGACGGGCCTGCCGCTGTTCCTGGTCGCCGAGTCGGACCTCAACGACCCGCGGCTCATCACCTCCCGCGCCGAGGGCGGCCTCGGGCTGCACGCGCAGTGGAACGACGACTTCCACCACGCCCTGCACGCCACGCTGACCGGCGAGTCGCAGGGCTACTACGCCGACTTCGCGCGCGCTCCGCTCGGCGGGATCGCCAAGACCCTCACCGGCGGCTACTTCCACGACGGGTCGTACTCCAGCTTCCGGGAGCGGCACCACGGGCGCCCGCTGGACCGTACGCGCGTGGCCGGGCACCGGCTGCTCGGCTACGGCCAGACCCACGACCAGGTCGGCAACCGCGCCCAGGGGGACCGGCTTTCGGCCCTGGTCTCCCCGGGGCTGCTGGCGTGCGCGGCGACGCTGATCCTGACGGCGCCCTTCACGCCGATGCTCTTCATGGGCGAGGAGTGGGCGGCGGGCACGCCCTGGCAGTTCTTCACCGACCACACCGACCCGGAGCTCGCGGACGCCGTACGGCGGGGCAGGCGGCGGGAGTTCGCCGCGCACGGCTGGAAGGAGGAGGACGTGCCCGACCCGCAGGACCCGGCGACCCGGGACCGCTCCTGCCTCGACTGGTCCGAACCGGAACGCGAGCCCCACGCGCGTGTGCTGGCCTGGTACCGGCAGCTCCTCGCCCTGCGCCACGAGCAGCCGGACCTGACCGACCCCGACCTCGCCGACACCAAGGTCGCCTTCGACGAGGAGCGCCGCTGGATCGCCTTCCGGCGGGGGGACGTCCTCGTGGCGGTGAACCTGGCCTCGGAACCGGCCGCGCTGCCGCTCGGCGTGCCCCACGCGCGCGTGCTGGCCGCGTGGGAGCCGGTGGAGAAGCCCGGGGCGGACGGGGTGGTGCGGCTGCCCGGGGAGTCGGCCGTGGTGCTCGCCCAGGACTGAGCGCGGGGAGAGGTCAGCGGAGCTTCGCGTCCTGCGCCTCGATCACGGGGGCGAGGACCGTCGGGTTCGCGATGCGGGCGCCGCCCACCGCGGTGCAGACGGCGATGACGTCCCCGTCGCGTACGACGGTGGTGCGGATCGGCCGGGGCGTGCCGCCCTCGGATGTGACGACGCCGCGGTAGGCGAGGGCCTCGTCGCCGAGGGCGGGGGTGTCCTCGGGCTCGAAGGGGTCGTACTGCTCGCCGGTGCCGTTCGCCTCGACGGAGAAGCCGAGGGAGCAGCCCTGCACGGCATCGGCGAGGAGGGTGTCCATCGCTGTCACCGCCATGCCCTTGCCGTAGCCGGCGAGCGTGACGTAGATGCGGGTACCAGGGGCCTCCCGGGTCGCGACGAGGCGGCTCAGGGAGGCCTGCGGCCTGCCGAGGGGCAGCTGGTGCGTCATGGCCGCCAGCGGGGTGCAGGCGCTGCCGGTGATCTCCTGCGCGGAGCGGGCGAAGACGCGCTTCCCCTCTGCCGGGTCGAACTCCCTTACGGAGTAGCCGGTTCCGAGGTCGGCCGCGGTGACCATGAGCGTGGTGAGACGCTCGGCCGGTGTCTGCTGCCGTGCCGGGGACGCCGTGGCGCCGTGCGTGGCCTGTGCGGCGGTGCCGGAGCAGCCGGCCAGGCACGTGAGGGCGGCGGCGGTCAGCAGGGACACGGCCGCGGCGGTGCGCTTCATGAGCGGAGGATAGCCGCGGGGACGGCGGCGCCCGGCCCGCTACAGGGCGTCGTCCGCGTCCCCCAGGTCCGTCACTCGTTCCAGCAGGATCGGCTCCCAGGCGCGGCGCAGCCGGGTGCGCAGCAGGGTGGCGTTCTTGCCGGCGAGGTTCTCGGCGAGGTGGACGACGGTGTCGCAGCGGGCGAGCCACAGGCCGCGCAGGCAGGGTCGGGCGCCGTAGCCGGCGAGGGTGGCGGCGCGCACGGCGGCGGGTGAGCCGACGGCGAGGGCGAGGCCCGCGATGTCCTCGGCCGGGTCGCCGACGACCGCGCCGGCCCAGCCGAGAACGCCGCGCACCCGGCCGTCGGCGCTGACCACGAGATGGCCGCCCGTGAGGGCGTGATGGGTGAGGACCGCCGAGCCGGGCTGGGCGGCGAGCTGGGACGCGGCGGGCGGGGTGAGCTGGTGCAGGCGGGCGGCGTCGAACTCGTCGGCTCCCGCGAGGCGTTCGGCGGCGCGTGCGGCGGCCCGGCGCAGTGCCTCCAGGGAGCGCGGCGCGGCGCGCGGCACGCCGATGGTCTCGGCCTGCCGGACCGGAACCTCGCGCAGGCCCGTGAGGAGCGCGGCGAGGTCGGCCTCGCCGACGGCGGACACGTCGTGCTCCTCCCCCGAGCCGCCGGGCACCTTGGTGTCCAGCGTGTAGCCCAGTCCGGGCGCCCACTCGCCGTGCGCGACACTGGCCGGCACCGCCATCGGGACGTGCGGGCGGACGAGGTCGCGCAGGCGCAGTTCGCGGCGCTGGCGCAGGGTGGCCTCGCGGTCGGGGGCGAGGCGCAGTACGTGGCGGGTGCCGACCCACCAGGTGACGGGTTCGGCGCCCGGGGTGGCGGGCCGGACGTCGGGGCCGGGGCCGCCCTGCCGGGTCTCCTTGCCGCCCCTGCCGTCCTTGGTGTCCTTGGCGCTCTTGCTCTCCGTGGCGTCCTTGAGGAGGGACAGGACCAGCCGGCGGACGGTGTCCGCGGTGGGTGTGGGTGCCTGGGTCATGGTCGCGCCGTTGCCGTTCGGGAGGCGTGCTGGGGACATCGGGGGCCTCACTCCACTATGACCAGCTCGCGCGTGGTGGTGTTCAGGCGCCGCCCGCCGTCCTCCGTGACGGTCACGATGTCCTCGATGCGGACCCCGAACCGGCCGGGCAGGTAGATGCCGGGTTCCACGGAGAAGCACATGCCCGGCACGAGGGGCCGCTCCTCGCCCTCGATCATGTAGGGCGGCTCGTGGGTGGTGACGCCGATGCCGTGGCCGGTGCGGTGGATGAAGTACTCGCCGTACCCGGCGTCGGCGATGACCTCGCGGGCGGCCCGGTCCACGTCCTGGCAGGCCGCCCCGGGCCGCACCGCGCGGAAGCCGGCCTCCTGGGCCTCGCGCACCACGGCGTGCACGCGGCGTTCCTCGTCGGTGGGTTCGCCGACGTGGACGGTGCGGGAGGTGTCGGAGCCGTAGCCGTCCCGCAGGCCGCCGAAGTCGAGGACGACCATGTCGCCGCGGGCGATGACGCGGTCGCCCGCCTCGTGGTGCGGGTTGGCGCCGTTCGGGCCCGAGGCGACGATGGTGAAGTCGACCTGCTCGTGGCCGTGCCGGCGCAGCAGCCGGTCGAGGTCAGCGGCCACCTCGGATTCCCGGCGGCCGGCGAAGGGGACCTCGCGGATCTCCTCGAACGTCGCGTCGGCGGCGGCGCCGGCGGCCGCCATGAGGTCCAGCTCGGCCGCGTCCTTGACGGCGCGCAGCATGGGCAGGGCCTCGGTCAGCGAGGCGTAGGAGCTGCCGGGCAGGGCCTGCTGGAGGGCCAGCAGGTGCAGGGCCCAGGCGTTGTCGCTGATGCCGAACCGGCCCGAGGCGTCGAGGAGGGCGGCGGTGGCGGCGTAGGGGTCCTTGCCGTCGGTCCAGTCGCGCAGGGTCAGGGCGGCCGCGCCGGGCGCCCGGTGCGCGTCCGGGGCCTCCAGGGCGGGGACGACGAGGACGGGGTCCTGCCCGGCGGCGAGGACCAGCAGGGTGAGCCGCTCGGTGACGGCCGGGGGCGTGTAGCCCGTGAGCCACACCAGGTCCGGTCCCGGGGCCACCAGCAGGCCCGCGAGACCGGCCGCGGCGGCCGTCCGCGCGGCGCGCTCCATGCGGGCCCGGTAGTCGTCGGCGGTGAAGGACGCGGCCGTGCTTCCGGTCATCCGGGCCTCCCATGACGGGCGAAGGGGCTACGGGCAGCATCCTGCCCGGCCGGAGGGGGCGGCGCGAGCGGTCTGCGGGCATTCACCCCGGCAATCCGCCTAACGGCAGTGGATTGCCCAAGCGTTAGACCTAATGCTTAGATGCATTTCTTCCATTAATGTTCGATCGAGGGGGCGTAACGACGGTGCTGGTACTCGCACACATCAGCGATCTGCATCTGGACGGGAGCGCGCGGGCGACGGAGCGCGCCGAGCGGGTGCGCGACCGCCTCTGGGAGCTGCCGGGCCGGGTGGACGCGCTGCTGGTGACCGGGGACATCGCGGACCACGGCACGGAGCCGGAGTACGAGGAGGCCGCCCGCATCCTGGGGCTGCGCTCCGGCGACGCCCCGTTCCCCGTGCTGACCTGCCCGGGCAACCACGACCGGCGCACGCCCTACCGCAAGGCGCTGCTGGACCGGCCGGGGGGCGAGGGGCCGGTCAACAGCGTGCAGGTCTTCGACGACGGCGCGGTGCTGATGTGCGACTCCAGCGTCCCGGGCAGCGACGACGGGGAGCTGGACGAGGAGACGTACGACTGGATCGAGACGACCCTCGACGGACTCGACGGCGGCCTTCCGGCCCTGCTCGCCTTCCACCACCCGCCGGTGGCACTGCACCACCAGCTGCCCGACTCCTACCCGCTGCGGCACCCCGGCCGGCTGGCCGGCCTGCTGGCCCGCCGGCCCGAGATCGCCGGGCTGATCACCGGCCACGCCCACACCCCCGCCGCCACCTCGTTCGCGGGACGGCCCGTGGTTGTCGGGCCCGGTGTGACGTGGACGCTGCGGATGCCCTGGGAGGGCGAGCAGATCGCGGACCGGGAGGCGCCCCCCGGGCTCGCGTTCCACGTCCTGGACGACTCGGGGCGGCTCACGAGCCACTTCCGCGTCGTGCCGTGAGGGCGCGCCTCAGGCGGCGACAGCCGGTACCAGGGTCAGCTGCTCGTAACCGCCGCTGCGGTGGCGGACCGTCAGCCTGACCTCGGAGCCCGGGCGGGTGCGGGCGACAGCCCGGACCAGATCGGCCGCCGTGTCGATCCGGGTCGCGCCGAAGGCGAGGAGGACGTCGCCGCGCACCAGACCGGCGGCCTGGGCCGGCCCGGGCACGTGCAGCCCCACGACCACGGCCCCCGGCTTCCGGGCGTCCATGACCTGCACTCCGAGCGTCGCGGCGGCGGGCGCGGAGAGGGCGGCGGCGGGCGCGGGACCGGGGCGCGACGGCGCATGCCATCCCCGCGGGTCGAAGCGCCCGCCCTTGCCGAGCACCGCGGTGCCCATCGCCCCGAGGCCGATGCCGGACAGCACCAGGACCACTCCGGCGAATCCGGCGAGCAGCACGTTGAGGAGCCGCCTGCCCCGTCGACGGGCGGCGTGCGGGCGGGGCCGTGACGGGCCCGCCCCCGTCACCGGCGCGGCACCGTCGGGCTCCTGACCCGGCATCGGCTTGGGTCGCAGCGCGGTCTGTTCCATGGCTCGCCTCCGGATGGTGCCGATCGCCTCCGGCGGATCCCGGAACGATCACGGCAGGTGCTCTACCCGGCGCATCGGCGGCCGACGAGCCACGAACGAGTGAGACTGACCGGGGCCCGGCGGGGTCAGAGGTCAGCCGGGTGGCCCTCCCCGTGGCCTCCGTGCGCCCCGCCGTGGTTTCACCCCCGTACGTTCGCACCGCTGCACGGCCAAGGAAGACCCCCGGCGCGCCACCGGGGGTTCCGTCATGTCCTGTTCCGGGTTGATCTGGCTGGAAGTGCCGACTCAGCGGAAGGCCGGGACGGGCACGGCCGGCGGCCGGTCCGGGAGGAAGCCGTGGGCACGCCGGGACAGCCACGCGTCCTTGTAGCGGTCCACCTCGCGATGCCAGTTGAGGATGCCGGCCATCCAGTTCCGCAGGTCCGTCACGTACGTCCCCATGGCCGCGCGCGCTTCCTCCGTGAGCTGGAAGTCGTCGTACAGGATGGGCAGTTCGTGCTCGACGACATGCTCGAACTGGCGCATGCGCTGGCTCATCAGGTCGTGCACGATGCCGAGCCCGGTCGGGTAGTCGCAGCCGAAGAAGGTCTGCACGACGAGGATCGCGTTGTGGATCTCGCCCTCGAACTCGATCTCCTTCTGGTAGGAGAAGACATCGTTGAGGAGGCACGCGAAGTCCATCGCGGCGTTCTCCAGGGAGCGGACGGGGCCGCTGCGGTAGACCTCGGGCGGGACGGCCGGGCCGTGTCCCATCCGGCACAGGCTCAGGGTGAGGTCGGAGCCGAAGGTCGCCCGGCGCATCTCCAGGTAGTCGACCGGGTCGGGCACGCGGTTCTGGAGCTGGTTGGACAGCTCCCACACCCAGCTCTCGGTCATGACGTTGATCGCGTCCTTGAGCGTGCGCCGCGCCTCGGGCGGCATCCCCGCGGTGGTGCGCACCCAGAGGTCGGCCAGGGCGCGCTCCATGGCGTTGGCCGGGAGCAGCGGCTCCGCGCCGTCGACGGGCATGCAGTCGGACAGGCGGGCCGTGGTCAGCCGGGCCGCGGCGAGGTCGCGGCGGTGGCCGTAGACCAGGGGGTAGTAGTCGTCGCCGTAGGTGCCCCAGGCGAGCCACTGCGCGCTGAGGTCGAGGGCCTCGGGCGTGGCGTCCGGGTCGAGTCCGGCCGAGCAGAGCGCGAGGTCGTAGGCCCGGAGCTTGTCCTCGTCCCAGACGCCCTCGGCGAGGATGCCCATGCGCTCCACCCAGTCGCGCAGCTGCCGGCGGGAGTGGTCGAGGTGGGGGCTGAGCTCCAGCGGGAACGGCATGCGGATGTCGGGGATCTGCGACAGCCCGACCTTCTGGTACGGCACGTGTGTGTAGGAGCGCAGCCGCTCTGCTCCGGCCGTCGCGAGCAGGGCGCGGACGTCGGCGGCCGAGGTGCCGAAGCCGGAGCATCCCGACCACGGGCTGCCGCCGCGCACCGCGTTCTCGTTCATGTAGCGGCTGGAGCGCAGATGCCACTCATGGCCGCCGGACTGCCAGTCCTGCAGCCCCTTCGTGTACGCCGCCACGGCCACGACCTCGTCCGGCCTGAGGCCGTTCTCCAGGGCCACCGCGGGCACTTCGGTGAACGCCGTGTGCTCGAACTGGTGGAGGCGGGAGGTGAGGACGTCGTTGACGGTGTCGGCGGCCTCCTGGGTGGTGCAGCCGAAGAAGGTCTCCAGCACCAGGACGCCGTTGCTGAGTTCGCCCTCGTCCTCGACCTCGCGCTGGTAGGAGAACAGGTCGTTGCGCAGGTGCACGGCGTCGGAAAACGTCTCCATCAGCACCCTCAGCGGCCTGGACTCGGCGACGGCGGCGGGCACTTCGGCGGTCGCGTACTCCACGAGCCCCGCCGACCAGGGGGCGCCGCCGACCTTGCGGCGCATCTCGATGTACTCGACGGGGTTGGCGATCCGCCCCTCGTTGATGTTGGACAGTTCCCACATCGACTCGTTGAGGAGGTGCTCGGTGGCCACGGCGAAGCGGCGGCGCCACTCCTCGGACATCTTCGGCACCGTGCGCGCCCACAGGTCGGCGAGGCCCGCCTCGACCGGGTTCCGCGGTTCCGGCACCGGAGCCGACAGGTCCAGCGGCATGAACAGGGGCAGCCGGTCCAGGTGGGCCTTGCCGGCGGCGCGGTCCTGGGTGCGCTTGTACAACTCCAGGAAGTGGTCGTCGAAGAAGAAGACCCACACGTACCAGTCGGTGATGAGGGAGAGGGCGGGGCCGTCGCAGTCGGGGTGGGTGTAGGCGCACAGCAGGCCGTAGTCGTGCGCGTCGAGGTCGGCCTGCTCCCAGACGCCGGATCCCTCCAGCATGCCCATCTCGCGTGCCCACTCGGTCGAATGGGCCCGGGCCTCGTCGAGGTGGGGGTTCAGCCGCGCGGGGTGCGGCATGTAGAAGTGCGGGAGTTCGAACGGCTGCGTCATGGCCGGGCCCTACCCGGCGCCCCGCGGTGACATCCACCGGGCCGGACATGATCACACCATCGCGTGAATCAGAGCGAACGCGGGAGCTCTGCCCGGCCCTTGTGGCGTACCTTCCTCAACCAGAAGCCGCCGCGCGCCCTTACCGGGCGTCCCGTACCTGGATCAGCGCGTGCGTGCCACCGGTGCGCCAGCGCTGGTCCTCCGCCGCGACCAGGGCGGCCTCCGTCGGCGCGTCGAGGCCGGTGATCACGTCGGACTTCAGGGTGCGCAGGGCGGCGACCGGGCCGGGGAAGTACGCGGTGACGTCCGCGAACGGCGTGGTCGGGGCCCAGAGCCGGTCGCCCACCAGACGGCGGTAGTTGAGGTCGCCCTTGACGATCGTGAGCGTGGCCGCGGCGAACTCGGCGCGCAGGTCCCCGGGCATCTCCTCGTACGGCAGCGGCGCGCTGGAGAAGGGGTGGGCGCGCAGGGTGAGGCGCCCGTCGGCCAGGGCGGACCACAGGGTCTGCCCGTAGGCGGCGGCCGCTCCCCCGGCGCCGGTCAGCTGGCGCAGGGCGTCGACGACGTCGGCGGTGGTGGCGTCGGAGACGTAGTAGGGATACGGCTTGACGTGCAGGACCGCCCGTCCGATGCGGCCGCTCTCCAGGAGGTGGGCGATGAGGAGGAGATCGGGGACGAGTTCACGGCCCGCGTTGTCGGCGACCAGGCACAGTATGCCGGCCCCCGGGGCCGTGGTGTCGAGCAGGGACCAGAGCCGCTCGCTGTCGTCGGCCACGAGGCCGGGTACGGCGTCGGCGTCCCGCGCGCCTTCGGCGGAGAGGCGGAAGCCGAGGTCGGCGCGGTTGCCCCACAGGGAGCCGTGCAGCAGGGCCTGCGCCTGTTCGGCGGCGGGGCGGCCGGCGAGGTCGTCGAGCGCGGCGAGTTCCTCGTCGGTCTCGGTGGAGTCGAGTTCGGCGAGCTTGAAGGGGCGGAAGGGGTCGATGCCCTGCCAGGGGCCGGGGCCGAACCAGCCGACGGCCTGGAGCAGCCGGCGGTAGAACCAGCTCTCGGACCAGAGCCACGGCACGTCGAACCAGGAGCGACCGGTGTACTCGCGCAGCCCCCAGGTGTCCCAGTGGTCCCGGTCGTGCGCGTCGGCGGGGAGGGGTTCGATCTCGCCCTTGGTGCAGTTGGCGAGCAGTTCGTCGAGGGCGCGGTGCTGCCCGGGTTCGTACGGGAAGGCCTCGCGGACCTGCCGGATGATCGCGGGGTGCCGCTCGGCCAGCACACTGTGGGGGAATGAGCCCGGCTGGTTGCCGAGGAGCAGGGGCGCGGAGGGGGTGTCGGGCATGGGCCTCACCGTAACGCGCGGGCCCTTCGTGCGGGCCGACCCGCCCAGCCCTCCGGTCACACCGGTGCGATCTCCCGCTCCAGACGCGCCGCCAGGCTCAGATAGCGGGCTCGGCGGGTCACCGGGACCAGGCCTCGGATGAGTATGTTCCACATCTCGGCCGTCCGGCGGGGCTGGCGCGCGACCGGCTCGCGGGAGCGGCCCACGACGCGGGTTCCGACGAAGAAGCAGACCAACGAGTGGGCCACGACGTCGATATCGATGTCCGGGTGGACGTCGGACTCCTTGACCGCGCCGACGAGCCGGGCCGTGACGATGTCCAGCCACTCGGTGAACGGGTGACTCAGGGGCGGCCGGGGCCGGATCCCGCCCGTGGCGAGCCGCAGCCCGGCCCGCAGCACCGGATCCTCCACGGACATGCGGGTGATGCCGAACGTGAGGCGCATCAGCGACTCGAGGGAGGTGTGGCCGCGTTTGTCGGTCTCCGTCGCCAGCCGGCGGGCGGTGTGCGACTGGAGTTCGAGGATCGCGTGGGCGAGATCCTCCTTCGCCGCGAAGTGGAAGTACAGGGCACCCTTGGTGACGTGGGCGTGCTCCACGATGTCGCTGAGACTGGTCGATTCGTAGCCACGACGGTCGAACAGGTCAGCGGCGGCCGTGATGATCGTCGAGCGGGTCTGCTCGGCTCGCAACTGCCTCGCCATCGACTGAACTCTCCCGGGACGGAAATGAACGGGTCATGCCGTTTGTTTTTACCCCCCGTACACGATAACTCACCCTGAGACGGCGCTCATCACACCAGTGTGCCGGAGTGCGGGTGCACATCCGGCAAAACAAGCGCAACTGGTGAAAGAAAACAGCGCGTTCGGTATCCGACTGTGGGGGATGTGGGGCCAGACGTAAAGGCGGGCCGGCCGGTGCCCCATCCGCACCGGCCGGCCCGCCCGCTTGTGGCCTGCCTCGTTCAGCGTTCCCGAAGGAGGATCAGAGTGATCAGAAGGTCAGCTTCCAGCCGTTGAGGGTGCCCGTGTCCTGGGCCGCGGTGTCCTGGACGCGCAGCTTCCAGGTGCCGTTGGCGCTCTCGCTGGACGCGTTCACCGTGTAGGTGGTGTTCACGTTGTCGGCGGAGTCCGACGCGGCGGACTTCAGGCGGTACGCCGAACCGTCCGGCGCGACCAGGTCGATGACGAGGTCACCGCGGTAGGTGTGGGTGATGTCCACGTCGACCTGGAGGGCCGAGGGGGCGTTGCCGCTGCGGCCGGTGACGCTGATCGGCGACTCGATCGCCGCGCCGGCGTCCGGTATCGCGACGGCGGTGGTGCTGGAGAAGGTCGTGCCGGTGGACGAACCGCCCTTCACGGCCTGGACCGTCTTGGCGGCGTCCGCGAGGCCCGCGCCGCAGCCGCCGGAGCAGGTGCCGGGCAGGGCACGGGCGTTGGCCTTGATGGCCGACTCGATCTGCGCCGGGGTGAGGGCGGAGTTGGCCGACTTCATCAGCGCGGCGAGGCCCGCGACGTGCGGGGTGGCCATGCTGGTGCCCTGGTAGAAGGCGTAGTTCTCGGTCGACGGCGTCTTGGTGCCGGAGTTCAGCGTGGACAGGATGCCGTTGGCGGTGGAGGTGCGGGTCTCACCACCGGGGGCGGAGATGTCCACGAGCGAGCCGTAGTTGGAGTACGAGGCCCGGCCGCCGGCGCGGTTGGTCGCGGCGACCGCGATGACGTTGCTGCAGTTCGCCGGGGAGGCGTTGGAGACGTTCTGGTTCTCGTTGCCGGCCGCGACGACGACCGAGGTGCCACGGTTCACGGCGCCGTTGATGGCGCTCTGGGTCGCGCTGGAGCAGGCGCCGCCCCCGCCGAGGCTCATGTTGATGACCTTGGCGACGTTGGTGTTGGCGGGCACGCCGGAGACGGTGCCGCCGGACGCCCAGGTGATGGCGTCGATGATGTCGGAGTCGTAGCCGCCGCACTTGCCGAGGACGCGGACCGGGGAGATCTTCGCGCCGTAGGCGATACCGGCGACGCCCTTGCCGTTGTTGGTGGCGGCGGCGATGGTGCCGGCCACGTGGGTGCCGTGCCAGGAGGAGGCGGACGCGGGGATGCCCTGGCCGCACTCGTCGGCGTTGTACCAGTCGCCCGGGTCGGCCGGGTTGCTGTCACGGCCGTTGCCGTCGACGGAGACGGCGGTGTCGGAGATGAAGTCGTAGCCGCCGACGATGTTCGCGGCCAGGTCGGAGTGGGCCACGTAGCCCGTGTCGATGACGGCGACGGTGACGCCGGTGCCGGTGGTGGTGTCCCAGGCGCCGGGGACGTTCATGCCCGCGGTGGACTCGAAGAGGTCCCACTGCTTGCTGTACTCGGTGTCGTTCGGGGTGACGGCCGTCGGCTTGTTCAGGCGGTCCGGGACGACGTAGGCGACCTGCGGGTCGGCCTTGTACTGGGCGACGACATCGGCGACGGACGACCGGGAGGGGTCGGTGCCCAGCTCGACGAGGGCGGCACCGGTGCCGAGGCGGCGCTGGAAGTCGACGTCCTCGCCCGTCTTCTCGGCCTTGGTCGCGGCGTCGGCGGCGGCGGCCTTGTCGGACTTGGCCTCGCTCGCGCCGGACTTGTACCCGACGATGAGGCGCTCGGCCGGGGCGCCGGGGGCGGCCTCGGTCTGAGCGGCCGGGACGGCGGCCGGGGCGGGGGCGGACTCCTGGGCGACGGCGACCGAGGCGGGGGCTGCGGTCAGCAGGGCCGTGGAGACGACGGCGACGGATATCAGCTTCCGTCTGAGCTCTGGGGAGATACGCACGGTCGTTGCCTTTCGTGGCCGGACTCCGGGCTGGGCGGAGCGGCGGTGGAGTCGCTTCGTCCTCGAAGCGGAGGGGGGTGGTTCGAAAAGCGAAGAGCGACGCGATGGCCGGCCAGGCGTGAGGCAGAAGCGGACCCGTTCGGGGTTACCTGTGGGTCAGCGGTGCTCGAACGATAGGCAAAGGGAAGGTCACCGGGATACGGGGGAAACCCTCGATCCACCTGCGACCCCACCCTCTACGGCGGGCAGTTGGGCGCCCAATGGCCCCTTTTCGAACAGGTCGTGGCGTGATGAACGCGCCGGGCCGATTTCCCGTACTGCATGACCGGACGTCACCACCCCGGCCGAGGAGACGCAGAGGGATGCCTCGTACACCCGCACACCGCACCGCACTCGCGGCCGCCCTCGTGACCCCGCTGCTGCTGCCGCTGTGGGCGGCGGGCCCGGCCCACGCGCACGGTGCGCCGACGGACCCGGTGAGCCGGGTGGTGGCCTGTTCCCCGGAGGGTGGTGACCGCGCGGGCACGGCGGCGTGCCGTGCGGCCGTCGCCGCGAACGGCGCGCCCTTCACGGCGTGGGACAACCTGCGGGTGGCGAACGTGGACGGCCGGGACCGGGAGGTCGTCCCGGACGGGAAGCTGTGCAGCGGGGGCCTGCCCGCCTACCGGGGCCTCGATCTCGCCCGCGCCGACTGGCCGTCGACCCGTATGACGCCGGGCGCGACCCTGACGATGCGGTACGTCTCGACGATCCCGCACACCGGCACGTTCCGGATGTATCTGACGAAGCCCGGCTACGACCCGGCCGGCCCGCTGTCCTGGTCCGACCTGCCCGAGAAGCCGTTCGCGGAGGTGACGGACCCGGCCCTGGCGGACGGCGCGTACCGCATCGAGGCCACTCTGCCGTCCGACCGGACCGGGCGGCATGTCCTGTACACGGTCTGGCAGAACAGCAGCACGCCGGACACCTACTACTCGTGCTCGGACGTGGTGTTCCCGGAGACGGAGAAGGAGCCGCGGAAGACGGAGCAGAAGGAGGAACGGGCGAAGGGGGAAGGGCCGGAGGAGAAGAAGCCCGAGCAGAAGAGGGAGCCGGCGAAACCGGAGACGGAAGGGCCGGCAGCGAGCACCGCGGTGCACTCCCCCGGCCCGCAGCCGCAGGGTGACCACACGCCGCTGACCACCACCTCCGGCCCGTCCTCCAGCCCGTCCGCGCCCATGCTGGCGGGCGGCGCCGCGGCGGTGCTGTTGCTCACCGGCGGCGCCGCCCTGGCCGTACGGCTACGGCGGCGCTGAACTACTGCCGTCTACGCCCTAGTTGACGTTGACGGCGACGCCGCCCTTGGTCACCGGGGCGTACTTGGCGGTGAAGAAGGCGTTGCCGAAGCACAGCGACGAGCCGGACACCTTGGTGAACTGCTGGTTGGTGAAGGAGATGCTGTGGTCGGCGTTGTCCGCCGCGCCGGTCAGGCCGGGGGGGGCCTGGTAGACGCAGGTGATGGTGCCGAGCAGGGTGCGCAGCTTGACCGTGGACTGGACGGTGGAGCCCGCGGCCGGGGTCACGGAGACGGTGCCGCCGGAGGACACGCTGGTGGTGTAGGGCAGGTTGTCGACGGTGATGCCGCTGACGCCGAGGACGCCGACGACGTTGGTGGTGCAGCCGCTGGTGTCGAAGCTGTGCTGGGTCAGGGACTCGGTGGCGGTGCCGGGGGCGGCCGGGTTGTCGGTGACGGCGGCGGAGAACGCCGACTTGGTGCAGGAGATTCCGCTGGTGCCGGTCGCGCTGGAGTAGAAGGTGGCGGCGGTGCCGCTCGCCAGGGACGCGTCGAGGACGTCGCCGACCGCGACGGCCGCGCCGTCGGTGGTGGTCAGGACGGGTGTGTCGGCCGCGGAGGCGGGGGCGGCGAGGCCCAGGGCGGCGACGGCGGCGGTGAGGGCGAGGAGGGTGCGCGTACGCATGCGGGTGTACCTCTTTCGATAGCGGGGGGGCTGGGGGTGGGGGGTGCGCCGGGCGTCCGCCGGTGCCGGCGCGTCACGCCTTCTCCGTACGTGACGGGCCGGCATCGGCAGGCCGGTCACCGGCCGGAGGCTCACACGGGAAGGGGCCTCCGGCCGGGCCGGGCGGGGGGTGGCTGGTGGCACGGCTCCGGGGAAAGCGGCCGTGCCGCGGCGGGGGACTCGGGCGAAAGAAAGCCCGTGCGGACGCACCGGGCGACAAGATGCCCGTACGGGGACGAGCGGGTCCGGGACACACGGACGTGCCGCGCGGCGGATCCGGCGCCACGGATCCGGTGGGACGAGGAGAGTTGTAGACCTGCGCCTCGCTCAACGTCAAGGCTTTGCAGGGGAGTTGTGCGTGCGCTGAGCGCATCGGGACACCGGCGGCTCACCTGCAGCGCACAATCGACACTCTTTGTTCACACTTCCCTTGACCCCTCATGTAACCCCCGGTAACTTCCTCGACGGCTACTGCGGCGTAACGAGAAAGCCCTTGCAACCGCCGGGAGTTGCGGGAGCCGTGCGTACGCGGTCGATGTCCGCGCCAGGGCAACGTGCCATTCGAAGTCCGATCCGCACCGACATGCACCTGGAGCAGACATGACCTCCTCCGCCGAGCTCACCCCCGAAAGACCGGACGGCGCCGCCGCCCCGGACGTCCTTGACGCTCCCGCGCGACGCGGCCGGGTCCGGGCACGCCGCGCCGCGGTGATGGCGGTACCGGCCACCGCGGTCGCCGCCGGCCTCGCGATCCTCACCTCCCAGGGGGCCCTGGGTGTGCAGTTCGCCATCTCCGGCATGCCGTTCACGGTCACCGCGACCGAGCTGAACGGCACCGGCTTCGCGCAGTTCGGCGGCCTGGACGAGATGGCCGAGGGCAGCCCCAACGCCGGTGACACCGGCGGTCAGGTGCTGGTCGTCACGTCCGTGATCAAGAACGCGACGCTCACCAAGCTGTGCCAGAGCGTGGACCTGGGCGGCACGAACCTGATCATCCGGGCGGGTGAAGGCGCGCAGAAGGTCACCGCCAGCGATCTGACGACCGACTCCACCGAGCTGTCCGGCGACGCCGCGTTCAACAACATCGAGATCGGCAACGACGCCAGCACGCTCAACAAGGCCGGGGCGCAGGGCCGGGGGCCCAAGGGCGTGTTCAGCCAGCAGTCCGACACCGTGCACATCGCCAAACTGCGGCAGACCAACTACGCCACGACAGCCGGTGTGTTCAAGCTGCCGGGTCTGAAGCTGGGCTTCAGCGGATCGGGTTGCTGATGCCGCGCAGCCCGCGCGAGGGAGTCCGGCCCGCCTTCAGGCAGTGGCGGGCCGGCCGGCCGTTCTGGGGCGGGCTGCTGCTCGCCCTGGGCGGGGCGGAGGTCCTGCTCACCCTGAAGGCGTCACTGGACGTCATCCTGCACGTCGGCATGCAGGGCCTGGCCGGCTACCTGCTCCCGGTCGTGATGCTGCTGTGCGGCCTGCTGATCCTCTTCAACCCCGCCCAGCGCCTGTTCTACTCGGTCATCGGCGTGCTGGTCTCCCTGGGCACCTGGCTGACCTCCAACCTGGGCGGCTTCTTCATCGGCCTGCTCCTGGGCGTGGTCGGAAGCTGCCTCGCCTTCGGCTGGCTCCCGGATCAGGAACCCCGCGTCGGCCGCAGGCAGCGCCGCAAGGAGGCCCGGGCGGCGAAAACCTTGTCCCCGGCGCCGGTGCGGCAGCCCTAGACATGCCGTCCGGGGACGCCGGCGGCAGGCTTTGGGGCCTGTCGCTTGGATCAGGCCCTAGCCGGCGTCCGCGGGCGTGGCGGGCCGGGCCTGCTCCCCGGGTGCCGGGCCCGAACCGCCCTCCTCCTTCAGGGCCTTGGCCTCGCTCTTGAGGATCCGCATCGAGCGGCCCAGCGAGCGCGCCGTGTCCGGCAGCTTCTTCGATCCGAACAGGACGATCACGACGATCGCCACGATCAGCAGATGCCAGGGCTCCAGTCCGTTGCGCAGCACGTCATGCCCTCCCTCTCGTCGACAGTTGCTACATTGCGCAACTGTACAACCCCCGGGCGAGAGGCAAGCGGACGCCGATGACGGTCACCAGCAATCGGAGGACGGACCCGCCGCGGCACCGGAGCGGGGGTGCCGGCCACGGCAACCGGGGCGCACCCCGGGACCGCAGGCGCCGGCGCGGCCGCCGCCGCGGCCGGGGCATACGCACCGCCCTCCTGCTCGGTCTGGCCCTGCTCGTCCTCGCCGCGGGCGGCGCCGGCTGGCTCTGTCTGAAGCTGGACGGCGACATCAGAGCGTTCGATTCCGGCGGCCTCTCCGACGACCGCCCCGACGCCGGCTCGTCGAAGGGCGAGAACGTCCTGGTCATCGGCTCCGACACCCGCACCGGCGGCAACAACGCCCTGGGCGGCGGTGAGAAGGACGACGTGGGCCGCTCCGACACCGCCTTCCTGCTGCACGTCTACGCCGACCACCGGCACGCGATCGCCGTCTCCATCCCCCGCGACACGCTGGTCACCGTCCCGCCCTGCAAGCTGCCCGACGGCACCTGGACCAAGGCCCGGCCGAACACGATGTTCAACGCGGCGTACTCGGTCGGCCAGACACCCGAGGGCAACCCCGCCTGCACCCAGAACACGGTCGAGCAGCTCACCGGGCTGCGCGTCGACCACACCGTCGTCGTCGACTTCAAGGGCTTCGCCGAACTGACGGACGTGGTGGGCGGGGTGCGGGTGTGCCTGCCGCAGAACGTCTACGAGCACGACCTCGACCCGCATCTCACCGCCCCGGGCAAGCTGCTCTTCCCCAGGGGCGAGCAGACCGTGTCGGGGCGCAAGGCGCTGGACTACGTCCGGATCCGGCACGGCATCGGCGACGGCTCCGACATCGGCCGGATCAAACCCCAGCAGGCGTTCGTGGCGAGCCTGTTGAAGGAAATCAAGAGCAAGGGCCTCACCCCCACGAGGCTGTTGCCGCTGGCCGACGCCGCCACGAAGTCGCTCACCGTCGACCCCGGTCTGGGCTCCGCCGACAAGCTGATCTCCTTCGCGATGTCGCTGAAGGACATCGACCTGCACAACACCGAGTTCGTCACCCTGCCCTGGCGCTACGAGGGTTCCCGGGTGGCGATCGTCCAGCCGGACGCGGACGCCCTGTGGGCCGCGCTCAGGTCCGACCGCACGATCGACGGCGAGAACGCCACCGGGAAGAAGACCGGAACAGCTGATTCCGACGCTTCCGGCTCCCCCACGCCGGTCTCCGGTGAGGGCATCGAGGTCGCCGTCTACAACGGCACCGCCGTCCCGGGCCTGGCTGCCCGCGCCGCCGCCACCCTCACCCGGGAGGGCTTCACCGTCACCGGTACGGCCACCGCGACCGACCAGGGCCACACGAGCACGCTGGTCGAGTACGGGCCGGGCCTCGGGGACCGGGCCAGGACCGTGGCTCGGGCCCTTCCCGGGGCCGAGGCGTCGTCGTCGACCGCCCGCTTCGCCACCGGCGCCGACTCCCCGGTCAGCGCCCCCTGGTGCACCATGAACCCCCGGGCCCGCAGCAGCCGTACGTCCGCCGGGACCAGATCACCGGGGCCGAGCCGGAGCACGTCCCCGGGGACCAGCTCGGCGACCGGCACCTCCCGGGGCTCCGGCGGCTCCGCGGGGCCGGGGCGGCGCAGCACCGTGGCGGTGCCGGCGACCAGTTCGCGCAGGGCGGCCAGGGACCGGTCGGCCCGGTGCTCCCCGCTCGCCCGCAGCACACAGCTGACCGCGACCAGGGCGAGGATCACCACGGCGGTGCCCCAGGAGGCGACGGCGGCGGACACCAGGCCGAGGCAGAGCAACGGCGGTGAAGGGGTCGCGCAGGGCGCGTACCCACCGGCGGGGCCAGGACGGGGTACGGCGGTCCGGCAGCGTGTTCTCGCCGTGGGCGGCCAGCCGGGACGCGGCCTCCGCCTCGGTCAGCCCCCTTGGCCCCGACTCCAGCCGCCGCAGCACCTCGAGGGTGGTGCCCCCGACGGTCTCAGAGGCCATGGAGGCGGCGGGCCGGCGCGGCACGGCCGGTGAGCCGGTCCACCAGGAGCCGCACGACGTCGACGACGTCGGGGTCGTCGACGTAGTACACCTGCCGGCGGCCCTCGCGGCGGGAGCGGACGAGTCCGGCCAGCTTCAGCTTGGTGAGGTGCTGGCTGACCGCGGGCAGCGCGCCGCCGACCCGCTCGGCGAGCCCGGTCACGTCGCTCTCGCCCTGGGCCAGCGCCCAGACGATGTGCAGCCGGGCGGGCGAGGCCAGCAGACCGAAGGCCGCGGCCGCCTGGGCGAGCACGTCCGCGGAGGGGTCCTCGAAGCCACCGCCGGCTTCCGCCACCGTCACCGCCCCTTCCGTCGCGTCCGCCGTCCCGTCCCGCGCGCACGTCCTTCGTGCCGCGTGCCGCACCAGTCTAGGCAGGCGCCCTGAGCCGGAGCCGGGCACGTCGGCGGTGACCGCGAGCGGGAAACCCGGTGTCGTCCCTGTCCACACGCGGCGGTCGAACCGCACGGACGGTACGGAAAGCCGAGGTGAGAGCTTCGCCGGCGCCGCTGTTCGGCCCGTCGGACAGATCATCACGATGCGGCAGCATCAACTCACGGCATGTGGCCGCTCACTTGACGACCAGTGCTCACACACGGTTGGCTCCGGGCCAGCGAGAGTCATCCGGCCGGTGCACACCCTGCGGTTCCGCCTGCACTCTCACCCTGCTCTTGCTCGGCCGCACAGCGAGGTCCGCCCCTCATGAACACTCCTCCCCCGCCGCACACCTCCGTGAGACGCACCCGTGTCGCGGCCCTGGCGTCCGCCCTGTGTCTGCTGGTGTCCGGCTGCTCCGTGTTCGGCGCGGCCGACGACGGGCCGGACGCGGCGGGCGGATCGGGCGGCGGGATGAAGGTCACCCTGGTGACGCACGGCGGGAAGGGCGACGCCTTCTGGGACCTGGTGCGCAAGGGCGCCGAGGCGGCGGCGGCCAAGGACCGGATCGATCTGACGTACGTCGGCGACGCGGACCCGGCCGCGCAGGCCGACCTGGTGCGGGACGCGGTCCGCGACAAGGCCGACGGCATCGCGCTCACCCTGGCCAAACCGGCGGCGATGCGCGGACCGGTCGCCCAGGCCAAGGCGGCCGGCATACCCGTCGTCGGGCTCAACTCCGGCATCGACTCCTGGCGTCCGACCGGGCTCCTGGAGTACTTCGGCCAGGACGAGTCCGTGGCGGGCGGGGCCGTCGGCGACAAGCTGGACGACCTCAAGGCCGAGCACGCCCTGTGCGTGGTGCACGAGCGGGGCAACGTCGCGCTGGAGGCCCGCTGCGCCGGTGTGCGCAAGGCGTTCGGCGGCGACACCGACAACCTGTACGTGGACGGCACCGACATGAACGCGGTGACCGCCACGATCGCGTCCCGGCTGCGCCAGGACTCCAGCATCGACGAGGTCGTCACCCTGGGCGCCCAGTACGGGCTCAGCGCGGTCAAGGCCGTCGAGCAGGCCGGCAGCAGAGCCAAGGTCGCCACCTTCGACCTCAACAAGGACGTCGTCGAGGCGGTCCAGGGCGGCGACGTGCAGTTCGCCGTGGACCAGCAGCCCTACCTCCAGGGCTACCTCGCGGTGGACGCCCTGTGGCTGTACCGGACCAACGGCAACGTCAGCGGGGGCGGGACGGCCCCGGTACTGACCGGCCCCGCCTTCGTGACCAGGTCGAACGTGTCCGCCGTGGCACGGTTCGCGGCCGCCGGGACCCGGTGACAGGGCTCTTCCTGTGAGGGTGTCGCCAAAGATTCGGTCAGGCCCGGCCTCTACGTCCACTTGTACGGATAACATCCTGCCCATCCCATGTGCCGTACAGGGCACGCCCCCACCTCCGCGCCCGTCCCCCGCCCTCTCCGACCGTTCCGCCTCCCCCTTCCTCACCCCCCGCTGATCGCCCTAGGACGACGATGTCTCGACGGACAGGTGCCCGGCGCCGCCTCGGATCCATACGCCTCTCCCTGGTGCTCCTGGCCCTCGTGCCCAGCGTCACCCTCGCCGCCATGTGGGGCGTGACGACGATCCAGATGTTCTCGGAGGGACTGAGGCTGCGCGACCAGACGGAGCTCAGCCGGTCGACCGGCGCCATGGGCACCGACGCGACGCTCGCGCTGCAGCGGGAGCGCAGCCTGTCGGCCGCCTGGCTGGCCTCCCCGAAGGGCTCCCGGGCCACCCTCGACGCGCAGCGCGAGGAGACCGACAAGGCGGTGGCCAAGCTGGTCGGGCAGGCGGACGCGATCGAGAGGGCGCCCTCCCGCATATCCGACCGGCTGTACTCGGTGCTGGGCTCGGTGGGCAGCCTGGAGTACTACCGGGACCAGGTGGACAACCCGACCGACATCACCCCGCAGCAGGCGCTGGACCAGTACTCCTCGATCATCGACGACCAGATCCACGCCTTCCAGGAACTGTCCCAGGTCGACGACGGCGACCTCACCTCGCAGGCCGGCCCGCTGGTCGGTCTTGAGCACGCGGCGGAGCTGGTCTCCCGGGAGGACGCGCAGCTGACCCTGGCCTGGCCGACCGGGCATCTGGACGACCGGACGTGGACGCAGTTCACGGAGCTGGTGAACACCCGGCGCTGGCTGGTCAAAGACCAGGTCCTGCCGCAGCTGACGGGGGGCGCCAAGGCGCAGACCGAGCGGATCCTGGCGAGCCGGGAGTGGCAGACGCTGCAGTCCGTCGAGGACCGGGTGCTGGCGTCGCGCAACGCGGGCGACACCACCGACCGGATCGCCCTGCCGGACGCGCAGAAGCAGTGGTCCGCCGCCATGGAACAGCTGTCCGAGCAGTATTCGGGCCTCATCCAGCAGCAGACGGCGGAGCTGTTGGAGCGCAGTGCCGACAAGGCGGACGCCCTGCTGCTCAAGGCGGCGCTGCTGAGCGCCGGCGGGCTGCTCGCGCTGCTGGCGTGCGTCGGCATGTCGTGGCGCATCACCCGCTCGCTGTCGCGGCGGCTGCGCGGACTGCGCCGGGCCGCCGTCAGCCTCGCGCAGGAGCGGCTGCCCGATGTGGTGGCGCGGCTGGAGCGGGGCGAGACGGTCGACCCGGAGTCGGCGACGACCGAGCTGGACTACGGCCACGACGAACTCGGCCAGGTGGCCCGGGCGTTCAACACCGCCCAGCGCACGGCCGTGCACACCGCGGTCGAACTCGCCGACACCCGGCGCGGCTTCCAGAAGATCATCCTGGGCATAGCCCGGCAGAGCCAGAACCTGGTCAACCTCCAGCTGAGCAAGCTCGACACGCTGGAGCGCGAGCACACCGACCCCGACATCCTCAAGGGCCTGTACGAACTGGACTCCACGGCCAGCCAGTTGCGCCGCTACGAGGAGAACCTCGTCATCGTCAGCGGGGAACGGCCCGGCCGCAGCTGGACCGAGCCGGTCGCGCTGATGGACATCCTGCGCAGCGCGGTCGGGGAGGTCGCCGAGTACCAGCGGGTGGAGGTGCTCACCGAGGAGGAGGTGTACGTCGCGCCGCCCGCGGTGGCCGACGTCATCCATCTGCTGGCCGAGCTCATCGACAACGCGACCGCGTACTCCCCCGCCCCGAGCCCCGTCACGGTGCGGGCCGGGATGGTGGCCAAGGGCCTGGCCGTCGAGGTCGAGGACCGCGGCCTCGGCATGTCGGAGGAGGACTACACGTCCTTCAACGAACAGCTGGCGGTGCCCCCGCAGTTCGACGTGGTGGCGCTCGCCGACGACCTCCGCCTCGGCATGTTCGTGATCGCCCAGCTGGCCCACCGGCACGGCATCGCCGTCACCCTGCGCCCGTCGCCGTACGGCGGGACCACGGCGATCGTGCTCGTGCCGCACGAGATCGTGGTGCGGGAGATCGCGGGCAGCACGGCGCCGCGGACACGGGCCGCCGAGGACGGAACCGGCGTCGACGGCCTCGCGGCCCCGGCCGGCCCGGAAGGCGCGGCCGGCGGCGCGAGCGACGGCGACGCCCCGAAGGACGGGCCGGTCGCTGTGGACGGACGGGGTGCGATGGACGCCGAGCCGAGTGGGACGGCGCCGCAGCGCGCCGAGGCACCGCGGGGAACCGAACGGGCCGCCGGGTCCGCCCGCGAGCCCCGGCCCCTCGTCACGGCCCGCACCGCCTCCGCCGTCCCGTCCGCCGCCCGCGAGGTCCTCCCCCGCCGGGACGGCCTCGCCCCGCTCCCCCGCAGGGTGCCGCAGACCAGCCTGGTGGAGGAGTTGCGCGAGGAGTCCGCGCCCGCCGGTGACGACGGCTTCCTCGACGACTTCACCGCGGAAGCCGCCGCGTCCTCCCTGGCCGGCTTCCAGCGCGGCACGCTCCGGGCCCGTGACGACGACGCCGAGCCGCCCCACGACGAGGAGGCGGTCGCGGTCCCCCGGCAGGCCGCCGCCGATCCCGTCCCCTCGACTCCGCCCGCCGACCGCTGACGAAGGACACCGCAATGACACGCCCCATCCCCGCCACGCACACCCAGCTCGACCAGCTGCTGACCGGACTCGTGGAGCGGGTCGCCGACGTGAACCAGGCCGTGGTGCTCTCCGAGGACGGCCTGGTGGTCAGCAAGTCCACCGGATTCCTGCGCGACGACGCCGAGCGGCTCGCGGCGACCGCGTCCGGGCTGATGAGCCTCAGCAAGGGCGTCAGCATGGACTTCCGGGGCGGTCCGGTGCGCCAGGCGCTCATCGAGATGGCCAACAGCTATCTGATCCTGACCTCCGCCGGTCCCGGTGCGCACCTGGTCGTGCTGACCGGGCCGGGCGCGGACGTCGGGGTGGTGGCGTACCAGATGAACATGCTGGTGAAGAAGATCGGCGAGCATCTCAGCGCGGCACCGCGGGGCATGGCCGGACCCGTCGTCGATCCAGGCGTGTGAGGTGGGCGTAGGTGATGCGGCGGGCCGGCTCGTCAGACCGTTCGCTCTGACCGGGGGCCGGACCCGGCCCAGCCGCGCCGACTTCACCCTCATCTCGACGGTCACGGCGGTCGATCCGCCGCCGGCCACGGCGGCCCGGTGCCAGCCCGAGCACACCCGGATCCTGCGGCTGTGCGCCGAGCCGGTCGCCGTGGCGGAGCTGGCCGCCCGGCTCGACCTTCCGGTGAGCGTGGTCGTCATCCTGCTGTGCGACCTGCTGGAGGCGGGCCGGATCACCGTGCGCCCGCCGCGTCTCGTTTCCCGTACCACTCCGGACCTGGACCTGCTGCAGAAAGTGAGGGACGGCCTTGGCCGGCTCTGACCTTGCCACTGACGCGTCTTCGGCACCCGACACGGTCAAGATCCTCATCGCCGGGGGATTCGGCGTCGGCAAGACCACCATGGTCGGGTCGGTCAGCGAGATCGTCCCGTTGCGCACCGAGGAGCCCCTGACCATGGCCGGTCTGGGCGTCGACGACCTCGACGGCATCGAGGAGAAGCGGTCCACCACCGTGGCCCTGGACTTCGGCCGGATCACCATCAGCCGGGAACTGGTGCTGTACCTGTTCGGTACGCCGGGGCAGCAGCGGTTCTGGTTCATGTGGAACGACCTGGCGCTCGGCGCGCTCGGTGCCGTGGTCCTGGTCGACGTGCGCAGACCAAAGTCCAGCTTCGCGGCGATCGACTTCTTCGAGCGCCGGGGCATTCCGTTCGTCGTCGGTGTCAACGGCTTCCACGGCGAACACCCGTATCCTCCCGAGGACATCCGGGAGGCGCTCGCGGTGCCGGACCATGTGCGGGTGCTGCTGTGCGACGCCCGGGACCGGGAGTCGTGCCGGGACGTGCTGATCGCCCTGATCGACCAGCTGATCGCGTCGGCGGTGCAGGCGTAGGGGCGGTCTGCCGGGAGAACCGGCCCGGGCGGTTCTGGTCGCCCGGGGCCGGGGTTCAGCGTCCCGTCAGTTCAGGCCGGCCGACTTCAGCCAGGCCTGCGCCACGTCCAGCGGGTCCTTCTTCTCGAGCTGCACCTGCGCGTCCAGCTCCAGGAGCGTCTTGGTGTCCAGCTTGGCGGAGACCGCGTTCAGCGCGTCGACGCCCTTCTGGGAGAGGCCGCTCTTGTGGACCAGCGGGGTCACGTTCGCGAATCCGAAGAGGTTCTCCGGGTCCTTCAGGACGACGAACTTCTCCTTCACGATGGTCGGGTCCGTGGTGAAGATGTCCGCGGCCTGGATGGTGTTCCTGGCCAGCGCCGCCTGGGTCAGGGGGCCGCCCGCGTCGAGTGCCTTGAAGGACTTGAACTCCAGGCCGTACACGGACTTCAGGCCCGCCAGGCCCTGCTGCCGGGTCTGGAACTCGGGCGAACCGCCGATCACCAGGTCCGGGGCGGCCTTCTTGAGGTCCGCGAGGGTGGAGGAGGAGGTGAGCTTGTACTTCTCGGCGGTCTCGGCGTTGACGGTGACCGAGTCCTTGTCCTCGGCGGGCGAGGACTGAAGCAGCGTCAGCTTCTTGTCGAGCTTGGCCTTGGCGGCCTCGTTCACGGCCTCGGCGGACTTCTGCTCGGCCTTGGGGTCCAGGTAGGCCAGCAGGGAGCCGTTGTACTCCGGCAGCACGGTGACGGAGCCGTTCTTCATCAGCCCGTACGTCGTCTCACGGCTGCCTATGTTGTGCTTGTAAGTGACCTTGAGGCCCTTGGCCTTGAGCGCCTCGCCGTAGATGTCGGCGAGCAGGGTGCTTTCGGCGAAGTTGTTGGAGCCGACGACGACGGTGCCGGCCTTCGCCTTCTCGCCCTCCAGGGGATTGTCGGAGGAGCCGCCGGACGAACAGCCCGCGAGCAGCGCCGCAGCGGCGGTGAGCGCGACGGCCGCCACGCTGGTGTGCCTCGTTCTGGACCTGCTGCTCTTCGCGGTAGAAGTCATCCACCGATCCAATCCAGCCGCTTTGTGATCAGTCAAGAGCGCCCTGGTCACGGTTTGTTACAGACCAGGTGCGGACCAGGTTCGGGCTTCAGCGTCTGCGCACCCCGGGTGACACGGCCACCCGGCCCACCGCCCAGAACAGGGCCAGCGTGACCAGCGCAAGGACGGCCACCAGGGTGGCGCCGCCGACCACCTTCTCGTAGTCGCGCTGGTAGAGCCCGTCGACGATGTACCGGCCGAGGCCGCCCAGGCTGACGTAGGCGGCGATGGTGGCCGTGGACACGATCTGGATGGCCGCCGAGCGCAGACCGCTCAGGATCAGCGGCAGCGCGACCGGCAGTTCGACCTGGAACAGGATCCGCGACTCGTGCATGCCCATGCCGCGGGCGGCGTCCACCGGGGAGGGGTCGACGGTGCGGACGGCCTCGTAGGTGGTCACCAGGATCGGCGGCACGGCGAGGATGACCAGGGGGATCATCACGGGCAGCAGGCCGAACCCCATCACGATGACGATCAGCACCAGCAGACCGAAACTGGGCAGCGCGCGGGCCGCCGTGGCGATGAACGCGAGGGCGTTGCCGCCCCGCCCGGTGTGCCCGGTCAGCAGGCCGACGGGCAGGCCGATCGCGGCGGCGAGGGCCAGGGCCAGAGCCGAGTACTGGACGTGTTCGAGCAGGCGTTGCGGGATGCCGTCGTAGCCGTGCCAGTGGGCGCTGTCGCTGAAGAAGGCGTTGACGAAGTTCAGTACGTTCACCGGGTCACGTCCTGGGGGGCGGGCAGCTTCTGCCGCGTGCTCGGCTTCGGGCGCCTGCGGGTGCCGTTCGGCATCCACGGGGTCAGCACGACGCGGAGCAGCACCAGCAGGGCGTCGCACAGGATGGCGAGGACGGCTGTCGTGATCACGGAGTTCACGGCCAGCTCGGGCCGGTCGTACTTCTGCGCGTCGGCGAGCAGGTTGCCGAGGGCGCCCTGGTTGCCGATGAGGGTGCCGACGCTGACCAGGGAGATGCTGGAGACGGTGGCGACCCTGAGCCCGGCGATGATGGCGGGCACCGCGATCGGCAACTGCACCTGGAGGTAACGGCGTACGGGCCCGAACCCCATGGCGGTGGCCGCGGCGAGGGTCTCCTGCGGCACGGACCGCACCCCGTCGACGATGGCCGGGACGAGCACCACGAGGCTGTACACGGCCAGCGGGATCATCACGGTCAGCTCGGTCTGGCCGGTGTAGTCGATGAGGACCACGAAGAAGGCCAGCGACGGGACGGCGTAGAGGATGGTGGTGGCGCCGAGCACGGGCGGGTACAGCCAGCGGAAGCGGACACAGAGCTGGGCGAGCGGCAGGGCGAGCAGCAGCCCGGCCAGCACGGGCAGCAGGGCCTCGCGCAGATGCAGCCCGATCAGGCCCGTGTAGCTGTGCTGGAGGTCGCTCGGGATGTCGAAGAAGCCGTTCACGACGCGACCTTGGCCTCGTCGGCGTCGGCGTGGCCGGCGGCGTGGGCGCTGCGGATCGCCTCGCCGATGGTCGCCTGCGAGACCACGCCGGTCACCCGCCCGGCGTCGTCCACGGCGACGGCCCAGCCGGCCGGGGAGAGCACGGCGCAGTCGAGGGCGGCCCGCAGGGAGTCGGTGCCGGGGACGAACGGCCGTCCGTGCGTCAGGAGCCGGCCGGGGTCGATGTCGCCGGCCGTCAAGTCGCCCGGCTCGGCCCAGCCTAGGGGCCTTCCCTCGGCGTCGGTGACCAGGAGCCAGGGGGCGCCGGGGGCGGCGATCTGCTCGGCGGTGGCGTCCGCCGTGATCACCGGGCCGGTCGTCAGCGGGAGTTCGGCGGACGGGAAGAACGACAGCCGCCGGATGCCGCGGTCGGCCCCGAGGAAGTCCTCGACGAAGGCGTCGGCGGGGTCGGAGAGCAGCTCGGCGGGGGGCGCGTACTGGGCGAGGTGACCGCCCTCGCGCATCACGGCGACCATCGTGCCGAGTTTGATCGCCTCGTCGATGTCGTGGGTGACGAAGACGATGGTCTTGCCCAGCTCGTCCTGGATGCGCAGCAGTTCGTCCTGGAGGCCCTTGCGCACGACCGGGTCGACCGCCGAGAACGGCTCGTCCATGAGCAGCACGGGCGGGTCGGCGGCGAGCGCCCGGGCCACGCCGACGCGCTGCTGCTGGCCGCCGGACAGCTGGTACGGGTACCGCTTGGCGAGCGCTGCGTCCAGGCCCACGCGCTCCATCAGTTCGGCCGCCCGGGCCCGGGCCTTCTGCTTGCCCCAGCCGAGCACGCGGGGCACGGTGGCGATGTTGTCGAGGATCGTGCGGTGCTGGAAGAGACCGGCGTTCTGGATGACGTACCCCATGGACCGGCGCAGGGTGGTGACCGGCCGGCGCTGGATGTCCTCGCCGTCGAGGAGGATCGTTCCCTCGCTCGGTTCGACCATCCTGTTGATCATTCGCAGGGTGGTCGTCTTGCCACAGCCCGAGGGTCCGACGAGGACGGTGATCGAGCGGTCGGGTATCTCCAGGGAGAGCCGGTCGACAGCCACCGTGCCGTCCGGATACCGCTTGGTGACTGATTCGATCCGTATCAAGGCGCCGGAGCCCTTCGGGTTGGCGGAAGCGTTGGCCAGGGTCGTACGGGCTGTTCCGGTCGAGTCTAAAGGGCACCTTTCAACGGTCCGTAGGGCGCACGCCTTTCACGGGCAGGCGCACGGTGAACACCGTCGCCCCCGGTGCGCTGTTCAGCTCGATGCGGCCGCCGTGGGCGCGGACCAGGGACTGGGCGACCGCAAGGCCGAGCCCGCTGCCGCCGCGGTCGCGGCTGCGGGCCTTGTCGACGCGGTAGAAGCGGTCGAAGACGCGGTCCCGGTCGTCGGGCGGGATGCCCGGCCCGGTGTCGGCGACCCGCACCTCGGCCGCGCCGGGCACGACGGCCACCTCCACCGACACCTTCGTCCCGGCGGGGGTGTGCACCGCGGCGTTGGTCAGGAGGTTGTCGACGACCTGCCGGATGCGCAGCGGGTCCATCGGCAGCCGCACCGGACCCGGACCCGCCAGGACGGTCAGCGGATGGTCGGGGCGGCCGGCGCGGAAGGCGTCCGCGGCCTGGCCCACCAGCTCCACCAGGTCGGCGTCCTGAAGGCGCAGCGGCGTCTCCACTTCCGCCGCGTCCAGCCGGGCGAGCAGCAGCAGGTCGTCCAGGAGGATGCCCATGCGGGCGGCCTCGGCGCGCAGCCGGGCCAGGTGCCGGTCGCGTTCCTCGGGGGCGTTGGCGGCGGCGTACTGGAAGAGGTCGGCGTAACCGCGGACCGACATCAGCGGGGTGCGCAGCTCGTGGGAGGCGTCGGCGACGAAGCGGCGCAGCCGCTGCTCGGCCTCGGCGCGCACGGCGAGGGAGTCGTCGATGTGCTCCAGCATCGTGTTGAAGGCGGTGCGCAGTTCGTCCACCTCGGGCCCGCCGTCCCGGCCGTCGGCGCGCAGCGGCAGCCGGGCCGCCGACTCGGTGAGGTTGTGCGAGGCGATGCCGTGCGCGGTGGACGCCATGTCGCTGAGCGGCTTCAGGCCGCGGCGCAGCATCCGGCGGCCGAAGACCACCAGCGCGAGCAGCGCGAGGGCGAAGGTGACGACCTGGATCGTGATCAGCTGCCCGACGGTGTCCTCGATGTCCTCCATGGGCGCGGCGCTGACCAGGACCACGCCGCGCTCGACCTGGCAGGCCCGCAGCCGGTAGGAGCCCGCGCCTCTGAGGTGCTCGGTGCGCAGGAGTTCGGTGTGCGCGGCGGTCTGCGCCCGGGCCAGGGAGGTGAAGTCGTCGACGTCCTTGGGCAGATCGGCCGGGTCCTCGGGCCTGCGGAGCACGGGCGTGCCGTCCTCCGGCACGTCGTACACGGCGTAGAACCAGCTGTAGTACTTCTTGCCCGAGAGCGTGCCGTAGTCGGCGATGCTCTTGGACTGGGCGATCTGGGCCTGCGCCAGCTGGGTGTCGAGCTGGGCCGACAGGTAGTCCCGCATGTAGGTGGTCAGGGCCGTGCCGACGACGGCGAACACGACCAGGGACAGGGCGCCGAGGCCGAGGGCCAGCCGGGTGCCCAGCCGCATCCTGCGGTAGACCCGCCGCAGCCGGGCGATCACTCGGCGGCCTGCCGCAGCACGTACCCGAACCCGCGCACGGTGTGGATGAGCGGCGAGGCGCCGTCGTCGGTCTCGTCGAGCTTGCGGCGCAGCCGGCTGACGACCAGCTCGACGACGTTGGAGCGGCCGCCGAAGCCGTACTCCCACACGTGGTCGAGGATCTGCGCCTTGGTCAGCACGGTGGGCGACTTGCGCATGAGGTAGCGCAGCACCTCGTACTCGGTCGGGGTCAGCGACAGCAGCCGCGCGCCGCGCCGGACCTCGCGGGTGTCCTCGTCCATCGTCAGGTCGCCGACCTGGAGCACGGACCGCTGGAAGGCGGGCCCGGCGCTGCGCCGCAGCACGGTCCGCAGCCGGGCCATCAGCTCCTCCACGGCGAACGGCTTGACCAGGTAGTCGTCGCCGCCCCGGGTGAGGCCGGCGACCCGGTCGGCGACGCCGTCGCGGGCGGTGAGGAACACCACCGGCACCATCGTGCCGGAGGCGCGCAGCCGGTCCAGGACGCCGAAGCCGTCCACGCCGGGCAGCATCAGGTCGAGCACCACGATGTCCGGGTGGAACTCGGCGGCCCGCCGCAGCGCGTCCTCGCCGGTGTACGCCGTGACCGCCTCCCAGCCCTCGTAGCGGGCGACGGTCGCGACGAGATCGGCGATGGGCGGGTCGTCGTCGACGACGAGAAGTCGTACTTTTTCCACGAGCTCATAGTGCTGCACGGGCCGGGTGCCGCCATAGCCGCGCTCCCCATCGCCGCTGGATCGATAAGCACCTGAAAGTTCAGCGACAGCTTTCCGACAGCTCCCCCGCGCCAAGCTCGGTATCCCAGGATCCGATCAAGGAGCTGCCGACCGTGACGACCCTCCGTCAACCTCCCGCGGCGACCCGCCCGGGCGTGCGCCCCTCAGTGGTGGGCCGCACCGGCCTGTACGCGGTGCTGCTGGCGAACGCGGTCGTGGTGGCCGTGTTCTTCGTGCAGGCCGGTTTCGCCTCGAACGCGCTGATCGTGCTGGGCCGGCTGGCCGGGCTGTACGCGTCGCTGCTGATGGCGTTCCAGCTGCTGCTGGTGGCCCGGCTGCCGTGGTTCGACCGGCGGATCGGCATGGACCGGCTGACCTCCTGGCACCGCTGGACCGGCTTCTCGGTGCTGTGGCTGCTGCTGGCGCACGCCGTGTTCATCGTCTTCGGCTACGCGGAATCTTCGTCCCTGGACCCGGTGAACCAGCTGGTGGACCTCGCCGAGACCGTCGAGGGTGTGCTGCGGGCGATCGTCGCGCTGGCGATCATCCTCGTGGTCGGCGCGGTCTCGGCCCGCTACGCCCGGCGCCGGCTGGCGTACGAGACCTGGCACTTCATCCACCTGTACACCTACGTCGCGGTGGTCCTGGCCTTCACGCACCAGGTCGCGGCGGGGACGACGTTCGCCTCGTCGTCGGCGGCGCGGACCTACTGGTACGCCGTGTGGGGCGTGGCCCTCGCCTCGGTGTTCGCCGGCCGGCTGGCGCTGCCGCTGTGGCGCAACCTCCGCCACCGGCTCCGGGTGACGGCCGTGGTCCCGGAGAACGACCACGTCGTCTCGATCTACATCACGGGCCGCGACCTGGACCGGCTGCCCGCCCGGGCCGGGCAGTTCTTCCTGTGGCGGTTTTTGACGAAGGACCGCTGGTGGCAGGCGAACCCGTTCTCCCTGTCCGCCGCCCCCGACGGCCGTACGCTGCGCCTGACCGCCAAGCGGGCGGGCGACGGCAGCGCGGCCCTGCGGCACCTGAAGGTCGGCACGCGCGTGTTCGCCGAGGGCCCCTACGGCGCCTTCACCACCCTGCACCGCACCCGTCCTGACGCCCTGCTCATCGCCGGTGGCGTCGGTGTCACGCCGATCCGGGCCCTGCTGGAGGAACTGCACGGCCACGCGGTCGTGATCTACCGGGTGGCCACGGACCGGGACGCCGTCCTCCACGACGAACTGCGCGATCTCGCGCTCGCCAGGGGCGCCGAGCTGCACCTGGTCACCGGCCCGCCCGTGCCGGACCGGCTGGCGCCGCAGGAGCTCGCCCGGCTGGTGCCGGACATCGCCGAGCGGGACGTCTACCTGTGCGGTCCGCCGCCGATGATGAACACGGTGCTCGGCAGCCTGCGCGAGCTGGGCGTGCCGAGGTCGCAGACCCACTTCGAACGCTTCAGCCTGGCCGGATGACGAGGAGACTGTCGTGAAGCGAGCCATACCCGTCCTCGTCCTCAGCGTCGCCGGTCTGATCCCGGTCTGGCGCTACGCCCCGTCGCACGACACCGGGTCGTCGCCGGCGGCCACGGAGGCCGCGGCGCCGGCGTCGACGCCCTCGGTGTCGTCGTCGGGCGGTACCACCTCCACGGTCGTGGCGGGCTCCACCGTCGACACCGAGAAGGGGGCGGTGCGGGTCGAGGTCACCTTCGACGGCGACAGGATCGCCTCGGTGCGGATGCTGCGGCAGCCGGACCATCCGCAGACCACGGCCGCCGTGCCGAAACTGATCGAGGAGACGCTCCAGGCGCAGAGCGCCGACATCGACACGGTGTCCGGCGCGACGATCACCAGCGACGGCTACAAGGAGTCCCTCCAGGCCGCCATCGACGCGAAGGGCTGACGGATGCGGCGCGTCGAGCACGTCATGGGGTTCCCGGTGTCGGTCCGCATCGACGACGAGGACTTCCCCGAGGCACCGGTGGACGGACTGTTCGCGTGGCTGCGCGAGGTCGACGCGCGGTTCAGCCCGTTCCGCCCGGACAGCGAGGTGTCACGGCTGGACCGGGGCGAGGTGCGCGAGCCCAGCCCGGGGCTGCGCGAGGTGCTGGACCTGTGCGAGGAGTACCGGATCGCGACCGGGGGCGCCTTCGACGCGCGGCTGCCCGGCCGCGGCCTGGATCCCTGCGCCGTGGTGAAGGGGTGGTCGGTGCAGAAGGGAGCGGACCTGCTGTCGGCGGCAGGTGCGCGCCGCTTCTGCCTCAACGCCGGCGGCGACGTGATCGCCTCCGGCGGTCCCTGGCGCGTCGGCGTGCGCCACCCCGAACACGCCGACCGGCTCTGCACGGTCCTGGACGTCACGGACCGGGCCGTGGCGACCTCCGCCCGCTACGAACGCGGCGACCACATCCTCGACGGCCGCACCGGCCGCCCCGCGACCGGGCTCCTCAGCATGACCGTGGTGGCCCCGACCCTGACGGAGGCGGACTCCGTCGCCACGGCGGCGTTCGCGCTGGGGACGCAGGGCGTCGAGTGGGCGGCGTCCCGGGAGCACTGCGAAGTGTTCGCGGTGGACGCGCGGCGGCGGGTGCTGCGCAGTGCGGGGTTCCCGAAGGCGGGAGCGGCAGCGGCGTAGACGAGGACTCCGGGGCGTCGGACACCGCGGACGACGCCCCCTGCACCGGACAGCGCTCCGGTCAACTGCCGGGCAGGTCCTCCAGGAAACCCGCCGGCGGCACGAAGAACAGGCTGCCGGCGACGGCGCGCGAGTAGTCCAGCAGCGGGTCGGGCCCGGAGCCCGGCCCGCCCAGGAACATCTTGCGCAGCATCGTCTCGGGTATCCCGGGCGTGCGCGCGTAGGCCACGAAGTACGTGCCGAACTCGCCGTGCCCGGGCCGGCCGAACGGCATCGCCGACCGCAGGATCTTCTGCTCCGTACCGTCCGGGCCGAGGACGGTGTTGACGTCCTTGTGCGAACCGGGCGCGTCGAGTTCCAGGTGGGTGAGCTTGGTGCGGCCTATCACCTTCTCCTGCGCCTCGACGGCGAGGGCGTCCCAGGCGTCCACGTCGTGCAGGTACTTCTGCACCAGCGCGTAACTGCCGCCGCGGAAGGCGGGATCCTCCTCGCCGACCAGCGCCGCGTCGGCCGCGGCCTGCCCGACCGGGTTCTCGGTGCCGTCGACGAAACCGAGCAGGTTGCGCGAGTCGAAGTAGGAGAAGGCCTGCGTCTCGTCCCGCACGGCGACCGCGCCGCGCAGCCGCCGCACCAGTTCGGCGGCCAGTGCGAAGCACAGGTCGGTACGGGCCGCCCTGATGTGGAAGAACAGGTCGCCGGGGGTGGACGGCGCGTGGTGCCGGGGCCCGGCCAGTTCGCGGAACGGGTGCAGTTCCGCGGGCCGCGGACCGCCGAACAGCCGGCCCCACGCCCGGGATCCGACCCCGGCGACGCAGCCCAGCTCGCCGTCGGCGCTGGGGAAGCCGACGGACCGCACCAGTCCCGCGAGGGAGCCCAGCACCTCCCGTACGGCGTCTTCCCCGCCGGGTTCGATCGTGGCGACCAGGAACACCGCGACCGACGCCGGCGGGTTCAGCACCGGTTGCGGCAGCGTCTCTTCCGCCAGCGGTGACGTCATGGCTTCCCATCCCTTCGCCCGGACGGCACGGCACGCCCGCTCCCCCTCCGGGACGGCGCGGCCGACGCCCCTGACACGATTCCCAGCGAACCGGCGGCCGGAACTCCCCGACCGCAAGGGAGGGTTGGCGCGTCTACTCCTCGCGCAGCACCTTCACGTCCCACGGTCCGAGGGGTACCGCGTCGGCGTAGGCGGCTCCCGAGAGCGCGTCCCGCAGAGCCGTCGGCACCGGCACGGACACCTCCTCCCACGACCAGTTGTGCAGGAAGCGCACCCGGCGGCCGTCCCGGGCGGCCGCGGAACTCGCCGTGACGCTCGGGTGGGCCGGGCGCCAGGCACCGTCCGGGGCGTACCGGTCGAACAGGGCGCGGGCGAAGGCCGGGTCGGGCACGGTGCCGACGTAGGTGACGCGGCCGGCTCCGTGTCGGTGCGTGGTGACGGCGGGCCAGCGGCCGAAGTGCGGGTGCTCGTACGTCGCCAGGGCCTCGGCTCCCTGCGGCCGCAGCCCGTCCGCCCAGTGCAGGGCGTGCGCGCCGGGCGGGAGGGGGAGGGAGTCCGTGCCGGTGACGGGCAGCGGGTCACGCAGATTGCTGAACTCGTCGTACGTCACCCCGGCCGCCTCGGCCAGCCGGCCCGGCTGGAGGTCGGTGCGGGCCCGGGCCTCGGTGTCGCCGTAGCCGGTGCGGGGGCCGAGGACGAGGTGGCCGCCGGCCTCGGCGTGGGCGCGCAGCCGGTCGAGGACGGAGTCGTCGGCGGCGTAGTAGGCGGGCACGACCAGCAGGGGCGGCAGCTCGGCCTGGGGGAGCTGCCCTGGGTGCAGGACGCGTGCCTGGAGCCCGGCGTCGAAGGCGCCCCGGTAGAACGCGTCGAAGATCCGCTCGTACGACCGGGAGTCCGGACCTCCGTCGGCAGCGGCCAGCGGCGGCTGGCCCTGGAGCGCCCACTTGCTCGGCCCGTCGTAGAGGAAGGCCACGTCGGCGTCCGGGGTGAGGGCCGACACCAGGTCGCCGGCCCGTTCCAACTCCGCTCCGAGCGTGGCCAGTTCGCGGTAGACCCGGCCGGGACGGCCGTTGTGCGGGAGGATGCCGCCCCAGTAGGTCTCGGCGCCGAAGTGCAGGGTGTGCCAGTGCCAGTACTCGATCATCGAGGCGCCGCGGGAGATCAGCGCCCAGGCGGCCTGGCGCCACTGGCCGTCGTAGGCGGGGCGGTTGTCCCACGGCCCGCCGATGGCCTGCGCGTCGGTCTCGGTGACGAGGAAGGGCTCCTGGCGGGAGGAGTACATGCGGTCGGCGCTGCGGTACAGCGCCCAGGTGCCGTTGGTCGTCCAGTTCTGCCCGTCGCCGCCCTGGTCGGGCAGGGCGAGGGCGTCCTGCATCGTGTAGTACGGGTTGCCCGCGGTGACGTCGAGGCGGTCGGTGAGCTTGTCGTCCTCGACGCCCTGGCGGTCGTAGGAGATGCACGTCGTGACGAACTGGCCGGGGCGGGCGTACTCGCGCACGATGTCCGCCTGCCAGGTGATGAACTCGGTGACGAGCCGGGCCTGGAAGCGCCGCCACGCCAGGTCGTACTGGGGCTGGGCGTTGCCGTCCGGGGTCCACAGGTCGGCCCAGGTGGACAGCCGGTGCGACCAGTAGACCAGGCCCCACTCGCGGTTGAGTGTCTCCACGTCCCCGTACCGCGCCCGCAGTTCGTCGGTGAATCGCTGGAAGACGCCGTGGTTGTGGAAGAGGTGCAGGCCGGGTTCGTTGTCGACCTGCCAGCCGATCACGGCCGGGTGCCCGGCGTACCGTTCGGCGACCTTGCGGATGATCCGCTCGGCGTGGAAGCGGAACGCCGGGTGCGTGAAGTCGACCTCCTGACGGGCGCCCCAGCCGATGCGCTCACCCGTGCGGGACTCCCCCGCGATCTCCGGGTACTGCCGGGCCAGCCACGGCGGCACCGCGTACGTCGGCGTCCCGAGGATCACGGAGATGCCCCGCTCGTGGGCGCCGTCCAGGACCGGCTGGAGCCAGTCGAGGTCGAAGCGGCCGTTCTCGGGCTCCCAGGTGGACCAGACGGACTCCCCGACCCGGATGACCGTGAAGCGGGCCTCGGCCATCAGGTCGAGGTCGTCCTTGAGGCGGTCGTACGGCTGGTACTCGTGGTAGTAGGCGGCACCGAACAGGACGCGCCGGGGCAGCTCGAACATGTCTCTCCTCCACGTGAATCGATGAAACGTCAGCCCTTGACCGCGCCCGTGGAGAGCCCTTCGAGGAGCTGCTTGCGCAGCAGCACGAAGAGGGCCACGGCGGGCAGGACGGCGAGGACCGCGCCGGCGAGCACGAGGTCGTACTGCCGCTGCTCCGACACGAACAGGGTCTGCAGGCCCAGCGGCAGGGTGTACTGGGAGCTGTCGGACACCAGCACCAGCGGCCACAGGAAGCTGTTGTAGCTCTGCAGGAACTGCCAGACGCCGAGCGCGCCCAGTGAGGGCCGCAGCAGGGGCAGCACGATGGTCCGGAAGATGCCGAACTCGCTCGCCCCGTCGATCCGGGCGGCCTCCAGCACCGAGTCCGGGATGGACTGCACGATGTACTGCTGCATCATGAAGATCCCGAACGCGGGCGCCACCCACGGCACGATCAGCGCGAACCAGGGGCTGCCGAGCCCGGTCTTCACGAGGATCACGAACAGCGGCACGAGGATCACCGCGAACGGTATCGACATCGAGCTGAACATGACGTTGAACAGCAGCCGCCGGCCCGCGAAGCGGAACTTGGCGAAGCCGTAGCCGGCGAGCGCGCACACGAAGACGGACACGCCTGTGGCGACGACGGCGACGACCGTGCTCATCAGGAACCAGCGGCCGAAGGGCTGCTCGGTCAGCAGGGTGCGGTAGTTGGCCGGCGTGAAGGGGTCCGGGACGAGTTCCGGCGGGTAGCCGAAGATCTCGCCCCGTGGTTTGAACGAGCCGCTCAGCGCCCACACCAGCGGGGCGAGGAAGCCTACGAACAGCAGGACCAGGAAGGCATAGAGCGGCAGGCGGGCGCGGGTCATGAGGTGGCCCTCCCGATGCCGAGGAGACGGTTGAAGAGCCGGCTGAGGCCGAAGACGAGGACGAACAGCACGACAGCGGCGGCCGCGGCGTAGCCGAACTGCTGGCGCTGGAAGGCGGCCCGGTAGATGAACATGGTCACCGAGAGGGTGGACTCGGCAGGTCCGCCGCCGGTCAGCAGATACGGCTCCTCGAAGATCTGGGCCGCGCCGATGAAGGAGGTGACGACGACGAACGCCGTGACGGGCTTCAGCGCCGGCAGGGTGACGGTGGTGAAGGTGCGCAGCCGCCCGGCCCCGTCGAGGGCGGCGGCCTCGTACAGCTCCCGGGGCACGTTCTGGAGCCCGGCGAGGAAGAAGACGGTGAGGTAGCCGGTCCAGCGCCACAGCATGACCAGGGCGATGCTCACCTTGGCGAGGTCCGGATCTCCAAGCCAGTCGACACCGCCGGAGCCGAACAGTGCGCGCAGCACCGCGTTCGCGAGCCCGAACTGCCGGTCGAAGATGAGCCCGAAGACGAGCGCGACGAGGATCGGCGACACCACGATCGGCACGAAGTAGGCGGTCCGCCACAGGTCGCGTGCGCGCAGCCCACGGGTGTTGAGCGCCTGGGCGATCAGCAGGGCGAACGGGACGACCAGACAGACCGCGACCAGCACGAACACGGCGGTGTTGCCGAGTGCCCGGTGAAAGCTGATGTCGGTGGCGAGCAGCCGGTAGTTGCGCAGCCCCACCCAGCGCGGCGGGCCGAGCCCGACCCACTCGGTGAGGCTCAGCCACAGCGAGACGCCGACGGGGACCAGCATGAACAGGACGTAGAGGAGATAGAAGGGCGAGACGAAGAGGTAGGGCGCCCAGGTCCTGCGGGGGCGGTGGGCCGGGTGGCCGTCGCCGCGTCGCTCCTGGGCGGTGCCGGGCGGGCCGGTGACGGTGGTGGTCATGACGGTCGCTCTCCTAACGCCCGGCCTGATCACGGAAGTCCGCTGCCGTCTGCCGCAGCGCCTGACGCGGCGACAGATCCCCGTGGTACGCGCGCAGGAGGTTCCCCCCGAGCACGTCGTAGAGGATCGACTGGTCGGGACTCTGGTGGAACGGCGGCACATCCGGCAGCAGCGAGCGGTACAGCCCGAACAGCCGCTGTCCCCCGCAGAACTCGTCCTCGTACGCGCCCAGCCTCGGATCGTCGTACACCGACCGCCGCGTGGGCAGGTATCCGGTCTCGGTGAACCGGCGGACCTGCCCCTCGTGCGTGAGCCAGGTCCGGAAGAGGAACTCCGTCGCCGCCCGGGTGTTGGCCTTGTTCTCGACGACGCCGAATCCGGTGCCGCCGAGCGCGGCGGCCACCCCGCCGCCTCCCGCGAACCGCGGCAGCGCCCGCACCCGCCACGTGCCCTTCTGCTCGGGCACGTTGGTCACCAGGCCGTAGTTCTTGTACCAGATGGCCATGGGCAGCCCGATGACCCGGCCGCGTTTCAGCGCGGTCTGCATGCCTGCCCCGTAGTAGTCGGAGACCTCGACGACGAAGCCGCTGCGCAGCCCCTCGCAGAGGAACCGCAGCACCTCCTCGGCCTCCGGCGAGTCCAGGACCAGCGTCCCGTCGGCGTCGAAGAAGGCCCCGCCGCGCTGGTAGAGCAGCATCTGGAAGGACTGCACGACCTGCCCGGGGTCGCTGCCCACCGTGGAGACGACGCACATCGAGGCCCCGTGGTCCCGGTGCACCCGCGCACCGGCCTCGGCGAACTCCTCCCAGGTCGCCAGGTCCTCGGGCAGGCCGTACTTCTCGAAGAGGTCCCGGCGGTGGAAGTACACGACCATCGGGGTGTCCGAGTCGAAGGCGTAGACCCGGCCGTCCCTGCTGAAAGGGGCGGTGCGGGCGGGCAGCAGGTCCTCCTTCAGCCCGGGCACGGACTCGATGTCGGGGGTGAAGTCGTGCAGCAGCCGCTCGGCGATGTCGCCGCGCAGCATGCGCGGGAAGCTGCCGATCTCGAACCCGACGAGGTCGGGTGTGCCGCGTCCGGCGACGGCCTGGGCGAGCAGCTTGGTGACGATGTCCGGGGCTCCGGCCCGGGTGACTCTCAGGTGGTACTGGAAGTCACCGGCGCGGTCGGCCTCCGGGATGCCCTTCTCGAAGAACGTCTCGTAGCCCGGGTCGTGGGTCCACAGGCCGAGGGTGACGTCGCCGGAGGTGCGGGGTGTGGTGCTGCCGCCGCCGCAGGCACCGAGGGCGGCGGCGGTGCCGAGGCCGAGGGCACCGCGCAGCAGGGCGCGGCGGGTGGGTGGGGCTGGTGCTGCTGGGGAGTACGACACGTGACTTCTCACGTGGTGCGGCTACGGGAGGGGGTGCGCGGGGTCCGGATCGCGTACCGGCCCGGTCGTGGCCCGTACGGTCAGCTCGACGGCCCGGCCGGCCGGTCCGGCCGGTGCGGGGCGGCCCTCGATCAGGGCGATCAGTACGTCGACGGCGCGGTCGGCGACGGCGGCGAAGTTCTGCCGGACGGTGGTCAGCGGCGGGGAGAGGTGGGCGGCGGCGGGGATGTCGTCGTAGCCGACGACGCTCACGTCACCGGGGACGGCGCGGCCCGCGTCGGCGAACGCGTGCAGGGCGCCGATGGCCATGTCGTCGTTGGCGACGAACACGGCCGTGACATCGGAGAGCCGGGCGAGCTGCCGTCCGGCGGCGTACCCGGAGTCGGGGCTCCAGTCGCCCGGCGAGGGCAGCGGCGGCTCGGGGGCCCCGGCGGCGGCGAGGGCCTCGCGCCAGCCGCGCAGCCGGTCGCGGGCGGCCCACCAGTCCTGCGGGCCGGGTATGTGCCAGACGGTGCGGTGGCCGAGGGACAGCAGGTGCTCGGTGGCGAGCCGGGCGGCCGCGACGCCGTCGGCGCCGACCACGGCCCCGGCACCCGGCGCCAGTTCGACGCCCTCCCCGACGCTGACCACGGGCACGTCCGCGGTCAGCCGCAGCGGGGTGCCGTCGTCGATCGGCTCGGACAGCACGATCCCGTCCACGCCCTGCTCCAGCAGCGCGTCCACGGCGACCGAGACCCGGTGCCCCTCCAGGGTGCTGGCCAGGGCCACGGAGTACCCGGCCCGCTGCATCGCCCGTTCCAGGGCGATGAGCAGGGTCGAGGGGCCGTAGAGCGAACTGCCGAGCGAGACCACGCCGATGCGCCGGTAGCGGCCGAGGAGCAGGGCCCGTGCCGCGGTGTTGGGGCGGTAGTCCAGGTCGCGGATGGCTCTCAGCACGCGGTCGCGCGCCTCGGGGCTGACGTGCGGTTCGCCGTTGACGACCCGCGACACGGTCTTCTGGGACACACCGGCGGCCCGGGCCACCTCCGTCATGCCGGGCCCGCGGCGGCGTCGCCCACCGGCGGTTCCGCTCGTCGTCATGAGGGCTCCCCTGGTGCCGGCCGACGGCATGGACTACGTAGTCAGTCTTGTCCCTACTGAGGGAAAGGCCTTGCATGACTACGTAGTCAGGCCAGTGTGGTGATCCGGGCGGGCGGCGTCAACGATCCGGACGACACAAGACTTCGTCCGTCACCCACTCTCACAACATCCGCACCGGTTAACCTCATAGGTCGCCGACGGTTAACGGGGGTTGCCCATGGTGAACGCCGATCGCACGCCACCGGACTGCCCCGGGGGCCATGACGGCATGCCGGAGAGCGACGCCGGGCGCCACCTCCAGAACCAGCTCGAGATCCTCATCCAGGACTTCCGCAGGAGCACCGAACCGCCGATGCCGGTGTTCGTCGTGCACGCGCAGGAGAGCCGGGACGACGACGCGGTGGCCGGGCTGGTCCGGCAGCTGTACGCGGGCCAGGAGGCGCACGGCACGCGCTGCGCGGTGACGCAGGACGCCTACGAGGGCACCACGGAGGTCCGCCGGGCGGCGGCCCTGGTGCGGGCGCTGAGCGACCCGCGCAAGTGGGGCGGCCCGAAGGCCGTCTACCGGCGCTACGCGTTCCCGCGGCTGCGGCTGGTGCACGCCATCGACGACGCGGTCGCCGCACTCGGCGACAGCTGGCCGACGCCCGCCCCGGGCAGCCCCGAGGCCGGCCAGGACCAGCAGCAGCGCCTGCTGAACGAGCTGGCGCAGCAGCGCTGGCGGCCGAAGAACACCGCCCGCTGGCGTTCCGGCCTGCCGCTGTTCGACATGGCGCACATCCTTCCGGCGAGCCTCGTGACGGTGCTCGCCGCGCTCCTCGCCCGCAGCGAGTGGTACATGGCGGTGGGCTCCGGTCTCGTCTTCCTGCTCCTGCTGACCGTCCTCAACTACGTCCTGCCGGGGCGGGCGCCTATCTTCCTGTGGCTGCGCCGGGAGAGCCGCTGGTTCATGACGACGACCTTCCTGCGCGCGGCCGACCAGGAGGAGTCCACCGAGGTCTCGCTGCTGCGGCCGGTGCGCTCCTGGAAGGCGATCGCGGCCCGGGCCTACGACGTGGCCGAGGCGCTCACGGCGGGCGGCGACTTCCACCTCCAGCTGTGCGTGCTGGCGCTGCGCGAGGACCTGCGGGACAACCACCGCCGCTGGAGCTGGGATCTGCGCGGCTTCAAACGGCCGCGCCCGCCGATGCTGTTCCTGCCCCACGCGGACGAGAGCAACGGCGGAATCGAGCTGATCCGGGCCATCAGCGACGTCCGCAGCCGGCGCAGCGAGCTGGACCCGCTGCTCGTGGTCGCCGCGGTGCGTACGCACGACGTGCCGCGCCTGGAGCGCAGCGTCGTCCAGACGGCACCCGCCCCCGAGACGGCGCCGCCCACGTTCGGCGTCCGGCTGCGCACCTGGTACCGCGAGTGGGGCCGCAACCTGCGCGCCGAGCAGTCGCCCAGCCGGGAACGGTCCGTCCTCCCGTGGGTGATGACGATCCCGCTGCCGCACGACCAGCTGGGTCCGGTCGAGGAGGGCCGTCACCATCTGAGGGCCTCCGCCCGGCCGACGCTCGCCCGGCTGGTGTGGGCCCTGCACACCCTGGTCCTGGTGATCGCCCTGCTGTCCGCGGCCACCGTCATGCGGGCCGACGCCCTGCACGACCGGTACTGCTCGGCGTCCGTACTGACCGCCAACCGGGACACCCGGCGGGAGCAGGCACCCGACGGCCGTACCGAGTGCATCGGCATAGCGACGGACGACGTCCGCTTCGCCGACTGGCTGCCCGCACCCGGGGCCGGTGACGACCTCAAGGCCCTCACGGCCGGCGACGAGACGCCCTGGACGGTGACCGACCTGGAGGACCGCATCGCCCGGCAGAACGCGGACGTCCTCGCCGGCCACGCCGACAAGTACGTCACCGTCGTCTACGCCGGGCCGCTCAGCGCCGACCCCGCGGCCGGCTCCTCCCTCGTGAAGGGCGCCGAGGAGCTGGCGGGCGTGTATCTGGCACAGGCCGTCATCAACGAGAACTCCAGCGTGAAGCTGCGCGTCCTGATCGCCAACGGCGGCGTGGACCTGGGCCACCAGGAGGAGATGGCCGAGGCGATCGCCGCATACGCCGCCCACGACCCGACCGTGGTGGGGGTCGTCGGCACCGGCCGCGACCTGAAGTCGAGCCGGGCGACGACCCGCACCCTGATGGAGGCCGGCCTGCCGGTCGTCT
This sequence comes from Streptomyces sp. NPDC024017, assembly GCF_040638895.1. Lineage (NCBI taxonomy): Bacteria > Bacillati > Actinomycetota > Actinomycetes > Kitasatosporales > Streptomycetaceae > Streptomyces > Streptomyces sp. NPDC024017. Next base: position 345,620 of record NZ_JBEZYZ010000008.1, on the reverse strand, counting down.
CCGGCACGAACTCCGCCACCTATCTGCCCCGCGAGTTCGCCAACTGGTTCAGCCTGGCCGCCACGGACGAGTGGCAGACCCGGCAACTCGGCCTGATCGCCGCCCAGTTGCGCAGACACGACCGGCGGCAGTACGCCCTCGTCCTGGCCCGTGACACGGCGAGGACCGACGACCTCTACACCGACGAGCAGGCGCGCTACGGCCAGGGGATGCTGCGACGCCAGGGCTTCACCCCGCTGCCGCAGCGCCGCTACACCCTCACCGGTGGCAAGCCCGAACTCCGCTCGCACGCCCAGGAGATCTGCCGGAGCGGCCGGGTCCCGTCCGTGGTCTACTTCGCGGGCCGGGTGGAGGACATCGACCCCCTGATGACCCAGCTGGGCACCGAGCCGGGCTGCGCCGGAAAGCCCCTCGCCATCCTCACCGGAGACGACCTGTCCAAGGCCGACTTCGCCGGCGGCGGCCACTCCGTCGCGCCGAAGGTCACGCTGTACCACGCGGCTCTCGCGGAGCTGCAAACGGCCGCCACCGGAACGGCCTTCTACCAGGACGCCGCCCAGTACCTGCCGGGGCTGCGGGGCCAACGCCTGCGCTACGACAGCCCGGCCCTGGCCAGCGGCCAGACCGCCCTCGCCCATGACGCGACCCGCGCCCTGTTCTGGGCGGCCACCCGCGGCGACCGGCCGCAGAGCCGCGCCTCGACCTGGGTGAACCTGCGCAACGTCAAGATCGAGGGCATGGCCACCGGCACCATCGACTTCACCGGCGCCCCGCTCTACGGCGACCGCACCGGGCACAGCATCGTCCTCAAGAAGGTCAGCCGCGCCGACGACGGCACTGCCGAAACCCGGGTGCTGTGCCGGCGCACCGCGGGGGACACGAAACGCCTCACCCAGCAGGAGTGCCGGATCCGCTGAGCCCCGCCTCAGCCCTGCTCGGGGGCCAGCCGCAGCGCGATCGAGTTGATGCAGTACCGCTGGTCCGTGGGCGTCGAATATCCCTCGCCCGCGAACACGTGCCCGAGGTGTGAGCCGCACCGGGCACACCGGACCTCGGTCCGGACCATGCCGTGCGACCGGTCCTCGATCAGCTCCACCGCGTCGGTGTCCCTGGGGTCGAAGAAGGACGGCCAGCCGCAGTGCGACTCGAATTTCGTGTCCGAGGTGAACAGGTCCGCGCCGCAGGCCCGGCAGGAGTAGACGCCCCGGGTCTTGGTGTCGGTGTACTCACCGGTGAAGGCGGGCTCGGTGGCCGCCTGCCGCAGGACCGCGTACTCGCCCGGGCTCAGCTCCGCGCGCCACTGCTCGTCCGGCTTCTCGACGTCGTACGCCATGAGCTTCCAGCCCCTCAGTTCGACAGACGGTCCAGGATGTGCGGGCCGAGGTCGGTGACGTCGCCCGCTCCCATGGTGAGAACGAGGTCACCGGGCTTCGCCATTCCCGCGACGACCGACGGGACGTCCGCCTTGTCGTGCACCGGCGTCACGTCGGCGCCCGCGGCCCGGGCCGCCTCGATGATCAGCTCGCTCGTCACACCCGGGATCGGGTCCTCACGGGCCGGGTAGATGTCCAGCACGATCGAGGCGTCCGCGAGGGCGAGGGACTGGCCCATCTCCTTGCCGAGCTCCTGCGTCCGCGAGAAGAGGTGCGGCTGGAAGACGACCAGGATCCGGGCGTCACCGGCCGCCGCACGCATGGCCTCCAGGTCGGCGGTCATCTCGGTGGGGTGGTGCGCGTAGGAGTCGATGACCTGCACGCCGGCGGCCTCGCCCTTCAGCTGGAGCCGCCGCTTCACGCCCGTGTACGCGGCGATCGCCGAGGCCAGCTCGGCCGCCGGGACCCCGAGGGCCACACCCGCCGCCAGCGCGGCGACCGCGTTGTGCGCGTAGTGCCGGCCGGGGACGGAGACCGTGAAGGTCAGCTCCTGCCCCTCCAGCACCACGGTGACCTCGCTCTTCAGCCCCTGCGGCACGACCGACAGGATGCGCACGACCGCGTCCTCGGACTCGCCGTACGTCACCACCCGCACGCCGCGCCCGGCGACCCGGCGCGTCAGTTCCCGGGCGCCCTCGTGGTCGGCGGCGATCACCAGCGTGCCGCCCTCGGTGATCCGGTCCACGAACGTCTCGAACGACTCGTAGATCTCGTCCATCGACGCGTAGTTGGCGTGGTGGTCGAGCTCGACGTTCAGCACGATCGCCACGTCGGGCGCGTACTTGTGGAAGCTGCGGTCCGACTCGTCCGCCTCGGCGACGAAGATCTCGCCCTCGCCGTGCAGCGCGTTGGAGCCGGGCGCGTCCAGGTCCCCGCCGATCGCGTACGAGGGCTTCAGGCCCAGCTCGCTCAGCGACACGGCCAGCATCGAGGTCGTGGTCGTCTTGCCGTGCGTACCGGCGACGGCGATCGGCCGCAGCCCGTCCATCAGGGCGGCGAGCGCGTCGGAACGGTGCACGACGGGGATGCCGAGCTGGGCCGCGCGGGCCAGCTCGGGGTTGTCCTGCCGGATCGCCGACGACACGACCACACAGCTGGCGTCGTCGGCGAGATGCTCCGCGGCATGCCCGATGTGCACGGTCGCCCCCAGCGCCCGCAGCGCCTCGGCCGTGGCCGACTCCTTGGCATCACTGCCCGCCACGACGGCCCCGCGCTGCGCGAGGATCTTCGCGATCCCCGACATCCCGGCCCCACCGATCCCGATGAAGTGCGGTCGGTCCATGGCGGAAGGAAGGCCGGCTGCCATGCAGATCTCCAAGAGCGAGCGACGACGGTGAGCGCCCCCAGCCTATTTCAGGAACGGGGGGTGCTGTGGCCGACCCGGGGGCGCGGGGAACCGCGCGGGCAACCACCACCGGCCCGCACCCGACGAACCAGGACGACCCGCCCCTACGCCTTGCTGTGCGAGAACAGCTTCAGCACCGGCACCCCGACCTTGTGCCGGGCCCGGGAAGCCCAGTCCCGGTGGAAGAACTCCTCCACGTAGTGGGGATCGGTCAGCACGATGACCTCGTCCGCCCCGACCTCCTCCACCAGGGTCTTCAGCGCATCGAGCGGATGATCCTCGATCAGCCGCCCCTCCGCCCCACTGCCCGAGGCACGCAACGCGGCGAGGGACACCTCCAGCGCCCGCTGCCCCACGCTCAGCGCCTCCTCGCCCTCCGGCGTCTCCCCTTCGCGGACGGCCTCGTCGAGCTCGCCGAGCGCCACGTCGTCGATGGCCCGCAGCAGGCGGTCCGCCTGCTCACCGCGCGGCTGCAGCAGCACCTGGAAGGAGACCTGCTCCTCGCCGTGCAAGGTGGTGACGAACTCCACGTCGGCGGACGTCAGCGCCTTCTCGATCATCAATACGCTTGTGAACACCAGGCGCCCCTTCTGCTCCCGGGGGCCCGTGGCCCCCACTTCTCCGCGGGCCGTGCCAGGCCCTGCGGAAACCATCCTGCCCCGCGTGCGCACGGGTACTGCCGGATCCAGTGTGCCCTTCGAAAACCAAACGGAACGGCACATTCCATCTATGAACGGGCCGACAGTGAGGTTCACCCCCGCTTCGGGACGAACCGGCCGGCCGGATCCCCGGCCGCCGACACCTTGTACCCCCGGTCCGGCGATTCAGTACGCCGCTCAGGTCCGCCCGTAGCGCGTGAACAGGAAGCCGTTCTCCTCCAGCATGGACACCAGCCCGAAGCGGTGCGGGACCGTGACCGCGGGCCCCCCGGCGATGCGCTGCGCCTCGCCCGCCGTGAGCATCGGGGAGACGGTCAGGCACAGCTCGTCGAGCACGCCGGCCGCGACCATCTGCCCGAGCAGCCGCGGGCCGCCCTCGGTCAGCAGCCGGGTGTGGCCGAGGTCGGCGAGGGCCCGGACGGCGCGGGCGGGATCCACGCCGATGCCGTCTCCGGCGGTCACCACCCGGGCGCCGGCCTTCTCGGCGGTGGCGACGCGGGCCGGGGCGGCCGCGGCCCCCGTGAGGATCAGGGTGGGCACCAGGGGCGAGGTGAACAGCGGGAGCGAGAAGTCCAGGTCGAGGCTGGCGGTGACGACCGCGATCGCGGGTGCGGGCTGCTGCCCGGCCGCCCGGCGCATCGCCGCGAAGTCCTCACGCGCCCGGGCCGGCCGGTAGCCCTCCTGCCGTACCGTCTCCGCGCCGACGACCACGACGTCGGCCAGCGCCCGCAGCGTGCCGAAGATCCGCATGTCGGTGGCGCTGGAGATGGGCTGCGAACGGCCGTCGTGCTGGGCGGCCCCGTCCAGCGTGGACACCATGTTGGCGCGCAGCCACGGCACCGGACCCCCGGGCCCCGGCTCGGGATAGGCGTACGCGGCGGCCAGCTCGTCCAGGCTCCATTCCCGCCCGGCGCCCTCACCGGACGCGCCACCCGGCGCCGGAGCTGCTGTTTCATCGGTCACAGGGAACAGACGTCGCATGCCGTGAAGTGTTCCACGCGCCGTAGCATGGTGAACCGTGTCTTCTCCCCTGGCCCCCTCCGGATCCGGCCCCATAACCGACCCGGCCCCGCTGTCCCTGTGCGCCCGTGAGCCGCATGTCCCCGCGGACCGGCTGGTCGCCGAGATGGTGCCGCCGCCGCGGTTCGACTCCGTCCGCTTCAGCACGTACATCCCCGACCCCGACCAGCCCAGCCAGATCGAGGCCGTCGGGGTCCTGGAGGGTTTCGCGGCGGGCCTCGACTCGGGAGCGGCCGGAGGGTCCGGCAAGCGGCGGCTGTTCGGCTTCGGCAAAGCGCCGAAGAAGGTCCCCGCGGGCCCGCGCGGCGTCTACCTCGACGGCGGCTACGGCGTCGGCAAGACCCACCTGCTGGCGTCCCTGTGGCACGCCACCCCGGCCGAGCCCGCGCTGAAGGCGTTCGGCACGTTCGTGGAGCTGACCAACCTGGTCGGCGCCCTCGGGTTCCAGCAGACCGTCCAGACGCTGTCCGGCCACCGTCTGCTGTGCATCGACGAGTTCGAGCTCGACGACCCGGGCGACACCGTCCTGGTCTCCACCCTGCTCGGCAAGCTGGTCGACGCGGGCGTGGCGCTCGCCGCCACTTCCAACACGCTGCCCGGCAAGCTCGGCGAGGGCCGGTTCGCCGCGGCCGACTTCCTGCGCGAGATCCAGGGCCTGTCGGCCCACTTCCGCGCCCTGCGCATCGACGGCGAGGACTACCGCCACCGCGGTCTGCCCGAGGCGCCGCCGCCGTACTCCGACGCACAGGTGACCGACGTGGCACACGCCACCGAGGGCGCCTCCCTCGACGCGTTCTCGCCCCTCCTGGAGCATCTCGCCCGGGTCCACCCGAGCCGGTACGGCGCTCTGACCGACGGAATCAAGGCCGTCTGCCTCACCGGTGTGCGGCCGGTTCCCGACCAGTCGACGGCCCTCAGGCTGGTCGTCCTCGCGGACCGGCTCTACGACCGCGAGGTGCCCGTGCTGGCCTCGGGCCTGCCCTTCGACCAGCTCTTCAGCGACGAGATGCTGAACGGCGGCTACCGCAAGAAGTACTTCCGGGCCATCTCCCGGCTCACCGCCCTCGCCCGCGACGCGGGCAGGCTGGCCGACACCCCCTGACGACAGCCCCATTACCGCGTCAACCGCCTGGTGGGAAGTGCCTGTTCAAGCCAGTCCACCCGCGGTTTTCAGGCTCTCTTCAGCTTGAAACGTTAAGTTAACCCTGCAAACGACCTTGCAGGGTTAACGTGTTTCTTGACCAGCCATTGACCAAGTGTTGGTCCGCACTAGACGTGCGAATCATCTGAAGGGGGGCGCATGTACCGAGGTACGACGGCACGGACCGTGGTTTCGCTCCTCGCCGCCATCCTGCTCGCCCTTCAGTTCTTCGCACCGACGGCGTCCTTCGCATCCGCGCATGCGCACAGTCAAGTCAAGGCCAACGCTCAGCCCGGAATGAAGCCCTCCGGCACATCGGCGCGCCCCGTACACAAGCTGTCCGGGAAGGCTCTGCGCGACGAGACGGCCACCTGCCGAGCCGGACACCACGGGGACCCGACCGGTCCCCTGCGGACCCGCGACCGGTCCCACACCGCCGACTCGGCGCCCTCGGCGCCCGAGCGGCCCCTGCACCGGCACATCCAGCCGACGGCACCCGAACCGGTCAGACCCGGTGCCGCGCACCACCGCACGTCGAGATCCTCGACGTCGCACACCCCGGCGGCACTTCAGGTCTTTCGCTGCTGAGCAGCAGAGCAGTTTCCCCCCCACCCTTTGCCATGCCCGTCCGACGCGCCCCCACTGCGCGCCAGGAGGAGTCACCACACTCATGCAACCCCTCATCGACAACGCCCGCACCTTCGGACAGCGCCCTGAGGAGTTCGCCCACCTCGCCGAGGGCCAGTCCCCCGACGTCCTGTTCATCACCTGCTCCGACTCCAGGGTCGTACCGGCCCTGATCACGGGCGCCCGTCCCGGCGAGCTCTTCGAGCTGCGCACCGCGGGCAACGTCGTCCCCCCGCACTCCTTCGAGCACCCCACGTCGGAGGCGGCCACGATCGAGTACGCCGTGGAGGTTCTCGGCGTCAAGGAGATCGTGGTCTGCGGCCACTCGCACTGCGGCGCCGTGGGCGCGGTGGTACGCGGCGACGACCTCGCCGCCGTACCGGCGGTGCGTGACTGGCTCGCGCACGCCGCCGCCGAGCCCAAGTGCTCGGACCCGGCCGACCCGACGGTCGCCGAGGCCGTGCAGAACCACGCCCTCACCCAGGTGCTTCGACTGCGCTCCTACCCCTGCATCGAGCGCCGGCTGGCGGAGGGCCGACTCGGCCTGCACGCATGGTTCTACGAGGTGCACACCGGCACCGTGCGGCAACACCGCGCGGACACCGACTCCTTCGAGAAGCTGTGAGGGAATCCATGACCAAGTTCCCTTATCTCAGGCAGGACTTCACCGCCTCGCTCGTCGTGTTCCTGGTGGCGCTCCCACTGTGCGTGGGCGTGGCCGTCGCCTCCGGTGTCCCGGCCGAACTCGGCCTGGTCACCGGCATCGTGGGCGGCCTCGTCACCGGACTCCTGCCGGGCAGCAGCCTGCAGGTGTCCGGGCCGGCCGCCGGTCTGACCGTGCTCGTCTTCGAAGCGGTCCAGGAGTACGGGCTGCCCGCGCTCGGCATCATCGTGCTGGCCGCCGGTCTGCTCCAGCTGATCATGGGTGCCCTCAAGCTCGGCCGCTGGTTCCGCGCGATATCGGTCTCGGTCGTCGAGGGCATGCTGGCCGGAATCGGTCTGGTGCTCATAGCCGGCCAGCTGTATTCGACGGCCGGGCTGAAGGCACCCGCCTCCGGCATCGACAAGATCCTGGGCCTGCCCGGCGCCGCCGTCGACGCGGCCGGCAGCACGGCGGCGCTCACGTCCCTCGCGCTCGGCGCGGCCACCATCGCGGTGATGGTGCTGTGGAAGAAGCTGCCGAAGAAGGTGCAGGCCGTTCCCGGCGCACTCGCCGCGGTGGTCCTCGCGATCGCGGCCACCGCCGTGTTCAACCTGCCGGTCGCCACCGTCGAGGTGAAGGGCCTGCTGGGCTCCATCCAGCCGCCCGGCCTGGACACCTTCGGCGGCGTGGGCGTCGGCATCATCGGCACGATCGTCGCCTTCACCCTGATCGCCTCCGCCGAGAGCCTGTTCAGCGCCGCCGCGGTGGACCGGCTGCACGACGGTCCGCGCACGCAGTACGACAAGGAGCTGATGGCGCAGGGCGCGGGCAACACGATCTGCGGTGTGCTCGGCGCACTGCCGATGACCGCGGTCATCGTCCGCAGCTCCGCCAACGTCAGCGCGGGTGCCAGGACCAAGGCGTCCCGGGTGATGCACGGCGTGTGGCTGCTGCTGTTCGCCGCGCTGCTGCCCTCCACGCTGGCCCTGATCCCGCTGCCCGCCCTCGCCGGCATCCTGGTCCACGCGGGCTGGAAGCTGATCCCGTTCGCCAAGATCGTGCCGCTGTGGAAGGAGCACCGAGGCGAGGCGCTCATCCTGGTCGTCACCGCCGTGTCGATCGTCGCGGTGAACATGTTCGAGGGCGTGCTCATCGGTCTGGCCCTGTCGGTCGTCAAGACCGCCTGGGAGGCCTCGCACGTCAAGCTCGAGATCATCGACAAGGGCGCCGGCCCGATCCAGGCGTACCTGTCGGGCAACGCGACCTTCCTGCGGCTGCCGAAGATCCTCGACACCCTGGAGGCTCTGCCGCAGGACCGCCCCGTCGAGGTGGACCTCTCGGGCCTGCACCACCTCGACCACGCCTGCCGCACGGCCCTGGAGAGCTGGGCCGCACGCCACAGCGCGACGGGCACGGAGCCGGTGAAGGTCACGGAGCCCGACGAGGCCCCGGCGGAGAAGGTCACCGCCGCCTAGCCGCCTGATCGAATCACCCAGGCCCTGGTCCGGGGCGCGCAGCCGGCGCGCCCCGGACCACGCATGTCCGCCCGCTCCGGCCCCGGGCACCGGGCATGGCCCCACGCCCCAGTTCGGGCATATCGTTGCAGGAGCAGACGAATTCGGACCTCTGAACGGGGAGGTCGGCATGGTCGAAGAGGTGGTCGGCGTGGTGGCCGCGGTCGGGGCCGGTGCGCTGGTGTATCTGGCCTCCGCGGCGCGGGTCGTCAAGCAGTACGAGCGAGGGCTCGTCTTCCGGCTCGGGCGTCTGCGCGGGGACGTGCGGCGGCCCGGCTTCAATCTGATCGTTCCGGGGGTGGAGCGGCTCCGCAAGGTCAACATGCAGATCGTGACCATGCCCGTGCCTGCCCAGGAGGGCATCACCCGCGACAACGTGACCGTGCGGGTCGACGCGGTGGTGTACTTCAAGGTCGTGGACCCGGCGTCCGCGATCGTCAACGTCGAGGACTACCGCTTCGCCGTCTCGCAGATGGCCCAGACCTCGCTGCGCTCGATCATCGGCAAGAGCGAGCTGGACGATCTGCTGTCCAACCGCGAGAAGCTGAACCAGGGCCTGGAGCTGATGATCGACAGCCCGGCCGTGGAGTGGGGCGTGACCATCGACCGCGTGGAGATCAAGGACGTCTCCCTGCCGGACACCATGAAGCGCTCCATGGCCCGCCAGGCCGAGGCCGACCGGGAGCGGCGGGCCCGGCTGATCAACGCCGACGCCGAGTACCAGGCCTCCAAGAAGCTGGCGCAGGCCGCTCGCCAGATGGCCGACACGCCCTCGGCGCTCCAGCTCCGGCTGCTGCAGACCGTCATGGCGGTGGCGGCGGAGAAGAACTCCACGCTCGTCCTGCCCATTCCGGTGGAACTCCTGCGATTCCTGGAGCGGGGCGCGCAGCCCCCCGCGAGGAGCGCGGAACAGGCGGAGACCACGGACGCCGCGGAGATCGCGGAACAGGCGCAGAGCGCGGACGCCGTGGAGATCGCGGAACAGGCGGAGACCGCGGACGCCGCGGAGATCGCGGGACACGCGCAGACCCCGGACGCCGCCATCGCGGGACCCGCGCCGACCACGGACCCCGCGGAGATCGCGGAGGGCGCCGTCGACCGCACGGAGCAGGCCGTAGAGGCCTTGGCGGAGCTGCGGCGCGCCGTCGAGCAGTGACCCGCGCTACGCGCGTGGTTCCCGCTGCCCGCACCAGGTGATAGACACAGCGGGATCACAGTTCCTGTCCGCCAGCAGGAAGGTTTCCCCATGACCGAATCCGGTCGCTCCGCCACACGACGTCAGGTGCTCGCCGGAACGGGCGCCCTGGGCGTCGGGATCGCGTTCTCCGGTGCCCTGTCCGAACTCTTCGCCGGCACCGCCGCCGCCCAGGGCCTCGGCCGCACCGGCTACGGCCCGCTCCTCCCGGACCCGAAGGGCATCCTCGACCTGCCGGAAGGGTTCCACTACCGGATCCTCTCCCGCGAGGGAGACGAACTCCGCTCCGGCGAGGGCAAGGTCCCCTCCAACCACGACGGCATGTCGGCCTTCCCGGGCAGAGGCGGCCGTGTCCACCTGGTCCGCAACCACGAGAACCGCGCCAACGGCAAGGTGCCGGTCCCGACCGTCGAGGGCCTGACCTACGACCCGGCCGGCAAGGGCGGTTGTACGGCGCTGACGCTGGACTCCCGCAACCGGGTCCAGTCGGAACGCGTCGCGATCGCCGGCACGGCCGTGAACTGCGCGGGCGGCCCCACCCCTTGGGACACCTGGCTGACCTGCGAGGAGACCGAGGACAAGGCCGGCACCAACGGCTACACCAAGGACCACGGCTTCATCTTCGAGGTCGACCCGGCCGACCCGCACCGCACCGGGGCCGTGCCGCTGACCGCGATGGGCCGCTTCGCGCACGAGGCGATCGCCGTCGACCCCCGGCGGGGCGTGGTGTACGAGACGGAGGACGCCTTCGAGAAGCCCTTCGGCCTCTTCTACCGCTTCCTGCCGGAACGCCCGCTGGGCGGACGGGGTTCGCTGCGCGCGGGCGGCCGGCTCCAGGCCATGCGCGTGCCCGGCGTCCCCGACCTGTCCTCCATCCAGGACATCGGCGCCGAGTTCGACCACATCGAGTGGGTGGACGTACCGGACCCGCAGGCCGCGCAGACGCCGATCCGGTTCCAGGACTTCGGCCGTGGGGGCATCACACACGCGCAGAAGCTGGAGGGCTGCTACTGGGGCGGCCGTTCGGTGTACTTCGTGTCGTCCTTCGCGCACCGGTCGGACGGTTCGGCCGCCGACCACTTCGGGCAGGTCTGGCGCTACGACCCGGAGCGCCGCCGGCTCACCCTGGTGATCGTCTTCGGCCCCGACACCGATGTGCAGCTGCCGGGCGAGTCGCCGGACAACATCTGCCTGGCGCCCAGCGGCGGCCTCATGGTCTGCGAGGACGGCAACGGCGCCCAGCACGTCTACGGTGTCACCAGGCGCGGCCAGGTCTACGCGATGGCCCGCAACGGGCAGAACATCGGCACCCCGGAGGAGCCCGAGTGGGGTGAGTTCGCCGGGGTGACCTTCTCCCCGGACGGCGACACGATGTACGTCAACTGCTACGCGCCCGGCACCACGTTCGCGGTGACGGGCCCCTGGCGCCGGTAGCAGCGCTCGGCTCCCGACCGGGGCGCCGGGTGCGAAGCCCGGCGCCCCGCCGGACCATGGAGGCACAGGACCGCAAGGGGGCCCGGTGACACACAAGGACAGCACCTCGCTGCGGGAGCGGCTGCGCCTCCCCACCGGTGAGCCGGTCGACCTGACCCGGTACGACGCGGCCGCCACCCCCGCCGGCCCGGCCGGCAAGGCCGCGGGCAGGGCCGCCACGGCCCTGCTCGGCGAGCGGCTGGCCGTCCTCCAGGAACAGCTGTGGGCGGCGAGCACCAAGGGCGACCGGCGTCGCCTGCTGCTGGTCCTGCAAGGCATGGACACCAGCGGCAAGGGCGGCACGGTCAAGCACGTCATCGGCCTGCTCAACCCGTCCGGCTGCCGCATCACCGCGTTCAAGGCGCCCACCGCCGAGGAGCGCGCGCACCCCTTCCTGTGGCGAGTGGAGCAGGCGCTCCCCGTCCGCGGTGAACTGGGCATCTTCGACCGCTCCCACTACGAGGACGTGCTGATCGCCCGCGTCCGGGAACTCGCGCCCGCCACCGAGATCGCCCGGCGCTACGAGCAGATCAACCGCTTCGAGCGGTCCCTCGCCGACGACGGCGTGACCCTGATCAAGTGCTTTCTGCACCTCTCCTACGACGAGCAGCGCCGCCGGCTCCTCAAGCGCATCGACAAGCCGGAGAAGCACTGGAAGCTCGCGGCTTCCGACATCGCCGACCGCGCCCTGTGGCCGGCGTTCCAGGAGGCCTACGAGATCGCCCTGGAGCGCTGCGGCACCTCGCACGCGCCCTGGTACCTGATCCCTGCCGACCACAAGTGGTATCGCAACTGGGCGGTCAGCACGCTGCTCCTGGAGCACTTCGAGGAGCTGGATCCGCGGTATCCGGAGGCGGACTTCGACGTGGAGGAGTTCCGGAAGCGGCTGCTGGAGCAGCGCTGATCCGTCCGCTCAGGCCGCGAGCAGGGCGTCGATCTGGCCGACGGCCTCCTTCAGGCCCTCCTCCATGCCCATGGTGACCAACTGCTCCATCTGCTCACGGGAGTCGAACAGCGAGCGCATCTCCATCCGGGTGCCGCCGCCGTGCTCGCTGAGCCGCACCGTCACGGACATGGTCGGCATGTCGTCCTTGGGCTTGCCGTCGTCGTCGGCGAAGCCGTCGGTGAACTCCAGGGCCGTCGGCTCGCTGACCGAGGTGATCCGCCACCAGCCGCGGTGCCGGTCGCCCTCCGGACCGGTCATGAAGTAGGTGACCTCTCCCCCGGGCGTCAGGTCGTGCTCCTCCACGGTCGCCGGGTAGGTCGGCGGGCCCCACCAGCGCTCCAGCTGCCGGGGGTCGGCCCACAGCCGCCACACCCGCTCGACCGGGGCGGCGAAGTCGGCGACCAGGGTGAGGGTGAGGTTGTCGAGGTCCTTGTCGACACTGGTGACACTCATCGCTCGGGTCCTTCCGTCGTGTCGTTCTCTTCGGTTCCGGGGTCCTCGGCGAGCAGCCGGGCCATCCGGTCCACCCGCCCGCGCCACGCCGACTCCAGTTCGTCCAGGGCCTGGCGAGCGCGGCCCACCGCGTCGGGGTCGGTGCGCACGAGCTGCTCCCGTCCGCTGCGCTGTTTGGTGACCAGACCCGCCCGCTCCAGCACGGCGACGTGCTTCTGCACCGCGGCGAAGCTCATCGGGTAGGCCTCGGCGAGCCGGGACACGGACAGCTCCCGGCGCACGCAGCGGCGCAGTATGTCCCGGCGCGTGGTGTCGGCCAGTGCGTGGAACAGCCGGTCCACCGTCTCGTCGTCCAGCTCATCTACAACCATTTGGTTGTACGTTAGCCCTGCCCGCCTCTTCTGTAAAGCGACCCGCCCGACACTGAAGCGGACGGACGGGGGTACTCGGCGGGCTATGAGCGAGAAGCAGCAGGTCAGCAGCTCGTACTGGCTCGAGACGGCACCGGACGGCCGCCACCCGGCGCTCACGGAGGACCTGGCCGTCGACGTGGCGGTGATCGGCGCCGGGATCGCCGGGCTGTGCACGGCGTGGGAGCTGACGCGGGCCGGGCGGAGCGTGGCCGTGCTGGAGGCCGGACGGGTCGCGGCCGGCGTCACCGGGCACACCACGGCCAAGGTCACCGCCCTGCACACGCTCGTCTACGACAAGCTGCGGCGCACCCGCGGCCCCGAGGGCGCGCGGCTGTACGCGCGTTCCCAGTCCGAGGCGATCGAGCACGCGGCCCGGATCGCCGGGGAGCTGGGCGTCGACTGCGAGTGGGAGACGAGGAGCGCCTACACCTACGCCCGCGACACGGGCCGCGTGGAGGAACTGCGCGCCGAGGCACGGGCCGCGGCCGAGGCCGGGCTGCCCGCCTCGTTCGTGACGGAGACCGGGCTGCCGTTCCCGGTGGCGGGCGCGGTCCAGGTCACCGGGCAGGCCCAGTTCCATCCGCGCAAATACCTGCTGGCCCTCGCCGCCGACCTGGTCGAACGCGGCGGGCGGATCTACGAGGACACCACCGTCCTCGGCCTGGACGAGAGCGAGCCGTGCCGGCTGTCGACCACGACCGGGGCGACGGTCCGGGCACGGGACGTCGTCGTCGCGACGCACTACCCGATCTTCGACCGGGCCCTGCTGTTCGCCCGCCTGTCCACGCGCCGCGAGCTGGTCGTCGCCGGGACGATCCCCGCTGACCAGGACCCGGACGGCATGTTCATCACGCCCGAAGAGGACACCCGCTCGGTGCGCACCGCGCCCTACGAGGGCGATCGGCGGCTGCTCATCGTCACCGGTGAGCACTTCACACCGGGCACGGGCGACCCGCGGGCCCGTTTCGAACGCCTCACCGCCTGGGCCACCGGCCACTTCCCGGACCTGGAGGTCACCCACCGCTGGGCCACCCAGGACACCGAACCCACGGACACCGTGCCGATGGTCGGCCCACTGCACCACGGTGCCCGGCACGCCTATGTGGCCACCGGGTTCGGCGGCTGGGGCATGACCGGCGGCATCATGGCGGGCCGGCTGCTGACCGCGCAGATCACGGGCGAGGAGTGCGAGTGGAGCGGGCTGTACGACCCGCGCCGGCTGAAGCCCGCGCTGCGGGAGGCGCCGACGTTCCTCAAGACCCAGGCCAAGGTCGCCGGCCACTTCGTGGGCGACCGGCTGCGGCCTTCGCCGCCCGTGGAGTCCCTGCCGCCCGGCGAGGGCGCCGTGGTCCGGGCCGACGGCCACCGCCTCGCGGTCTACCGGGACGACGACGGCGGGCTCCACGCCGTCTCCGCCCGCTGCACCCACCTGGGCTGCCTGGTCGACTTCAACGCCGCCGAGCGCGCCTGGGAGTGCCCCTGCCACGGCTCCCGTTTCGACACGGACGGCAAGGTGATCCAGGGCCCGGCGACCAAGCCGCTGGAGCAGCGGGACCTCTGAGTACTCGCCCCCGACCTACGCTGGACGTATGAGCGAGGACGACTACTGCCTGATCGACGCGACCAGGCCGCCCCGGGCGGACGGGCCGCCGTACGCGGAGTGCGTGCTGTGCCGGGAGCCGACGGAGTATCCCGAGTCGTACAAGGGCATCACGCTCTGCCCCGTCTGCGAGTGGCAGGAGGCGCAGCGCACCGCCTGCTCAGGGTGATCTGCGGGAGGCCAGCGCACCGGCCAGGGCCAGCGCCGCGGCAGCGATCAGGGCCGCCGCGGCCAGGGGCAGCAGCGGCAGCGGGACGGTGCCCTTCCGCGAGCCGGTGACCAGGCCCTGCACGGCCGCCTGCGCCGGTGAGCCGGTGGCCACCAGGGACAGCAGCGCCGCGAGCAGCAGGGCCAGGACGGCACGGCCCGGCGACCGCAGCAGGGGCCGGCTGGTGAGCGCGCCGACGGCCGTGCCGAGCAGGGCGCAGGCCAGCGCGGCGAGCAGCCCGGCCCCGCAGGCCGGGGCGAGCGGCACGCGGGTGCGGTGGTCGGAGGCGACGGGGTCGCTGAGCAGCGTCACGGCGAGGGTCGCGAGTGTGCCGAGCGCCGCCGCGCCGGCCAGGGCCACCAGCAGACAGGCCGTGTGAGCCTTGGCGGGCCCGGCGGCCGCCGCCACACAGCCGCGTGCGGCGTCCGGTTCGCCGGTGACGCAGATCCGCACCAGCCAGGCGGCGACGGGCAGCAGGGCGGCGGCCGTGTAGCCGAGCGAGTCGAGCACCGGCTGCCCGGCCTGGATGCTGATCGCGAGGAAGGCCGCGTACAGCAGGAACGGCGGCAGCCAGCGCTGCGAACGCAGCAACAGGGCGGCGTGGTAGCGCATCAGGGCGGTCATCCCTGCCTCCCCGAAGCCGTCGCCTGAGGGGACACGCTCACCACGTGCCAGGGCGGACGGGCCGTCAGCAGGGTGCGCAGCAGGATGTCGGAGTGCGGGGCGGGGACGGTGAGGCGGTAGCTGCCCGGGGCGGTCTCGTCGGCCGTGGTGACGATCCGTCGCACGTCGTCGGGGAGCCGTCCGTCCGGCGGGCCCTGTACGTCGGCGGTGACCTGCGGGCCGGACGGGCCCGGCTCGGGCGACGCGCTCTCGACGAGGCCTGTGCCGCGCACCGCGTACGTCGCGTCGGGCAGGCCCGCGAGGCGGCTCGGGTCGTGGTCGACGAAGACCACGGATCCGCCGGCCGCCGTGCGTTCGGCGACCGCGCGCTCCAACTCGGCGCGCGCCTCGGTGTCCAGGCCGGTCCACGCCTCGTCCAGCACCAGCAGCTCGGGCTCCGCCAGCAGGGCCTGGGCGACCGCGACCTTCTGGCTGCTGCCCTTCGACAGCCGGGCCATCGGCGTCTCGGCGTACGCGGCGGCACCGAGTCGCTCCAGCCACTCCCCCGCGGCCCGGGCGGCCGCCGCCCGGGTCAGGCCGTGCACGGTGCCGAGATGGGTGAGGTATCCGGCAGCGGTGAAGGGCAGGGCCGGCGGGAACCGCTCGGGGACGTACGCCGTGCGCGGCCGGCCGGTGACACGGCCCTCGCTCGGCGCGTCGATGCCGGCGAGCAGCCGCAGCAGCGTGGACTTGCCGCTGCCGTTGGCGCCCTCGACGCGGACGAGCCGGCCCGGGGCCACCGCCAGGTCGACACCGCGCAGCACCCAGGGGCCGCTCAGACCGTAGCGGCGGCCCGCGTTCCGGAGGCACAGGTCGGGTCGCATGCGGCCATCCTGCACGATCTTCCGGCTGGCACACTGGGATTCGTGAGTGAAGACCCGACGCCCGTGAGCGACAGTCCCTTCCGGTCCGAGCCCTCGGCGCGCGACGAGGCACCGCAGTTCGTGCTGCCGCTCGTCGTGCGGATCGAGAAGGCGGAGCCGCCGGCGCGCACGGACGCACTGGAGACGGCCGCGCGGGCCGTGCTGACGATCCTGGCCGACGAGCGGTCGGCCGGCGAGGGCGAGTGGGCCGAGGCGATGCGGGACTGGCAGGACGCCAGGATCCGCAAGGTGGTGCGGCGGGCGCGCGGCGCCGAGTGGCGGCGGGCCGAGGCACTGCCCGGCATCACGGTCACCGGCAAGTCGGCCGAGGTGCGGGTCTTCCCGCCCGTCCCGCTGGACGGCTGGCCCAAGGACCTGGCCAGGCTCCAGGTCTCCGGCACCGACCTCGACGACCCGGAGCCGCCGGTGGACGCCGACCCGGCCGCCCCCGTGCTGTGGCTGAACCCGGACCTCGGCATGTCGGCCGGCAAGGCCATGGCCCAGGCCGGGCACGCCGCGCAACTGGCCTGGTGGGAGCTGTCCGACGAGGAGCGGACCGCCTGGCACGACGCGGGGTTCCCGCTCGCCGCCCGGACGGCCGACCCGGCCCGCTGGCCCGAACTGACCGGCATCGGGCTGCCGTTGGTCCGCGACGCGGGGTTCACGGAGATCGCGCCCGGCTCGTGCACGGTGGTCGCGGACCATCCGGCGCTGCGCCGGGAGCCGCACGGGCTCGGCCGCGCGGCGTCCACCCGTTCGGAGTAGCCGCAGGCGCGCCGGTCCCGAACGAATGCTCCAGTGGGGTTACCAGCCGAACCGACCCCCGGAGGCAGCCATGTCCAGCGCCGCGCCCCCTCCCCCCGCCCCGCCCGCCCCCGATGACCGGACGCCCGGCGGCTCCGGCCCGGGCGGTTCCGGCGACCCGCTGGCGGCCGGGGGTCTCGCTCTCGGCGGCATCCTGATGGTCGTCTACGGCCTGTTCGCGGTGCTCCAGGGCATCGCGGCGATCGCCGGCGACGAGGTGTACACGAGCTTCGGCCAGTACTCGTTCGAGTTCGACCTGACCGCGTGGGGCTGGATCCACGTGATCGTCGGCGCGCTGGTGGTGGTGGCCGGGCTCGGTCTGTTCACCGGGGTCGCCTGGGCGCGGGTCGTGAGCGCGGTCGTGGTCGGTCTGGCGCTGATCGCGAACTTCCTCTGGCTGCCGTACCAGCCGTTCTGGTCGATCATCATGATCGTGACCGGTCTGTTCGTCCTCTGGTCGGTGTTCAACTACCGCCCGGCCCGCACGATGTAGGGCACGCCCCCTCGGTCAGGGCGGTGGCGAGCGCCTCTCGCGCTCCGCGACCACCGCGTGCATCCGCCGGGACAGCGCTGTGGCCGCCGCCGTGAGGAAGACGAACGTGTAGACGATCTGGGCGACGGCCACCAGCCGGGCCTCCTGCCCGCGCGGGGTGATGTCGCCGTAGCCGACGGTCGCGAGGGTGACGACCGTGAAGTACAGCGCGTCGACCCGGGTGCGCAGGCCGGTGAACTGTCCCGGCTGCTGCGCGAGGGCGTAGTACCCGGACGAGAAGACCAGCACGGCCAGGCACATCAGCAGCGAGATCATGATGCCCGACCGGGCCTGCGGCTTCTCCAGCACGATGTCGCGCACATGGCGCAGCAGCAGCGCGGCCACGAGCGCCAGGCACAGCACGAACAGCGGCCAGCCCAGCCAGGGGCGGTCGGCACCGAGGCCCTCCAGCGGCAACAGGAAGTAGGCCGTGACGCCTGCCAGGAGCAGGGCTCCGGCCGCGATCCGCAACCGGCGCACGGCGGCCGCCCCGGACTCCGTTTCCCGCATCCGCGCGGCGCGGTGGGGCTGCTCGCTGCCTCCGGACATAGGTCCGGTCTACGGCGTATCGGGGCGGGACGCGAGCCTTGCGCCTCCGTCAGTGGGGACGGGGGGCGGGACCGCGAACCTCAAATGTTGCTCTGAAGGAGGGCGGTGCGCGGTTCGGGGGCCGGCGGCTGGGCCATACCCCCCTCACGTTCGAGGGTCGGGCCGGGTGGAGGAGGGGACGATGGAGCGACTGGGGACGGGCATCGGGTGGCGGCCGGAGATCGCGGACGCCGTGGAGCGGATGCCGGGGATCGACTGGGTCGAGGCCGTGGCCGAGAACGTCTGCCCCGGGCACCTGCCCGACTCGCTGCGGCGGCTGCGCGAGCGCGGCGTCACCGTGGTGCCGCACGGCGTCTCGCTCGGCCTCGGGGGCGCGGACCGGCCGGACGCGGCCCGGCTGACCGCACTGGCCGAGAGCGCGGAGGCGCTGGGCTCGCCGCTGGTCACCGAGCACATCGCGTTCGTCCGGGCGGGCGGGCCGCTGACGGCGTCTCCGCACCTGGAGGCGGGCCATCTGCTGCCCGTCCCACGGACCCGGGACGCCCTGGACGTCCTGTGCGAGAACATACGCATCGCCCAGGACTCACTGCCGGTGCCGCTGGCCGTCGAGAACATCGCCGCGCTGATCTGCTGGCCGGGCGAGGAGATGACGGAGGGCCAGTTCCTCTACGACCTCGCCGACCGCACGGGAGTCCGCCTCCTCATCGACGTGGCCAACCTGCACACCAATCACGTCAACCGCGGCGAGGACCCCGCCAAGGCCCTCGCGGAACTGCCCCTGGAGGCCATCGCCTACGTCCACGTCGCCGGCGGCTTCGAACGCGACGGCGTCTGGCACGACAGCCACGCCCACCCGGTCCCCCGGCCGGTCCTCGACATCCTCACGGACCTCGCCTCCCGCGTCTCGCCGCCGGGTGTGCTCCTGGAACGAGACGAGAACTTCCCGGAACCGGCGGAGCTGGAGAACGAGTTGAGCACGATCCGCCGGGCGCTGGAGGCGGGGGCTGTCGAACGCGTGAAGTCAGAGCTCCGCGCGGCCGGGCGAGGGGCGGAGACCGGGACCGGCGCGGCACGGCAGGGCCATGAGACCGGGGCGGCCGGGGCGACACGGGGCGCCTTCGGCCTGCCCCATCCAGAGGGTGCCGACGACGCCCGGCAGCGGCTCGGGCTGGCGCAGGCCGCGCTGCTGTCGGCGCTGGTCGCGGGGACGCCCGTGCCGGAGGGGTTCGACCGGGTGCGGGTCGGCGTGCAGGCGCGGGCGCTCGCGGCGAAGCGGGCGGACGTCGTGGCGAAGGTCGCTCCCGAGCTGCCGGTGATCCTCGGGGACGAGTACCGCACGGCGTTCCTCGGCTACGCGCAGACCCAGCCGATGACCGCCGGCTACCGGCGCGACGCCCTCACCTTCGCCGAGCACCTGCTGTCCGCCGAGCTGCCCGGGGACGCGCAGGCGCGGCGCGAACTGCGGGAGTGGTGGCTGGAGCGGTCGGGGCCCACGCCGCGCTCCCGGCGCCCGGCCCACCGGCTCGCGCGCGCCACGCGCAGGGTCCTGCTGCGGCGCTGAGGGAGCGCGCCCGGCCCGCGCTCTCACCCACCGTCGGTACGCCCCCCTCACCCTCGTCTCACTCCTGCCCCGGGCGTGGCCCGCCGGAGGCAGAAGCCTGTTTCTCCGGCACCGCATCGCCCGCCAGAGCCTCGCCCCGGCCGTAGTGGTGCGTCGTGAACATGTAGAGCAGGCCCGTCCCCAGCACCACGCCGCCGCACAGCAGGACGATCCAGTTCTCCCACCAGGACTTCTCCGGGGTGCGGGCCCAGCAGATGTTGATGATGGCGAGGATGCCGTAGGCCAGCGCGGCGATGTTCACCGTGAGGCCCCAGCGGCCCAGGGTGAACTCCCCCGCCGGTTTCCAGCCCTTGAGCCGGGCGCGCAGCGCGGCCAGGACCACCATCTGGAACGAGCCGTAGATGCCGAGGATCGCGAACGAGACGATGTTGGTGAGGGCGTCCTCGGAGAGCAGTGAGGCGAAGGCGATGATCAGCGGCACCACCGCGGACACGAACAGCGCCCAGCTCGGCACCGCGCGGGCGTGGACGAACCGCCGCAGCAGCCGGTACCCGACGATCATCTCGTCACGGGCGTAGGAGTAGATGAGCCGCCCGGCCGCGGCCTGGAGGCTGATCGTGCAGGACAGGAAGGAGATGAGCACCACGGCCATCACCATCCGCGCCCCGGTCTCGCCCATGGCGTCGTACAGCACGTCCACCACCGGGTCGGCCTGCTCGCCCGAGATGATCGCGTCGAAGTCCGTGACCGACAGCAGCAGCGACATACAGGTGAACGTGGCCGCCGCGCCGCCGATGTAGATGGTGCGGCGCATCGCGCGGGGGATGACCCGGCCCGGGTGGGCGACCTCCTCGGCGGTGTCGCCGCACGCCTCGAAGCCGTAGTACTGGTAGAGGCCGATGATGCCGGCTGCCAGGAACGCCGGCAGGTAGGAGCCGTCTCCCTCGACCCCGTAGGTGTCGAAGATGACCCCGAGGCCGTGGTGCCGGTGGGTGGCCAGCAGGTAGACGCCGACGACGAGGGCGCCGATGAGCTCGCCGGCGAAACCGATGAGCGCCGCCGCCGACAGCGCCTTGGTGCCCATGTAGTTGATGAGGATGGCGACGACGATGAGCACGGCGGTGCACAGCACGGTGGTGTGCACGGTGGCTCTGAAGCCGAAGAGGATGGCGATGTAGGGGCCGGCGCCGTAGGCGACGGAGGTGATGGTCACCAGCAGCGCCCACATGTACACCCAGCCGGTCATCCACGCCCAGCGCTTGCCCCACAGCCGCCGGGCCCAGGGGTAGACACCGCCCGCGATCGGGTACTGGGCGACGATCTCGCCGAAGATCAGCGCGACGAGGAACTGGCCGCAGCCGGCGACCAGGAACGCCCAGATCATCGGCGGTCCGCCGTCGGCGATCGCGATGCCGAAGAGGGTGTAGGTGCCCACCACCGGGGAGAGGTAGGTGAAGCCGAGGGCGAAGTTGGCCCAGGGGCCCATGTCCTTGCGGAACTCGGAGCCCGGCTCCCCCGAGGGGGCGCCGGACGCCGGTGCGGGAGGCTGTGTACCGGTCACTGCTGGGAACTCCGATCCGCGGTGATCAGGTCGGCGGCCCGCTCGGCGGCGAGCAGCACGGTCACCATCGGGTTGATGGTGGGCATCGTCGGGAACACCGACGCGTCGACGATCCGCACCCCCTCGACGCCGCGCAGTCTCAGCTCGGGGTCGCAGACGGCCGCCGGGTCGTCCGCGGCGCCCATGCGGCAGGTGCCGGCCGGGTGGTAGACGGTGTGGGCCACGCGGCGTCCGTACTCCGACAGGTCGGCGTCGGAGACGACGTCCGGGCCGGGTGCGACCTCGCGGACGAGCCAGTCGCGCAGCGGGTCGGTCGCGGCGACCTCGCGGGCCACCTTCAGACCGTCCACGATGGTGCGCTCGTCATGGCCCTCGTGGTCGGTGAAGTACCGGAAGTCCAGCGCGGGGTGTTCGGACGGGTCGGCGCTGCGCAGCCACATGCGGCCGGTGGAGCGGGCCCGCGGCACGTTCGGCGTCATGCACACCCCGTGCCGCGGTACGGGGTAGCCCAGGCGTTCGGTGTTGACGGTGAACGGCACCTGGTAGAAGTGGAACATCAGGTCGGGGCGCGGCTGGCCCTTGTCGCGGCGCAGGAACAGGCCGGCGTCGGAGTCCATCGCGGAGTTGGGCGGCAAGGGCCCCGCGGTCTCCCAGACGATCACGGACTCGGGGTGGTCCAGCAGGTTCTCCCCGACGCCGGGCAGGTCGGCCCGCACCTTGATGCCCAGGGCGTGCAGGTCGTCGGCCGGTCCGATGCCGGAGAGCATGAGCAGGCGCGGGGTGTCGATGGCCCCGGCGCACAGCAGGAGTTCGCGCTCGGCGCGCACGGTCGCGGGTTCGCCGTCGGCGCCCCGGACGGCGACCCGCGTCAGCCTGCCCGACTCGTCGGGGATCAGCCGGTGGGCCCAGGTCTCCAGCTTCAGCGTGAGGTTGGGCCGGTCCAGCACCGGGTGGAGGTACGCGACGGACGCGGAGGAGCGCAGGTTGCCCTCCGGCTGGTAGGCCAGCGAGAAGAAGCCGGTGCCGTCGGCGAAGGGTTCGGCGTTGAAGTCGTCGACGACGGGGACGCCGAGGGCGCGGGAGGCCGCGGTGACGAAGTCCTCCGCGATGGGATTGCGGTCGGCCTCGGCCACCGGGACGATCTGCGTGAGCAGCCGGTCGCGGTAGGGCAGGATCGTCGCCGGGTCCCAGCCGGAGCAGCCGTGACGCACCCAGTCGTCGAGGTCCTGCGGCAGCGGCAGGAAGCTGATCAGCGTGTTGTGCGAGGAGCAGCCGCCGAGCACGCGGGCCCGTGAGTGCAGGATGTGGGAGTTGCCGCGCGGCTGTTCGACGGTGGTGTAGCCGTAGTCGAACTCCGAGCCGAGCAGGTTGATCCAGTTGCGCAGGCGCAGGATGCGCTCGTCGCCGACATCGCTGGGGCCGCCCTCGATGACGCAGACGCGGCAGTCGGGGTCCTCGCTCAGCCGGGCGGCGAGCACGCAGCCGGCGGTGCCGCCGCCGACGATGACGTAGTCGTAGGCGGACTCGGCGCCGTGCGCGGGGGTGGTGGCCATGCCGTGCCTTTCGTGGTGGTGCGGGTCAGCCCTTGAACCAGCCGGAGGGGGCGGGGGCGAGGTTCTGGTAGATGTGCTTGGCCTCCTGGTACTCGCGCAGCCCCGTCGGGCCGAGTTCGCGTCCGACGCCGGAGCGGCCGAAGCCGCCCCACTCGGCCTGCGGTACGTAGGGGTGGAAGTCGTTGATCCACACGGTGCCGTGCCGCAGCCGCTGGGCGACGCGCTGGGCGCGGCTCGCGTCGGAGGTCCACACGCCGCCGGCGAGGCCGTAGCGGGTGTCGTTGGCCAGCTCCACCGCCTCGTCCTCGGTGCGGAAGCGCTCGACGGTGACGACCGGGCCGAAGACCTCCTCCTGGACGATGCGCATGGACCGGTCGCAGTCGGCGAAGATCGTCGGCAGCAGGAAGAAGCCGCCGCTGAGGGCGGGGTCGTCGGGGCGGGTGCCTCCGGTGACGAGCCGGGCGCCTTCCTCCTTGGCGACGGCGATGTAGCCCTCGACCTTCTCGCGGTGCTCGGCGGAGCTGAGCGGGCCGCTCTCGGTGCCCTCCTCCAGGCCGTTGCCGAGCCGGATCGCCCGGGCGCGCTCGGCGTAGGCCTCGACGAACCGGTCGTGCAGGGAGTCCTCGACGAGCAGACGCGAACCGGCCGAGCAGACCTGCCCGGAGTGCAGGAAGGCGGCGTCGAGGGCGTAGTCGACGGCGGCGTCGAAGTCGGCGTCGGCGAAGACGATGTTGGGGTTCTTGCCGCCCAGTTCCAGGGCGATGTTCCGCGGCCCCTCGGCGGCGCTGGCCATGATGGCGCGACCGGTGTTCAGGCCGCCGGTGAAGGAGACCAGGTCGACGTCGGGGTGGCTGGTCAGGGCCGCGCCGACGGTCGCCCCGGAGCCGAGCACCAGGTTGGCGACGCCGGGCGGGGCGCCGGCCTCCTCGATGAGGCGGATCATGGCGATGGTGGTGAGCGGGGTGGTCTCGCTGGGCTTGAGGACGAAGGTGTTGCCGGCGGCCAGGGCGGGGGCCACCTTCCAGGAGGCCTGCAGCAGCGGGTAGTTCCAGGGGGCGATGAGCGCGCACACGCCGATGGGCTGGTAGACGACGCGGCTGAGGACGTCCGGGCCGACGTCGACGACCCGGCCGCCGTCCTTGCCCGCGAGTTCGGCGAAGTAGCGGAAGGCGTTCGCCACGTCCTCCACGTCGATCCGGGCCTCGGTGAGCGTCTTGCCGGTGTCGAGCGTCTCGGTGCGGGCGATGTCCTCCCGGTCGCGCAGCAGCAGGTCGTGGACGCGCAGCAGGAGGTCGGCCCGGCGGCGGGAGGGGGCGTTCGCCCAGTCCTCCTCGGCGAAGGCGCGCCGGGCGGCGCGCACGGCGCGGTCGACGTCGGTGGCGTCGGCCTCGTCGACGGTGGTGACGACCGAGGCGTCGTAGGGGTTGACGACCTCGCGACGGCCACCGGCCGCCGACTGCGTCCATTCGCCGTCGATGTACAGCTCACCCACCGCGGGGCCTCCTTCGCGTCCGGCCGGAGCCCGATCGGCTCGACGGTCAGCAACATGGCCCATCGGGCGGGCGGCGGCCACGGGGCACACCGCCGCGAGGGCGTCCGGACGGCTCAGAGGACCCGGGTGGGCTAGTCGCCGGGCCCCGGGCGTGCGCGCCCAAGTGTGTGGGGACTAACACCCGGATCACATGCGATCGGAGTCGTGGGCCCTTTCTGACTGTTTGTCCCGGCATGTCATCCGTCTCGCATCCCGTATTTGCCCCCGTCCACCCCCGAAACAACCATTCGCCCCTGTACGGCAGTTGACGTAGACCCAGCAGTAACATGCCAACTCCGCACCCGAAGCGCACTAGCGTGCGGTGCCGTACCAGGAGGCACCACCATGCGACCGCGAACCCCCGTCAAGGGCCGAGGCGTCTTCAGCGGCACGGGGCTCATCGTCACGTGCCTGGCGGCGACGCTGGCCGCGCTGATCTTCCCGGTCTGGTCGTACACGGACCGGCCTGGGACGGCGCCGAACGTGCTGAGCGCCCAGACCTTGAAGACGAGTTACGGCCCGCTGTCCGCGCTCGACCAGGACTTCCTCACGAAGGTCCGGCTGGCCGGGCTGTGGGAGCTGCCCGCGGGGCGGCAGGCGCAGTCGAAGGGGACCACACCTGCCGTCCGGACGGCGGGCCGGCACCTCGTCGAGGGACACCGGTTCCTGGACGAGCGGGTCCGCGACGTCGCCACCCGGCTGAACCTCGCTCTGCCGGACGAGCCCAGCGAGCAGCAGAAGCAGTGGCTGGACCGGTTCGACCGGGCGCAGGGCGCGGAGTACGACCGCGAGTTCGCCAACATCCTGCGGCTGGCGCACGGCAAGGTGTTCTCGGTCGTCGCCCAGGTCCGCGCGAGCACCCGCAACTCCCTGGTGCGCGAGCTCGCCGACGACGCCAACTCGACCGTCCTCGACCACATCAAGGTCCTGGAGGCCACGGGCTACGTCGACTTCGACGCCGTGGCCCGCGACCTGGCCGGCGACAGCGCCCCCGCGGCCACCGCCCCGGGGCCGGCCGCCCCGCCGCCCTCGTCCCCCTCGCCGGACTACACGCTCCCGCCGCCCGCCTACCGCCCGCCACCGGACTGAAACGGAACGTCACATACCGACAACACTCCGTCCGGATTGTGAACGAGGCATGGTGTTTTCGGGACCGTGTCACATACAAACAACATATGCTCTGGGTTCTTTTCCTGCTGGCGGCCTGGGCCGTGGCCGGCACGGCGTGCACGCGTCTGTGCCTGGCCGCCGTTCGCGCCGCATCCGTGGACGCGGACACCGGCCGGGGGCGTGAACTCACCCTGTACGAGGCCGCGTTCCTCTCCGGTGGCCCCCGGCGGGTCGCCGACGTGACCCTGGTCGCCATGGCCCGCCAGCGACGTCTGCTCCTGGCCCACACGGGCTGGGCGACGGTCGTCGACCCGCGCGGGCGGGACGAGATGGAGCGGTCGGTGATAGGGGCCATCGGTCCCGAGGGGCAGTCCCGTCTCGCGCCGGTGCGGACCACGGCCGCGGCGGCGGACGCGGTGCGCGGGATCGCCGAGGGGCTGGTGCGCTCGGGGCTCGCGGTGCCGGACAGTGCCCGCACGACGGTCGCGACGGCCGTCCGGCAGGTGCGCGTGGCTGCCGTCGCCGTCCTCGGGCTGGGCGTGGCCGCGCTGCTGACGCCCGCCCCGCCGGACATGCCGCGGCACCTGATCGCCCTGTGGTTCGCGTTGCCGCTCGCCCTGACCCTGAGTTGCCTGGCCGTCGCGCGGGTCGAGATCCACCCCTACTCGCGCTGGGCCTCCCCGGCCGGTCAGCGGCTGCTCGGCGCGCTGACCCGGACCGCGGACGGCACCGCCGACGACCGTACGTACCTCACCTCGGTGGCCGTGCGCGGCGTCCGCGCGATCGGCGAACCGGATCTGCGCGCCGCGTTCGCCCACCGCGAGTCGCACGACTGACGGACCGGGGGCGCACAGGGGCATTGGGCCCGACACCGGCGGACGGTGCTTGCCTTCCCCTCGCACCGGACGAAACATCCCTTTCGTCGCCACCGTGCTCCGAAGGGATACGCGATGAGAGCCGCCCTCCTCTACTCGGCCGCCGGGTCCTTGCTGCTGAGCACCCTCACCGGGGCCCCGGACGCCGAGGACCGGACGGGGGCGGCCGAGAGGCGCGGCACCGCCGTGGCCGCCGCGCGCGCCGAGGCGGCCGGCGTCACCTTCGGCCCCTGCCCCGACGCGCAGGACCTGCCGGGCAGCATGCAGTGCGGCACGGTGAGCGTCCCGCTGGACTACGCCAGCCCGGACGGCAAGCAGATCGAACTCTCCGTCAGCAGGGCCCGGGCCACCCGGAAGGAGCCGCACAACAGCAAGCGCGAGGTGCTCCGGCAGGGCGCCCTCGTCCACAACCCCGGTGGCCCCGGCGCCACCGGCCTGTACTTCCCGCTCGTCGGCCTGCTCCCCGAGTGGAAGCGGATCGCGGCCGCGTACGACCTCGTCGGCTACGCCCCGCGCGGGGTCGGCCGTTCGGCGCCGCTGTCGTGCACGGACCCGAAGCAGTTCTTCAAGGGGCCCTCGCAGGCGCCGACCCACCCCTCGGAGTCGTACAAGAAGGAACGCATCGCGCAGGCCAAGGCGTACGCGCGCGGCTGCGCCGAGCGGTCCGGCGACGCGCTGCGGCACTACCACTCGCTGAACAACGCCCGCGACCTCGACGTGCTGCGCGCCGCACTCGGCGAAGAGCGGCTGACCTTCATGGGCTCGTCGTACGGCACCTACTTCGGTGCCCTGTACGCGACGCTGTTCCCGGCGCACGTACGGAGGATGGTGTTCGACTCGGTGGTCCACCCCGGCCCCGACCGGATCTGGTACCGCAACAACCTCGGCCAGTCGGCGGCGTTCGAGGGCCGCTGGGCGGACTTCCGGGCGTGGATCGCCCGGCACGACGACGTGTACGGGCTGGGCGGGACCGCGCGGGAGGTGCTGCGCAGCTACCAGCGGGCGAGCGCGCGGCTGGCCGCCGCCCCGGCGGGCGGGAAGGTCGGGCCGGGGCAGTTGCAGGGGGCGTTCTTGCAGGCCGGGTACTACGACGACCAGTGGCCGCACCGCGCGCACGCGCTGTCGGCGTATCTCAAGGGCGATTCCGGGCCGCTGATCGAGCAGGCGGAGCAGCACCCGGAAGCGGCGGCCGAGGCGGAGAACTCACGCGCGGTCTACCTGGCCGTCGAGTGCAACGACGCCCCCTGGCCCACGGACTGGAAGGTGTGGGACCGGGACAACACCCGGCTCGCGCGGGTGGCGCCCTTCGAGACCTGGGACAACGCGTGGACGAACCTGCCGTGCGCCTACTGGCGGGCGCCCCGGCAGCGGCCGCTCGACGTCGGCGCCGGGCCGGGCGAGCTGCCGCCGACGCTGATCCTGGCCGCCGAGCGGGACGCCGCCACGCCCTACGACGGCGCCCTCGAACTCCGCGACCGCCTCGCGGGCTCGGTCCTGGTGACGGAGCGGGACGCCGGCGCGCACGGGCTGGTGGGCGGTCCGAACGCCTGTGTCAACGGCCATATGGAGGCGTATCTGCTGGAGGGGCGGCTGCCGGGTCGGCGCGCGGAGTGCGCCCCGCACGCCGAGCCGAGGCCGACGGCCCCGGACCGGGCCGGGGCCGGGCGAAGCGTCCGCTGAATCAGGCCAGAGAGGCGACCAGCTCGGCGATGTCCTTGCGGCGGCCCGTGTAGAACGGCACCTCCTCGCGGACGTGCCGACGGGCCTCCGAGGCACGCAGGTGACGCATGAGGTCGACGATGCGGTACAGCTCGTCGGCCTCGAAGGCGAGGATCCACTCGTAGTCGCCGAGGGAGAACGAGGCGACGGTGTTGGCGCGCACGTCCGGGTAGCCGCGGGCCATCTTGCCGTGGTCGGCGAGCATGCGGCGGCGGTCCTCGTCGGGCAGCAGGTACCAGTCGTAGGAGCGCACGAAGGGGTAGACGCTCACGTAGTCGCGGGGCTTCTCGTCGGCGAGGAACGCCGGGATGTGCGCGCGGTTGAACTCGGCGGGGCGGTGCAGCGCCATGTTCGACCAGACGGGCTCCAGGGCACGGCCCAGCTTCGTCCGGCGGAAGAGGTTGTACGCCTCCTGCAGCGCGTCGCTGGTCTCCGCGTGCCACCAGATCATGAGGTCGGCGTCGGCGCGCAGGCCCGAGACGTCGTAGGTGCCGCGGATCGTCACGTCCTTGGCGGCGAGCTGGTCGAACAGCTCCTGGACCTCGTCGGCGTACCCGGCGCGGTCCTCGGGGAGGACGTCCTTCAGCTTGAAGACGGACCAGAGCGTGTAGCGGATGACCTCGTTGAGGTCCTTGGCCAGCTTGCCCTTGTTCGGGATGCGGTCGGGGGCGGCGCTGGAGGCCGTGGTGGAGGCGTCGTCACTCATGCCTCTCATTCTCCCGCTCCGCCGTGCAGGCTCTGCACCGGGTGGGCGGTGAGCTCCTGCACACCGCGCAGGTCACCGTGAATCTGGTCGACGGCGGCGTACGCACTGGCGATGCAGGCAGGGATGCCGACGCCGTCGTACGGGGCGCCGCAGACGGCGAGGCCGGGGAGGCGGGCGATGTGCTCGCGGATGCGGGCCACGCGCGCGTGGTGACCGACGGGGTACTGGGGCAGGCCGTCGTCCCAGCGGGTGACGCGGGTGGCGACGGGCGCGGCGTCGAGGCCGGTCGCCGCCTTCAGGTCGTGCCGGGAGACGTCGACCAGCTCGCTGTCGTCGCGCTGGAGGATCTCCGTCTCGCCGTACCGTCCGACGGAGGTGCGCAGGACGACCAGGTCGGGGTTGTCGTCGGCGATCCAGCCCCATTTCTGCGAGGCGAACGTGGACGCCTTGATGGTGCGCCCGTCGACGGGCGGCACGAGGAAGCCGCTGCCCTCGGGCAGTGCCGTCCCGGCGCGGCGGTAGGCGAGGGTGATCAGGGCCATGGAGGCGTACTCGACGCCGTCGAGCTCGGCGGCGGCCCCCGGGTTCTCGGCGCGCAGCAGCCGGGCGGCGGCGGGGGCCGGGGCGGCGAGGACCACGGCGTCCGCGAGCCACTCCCGCTCACCGGAGCGGACCTTCCAGCCGCCCTCGGGGGCGCGGCGCAGGTCCGTCACCGGCGTCCCGGTCAGGATCTCGCCCCCACGCGCCCGGACCGAGTCGGCCACCGCGAGCGGCAGGGTGCCGATGCCGCCCCGGATGCCCATGAACACCGGGCCGGTCTGCTGAGCCGCGGCGGCCTTGGCCTGGAGCTCGCGGACCCCTTCCGTCAGGGAGGTGTGGGTCCGGGCGACCTGGAAGAGCTGCGGTACGGCCGAGCGCATGGAGATGCGGTACGCGTCGCCCGCGTAGACCCCGCCCAGCATGGGCTCCAGCAGGCGGTCGACGACCTCGCGGCCGAGGCGCCGCGCCACGTACTCCCCCACGGCCACGTCGTCGCCGACCTCGGTGCGGGGCAGCTCGGCGTCCCGCTCGATACGGGCGAGGCCCTCCTCGGACAGCACGCCGGCCAGGGCGGACGCGGTGCCGGGCACGCCCATCACATGCCCCTTGGGGAAGGGGCGCAGGGCGCCGCGGGTCCAGAGCGAGGCCGTGGCGGACGCGGGGGGCTGGAGGCGGTCGGCGAGGCCCACCTCGCGCGCGAGCGCCACCGCCTCGGGGCGGCGGGCCAGCATCGACTCGGCGCCGAGATCCACGCGCGCGCCCGCGACCTCCCCGGGCAGCAGCTTGCCGCCGACCCGGCCGGAGGCCTCCAGCACGGTCACCCGCGCCCCGCGCTCCAGCAGCCGGTGCGCGGCGGCCAGCCCCGCGATGCCCGCCCCGACGACGACGACCTGCCCTTGAACTTCGCGCATGGCCCCAGCCTCTCAAACCCCACCGACAGCGCCGCCGCGCCCCGGTGTCCTCCACGAGTCCCGACCGTGACCGCATCGGAACCGTCCCGGGCCAAACGATCGGGGCCGTCCGGGCGTCGAAGAAGCGTCAGCAGAATCGACCCTCGGGGGATGCCCGCATGCGCACACGATCCGTACGACACCCCGCGTCGGCCCTGGCCGCACTCCTGCTGGCGGCCGCCCTCGCGCTCACCGGGTGCAGCGCCGGGGACGACGCCTCGGGCGGCAGCAGGTCCGCCGCCGACCACGGGGCGGACGACAAGGCCGTCTCGGGCGAAGCCGCGCCCGGCGGCGCCGGAAGCGGCGCGAAGGCCACGGCGCCGCCGAAGCTCGCCGCGAGCCACATCATCCGCACGGCCTCCCTGACCGTGCAGGTCAAGGACGTCCCGAAGGCCCTGGACCAGGCCCGCACCGGCGTGGAGAACGCGGGCGGCTACGTCGGCAACGAGACCACCACCCGGGACACCGAGGGCCACGAGCGCACCCGGGTCGTGCTGCGCGTGCCCGTCGAGAAGTACGACGAGGTCCTCGCCGAACTGGAGGGCTCCGGCAAACTCCTCGACCGCAGTGCCAAGGCCGAGGACGTCACCGACCAGGTCGTCGACGTGGAGAGCCGGATCAAGACGCAGCGCGCCAGCGTGGCCCGGATCCGCGAGCTGATGGACCAGGCCACCAAGCTCAGTGACGTGGTGACGCTGGAGGGCGAGCTGAGCACCCGCCAGGCCGACCTGGAGGCGCTGCTCGCCCGGCAGAAGTCCCTGAAGGACCGCACCAGCCTGGCCACCATCACCCTGTCGCTGTCCGAGACCCCGGTGAAGAAGGAGGCCAAGGACGACGACCCCGGGTTCGTGGACGCGCTCGCGGGCGGCTGGAACGCGTTCGTGACCATGCTGCGCTGGCTCGCGGTGGCCTTCGGCGCCGTGCTGCCGTTCGCGGCGGTGACCGCGCTGATCGCCCTGCTGTGGGTGCGGGTCGTACGCCCCCGCCTGCCGCGGCGTCCCGCGCCCGCGCCCGCGACGACCGCCCTGGGCCCGCTGCCGACGGCCCGGCCGGCACCGGAGTCCTCGCAGCCGCGAACCCCGGGTGAGCGGGACTGAAATGCCCTGCTCGCGTAGCGTGTTCGCATGAACATGAGCCGTACACGGGAGCGACTGGTCGTCATCGGCGGCGACGCCGCGGGCATGTCCGCGGCGTCGCAGGCGCGCCGTCTGAAGGGCCCCGACGAGCTGGAGATCGTGGCATTCGAACGGGGCCACTTCACGTCGTACTCGGCGTGCGGCATCCCCTACTGGGTGGGCGGCGACGTCACCGAGAGGGACCAGCTCATCGCCCGCACCCCCGAGGAGCACCGCGCACGCGGCATCGACCTGCGGCTGCGCACCGAGGTCACGGAACTCGACCTCGACGGGCAGCGGGTACGCGCGCGTGACGTCGAGTCCGGCGAGGAGTCCTGGACGTCGTACGACGAACTCGTGATCGCGACCGGCGCCCGGCCGATCCGGCCCGACATGCCCGGCGCCGACGCGGCCGGGGTGCACGGCGTGCAGACGCTGGACGACGGACAGGCGCTCCTCGACACGCTGGAACGCACGCGTGGCCGCCGCGCGGTGGTCGTCGGGGCCGGGTACATCGGTGTGGAGATGGCCGAGGCCCTCATCAACCGCGGCTACGAGGTGACGGTCGTCAACCGCGGCAGCGAACCCATGTCGACCCTCGACCCCGACATGGGCTGCCTGGTGCACAAGGCCATGGAGGGCCTGGGCATCACGATGGTGAACGACGCCGAGGTCACGAAGATCCTGACCGGTGACGACGGGCGGGTGCGGGCGGTGGTCACGGCAGACCGCGAGTTCCCGGCTGACGTCGTCGTGCTCGGCATCGGCGTCCGCCCCGAGACGACTCTCGCGCAGGCCGCCGGCCTTCCCCTGGGCCCGCACGGCGGTCTCCTCACGGACCGTTCGATGCGGGTGCGCGGCCACGAGAACATCTGGGCCGGCGGCGACTGCGCCGAGGTCCTCGACCTGGTCTCGGGACAGGACCGGCACGTCCCGCTCGGCACCCACGCCAACAAGCACGGCCAGGTCATCGGCACCAACATCGGCGGCGGTTACGCCACCTTCCCGGGCGTGGTCGGCACGGCGGTCAGCAAGGTCTGCGACCTGGAGATCGCCCGCACGGGCCTGCGGGAGAAGGACGCCCGCCGGGTGGGCCTGCGCTTCGAGTCGGTCACCATCGAGTCGACCAGCCGCGCGGGCTACTACCCGAACGCCTCCTCCATGACGGTCAAGATGCTCGCCGAGCACCGCACGGGCCGCCTCCTCGGCGTCCAGATCGTCGGCCGGGAGGGCGCGGGCAAGCGCGTCGACATCGCGGCGGTCGCCCTCACGGCAGGCATGACGGTGGAACAGATGACGGCCCTGGACCTGGGCTACGCCCCACCGTTCTCCCCGGTCTGGGACCCGGTCCTGGTAGCGGCCCGCAAGGCGGCGGCGAAAGTCCGCGGCACCTCGTGACGGGGTAGGCCCGTCAGGGGCGCGGGGCTGTATCAATGTGCGGCTCCGCCGCGGGCGCGACAAGCCACCACGCACCCGCGGCCGCCGACGCACCCGCGCCCCAACGGCGAAACGGCCTATGCGGTCCCCGCCGTACCGTTGATCCGGTCGATCGCCTGGCGCGCCTGCTCCGCCGGCGGCCGCGACGGCAGGGACGACACCGACGCCGAAGCAGCTGTCACCGCCGGTGGCTGCTCCCCCGCCGGCTTCGCGTGCGAGGCCACCCGGGTCGACCGCAACCGGTGGCTCACCGCCTCCTCCAACGTGACAGGCCGCCGCAACTGGGTCGCCAGCCGCCCCGCGTCCTGTCCGAGGCGGGCCACGTCCTCCCAGGGCAGCCGCACCACCAGCGTCAGCTCCGCCTCACCGTCGGGCAGTGCGTGCATCGCGGGAGTAACTCGGTCGTTCATCGCCTGTTCCTCACGTCGGCCCCGCGACCCGCCTTCCCCGCGCCGCGGGCGGTTGCCGACACATACGCACGCCCGTGCGGCCGCGTTCACCGAACCGGCCGATCGGATCCGCGTCAGCGCGCCGTCCGCGTGTGCACGTGCTCCACCAGCCGCGTCAGCGCGTCGGGGTCCGTGGACGGCATGACGCCGTGACCGAGGTTGAAGATGTGGCCTTCGAGGTCCTTCGCCGAGTCCAGGACCTCGAGGGTCTTGGACTCGACGGCCTCCGTCGGGGCGAACAGCACGGTCGGGTCGAGGTTGCCCTGGAGCGCCTTGCCGGGACCGACCCGGCGGGCGGCCTCGTCCATCGGGACGCGCCAGTCGACGCCGACGACGTCCGCTCCGGCCTCGCCCATGAGGCCCAGCAGCTCACCGGTGCCGACACCGAAGTGGATGCGCGGGACGCCGTAACCGGCCACGGCCTCGAAGACCTTCGCCGACGCGGGCAGCACCGAGCGGCGGTAGTCGACGGGGGCCAGCGCACCGGCCCAGGAGTCGAA
Organism: Streptomyces sp. NPDC024017; assembly: GCF_040638895.1. Lineage (NCBI taxonomy): Bacteria > Bacillati > Actinomycetota > Actinomycetes > Kitasatosporales > Streptomycetaceae > Streptomyces > Streptomyces sp. NPDC024017. The sequence continues at coordinate 311,932 of NZ_JBEZYZ010000008.1, read as the reverse complement.
CAGCTGGACCGCCGAGGCGCCCGCCTCGATCTGCACCTTCAGGAACGCGGCGGTGATGTCCGCGAGGCGGTCGAGCAGGTCGGCCCACAGCTCGGGGTCGCCGTACATCATCGCCTTGGCATTCTCGTACGTGCGGGACGGGCCGCCCTCGACGAGGTAGCTGGCGAGGGTGAAGGGGGCCCCGGCGAAGCCGATGAGGGGCGTGGCGCCGAGCTCGCCGGTGAGCAGACCGATGGCCTCGGTGACGTAGGAGACGTCCTCGGGGGTCAGGTCGCGCAGCTGCGCGAGGTCCGCCCGGGTGCGGATCGGGCGCTCGACGACCGGGCCGACGCCGGGCTTGATGTCGAGGTCGATGCCGATGGCCTTGAGCGGGACCACGATGTCGCTGAAGTAGATCGCCGCGTCCACGCCGTGCCGGCGCACCGGCTGGAGGGTGATCTCGGTGACCAGTTCGGGCCGCATGCAGGACTCGAGCATCGGGATGCCCTCGCGCACCTTGCGGTACTCCGGCAGTGAGCGCCCGGCCTGCCGCATGAACCACACCGGCGTGTGCGGCACGGGCTCGCGCCGGCAGGCCTTGAGGAAGGCGGATTCGTACGGGGCGGACGGCTGCTGGGCCCGAGGGGCGTCGTTGGCACTCACGGGGCCAAGTTTCGCACGGCGTCCGACGGTGTGATTCAGCCCCTGGAGAGGCGCGGGGTGTCTAGCCCGGCACCCGGGCTCCGGTCCCCGTAATCTTCCCGCATGGCTGCGGCTCAGGGACGACTGTCGGACGGCGCTGGCGGAATGGACGAAGCGAAGGACACCGAGAACGACCGGCGGGAGGCGGACTCCGCCCCGCTGCCCTTCCGGGCCGCCGTCGACGCGCTCAGGGCGGCGCGGCTGCGGCCCCAGATCGAGGTCGAGCCGACGCCCCCGCCGAAGCGGCTCGCCCCCCACTCCTACGCGCTGGAGGCCGCGGTCGTCGACGGCGATCAGGACCTGGCCGACGGCCGGCTGGTGCTGCTGCACGACCCGGCCGGGCACGACGCCTGGCGGGGCACGTTCCGGCTGGTGACGCTGGTGCGCGCGGAGCTGGAGCCGGAGATGGCGGCGGACCCGCTGCTGCCGGAGGTGTGCTGGTCCTGGCTGACCGGCGCGCTCCAGACGCGCGGGCTGACGTACGGGGAGCCGAGCGGCACCGTCACGCGCGCGAGCTCCCACTACTTCGGCGGCCTGTCCGCGCGCCCGGCCGCCTCGCAGATCGAGATCCGTGCGTCGTGGACGCCGCGCGAGGGCCTGGGCGGAGTCCCGGACACGGCCGCGCATCTGGCGGCCTGGTGCGATCTGCTCGCCCAGATCGCAGGGCTGCCTCCGGCCGGCCCCGGGGACGCGTCGGTGGTGACGCTGCCTCAGCGGCGCGGACCGCAGTCCCGCTGATCGAACCCCCCTGACCGCCCCGCACTGATCGACCTTGTGCGGGGCGGTCAACCATGTCCTGCCGACGATCACACCTGAGTCCCCCTCTTGGCCGAATCACTTTGTCGATACGGCCACTTTCGACCGCGTACCGACGCAGACCGAAACCGTCCGGCCTTCGAATGATCGACCGCGTGTCCGAATTGCACGGATTGTTATCACCGAATCGTGATCATTCTCTAAAGGCGGACGGGTTCGGTGCCGAAGACGACTGTGACCTTGAAAGCACGGTTCGTCCCGGCTTCACCCCCCACGAGCCGGCCCCGTCCCGCACCCCAGGAGGCCTGGTGTCCGTTCTCCTCGAGCAGCCCGCAAGCCTGGTCGCCTACCGCCCGAACAAGCCGACCGCCATGGTGGTCGTGGCCGACCCGCGCGTCCGCTCCACCGTCACCCGCCACCTGTGGGCGCTCGGTGTGCGCGACGTCATCGAGGCCTCGTCCATCGCGGAGGCTCGTCCCCGCATCGGCAACCCCCGCGACATCTGTGTCGCCGACGTCCACCTGCCGGACGGCTCCGGCCTCACCCTGCTGTCGGAGACCCGCGCCGCGGGCTGGCCCAACGGGCTCGCCCTCTCCGCCGCCGACGACATCGGCGCCGTGCGCAACGCACTCGCCGGCGGAGTGAAGGGTTACGTCGTCACCGGCACCCGCACCAACGTCGGGCTCCCCACCCGCCCGGGCGCCGCCCCCATCGGCGCCGCCGCCGCGCGTCTGCACCGCCGCCCCCCGGGCGCCCCGAGCCACCCGGGCGGCTACCGCGAACTGTCCGGCCGCGAGGTCGAGGTGCTGCGACTGGTCGCGGAAGGCCAGTCCAACAAGGCGATCGGCGTCTCGATGGGCCTGTCTGCCCTGACCGTCAAGAGCCACCTCGCCCGCATCGCCCGCAAGCTCGGCACGGGCGACCGCGCCGGCATGGTCGCGGTGGCGCTGCGGACCGGGATCATCCACTGACCCTCCATCGTGACCCTACGTGATCATTCGTTCACGTGAACGAGACCGGCCGTCGGCCCCGTTCACTCACCCACGGTTCGTGAACCCGCCGCTTCCCCGACATGACTGGTTTGCGACCCTCGAGCGCCCGTCGACGGAACGTTCCGTCGGCGGGCGCTGTCCATACATGGATACCCTTGACAGGTGACCGACGCCCACGACACCGCAGCAGACAGCTCACTGCGAACCACCGGAGGCGCCCCTCCGGACGACGGCGGATCTTCTGCTATGGAGGCGCCGATCCCTTTGCTGGAACCACGTGAGGGCATTCCGCCCGTCATCGCGGACGAGACCGCCCTGGCCCGGATGATCGCCGCCTTCGAGGCGGGGTCCGGGCCCGTCGCCGTCGACGCCGAGCGCGCGTCCGGCTACCGCTACGGGCAGCGCGCCTACCTCGTGCAGCTGCGCCGTGAGGGCGCCGGAACGGCCCTGATCGACCCCGTGGCCTGTCCCGACCTGTCCGCCCTCGGTGATGCCCTGTCCGGCGTCGAGTGGGTGCTGCACGCCGCCACCCAGGACCTGCCCTGCCTGCGCGAGATAGGCATGGTGCCGACGCGGCTGTTCGACACGGAGCTGGCCGGACGGCTCGCCGGGTTCCCCCGGGTCGGTCTCGGCGCGATGGTCGAGAGCGTGCTGGGCTTCGTCCTGGAGAAGGGGCACTCCGCCGTCGACTGGTCGACCCGGCCCCTGCCCGAGCCCTGGCTGCGCTATGCGGCGCTGGACGTCGAGCTGCTCGTCGACCTGCGCGACGCGCTGGAGAAGGAGCTGGACCGGCAGGGCAAGCTGGAGTGGGCCCGCCAGGAGTTCGACGCGATCGCCTCGGCTCCGCCGCCCGAGCCCCGCAAGGACCCGTGGCGGCGTACGTCCGGCATGCACAAGGTGCGCCGGCGGCGGCAGCTGGCCGTCGTCCGGGAGCTGTGGCAGACCCGGGACCGGATCGCCCAGCGGCGGGACGTGTCGCCGGGCAAGGTGCTCGGGGACGCGGCCATCGTGGAGGCCGCGCTGGCGCTTCCGGCCAATGTGCAGGCACTGGCCGTGCTGAACGGTTTCGGCCACCGCGTGGGCAAGCGGCAGCTGGAGCAGTGGCAGGCGGCGGTGGACCGGGCGAAGGGGCTGAGCGAGGCGCAGCTGCCGCAGCCCGGGCAGCCGCTGACCGGCCCTCCGCCGCCGCGCGCCTGGGCGGAGAAGGACCCCGCGGCCGCGGCGCGTTTGTCCGCTGCCCGGGCCGGGGTGTCGGCGCTGGCCGAGCAGCTGAACATGCCGCAGGAGAATCTGATCACGCCGGACACGGTGCGGCGGGTGTGCTGGGAACCGCCGGCGGTGGTGGACGCCGAGTCGGTGGCGGCCGCGCTGGCAGGTCATGGCGCGCGGCCGTGGCAGGTGGAGCAGGTGACGCCGGTGCTGGTGGAGGCGCTGTCCGCGAAGGAGGCCTGAAGGCAGGGCCGGCTACTTCGTGGCCCCCCGGGTGAAACCGTTGTAGATGAACCGCTGGAGGAACAGGAAGACGACCAGAGTGGGGACGATGACCAGGATCGCTCCCGCCGAGATCGTCTCCCAGTGGGCGCCGAACGGGCCCTTGAAGCGGAACAGCGACGTCGAGATCACGCCAAGATCTTCGGAGGGCATGTAGAGGAAGGGGATGTAGAAGTCGTTGTAGACGTTGATCCCCTTCACGATCACGACCGTCGCGATCGCCGGTTTCAGCAGCGGGAAGATGACCTTGCGGTAGACCGTGAAGGCGTTGGCTCCGTCGATGCGGGCCGACTCGTCCAGGGAGACCGGGATCGAGCGGACGAACTGCAGGAAGATGTAGATCGAGACGACGTCCGTGCCCATGTAGAGGGCGATCGGCGCCCAGAGACTGTCGAACATGCCGAAGCTGTTGACGATCTGGAAGGTGGCCACCTGGGTGGTCACCCCGGGGACCAGCGCGGCGACCAGGAACAGGGCCAGGACCGACCTGCGGAAGCGGAACCGGAAGCGGTCGATGGCGTACGCGGTCATCGAGCCGATGAGGACCGTGCCGGTGATGGCGACGACCAGGATGATCGCGGTGTTGGCGAAGGCCGAGAGCATCCGGCCGTCCTGGAACGCCGTCACGTAGTTGTGGAAGTTGAACGGGTCGCCGGGGAGCGCGAGCGCCCCGCTGCCGTCCGCCATCTCCTTCTCGGACTTGAGGGAGGTCAGGAACACGGCGGCCAGCGGGAGCAGGACCACCGCGGTCGCGGCGATCAGCGACAGGTACACGAGGACGCGGGTCACCGCGCGGCGCGTCATACGAGGTCCACCTTGTCGTCGGGGGCAAGGCGCCGCTGCACCCAGGTCACCGCCAGGACGATCAGCAGCAGCACCACCGCGGCCGCCGAGGCGAGGCCCGTCTTGTTGAACTGGAACGCCAGCTTCACGGTCTGGATCACGAAGGTCTCGGTGCCGGTCGCGCCGCCGGTCATGATGTACGGGATCTCGAAGACCGACAGGGAGCCCGAGATCGAGAGGATCACGGTGAGGGACAGGACCGGCCTGATGCCCGGGGCGATGATGTAGCGGAACTGGTGCCAGCGGTTCGCGCCGTCCAGTTCGGCCGCCTCGTACAGCTCCCCGGGGATCGACTGGATCGCGCCGAGGAAGAGGACGAAGTTCAGGCCCAGGTAGCGCCAGACCGAGACGGCGGCGAGGGAGGTGTTCGCCGACGTCGGGGTGCCCAGCCAGGCGCGGTCCGTCTCCATGCCGAACAGGCTCAGCACGGAGTCGAGGGTGCCGCCGTCCTGGAAGAAGTAGAGGAAGACGAATCCGATCGCCACGCCGTTGATCAGGTACGGGAAGAACAGCACGCCCTTGAAGAAGTTCCGGAAGCGGACGTTGAAGCTGAGGATCGTGGCGAAGTAGAGCGCGGCCACGATCTGGACCACCGAGGCCGCCAGGTAGTAGCCGCTGACCCAGAAGACCTCGAACAGCTCCGAGCGGGTGAACAGTTCGGCGTAGTTCTCGGCTCCCGTGTAGTGCAGTTCGGGGCTCACCCCGTCCCAGTCGGTGAAGCTGTACGCGACCATGTTGGCGATCGGCGCGTAGGTGAAGACGATCAGGAGGGCGAGCGGGGCGAGCAGGAAGAGCCAGGGGGTGGCCCCGCGCCACAGACGTGCCCGGCGCGGGGCGGGGGCGGCGGGTGCCGCCCCCGCGACGGCCCCGGGGGCCGCCTTCTCGGTGGTGTCCGTCATCAGGACCCCAGCGACTTCCGCGTCTCGGTCCACTTCTTGCCGAGGCCGGCCAGGTAATCGTCCAGGTTGCCCTTCTTGGCACCGCGGGCGAGGTCGACGAGGTCCTGGCGGTAGTCGGGCTTGTAGATGCCGATCTCGGACTGGTTGTCGATGGACTTCACCCGGGCGCCCTCACTGTCGTCGAGGTCGAGGAGCTTCACGCCCTTCTCCTCGTACGGCTTCAGCACGGCGGGCAGCGGGGCGTCCTTGATCGGGGACAGCGCGAGGTTGTCCTGCGCGTAGCCGGACTTCTCGGTGAACCAGTCGATCCAGGCGCGGGCCGCCGCCTTGTTCTCGGAGTGGACGTTGACGGCCTGGTTGTAGTCGGGCAGCGCCACCGCGCAGAACGTGCCGTTCTTCTGGGCGGGGAAGGGCATGAACCCGATGTCGGCCGGGTCGGCACCGGCCTGCTTCGCCGCACCCTGCATCTGGATGACCGCCCAGGAGCCGAGCCACATCGTGGCGATCTCGCCCTTCGCCAGCTTGGGCTTTGACGCTTCCCAGTTGGTGGTCGTCGGGTCCTTCTCGACGAGCCCCTCGTGCACGATGTCGTACAGCAGCTCGTCGGCGGTCCGCAGGTCGGCTCCCTCGGCCCAGGGGTCGCCCTCGGCGAGTCCGGTGGTGGCCTGCTCGTCACAGCTGACGGAACCGTTGACCTGCGTCCACTGGGTGAGCGGCCACATGTCCTTGAAGTTGGTGTAGTACGGGACCGCTTCGGTCTTCGACTTGATCGTCTTCAGGTCGTCGAGGAACTCGGCGGGTGTCGTGGGCCAGTCGGTGATCCCGGCCCGCTGCCAGACCTTCTTGTTGTAGATGAAGCCCGGGACCGCGCCGAGCGGGCTCTGGCCGTAGACCTTGCCCTCGACGGTGGTGTAGTCGGTGAAGCGGTACTTCTTGCTCCGCTCGGTCCGACTGCCCAGCGAGGCGAAGAACTTGGGGTAGTCCTTCTTCTCGATGACCCCGGGGATCATGAGGACATCGCCGTAGTTCTCCGTGTTCATACGGATCTTGACTTCGCCCTCGTAGTCGGTGATGGCGTCGAACTCGACCTTCACCTTGGGGTACGTCTTGTTGAACTCGGCGGCGTACTTCTTCATCGTCCCGTCCTGCACGAGGTCGGTCCGGTGGGTGAGGACGGTGATGGTCCCGTCGACCTTGGAGGGATCGTCGGGCGCCTCGGCGTCGGCGCCTCGGGAGGAGCCTCCGGTGCCGGTGCAGCCGGAGGCCAGCAGGGCGGCGCCCACGGTGAGGGCGAGGACGGTTCGGCGGTTCATGTGCATCAGCTCCGTTCGCTGAGGGGGACTCGGGACGGACGAGCACGTGCGGTATGGCTGGTTCGGAACTCTGACAGCGTGCACTCAACCGGTAAAGTCCCAATCGCGCCAACGATGCGAAACCTACTCACGACTCTTCACTGAACCGGTTAAGGGAGTGCGCATGCTGGAGGCCACACCGCTCGGCGACGGATGGATCCTGCGGCACGACTCGGACACGCTGCCGGCCACCGTGCCGGGGTGCGTGCACACCGACCTGATGGCGGCCGGGGTGATCCCGGACCCGTTCCTCGGCCGGAACGAGACCGAGGTGGCGTGGGTGGGGCGCCGGGACTGGACGTACGAGCGGGAGATCGGCGGCCCGGGGAGACAGGAGCAGACCGACCTGGTCTTCGACGGGCTCGACACCGTCGCCGAGGTCTCCCTGGACGGGCGGCTGCTGGGGAAGGTGCGCAACATGCACCGCTCGTACCGGTTCGACGTGACGGGCCTGTCCGGGCGGCTGTCCGTGCGGTTCGTCTCCGCCTACGCCGAGGCCGAGGCCGTGCGGGGCCGGGTGGGCGAGCGGCCCGCCGCGTACGCCGAGCCCTACCAGTACCTGCGCAAGATGGCCTGCTCCTTCGGCTGGGACTGGGGGCCGACCCTGGTGACGGCCGGGATCTGGCGGCCGGTGCGCCTGGAGCACTGGTCGACGGCCCGGATCGTCCGGGTGCGCCCGCTGGTCACCGTCGAGGAGGGCACGGGCGTCGTCGAGCTGGCCGTCGACGTCGAGCGGACCCGGGTGGAGGCCCCACTGGCCGTGGAGGCGACCGTCGCGGGAGTGCGGGCGCGGGCCGAGATCGAGGGTTCGGGCGGGGTCGTACGGCTGCGGGTGCCGGACGCGCGGCTGTGGTGGCCGCGCGGATATGGCGAACAGCCGCTCTACGACGTCGAGTTGAGGCTGCTGCACGGCGACGACGCCCTGGACGTGTGGCGGCGGCGGATCGGCTTCCGGACGGTGGAGCTGGACCGGCGGCCCGACGCCCACGGCACCGGCTTCACCCTCGTCGTCAACGGCGAGCGGCTCTTCGCGCGGGGCGTCAACTGGATCCCCGACGACGTCTTCCCGTCCCGGATCAGCCGCGAGCGCTACCGGGAGCGGTTGGAGCAGGCGGCCGGTGCGGGCGTGGATCTCGTCCGGATCTGGGGCGGCGGGATCTACGAGAGCGAGGACTTCTACGACGCCTGCGACGAGCTCGGCCTGCTGGTCTGGCAGGACTTCCCGTTCGCGTGCGCGGCCTACCCGGAGGAGCAGCCGCTGCGCGGCGAGGTGGAGGCCGAGGCGCGGGAGAACGTCGTACGGCTGATGCCGCATCCGTCGCTCGTGCTGTGGAACGGCAACAACGAGAACCTGTGGGGCTTCCGGGACTGGGAGTGGGAGCCGCGGCTGGCCGGGGACTCCTGGGGCGAGGGCTACTACCTGGGCGTCCTGCCGCGCGTGGTCGCCGAGTTGGACCCGACCCGGCCGTACACCGCGGGGAGCCCCTGGTCCGGGTCCTGGCGGCACCACCCGAACGACCCGGCGCACGGCACCCACCACTCGTGGGAGGTGTGGAACCGGGAGGACTACGCGGACTACCGGCTGAGCGTGCCGCGGTTCGTCGCCGAGTTCGGCTGGCAGGCGCCGCCCGCGTACAGCACGCTGCGCCGCGCCCTGCCCGGGGAGGAGCTGGCGCCGGACTCCCCCGGCATGCTGCACCACCAGAAGGCCGAGGACGGCAACGGCAAGCTGGAGCGGGGCCTTCAGCACCATTTCGTCGTGCCGGACGGGGACTTCGGCCGGTGGCACTACCTCATGCAGCTCAACCAGGCGCGGGCGGTCGCGGCCGGGATCGAGCACTGGCGCTCCCACTGGCCGGTGTGCGCGGGCACGATCGTCTGGCAGCTCAACGACTGCTGGCCGGTGACGTCCTGGGCGGCGATCGACGGGGACGGCCGGGAGAAGCCGCTGTACCACGAGCTGAAACGGCTGTACGCGGACCGGTTGCTGACGCTGCAGGCGCAGGACGGCCGGCTGGTGCTGGCCGCCGTCAACCAGTCGGCCGGGGACTGGACGGGGACGCTCACCCTGCGCCGGATGTCCGTCGAGGGTGAGGTGATCGGGGAGAGCCGTGCGGGGCTGGCGGCCGGGGCGCGGAAGGTGGCCCGGGTGGACGTGCCGCCCGAGCTGACGCCCGTCGGGCCGAAGGAGTTCCTGGTCGCGGACGCGGACGGGCTGCGGGCGCTGCACTTCCCGGTGCCCGACCGCGACGTCCCCTACCCCGCCCCGCAGTTCGAGGTCGCGCTCGCCCCGGGCGGGATCACGGTGACCGCCCGCACCCTGGTCCGGGACCTGCTGCTCCAGGCCGACCGGCTGGACCCGGAAGCACGGGCCGACCGGGGGCCGGTCACGCTGCTGCCGGGCGAAGAGGTGACCATCGGGGTGCGCGGCTGGAAGACTCCGGACGCGGAGACTGCTCGTTCGGCCCTGTACTGCGTGGAGCCCACCCGATGACGGCAACGCCTGCCCCTCGCGTCACCATCAAGGACGTCGCCGCACGCGCGGGTGTGTCCAAGGGTGCCGTGTCCCTCGCGTTCAACCACAAGCCGGGCCTGTCGGAGGCCACCCGGGACCGGATCTTCCTCGCGGCGCGGGAGCTGGGCTGGGCGCCGAGCCTCACGGCGCGGACGCTGGCCGGATCGCGGGTGGACGTGGTGGGGCTGGCGGTGTGCCGGCCGGCGCGGATGCTGGGGCTCGAACCCTGGTACATGGAGTTCGTCTCGGGCGTGGAGAGCGTGCTGGCCGAGCACTCCAGTTCGCTGCTGCTGCGGCTCGTACGGAACATGGACGAAGAGGTGGGCGTCCAGGAGGCGTGGTGGCGGGGGCGGCAGATCGGCGGGTCGATCCTCGTCGACTTCCGCGCGGACGACCCGCGGGCGGCCATGACGGAGCGGCTCGGGATGCCGGTGGTCGCCGTCGGGCACCCCTCGCTGACCGGGGGGCTCACATCGGTGTGGACGGACGACGCCACGGCCGTGACGGAGGCGGTGCGGTATCTGGCCGCGCTGGGGCACCGGCGGATCGCCCGGGTCGGCGGGGCGGCGGACCTCGGGCACACGGCGATCCGGACGTCGGCGTTCGACGAGGCCGCGGGGGCGCTGGCGCTGGCCGGGGCGTGGCAGGTCGCGACGGACTTCTCGGGGGACGCGGGGGCGCGGGCGACGCGGTCGCTGCTGACCGCGGCGCCGGCGGACCGGCCGACCGCGATCGTGTACGACAACGACATCATGGCGGTGGCGGGGCTGTCGGTGACGGCGGAGATGGGCCTTCGGGTGCCGGAGGACGTGTCGCTGCTGGCCTGGGACGACTCCCAGCTGTGCAGGCTGACGCACCCGACCCTGTCGGCGATGAGCCATGACGTGCACGGGTTCGGCGCGGAGGTGGCCCGGACGCTGTTCTCCGTGATCACCGGGGCCGCCGAGGCGCCCGGGTCGCACCCCGTGCCCACGCCGGTGCTGACGCCGCGGGGGTCCACAGCGCCCCCGAAGGTGTGACGTTCACCGCTCCCCACGTCAGGACTGTGCAGCTACGTTACTCATAAGTAGCATGGGCCCTGAGCGCGCGCTCAGCGCATCGCAGCAGCAATGCAGATCCTGACCCTGGAGGAGAGCCATCGTGCCTCGTACCGTCAGGGACGTCGTCTTCGTCGACGGCGTCCGCACCCCGTTCGGCAAGGCGGGCCCGAAGGGCATCTACCACGAGACCCGTGCCGACGACCTCGTCGTGAAGGCGATCCGGGAGCTGCTGCGCCGCAACCCCGGACTCGACCCCAAGAAGATCGACGAGGTCGCCATCGCCGCGACCACGCAGATCGGTGACCAGGGCCTGACCCTCGGCCGCACCGCCGGGATCCTCGCCGGTCTCCCGCAGTCCGTGCCGGGCTACTCCATCGACCGCATGTGCGCCGGCGCCCTGACGGCCGTGACCGCGGTCGCCGGTTCCGTCGCCTTCGGTGCCTACGACGTCGCCATCGCCGGCGGTGTCGAGCACATGGGGCGCCACCCCATGGGCGAGGGCGTGGACCCGAACCCGCGGTTCGTCTCCGAGAAGCTGGTCGACGAGTCGGCCCTGTTCATGGGCATGACCGCGGAGAACCTGCACGACCGCTACCCGCAGATCACCAAGCTGCGCGCCGACGAGTACGCCGTGCGCTCCCAGGAGAAGGCCGCCAAGGCGTACGCCAACGGCAAGATCCAGGCCGACCTGGTGCCGGTCTCGGTACGCCGCACCTCCCCCGAGGCCGGTGAGACGGGCTGGGGCCTGGTCACCGCCGACGAGCCGATGCGCCCGGGCACCACGCTGGAGAACCTCTCCGGCCTGAAGACCCCGTTCCGTGTGCACGGCCGGGTCACCGCCGGTAACGCGGCCGGTCTGAACGACGGCGCCACCGCCTCGCTCATCGCCTCCGAGGACTTCGCGCGGGAGCACGACCTCCCCGTGAAGATGCGCCTGGTCTCCTACTCGTTCGCGGGTGTCGAGCCGGAGGTCATGGGCTACGGCCCGATCCCGGCGACGGAGAAGGCGCTGGCCCAGGCGGGCCTGTCGATCTCCGACATCGGCCTGTTCGAGATCAACGAGGCCTTCGCCGTCCAGGTCCTGGCCTTCCTCGACCACTACGGCATCGCCGACGACGACGAGCGCGTCAACCAGTACGGAGGCGCCATCGCCTTCGGCCACCCGCTGGCCTCCTCGGGCGTCCGCCTGATGACGCAGCTGGCGCGCCAGTTCGAGGAGCAGCCGCACGTCCGCTACGGCCTGACCACCATGTGCGTCGGCTTCGGCATGGGCGCGACGGTCATCTGGGAGAACCCGCACTTCGAGGGGGACAAGTGAGCACCACCGCCGAGCTTCTGAAGCAGGCTTCCGAGCTGTTCCCGGACGAGGTCGTCACGAGTGCGCACGTACGCCACTTCGACCTCCCCCTGGGTGCCGGGCGTTTCGCCCTGATCACCTTGGACAACGGCCACGACCACACCAAGCCGACCACCTTCGGCCCGGCCTCGCTGGCGAACCTGAACGCCGCCATCGACCAGGTCGAGAAGGAGGCGGCGGACGGCGAGATCATCGGTGTCGGCATCACCGGCAAGCCGTTCATCTTCGCGGTCGGCGCCGACCTCAAGGGCGTGGAGATCCTCAAGGAGTACGAGCACGCGCTCGCCATCGGCAAGGGCGGCCACGAGGTCTTCAAGCGGTTGTCGAAGCTGGCCGTGCCGAGCTTCGCGTACTACAACGGCGCCGCGATGGGCGGCGGTGTCGAGGTCGGTCTGCACTGCACCTACCGCACCGTCTCCGCGGCCGTGCCGGCGTTCTCGCTGCCCGAGGTCTTCCTCGGCCTGGTGCCCGGCTGGGGCGGCTGCGCGCTGCTGCCGAACCTGATCGGCCCCGAGAAGGCCGTCTCGGTGATCATCGAGAACAGCCTCAACCAGAACAAGCAGCTCAAGGGCAAGCAGGTCTACGAGCTCGGGATCGCCGACGCGATCTTCGAGGGCGCGGACTTCCTGGAGCAGTCGCTGATCTGGACCGCCGCCGTCCTCAAGGGCGAGCTGGAGATCGAGCGCCCGGTGATCGACCGCGGTGAGGCCTGGGACCAGGCCGTCGCCAAGGGCCGCTTCATCGCGGACTCCAAGGTGCACGGCGCCGCCCCGGCCGCCTACCGCGCCCTGGACATCATCGCCGCCGCCAAGAACGGCGACCTCCAGCAGGGCTACGACGCCGAGGACAAGGCCCTCGCCGACCTCATCATGGGCGGCGAACTGCGCTCCGGCATCTACGCCTTCAACCTGGTGCAGAAGCGCGGCAAGCGCCCGGCCGGCGCCCCGGACAAGTCCCTGGCCCGCCCGGTCACCAAGGTCGGTGTCGTCGGCGCCGGTCTGATGGCCTCCCAGCTCGCGCTGCTGTTCCTGCGCCGCCTGGAGGTGCCGGTCGTGCTGACCGACATCGACCAGGAGCGCGTCGACAAGGGTGTGGGCTATGTCCACGCCGAGATCGACAAGCTGCTCGGCAAGGGCCGCATCAACCAGGACAAGGCCAACCGCCTCAAGGCGCTGGTGTCCGGTGTGCTGGACAAGGCCGAGGGCTTCGCGGACGCGGACTTCATCATCGAGGCCGTGTTCGAGGAGATCGGCGTCAAGCAGCAGGTGTTCGCGGAGGTCGAGGCGGTCGCCCCGGCGCACGCGATCTTCGCGACGAACACCTCCTCCCTCTCCGTCTCGGAGATGGCGTCGAAGCTGAAGAACCCCGAGCGGGTCGTGGGCTTCCACTTCTTCAACCCGGTCGCGGTCCTCCCGCTCCTGGAGATCGTGCGCGGCGAGAAGACCGACGACGCCTCCCTGGCCACGGCCTTCGCCGTCGCCAAGAAGCTGAAGAAGACCGCGGTCCTCACCAAGGACGCCCCGGCGTTCGTCGTGAACCGCATCCTGACCCGCTTCATGGGCGAGATCCAGAACATCATCGACGAGGGCACCCCCGTCGAGGTCGCCGAGAAGGGCGTCGAGCCGCTCGGTCTGCCGATGTCGCCGCTGGTCCTGCTGGAGCTCGTCGGCCCGGCGATCGGCCTGCACGTCTCGGAGACGCTCAACCGGGCGTTCCCGGACCGCTTCACGGTCTCCCCGAACCTCGCCGCCGTCGTCAAGGCGGGCAAGCGCGGTTTCTACGTCTACGACTCCGGCAAGCCGGAGCTGGACCCCGAGGTCGCCGCGCTGCTGAAGCAGGGCGACAAGGTCCTGACGGAGGAGCAGGTCCGCGACCGCGTGCTCGACGCGGTGGCGCAGGAGATCGGCATCATGCTCGACGAGGGCGTCGTCGCCGAGGCGCAGGACATCGACCTGTGCCTCATCACGGGCGCCGGCTGGCCGTTCCACCTGGGCGGCATCACGCCGTACCTGGACCGCGAGGGTGTCTCCGAGCGCGTGAACGGCAAGAGGTTCCTGGCCCAGGGCGTCGCGAGCGTCCCGGCGTAACGCGTAACCCCTGAGGGGGGTGGGGCGTACGGTAACAATCCGTGCACCCGCCCCCCTTCTTGCATGCCGCCACAGATAGGATCCTCACACAATCCGACCATTGTTTACCTGACTCTGACGGTCTCCACCCCAGACCGCCGGGCGTCCTCGAAGGAGTCCTGCGTGGCGTCCCCTCGTCGCCGAACACCCCGACGCCGGGTTTGGCCCAAGATCAGGCTCCTGCTCCTCGTCGCGGTGGTCGCCGCCGGCGGCACGGCGCTCTATCCCGTGTGGAAGGCGGCGAACCCGGATCCGCCCGAGCTGAAGGTCCGCTACCGGACCGACACCCCGGCGACCGCGACGGCCGCCAAGCCGTCGCTGGAGGTCTTCAACGACACGGAGAAGCCACTGCCGTTGAGCGATGTGACGCTCCGGTACTGGTTCACCGCGGACGGCGCCGCGTCGTACGCCTTCAACTGTGTCAACGCCGTCTTCGGCTGCTCGAACGTGTCCGGGCGGATCGTCGCGATGGACAAGGCCACCGACACCGCCGACCACTACCTGGAGCTCCGGTTCACGGCCGCCGCGGGCAGCCTGAAGCCCGGCGCCAACAGCAAGGGCATCGACCTCCAGCTCTTCCGCACCGACCACAAGAAGCTGAAGCAGTCCGACGACCGCTCCTTCGACGCGGAGATGACCAGCTACAAGGAGGCGGAGAAGGTCACCGCCTACAAGCGGGGCGTCCTCGCCTGGGGCGAGGAGCCGGACGGCACCAAGGCGAGCGACGAGAAGAAGGCGACGGCGAAGGGCGCCGCGGCCGACCCGGTGCCGGCCCCTCCGGCCGGGGTGCTGTTCGACGACTTCACCTACCAAGGCCCCAAGGACCCGGCCCTGTTCAAGCACGGCTGGCTGGTCCGCACCAGCAAGGGCGGCCCGGGCGTCGAGAACACCTGGTCGGCGGACGGCGTCAGCTTCCCCACCGCCGAGGGCTCCCACGCCGACGGCCAGGTGCTCAACCTGCGGGCGAGCACGGACGGCACCAAGGCCGGGACGAAGCAGGCGAGCCTCGGCACGGCCGCGAGCAAGTTCCGCGACGGCACCTACGCGGCGCGGATCCACTTCAGCGACGAGCCGGCCACCGGGGACAGCGGCGACCACGTCAACCAGACCTTCTACACCATCGGCGGCACGGGCTCGAAGTACAGCGAGCTGGACAACGAGTACATGCCGAACGGCGGCTGGGGCCGGCCCGGACCCAAGCTCGACACCGTGACCTGGTACGACCACAAGAAGAACGACCGGGTCTACGAGACCACGAAGAAGAGCCTCGACACCTGGCACACCGTGCTGATCAGGGTGAAGGACGGCGTCGTCGCCTACTGGCTCGACGGCAAGAAGCTCTTCCTCAGCAACGGCAAGTACGCCCCGCGCGCGGACATGTCCGTGAACTTCAACCACTGGTTCATCGATCTGCCGTTCAAGGGCGACCGCGCCTGGGACATGAAGGTGGACTGGCTCTACTACAACGCGAACGAAACCCTGTCGGCGAAGCAGGTGCAGTCCGCTGTCGAGGACTTCACCGACCAGGGTTTGAACTACTTCGACACGGTTCGGGAGTCCCGGTGAGGAATAGGCGGTCCGGCGCCCACAGGCACGCTGCCGAGGCAACGGAGAACAAGCCGGTGGTGAGCAGGCGCTCCGCTCTGCTGATGGGCGGCACAGGAGGCGTCGCCATGGCCGGCGGCGGCGCGTGGCTCGGCAAGGTGGTGGCGCAGCCCGCCGCCGCCCCGGCCGCCGGGGCAGGCATCGGAGGCCTCACCACGCCTCCCCTGTACGCCCCCTCGGGCCGCCGCCCCAAGTACCGCCGGGCGAGCTGGTCCCAGCAGTTCCAGTCCGGCCACGGCTGGACGCCCGGGGGCGCGGGCACCGCGTCGGCCGAGGCGAACGACAAGACCGTCTTCGTGCGCGGCACCCAGTCGGTCCGGGTGACCACGGGCGGCACCGGCAAGCAGAGTTACGTCCGCAAGACGGGCATGCCTGCGATGAGCCTGACGGGCAAGATGATCCGGCTGGTCTTCCGCGTCGAGGACGTGACGAACCTGGCCAAGCTCGTCTTCTACCTGGGCAGCGGCTCCCTCGCGAACCACTTCGCCTGGACGCACCACGTCCACTCCAAGACCTCGGCCAACTACGTCCAGTCCGGCGAGTGGGTGACGGTCCATCTCCAGTGGGCGGACGTCAACGGGGCGGCCGGCACGTACTCCATCGGCGCCGACGGCAAGCCGTCCACGAAGACCGGCTTCACCGACATGTCGTTCGCCGTGTACGACGACGCGGGCGGTCCGGTGACCTACCGGCTCCAGGCCGTCGAGCTGATACCGGACACCGTCTCGGTGTTCCCGAAGGGCGTCGTCTCCATCACCTTCGACGACTCCCACAAGTCGGTCCACGACCTGGCCCGGCCGGTCATGGACCGCTACGGCTTCCCCGGCACGGTCTACAACATCGCCGACGCCATCGGCACCGGCAGCTTCCTGACGCTGGGCCAGATGCGGTCGATGCAGGACTTCTCCGGCTGGGAGATGGGGGGCCACTCGTACGCGAACGCCGTCCACACGGCCAGCTACCCCAAGCTCACCGCCGAGCAGGCCGACGACGACTTCCGCAAGCTGCGCGAGTGGCTGGTGTCCAACGGCTTCACCAGCGAGCACTTCGCCTACCCGCACGGCGCGTTCCAGAAGACGTCCGACGGGGTCCCGGTCGACCAGATCGCGAGCCGGCACTTCACCACGGCCCGGTCGATCATCTCCGAGACCATCGAGTCGTTCGCCCCGGCGATGCCGTACCGCCTCAAGGCGCTGACGGGCATCAACGACGGCACGGGCATCGGCGGTACGGCCCTTTCGAAGCTGACGGGCGCGGGCGGCCGGCTCGACCGGTGCGTGAACAGCGGCGACTGGCTGATCCTGTGCCTGCACAAGGTCGTCGACGGCGCCCCCGCGACGAGCACCGAGATCGGCAAGGCGGGCCTGGAGACGCTGATGAAGGCGATCGACGACCGGGACATCCCGGTGCTGACGGTCGAGGAGGCGATGGCCTCCTACACCTGAGGCCCGCACGCACCACCCGCACGCACAAGAGAGGGGCGGCCCCCCGGCCGCCCCTCTCTTCGTTCTGCTACGGCTCTACCAGCCGCCCTGCCCGTATCCCTGACCCTGGCCTTGGCCCTGGTGCCACGACGGGTCCTGGTGCGGATATCCGCCCTGCTGCGGGTCGTGGCCCTGGCCCGGGTACTGCTGCTGGTACGGGTCGTGGTACCCGGGGTGTCCGCCCTGCCACTGCTGCTGACCGGCCGGTGCCGGCGACCCCCAGCTCACGCGCTGCTGCGGGACGGCCGCGTGGTGCTCCTCGTGGTAGCCCGGGATCGGCTGCGGCTGGGAGGGGATGCCGTCCGCCGGGCGGGGCCGGGTGCGCAGCGCCACGCCCTCCAGACGCATCAGCTGGAGCGTCTCGGTGACCTTCTTGTCGGAGTACGGGTCCTCTTCCTCGAAGATCTCCGTCACGTCGTGCTCGTGGTCACCGGCCACGGACACCTCGACACCGCCCTGGCGGGTGCCCCAGCTGCCCTTGTGGAGGGTGAACAGGGCGTAGAAGCGCAGCGGGGTCAGCAGGGTCAGCTGGATCACGCCGTAGATCGGCGCGAGCAGGAACATGCCGAAACGCTTTACGAAGCCCATGCCGCGGCGCGGGAAGTCGAGGTAGCGCACATTGCGCAGGTAGCCCATCAGGACCATGAAGACCAGGTAGTCGCCGATGTGGTTGACGAACTGCGCGGGCTTGATGATGGGCAGGATGACCATCGAGTAGAACATCGCCGAGCCGAAGACCAGCCACAGCGCGAGCTCCATGCAGGTCAGCCAGAAGGCCGGCCGGTACTTCTTCTGGTGCCGGAACGCCCACAGCGACTCACGGAAGAAGGACTTGTTCCAGCGCACCTGCTGGCGCAGGAAGTGCGGCAGCTTCTCGGGGACGGCCGTGTAGCCGACGGCGGTCTCCTGGAAGACGACCTGGCCTTCCATCAGGCAGTAGTTGGTCATGCGGCGGTCGTCGCCGAAGACGGCCGGCTTGCCCAGGAACTGCTGGTTGAGGAAGTCCGGCAGGTACTTGCGCACCAGCGTGCCGCGGTACGCGGAGAGTGCGCCGCAGCAGCACAGCACCGACTTCAGCCGCGAGTAGGCGGCCCGCTCGAAGAGGAACGAGTTGCCGTAGCGCAGGTCCTGGAGGCGGGTGAAGATGTTGCTGTCGTGGTTGAGCGCGAGGACCATGCCGGTGGAGGCCATGATCTTCTCGTCGGCCAGCGGCAGCAGCAGCTCGCGCACGGTGTCCCGGGACAGCACGGTGTCCGAGTCGACGCAGAGGAAGATGTCGGAGTACGGGGCGGCCTCGAAGCCCAGCGCCAGCGCCTCGCGCTTGCCCTTGTTCTCGGGCTGGACGCTGACGGTGTACTTGACGCCCTTGGCCTCGAACTCGCGGCGCATCTTCTTCGCCGCCCTGATGCCCGAGTCGTTGGCGCTGGCGTCGTCGATGATGTGGATCTCGTTGGGCAGGCGGCTCTGCGCGAGGAGGCTGCGCATGCCCTGCTCGAACATCACCGGGTCCTCGTTGTAGATCGGGATGACCGCGGTGACCCAGGCGTTCTCCAGGTACTCCAGCTCCTCCCGCCCGGCCTTGGCCGGACGGTAGAAGAGGGCGCCGAACATCTTCAGGGCCAGCAGGCCCATGGCACCCATGGAGTACAGGTGCAGGGAACCGGCGTCGAGCCGGGTGGCGATCAGCGCGGCGAGGCCCAGGAAGACGAAGTACGAGACCTTCAGATGCCGCCGCTTCCGGTGCGCTCGACGCCCACCGGAGTCGACGGCACCGGGTATGAACGTATCTTCGGAAGTCACAGCTTGACCACCCGCGGGTGGTCGGCGGATTTGCCCCGGGTGTCGAAGAGGGCCCGGGCGCGGTCGGCGAGTTCGTCGAGGTCGATCTCGCGGTGCGGCTGGAGCAGGACGGTGAGGTCCGCGGCCTCGGCGGCGGCGAGGTAGTCGTCGGCCCGCTCGACGGGCGCACCGGCGACGTGCCAGTTCTCGACGCGCGGGTCGAAGTAGACGAGTTCGGCGCCGCGGGCGAGGAGGTTCTCCGCGACGGCCAGGGCCGGGCTCTCGCGCTGGTCGGAGATGTCCGGCTTGTAGGTCACGCCGAGCAGCAGCACCCGGGAGCCGCGGACGGCCTTGCCCTGGTCGTTGAGCAGTTCGGCGGCCCGGTTCACCACGTGGACGGGCATCCGCTGGTTGATCTCCTGCGCCAGCTCCACGAACCGGAACGGGATGCCCAGCGAACGCACCTTGTACGACAGGTAGTTGGGGTCGATCGGGATGCAGTGCCCGCCGACGCCGGGGCCGGGGTAGAAGGGCGCGAAGCCGAAGGGCTTGGTGGAGGCGCACCGGATCGAGTCCCACAGGTCGACGCCGATCTCGCGGCAGAACATCGACATCTCGTTGACGAGCGCGATGTTGACGTGCCGGTACGTGTTCTCCAGCAGCTTGGCCATCTCGGCCTCGCGGGTGCCCTTGGCCTCGACGACCCGGTTCACGAACCGCTCGTAGAGGGTGCGGGCGGCCTTGGTGCAGTCGGCCGTGATGCCGCCGACGACCTTGGGCGTGTTCTCCAGGCCGAAGGAGGCGTTGCCCGGGTCGATGCGCTCCGGGGAGAAGGCAAGGTGGAAGTCGATGCCGACCCGCAGGCCCCCCGCCTCCAGGCGCGGCCGGACGACCTCGTCGGTCGTGCCCGGGTACGTGGTCGACTCCAGGACCACGAGCGTGCCGGTGGTGAGGTGGGCGGCGATGTCGTCGACGGCGGCGTGCACCGCGCCGAGGTCCGGGGCGCCGTGGTCGGTGAGCGGCGTGGGAACGCACACGACCACCGCGGCGGCGTCGGCGATGACCGCGGCCTCGTCGACGGCCTCGAAGCCCTGCTCCAGCATGGCGCGCACTTCGGCGTCGGTGATGTCGTCGACGTGTGAACGGCCGGCGTTCAGTCCGTCGACCACCCGTCGGCTGCGGTCGAGACCGACCACCTTCAGGCCCGCGGCAGCGGCAGACCTGGCCAACGGCAGCCCCACGTAGCCGAGTCCGACAACGACAAGATCCACCGCGGAGGATCTGCTCACGACATCATTCCCCAACCCCGTTGCCACGGCGTCGGCCAGACGCAGCAGCAACCGGCCCCCCGAGCAAAAATCGAACAAGTCTGAGGAGGTTAACAAGACCTTCACTTTTTGACCACGTTCACCCTAGGTGCGCCTTGTCACCCACACATCTGTACAACCCTTGACACACTTCGTGTGTCTGGAGCGTCAAGAGCCTCAGAATGAAGGGGTCAGTTCCGCTTCCTGGAGGGGATTCAGATCTCCTGCCAGGCCTCCAGCGCGAGCCCCGGCTCGTCCTTGCGGCGGGTGAGCAGCACCGTCCCGGCCGAGGGTGACAGGGTCACCGCGACCACCTCCTCGTGCTCGTCGAGCGCCACCGACACCGTGGCGTCGGCGGGCAGTTGGGGCCCGGACTCGGTCCACCAGGCACCGGCGGACTCCTGCTCGGTCGGATACGCGGCGAAGGCGACCCGGCCGCTCGCCGACCGCTGCGCGAGCACGGTGCAGTCGTGCCCCTCGATCTCACACCGCACGGCGGAGACCGGGCCCGGCCCCGCGGAGGCGAGGAGAGTGACCGGCTTCTCGCCCGGCCGCCAGACGCACAGGTCTCCGGACAGGTCCGTGAAGAAGAGGGTGGTGTGCTCGGCGGACGTGGCCAGCGCGCGCAGCGTCCCCGCCCGGACGGCCACCTCCACGCCCTCGGTCCGCACCGGCGTCTTCCCGTGCTCCTCCTGCCGCCAGTGCAGAATCCCGCCGGGCACGGAGGCGTACACCTCCACCAGTCCCGACTCCCCCGTGACGGCGGCCAACTCCCCCTCGACATCATGCCCTTCGAGGTCCTGCCAGGGTCCCCAGCCGCCCTTCACCTTCTGGTTGCGCAGGCTCACCCCACCGCCCGCGTTCCGCACGAAGACATAGCCACGCCCCGCGGAGTCGACGGCTACGGCCGGCGGGCCCGTCCGGTCCCCCTTCTTGTCGGGGTGCCCGATCGGGACCCAGTCCAGGGGCGCGAGCCGGGGCCGGAAGTGCGTGGAGTGCACGAGGCCGGACTCGCCCGGCACTGTGGGGCGCCAGGCGGCCAGATGGGCGTACCCGTCGACGCCCTGGCCGACCGCCACGCCCGGGTGCAGCTTCTGGTCGCCGCCGACGGTGCGGGGAGCGTCGTCCCAGGGGCCGGCGGGACCGCGTTCCGCACGGCACAGGACGGCGTCGCCGGAGGGCAGATAGACGGTGAGGCGGCCGTCGCGGCCGCGGATGAGCCAGTCGCCGTTCACCTGTTCACTTTATGCGGCCGACAAGGCCCGGCGCTCCCGCCCGCCCCGGCCTCGCGCCCATCTCCCGTGCGACCCTGGCCACATGAACGCCAACGTGCCTGTCCTGGTCGTCGTGGACGCCGCAAACGTCGTCGGGTCGGTGCCGGACGGCTGGTGGCGGGACCGTCGGGGCGCGGCGGAGCGGTTGCGGGACCGGCTGGCGTCGGAGGGCGTCCCTGCCGTCTCCGGCCCGGTGGAGATCGTCCTGGTGGTGGAGGGGGCGGCGCGAGGCGTGGAGTCCGTGCCCGGGGTGCGGGTCTCTTCGGCGCCGGGCAGTGGCGACGACCACATCGTCGAGGTGGTCGCGTCGGCCGGTGAGCGTTCCGTCCTGGTGATCACGGCGGACCGGGAACTGCGGAGGCGGGTCGGGGAGCTGGGGGCGGACGTGGCGGGGCCGCGGACGGTTCGCCCGTAGGGCTCGGCATCGGCCTGGGGCCGAGGCGTTACGCAACCCGCCGGAGCGGGGCGCCGCTGCTCATCGCCCCCACCGGCACGATGGCCCGCAACGGAGCGGACCCGCACCCGCGTAGGGCGAGAAGGGGACGTGTCGGGGGCTCCGCCCGCAGCGGGTCGGCGCGTCGACGCACAGTCAGTCGGCGTCCGACCCATCGCGCCGTTCCGAGGACGGACCCCCCCGACGCGGCCCCGACCCACATCCACCGCGCAGGCGCAGCCACCCGGCGAACAGCAGACGCCTACGGCGTGCCGCCACCACCCACGCTCGGCTGTTCCTCACCCGCGTCGTGGCGCGCGAGACGGCTGTGGGTGCGGCCGTAGATGAAGTAGACGAGGAAGCCGGCGGCCATCCAGATGCCGAACCGCACCCACGTCTCGGCGGGCAGGTTGATCATCAGCCACAGCGAGGCGCACACCGACAGGATCGGGATGACCGGCACCCAGGGGGTGCGGAAGGACCGGGGCAGGTCCGGACGGCTCCGGCGCAGGATGATCACGCCGATCGCGACGACCACGAACGCGAACAGGGTGCCGATGTTCACCAGCGCGGCGAGCTCCGTCAGCGGCGTGAAACCGGCGAGGATCGCGATGACGACGCCGAGCAGGATGGTCGGCCGGTGCGGCGTCTTGAACCGCGGGTGGACGCGCGAGAAGAACCGCGGCAGCAGCCCGTCACGGCTCATCGCGAAGAACACCCGGGTCTGCCCGAGAAGCAGGATCATGCACACCGTCGTCAGGCCGACCGCGGCACCGAAGCTGATGAAGCCCGCGAACCACGGATGCCCGGTGGCCTTGAACGCGTCGGCGAGCGGGGCGTCGACGGACAGCTCGCTGTAGTGCTGCATGCCGGTGACGACGATCGAGACGAGGACGTACAGCGTCGTGCAGATCACGAGGGAGCCGAGGATGCCGCGCGGCATGTCGCGCTGCGGGTTCTTGGTCTCCTCCGCGGCCGTGGCCACGACGTCGAAGCCGATGAAGGCGAAGAACACGACCGAGGCGGCGGTGAAGATGCCCATCACGCCGAAGTTGGAGGGCGCCCAGCCGAACATGAGCTGGATCAGCGGGGAGTCGAGACTCGCCCCGGCCTCCACGGGCTGCTCCTTCGGGATGAAGGGGTCGTAGTTGTCGCCCTTGATGAGGAACGCGCCCGCGATGATCACGACGAGGACGACCGTCACCTTGATGGCGACGACGACCGACGTGATCCGCGCGGACAGCTTCATGCCGACCACGAGGATGCCGGTCAGGACGAGGACGAGCGCGGCGGCGAGGATGTCGAAGCCGAAGCCGTCGGCGCCCTCACGGCTGCCGAGGGCCGTAGGCATGACCCAGCCCGCGTTGTCCATGAGCGACTGGATGTAGCCGGACCAGCCGACGGCCACCACCGCCGTACCGAGTGCGAACTCCAGAACCAGGTCCCAGCCGATGATCCAGGCGGGCAGTTCACCCAGGGAGGCGTACGAGAACGTGTAGGCGGACCCGGCGACCGGGACCGTGGACGCGAACTCGGCGTAACAGAGGGCGGCCAGGGCGCACGCGACGCCGGCCGCCACGAACGCCAGAGCCGTCGCGGGCCCGGCGTTGTCCTTGGCGACGGTGCCGGTGAGTACGAAGATGCCGGTACCGATGATCACACCGACGCCGAAGACGGTCAGATCCAGCGCGGACAAGGACTTCTTGAGCGCGTGCTCTGGCTCCTCGGTGTCGAGGATGGACTGCTCGACCTTCTTCGTCCGGAAGAGGGTACTGCTCACGGGGTTACCTCCCACGCTCGTCGTCCTCGACATGATCGAGAGGTGGCACCATCCGTATGCCCCGGCACGGACGTATTCACGCCAATGGGCCGGTTCCACCACCCTCATGGTGGGGAAACCGGCCCATTCAGCGGTGTCAGTCGCGCGCGGGCTCCACCGAGTCCACGGCGTCCGCGGCGCTGCGCTCGTAGCGTCCGTCGAGCTTGGCGACCAGGCCGGTCACCTGCCGGGCGATGTCCGGCGCGGTGAGACCGATCTCGGCGAGGACCTCGGCACGGGAGGCGTGGTCGAGGAAGCGGGGCGGGATGCCGAAGTCACGCAGCGGCACGTCGACGCCCGCGTCGCGCAGCGCCTGCGCGACCGCCGAACCGACGCCGCCGACCCGGCTGTTGTCCTCGACCGTGACGACCACGCGGTGCTGCTCGGCGAGCGGGGCCATGGCCTCGTCGACGGGCTTGACCCAGCGCGGGTCGACGACGGTCGTGGAGATGCCCTGCCGGTCGAGCAGGCCGGCGATCTCCAGGCACATCGGCGCGAGGGCGCCGACGGAGACCAGCAGGACGTCGGGCCGGTCGGTGCCGGGCTCGCGCAGGACGTCCATGCCGCCGACACGGCGCACGGCCGGCACGGCGGGGCCGACGGCGCCCTTGGAGAAGCGGACCACGGTCGGCGCGTCGTCGACGGCGACGGCCTCGCGCAGCTGGGCGCGCACCTGGTCGGCGTCGCGTGGCGCGGCCAGCCGCAGCCCGGGTACGACCTGCAGGATCGACATGTCCCACATGCCGTTGTGGGAGGCCCCGTCGGTGCCGGTGACACCGGCCCGGTCGAGCACGAAGGTGACGCCGCACTTGTGCAGGGCCACGTCCATCAGCACCTGGTCGAAGGCGCGGTTGAGGAAGGTGGCGTACACGGCGAACACCGGGTGCACGCCGCCCGTGGCCAGGCCGGCCGCGGAGACGGCGCCGTGCTGCTCGGCGATGCCGACGTCGTAGACCCGCTTGGGGAAGCGCTTGGCGAACTTGTCCAGGCCCACCGGCTGGAGCATGGCGGCCGTGATGGCGACGATGTCCTCGCGCTCCTCGCCGAGCTTGACCATCTCCTCGCCGAAGACGGAGGTCCAGTCGGCGCCGGAGCTGGCGATCGGCAGGCCCGTGTCGGGGTGGATCTTGCCGACGGCGTGGAAGCGGTCCGCCTCGTCCTGGAGGGCGGGCTGGTAGCCGCGGCCCTTCTCGGTGAGGCAGTGCACGATGACCGGCCCGCCGAACCGCTTGGCCTTGGCGAGCGCGGACTCCAGGGCCTCCAGGTCGTGTCCGTCGATCGGCCCGACGTACTTCAGGCCGAGGTCCTCGAACATGCCCTGCGGGGCGATGAAGTCCTTCAGCCCCTTCTTGGCGCCGTGCAGGGTGTCGTAGAGCGGCCGTCCGACGACGGGCGTGCGCTCCAGGACCTCCTTGGTGCGGGCGAGGAAGCGCTCGTAGCCGTCGGTGGTGCGCAGGGTCGCCAGGTGGTTGGCGAGGCCGCCGATGGTCGGCGCGTAGGAGCGCTCGTTGTCGTTGACGACGATGACGAGCGGGCGGTCCTTGGCGTCGGCGATGTTGTTCAGCGCCTCCCAGGCCATGCCGCCGGTCAGCGCGCCGTCCCCGATCACGGCCACGACGTGGTCGTCGCGCTCGAGGATCTGGTTGGCCTTGGCGATGCCGTCGGCCCAGCCGAGGACGGTCGAGGCGTGCGAGTTCTCGATGACGTCGTGCTCGGACTCGGCCTGCGAGGGGTAGCCGGACAGGCCGCCCTTCATCTTCAGCTTCGAGAAGTCCTGACGGCCGGTGAGCAGCTTGTGGACGTAGGACTGGTGGCCGGTGTCCCAGAGCACCTTGTCCTTGGGCGAGTCGAAGACCCGGTGCAGGGCGATGGTGAGCTCCACCACGCCGAGGTTGGGGCCGAGGTGACCGCCGGTCTTGGAGACCGCTTCGACAAGGAAGCTCCGGATCTCCTCCGCCAGCTGGTTCAGCTCCTCCAGGTTGAGCCGGTCCAGATCGCGCGGTCCCCTGATACGGGTCAGCAGCGGCACCCGTGCCTCCTTGCAGTAGAGCTGTTGCCGGGCTTGTCGAGTCTAATGTTCCGCCTTCGCGGGCGGCGCCGAGGCTGTGCGTCGTACGTCACGCGTTCGGCTGTACCCATGTTGTGCCACACCTACGACACAGCTGTGCCCGGTACCGGGGAGGTACCGGGCACAGGTGGTTCCGCGGGGCTACGCGCGCCCTGCGGTCTTCTGCGTCTTGCGGGTGACGGCGTCGATCACGACCGTGGCCAACAGCACACCACCGGTGATCATGTACTGGACCGGAGAGGCGATGCCCTCCAGCGCCAGTCCGTACTGGATCGACACGATCACCAGCACACCGAGCAGCGCGTTCCAGGTGCGTCCACGGCCGCCGAACAGCGACGTGCCGCCGATCACCGCCGCGGCGATCGCGTTCATCAGCAGGTCACCGCCACCGGCGCCCTGGTTGGCCGCGGCGATCTTCGAGGCGATGAACAGGCCGCCCACCGCGGCGAAGGTGCCGGAGATCGCGAACACCGAGATCCGGACCATCTCCACGTTGATACCGGCACGGCGCGAGGCCTCGACGCTGCCGCCGAGGGCGAACACCTTCCGGCCGTAGGACGTGCGGCGCAGCACGAAGTCCGTGACCAGCAGCACCACGATGAAGATCACCACGGCGAGCGGCAGGCCCTTGTACTGGTTGAAGACGATGGCCACGGCGAAGGCGAGCACCGCCAGCAGCGCGGTCCGCACGATGGTCTCGCTCAGCGGCCGCGACGGCACGCCCGCGGCCTCGCGGCGCCGGTTGCCGAGGAAGGAGCTGAGGAAGAACCCGGCGGTCACCACCGCGGCCAGGCTGTACGCCGCGGCCACGTCGGAGAAGTAGTAGCTGGTCAGCTGGGCCACGACCCCGTCCGGGTCGAGGTTGATCGTGCCGTTGTCGCCCAGGATCTGGAGCATGAAGCCGTTCCAGAACAGCAGACCCGCCAGGGTGACGGCGAACGCGGGGACGCCGATCTTCGCGAAGAAGAAGCCGTGCAGCGCACCGGCGACCGTGCCGGTGAGGATGGCCAGCGCGAAGGCGAGCCACTCGTTCATGCCGTTGGTGACGTTCAGCACCGCGAAGCTGGCGCCCGCGACACCGGAGACCGAGCCGACCGACAGGTCGATCTCGCCGAGCAGCAGCACGAACACGATGCCGACGGCGATCATGCCCGTGCCGACCATGGCCACGGACATGTCGGACAGGTTGCCCGCGGTGAGGAAGTTGGAGTTCAGGCTCGTGAAGATGAGCCAGATGATCGCCAGGCCGATGACCACCGGGATGGAGCCCAGGTCACCGGACTTCATCTTCCGCTTGAACTCGGTGACGTAGCCGGCGAGGCCCTGCTCACGCACCAGCAGCCGGGGGTCGACGACCGTGACGGCGGCCTTGGCCGCCTCGGGGTTCTCCACGACGTGGTCGTCCGGAGCCGCGGAGGTCTTGTCGATGCTCACTTGGAACCCTCCCCGTTCGTGCGCGCCGCACGGCGGGTCACGGCGTTGTCGGTGGCGCCGGTGATGGCGGAGATGATCTCTTCCTGCGAGGTCGACTTGACCTCGAAGACGCCGTTGTTGCGCCCGAGACGCAGTACGGCGACCTTGTCCGCGACGGCCTTCACATCGGCCATGTTGTGGCTGATGAGGATCACGGCGTGGCCGCGCTCGCGCAGTCGCTCGACCAGGTCGAGGACCTGCGCGGTCTGCTCGACGCCGAGGGCGGCGGTGGGCTCGTCGAGGATGACCAGCTTGGGCTCGCCGAGCATGGAACGGGCGATGGCCACGGTCTGGCGCTGACCACCGGAGAGCGAGGCGATCGGGATGCGCACGCTGGGGATGCGGATCGACAGCGTGTCGAGCAGCTCGCGGGAGCGGCGCTCCATCTCCACCTCGTCCAGGACACCGCGCTTGCGGATCTCCCGGCCCAGGTAGAGGTTGCCGACGACGTCGATGTTGTCGCAGAGCGCGAGGTCCTGGTAGACGGTCGCGATGCCCAGGTTCTGGGCGTCGTGCGGCTTGCTGATCTGGACGGACCTGCCGTCCCATTCGATGACGCCCTCATCGATGGGGTGCACGCCGGCGATCGTCTTGACCAGCGTGGACTTTCCGGCTCCGTTGTCGCCCACCAGGGCGACCACCTCACCGGCGTGGACCTCAAGCTCTACGTCGGTGAGCGCCTGAACGGCACCGAACCGCTTGGAGACCCCGCGCAACGCCAGCACGGGCGTAGCGGACACGTGAACCATCTCCTTCGCCGCCTGACCCGGCGGGAGGTTGTGCAGAAGTGTGGGAGAAGTGATCCGTCCGGCGCCCCGCGGAGCTTGCGGGGCTGATGTGGCGGGGCGCCGGAGGAACTCGGGGGCAGCCGGTCCCCGCACGGAGCCACGGGAGTCCGTGCGGACTCCCGTGCCTCTCAGGGGACTTGGCGGCTGCTCTACTTGAGGCCGATCTTGTCGCACGCGGCCTTGTACTTGCCGGTGCAGATCTCGTTCACGGTGTAGATGCCGTCCTTGATGACGGTGTCGTTGATGTTGTCCTTCGTCAGCGAGACGACCGGGACGAGGACGGAGGGGATGGCCTTGGTGGTCGGGCTGTCGACCTTGTCCTTGGCGATCGAGTCGAGCGACTTGCCCTGGGCGAGGGCGACGGCCATCTCGGCCGCGACGTCCGCCTCCTGCGGGTAGGGCTTGTAGACGCTCATGTACTGCTCACCGGTGACGATGCGCTGCACACCCGCGAGTTCGGCGTCCTGGCCGGTGACCGGGATGTCGGCGATGCCGGCGGCCTTCAGGGCGGTGATGATGCCGCCCGCCATGCCGTCGTTGGCGGAGTAGACGCCGACGATCTTGTCCTTGCCGAGGGCGGAGATGGCGCCCTCCATGTTGGAGTTGGCGTTCTCCGGCTTCCACTCCTTGGTGTCGTACTCGCGGCCGATCTTCACCTTGCCGTCGAGAACGGAGTGGGCGCCCTTCTTGAACTGGGCGGCGTTCGGGTCGGTGGAGGACCCGTTCATCATGACGATCTGGCCGTCCTTGGCCTTGTCGCCCAGCGCCTTCAGCAGGGCCTCGCCCTGGGTCTTGCCGACGGTCTCGTTGTCGAACGAGGTGTAGGCGTCGATCGGGCCCTCGGCCAGGCGGTCGTAGGCGACGACGGGGATGCCGGCGTCCTTGGCCTTCTTCACCGAGCCGGCGATGGCCTTGGAGTCCACCGCGTCCACGATCAGCACGTCGACCTTGTTGGTCACCATCGTGTCGACCTGCTGGTTCTGCGTGCTGGCGTCCTGCTTGGCGTTGGCGTAGACGACCTCGCCCTTGCCGTTGGTGAGTTCCTTGACCTTCTTCTCGATGAGCACCCGGTCGAACTTCTCGTAACGGGCCGTCGCGTTCTCCGGAAGGAGCAGGCCGACCTTGATGTCGTCGCCCTTCTTGGCGGACCCGGTGGAGTCGGCGTTGTCGCCCGACTCCTTGGCGCTGCCACAGGCAGCAAGCGAAACGGCCATCGCACCGGCGGCAACAGCAACAGCGGCGCGACGCATACGCGTGTTCACTTCAGAAACCTCCCTGACGAGGCCGCGACATTGCGGCCGAGGTGGCTGGAAGTCAACTCGGCCACACGTGCGACGTCAAGAAGTAAATCCTTAACGAGATGGCAACGGTGCCATCCGTTCTCTAAGTGAAGGCAGGGGTGACTGCCTGCAGTGCCCCTGGAGCAGTGCCGTCCAAAAGGGTCGAATCACCCATCTCACTGAGGGCGAGAGCGAGCGCTCCGAGCACTTCCGCACGGCCGCCGAGGGCACCGGGGAGAACGGACAACTGGCGTGCCGCACTGGGGATGGCGTAGCGGCCGACGGACTCCCGGATCGGCCCGAGCACCAGCTCACCGGCCTCGGCGAGATCACCACCGAGGACCACACGGCTCGGGTTCAGCAGGTTGCAGAGATTGGCCACTCCACTGCCGATGTGGCGGCCGACGTCGGCGATCACCCGACGGCAGCCCGGGTCTCCGTCCCTGGCGAGCCGTACGACGCCTTCCATGGTCAGGTCGGTGCCGTGACTGGACTGGAGCAGCGGGAGCACGTAGCGCGCGGCCGCGAAGGTCTCCAGGCAGCCGCGGTTGCCGCAGCGGCAGACCGGGCCGGATTCGTCGAGTGTAATATGTCCGATTTCTCCGGCAGTGCCGCCAGGGCCGCGGTAGATCTTTCCGCTGATCACCAGGCCGGCGCCGACGCCGCTGGCCACCTTGATGTAGGCCAGGTCGCGGACGCCCCGGCCGCTGCCCCAGACCATCTCGCCGAGGGCGCCGAGGTTGGCGTCGTTGTCCACGTGCACGGGGACGCCGAGGCGGCCGCGCAGCTCCTCGGCGGGCTTGGTGCCGGTCCAGCCGGGGAGGATCGCGGTCGAGCCGAGGGTGCCGGACTCGACGTCGATGGGGCCGGGGACGCCGAGCCCGACGCCGGCGATCTTGGAGCGGTCGACGCCGGTGGCCTCGATCAGGCGGGTGACCAGCTGTTCCGCGCGGTCGAAGCCCTGGGTGGACGAGGCGTCCACGTCCAGGGGCTCGGATTCCTCGGCGAGCACCTGGTGGGCGAGGTTGCCGATGGCGACACGGAGATGGGTGTGGCCGAAGTCGACGCCGATCACGATGCCGGCGTCGCCGCTCAGCGACACGCTGCGGGCCCTGCGGCCGCCGGCGGAGGTCGGTGTGACCTCGACGGTGCCGCCGTCCTTCAACTCCCGCACGATGTTGGAGACCGTCGCCGCGGACAGACCTGTGGTCCGCGCGATCTCGGCCTGGGTGAGGGAGCCCGCCAGGCGCACGGCACGTACGACCCGCTCCAGGTTGGCTCGGTGCAGCGATGACTGCGACCCCGGAGTCTCCACGACGACCTCCTGCGCACGGGGCCGCTTCGATGAGACCCCGTCTATGTCCAACTAGTGAACTCTAAGCTGAGCCGTTCGGGTTGCCTCCCGTCAAGAGGTTGAACTGATTCCGGGGTGTGCGCGGGCCGTCGCGGAGCGCTATGTGGGGGTACGCGCTTTCTGCCTGCGCGGCTGCTCAGGGGTACGCGTAGCCCCCCGCCGGTGGTGGGTCGGGGCCGCGCCGGGGGGTGTCCGTCCTCGGAACGGCGCGATGGGCTTGTTCACCGACTGACTGGCGTCGACGCGCCAACCGCTGCGGGCGGACACCCCCCGACACGTCCCCTGCTCGCCGTACGCGGGTGCGGGTGCGCTCTGCCCGAGCTGCGCACCCACCCGCCCCAGCCCCGCCGGCTCGGGCTACTTCAGCGCACCAGCCGTCAGACCCTGCACCACCTGCCGCTGGAAGATGATGTACGCCGCCAGGACCGGCAGCATGGCCATCACCAGGCCCGCGAAGAGGCCAGACCAGTCGCCCTTGTAGCCCTGGCTCACCGCCAGCTGGACCAGGCCCTGGGTGAGGACCCGCTTGTCGGGGTCAGTGTTGAGGACCGTCGGGAGCATGTACTGGTTCCACTGGCCCAGGAAGTTGAAGATGCCGACGCTGATCAGGCCCGGCTTGGCCATGGGGAGCATGATCTGGAAGAACGTGCGGCTGTGGGACGCGCCGTCGACGAACGCCGCCTCCGCCACCGAGCTGGGCAGGGTGCGGAAGAACGCCGTCAGGAAGAACACCGTGAACGGCAACGAGTAGGCGATGTAGACCAGGATCAGGCCGTGGATGGTGTTCAGCAGGCCCATGTTGTTCACGACATAGAACAGCGGGACCAGCGCGAGCATGATCGGGAAGCTCATGCCGCCGATGAACAGGTAGTAGATGAAGCGGTTGCCCGGGAAGTCGAAGCGGGCCAGGACGTAGGCCGCCATGGAGCCCAGGACCAGGGTGCCGATGAGTGAACCGCCCACCACGAGGACCGTGTTGAGGAAGTAGTCGCTCATGTTGGCCTGGGTCCACGCCCGCGACCAGTTGTCGAAGTGCAGGGAATCCGGGAGCGACCAGGGGGAGCTGAAGATGGAGCGGTCGTCCTTGAAGGACGTCATGACCGCCCAGAGCAGCGGCAGGACCACCATGATCGCCCAGATGACCAGGACGCCGTGGGAGAAGACGTTGAGGACCCTGCCCTCCTTCTTCTCCTTCACGGGTGCGGGCGGTGGGACGTCGGTTTTCGTGAGGGGGGCGCCGGACTCGGCCGGGAGGGGAGCGGGGGTTTCGGTCGTCTTCATCGATCAGTACTCCAGCCGCTCGCGACGGCCCAGCCGCATCACCACGGCGGCGAAGGCCAGCGTGACGACGAGCAGGGCGACACCGATGGTGGTGGCGTAGGCGGCCTGCCCGTCACGGAACGCCTTCTGGTACACGTACAGGACCATGACGGTGGTCGAGTAGTCGGGACCGCCCGGCCCGGTCGTCATGATCTGCACGACCGCGAACGACTCGGCGCCCAGGGCGAGGATGCCCATGTAGACCCAGCCGGACTGCACGGTGTCCCACAGCAGGGGCAGGGTGATCCGGAAGAAGGTGGTGACGCGGTTCGCGCCGTCCAGGAGCGCGGCCTCGTACATCTCCCCCGGGATGGAGGCCATGCCTGCGGAGAAGAGGACCACGAAGAAGCCGACCGTGGACCAGACGAGGACCCCCATCACGGCCCACAGCGCCAGGTCGGGGTCGCCCAGCCACAGGGGCTGGACGTCACCCAGGCCGATGCCGCGCAGGAGCGAGTTGATCGCGCCGCTGTCCGGGTTGTACGCGAACGCGAACAGCAGCGCGACGATGGCGATCGAGAGGACCTGTGGGAAGAAGTAGACGATTTTGTAGAACGAGGAGCCTCGGACACCGGTGACCACCGGGCCGTTCCTTCTCTTTCTGCCGCCCACATTGATCATGAAGGCGAAGAACAGCGCGAGGCTGATCGTCACCACCGGCAGCAGGAGGGCGAACAGCAGGCTGTGCTGCAACGACTTCCAGAAGATGTCGTCGTCGAGCATGCGGCTGTAGTTGTCGAAACCGACCATCTTGAATTCGGGGCTCAGGCCGGTCCAGTCCGTGAACGAGTAATAGATGGACTGGATGAACGGCCAGACCACGAAGAGCGCGTACAGTCCCAGGGGCAACGCGAGGAAGCCCACGATGAACCGGTACTTGCCGTGCTGCATCGCCACTCCGGTGCCGTTGCGGAAATCGGGTTTCCGGTGCCGTTACTGGTGCTTGTAGTGCTTGATGGAGGAGTCCTTGGCCGCCTCGTCGGCAAAGCCCTGGATCTTTTTGATGGCCTCGGCCGGGGTGAGGCGGCCGGCCATCATCTCGCCCAGACCGGACACCCCGATCTTCTCCTTCTGCAACTGCACGTACCAGTCCTGGAGACGGGGGTTCACCACGTTCTCGCCGGCCTTGTCCAGCGCCGCGACACCCGATTTCAGGCCGGGGGTGAGGGCGACGCCGTCGGTGCCGCCGTTGTACGCGGTCAGCGACTTCACCTTGCCGGTGAAGTTCTTCGAGGAGGCCTCGCTGAGCATGATGCGCAGTTGTTCCATGCCGCCGGCGGCGTTCTTGGCCTTGGCCGGGACGATGAACGGCTCGCCGCCGGAGGCCCAGATGGTGCCGAAGGGCAGCTTGTCGGAGGAGTCGAGGCCGGTGGGCGCGGAGACGGCCAGGTCGAAGTCCTCCGGGATGACGTTGGCCGACTCGTTCTCCACCCAGGAGCCGTTCGGGATGAACAGCGCCTTGCCCTCGGCCCACGCGGTCTGCGACTGGATGTGGTCCAGGCCCGGGGTGCCCTTGAGGACGTAGCCCTTCTTGTAGAGCTCGTAGTACGCGTCGAAGCAGGCCTTGACGGCCGGGTGCTTCCAGGCGTTCGGCTCCAGGTTGTCGATCGCGTCGAGGACCTCGCGGCCGCCGACCTTGCCGATCATCGGGTAGAGCGAGAAGGGGAGGTAGTACGGGTATTTGCCCGCGTACGTCCAGCCCGCCATGCCCTTCTTCTTGGCCTTGGCGCAGACCGCGAGCATCTGGTCCCAGGTCTCGGGGTACTGCTCGTCGAGCGAGTCCAGGGCCTTCTGCGAGTACCAGACGCCGTACACGGTGTAGGCGTAGTACAGGATCCAGACCTTCTCGCCGTCGAACTGGCCCATCTCCACGATGCCTGGGCGCAGCGTGTCGCGGACCTTCTTGCCCGGGTCGTCGTAGGAGGGCGCGTCCAGCAGCGGGGTGAGGTCGGTGAGCTGGTTCTTGCCGACCAGGACGCCCATGTCCATCTGCTCGGCGCCGGAGTTGTCGATGAGGTCCGGCGGGGTGCCCTGGTTGAAGCGGGGCTGGAGCGTGGACTGGATCTTCTGGGTGGCGGAGAACTTCACCTTGACCTTGGGGAAGTTCTTCTCGTAGATCTTCACGGCGTCCTCGGCGTACTCCTTGCCGAAGCCGCCGTCGAACAGGACGAATTCCATATTGGCCGTGTCGTTGACGGCGAGCGGGTTCTTCGCGGTCTTCTTGCCGGCCTTGGCCTTGTCCCCGCTGTCGTCGCCGCCACTGCTGGCGCAGGCGGTCAGGAAACTCATGGTGGGGACGGAGATCAGCCCGAGCGCGGCAGACCTTTTGATCAGATCACGGCGGCCGACACCTTCGGTGCCGTGGTTCTCGGCGGAAGTGGATCCCATGCTCAAGTCCTCGCCTTCTCCAGGACTCAGGCGGTGAACCGGATCCTTCCCGGCACCGCGATCGGGTCACGCTGGGTCGTGCAGGAAAGTGCGGGTGGTGACGTGCGGGCGCTGACGTGCGGATCGTGTGAAGCGTCCGACAGGTATAGTCCACTTCCCGCCAGCGGATCAAGATCGAACACAAGGTTGGCCGTGGGTCTTATCCGAGTTGAGACCTCGCGGAAGTATGAGCGGCCTGTGGGTTCTCCGCCGGAAATATCCCGGCCGCCGCGCCCGAATGCCACACGCAACACCCTTGACACTCCGCACCACTTGGGCAACTACTGGTCCTTGCGCATCGAAGGTGACAACGTTGTCCACTGCGCAGGGAGGGTACCCGTTGATGCAGCGGAAAGCTCGGCACAGATGGGGATCGGCGGTCGTGTCGGCGACCGCCTTCGCTTTGGCCCTGGGCTCACAGGGCGTTGCGGTCGCACTGCCCGAAGCCCCCGAGAGCCCCGACCGGAAGTTCGCGTCCTCGTTTGAGGCGGACGACCCGGTTCCGGACTGGCTGAACACCGTCGACACCGCCCCCGACGGCGGCAAACGGGCCTCGGGTGTCGACGGCGGCTACAGCAGTGGCATACCGGGCAATGTGACGGACCGTGTGACGGATGTCCGGGCGGGCGCCGAGAACACGGGCGGCGGCGAGGTGAAGGAGAATCTCGTCGACGGCGAGCCGAGCACCAAGTGGCTCGCCTTCGAGCCCACCGGCTGGGCCGAGTTCGACTTGGACAAACCAGTCAAACTGGCGCGTTACGCGCTGACGTCCGCCAACGACCACGACGAGCGCGACCCCAAGGACTGGACCCTGAAGGGCTCTGCCGACGGCAAGGACTGGAAGACCCTCGACAGCCGCTCCGGCGAGTCCTTCTCCGAGCGGTTCCAGACGAAGACGTACGACCTGGCCGAACCGGGCGAGTACCGGCACTTCCGGCTGGACGTCACCGCGAACAACGGCGGCGACATCCTCCAGCTCGCCGACCTCCAACTGTCCACCGGCGGCACTGACGGGCCCGTCCCGCAGGACATGCTCTCCCTGGTCGACCGCGGCCCGAGCGGCTCCCCCACCGCCAAGGCGGGCGCCGGGTTCACCGGAAAGCGTGCCCTGCGTTACGCCGGCCGCCACACCGCCGACGGGCGGGCGTACTCGTACAACAAGGTCTTCGACGTGAACGTGGCCGTCGGCCGGAACACGCGGCTGGCCTACCGGATCTTCCCGTCGATGGCGGACGGCGACCTCGACTACGACGCCACGAACGTCTCCGTCGACCTCGCCTTCACCGACGGCACCCAGCTGAGCGACCTGCGCGCCACCGACGAGCACGGCTTCCCGCTGACCCCGCAGGGGCAGGGCGCTGCGAAGATCCTCTACGTCAACCAGTGGAACGACGTGGCCTCGCGGATCGGGTCGGTGGCGGCCGGGAAGACCGTGGACCGGATCCTGGTGGCGTACGACTCCCCCGAGGGGCCGTCGAAGTTCCGGGGCTGGCTGGACGACGTGACCATCGAGTCCGTCGCCCCCGAGCGGCCGAAGGCGCACCTGTCGGACTACGCGGTGACGACCCGCGGCACCAACTCCAGCGGCGGCTTCTCGCGGGGCAACAACTTCCCGGCGACGGCGGTGCCGCACGGGTTCAACTTCTGGACGCCGGTGACCAACGCGGGCTCGCTCAGCTGGCTGTACGACTACGCACGTGCGAACAACGCGGACAACCTGCCGACGATCCAGGCGTTCAGCGCGAGCCACGAGCCGAGCCCCTGGATGGGCGACCGGCAGACCTTCCAGGTGATGCCGTCCGTCGCCGCCGGCACTCCGGACCTGGGCC
The DNA here is from genome assembly GCF_040638895.1 of Streptomyces sp. NPDC024017. Classification (NCBI taxonomy): domain Bacteria; kingdom Bacillati; phylum Actinomycetota; class Actinomycetes; order Kitasatosporales; family Streptomycetaceae; genus Streptomyces; species Streptomyces sp. NPDC024017. The sequence continues at coordinate 275,640 of NZ_JBEZYZ010000008.1, read as the reverse complement.
GGGAGGCCCGGGAGCTGGCCTTCCGGCACGAGAACGAGACCGCGCGGCCCTACTACTACGGGGTGCGCTTCGAGAACGGCCTGAAGGCCGAGATGGCACCGACCGACCATGCGGCGGCGCTGCGCTTCACCTACCCGGGCGATGACGCGAGCGTCCTCTTCGACAACGTGACGGACCAGGCGGGCCTGACGCTCGACAAGGACAACGGGGTCGTCACCGGCTACTCGGACGTGAAGTCCGGCCTGTCGACCGGCGCGACCCGGCTGTTCGTCTACGGCGAGTTCGACAAACCGGCGACCGAGTCGGACGCCGCCGGGGTCAAGGGCTACCTCCGCTTCGAGACCGACGACCGGACCGTCACCCTGCGTCTGGCGACCTCGCTGATCAGCATCGACCAGGCCAAGGACAACCTCCGCCAGGAGATCCCGGAGGGCAGGTCCTTCGAGGCGGTGAAGAAGAGCGCCCAGCGGCAGTGGGACCGGCTGCTCGGCAAGGTCGAGGTCGAGGGCGCGACACCCGACCAGCTGACGACGCTGTACTCCAGCCTGTACCGGCTGTACCTGTACCCGAACTCCGGTTTCGAGAAGGTGGGCGGGAAGCACCAGTACGCCTCGCCCTTCTCCCCCATGCCGAAGCCGGACACCCCGACGCACACCGGCGCGAAGATCGTCGACGGCAAGGTGTACGTCAACAACGGCTTCTGGGACACCTACCGGACGACCTGGCCGGCGTACTCGTTGCTGACTCCGTCCCGGGCGGGTGAGCTGGTCGACGGGTTCGTGCAGCAGTACAAGGACGGCGGCTGGACCTCGCGCTGGTCGTCCCCCGGCTACGCGGACCTCATGACGGGCACGTCGTCGGACGTGGCGTTCGCCGACGCGTACGTCAAGGGCGTCGACTTCGACGCGAAGGCGGCGTACGACGCTGCCGTGAAGAACGCGACGGTCGTGCCGCCGAACTCGGGTGTCGGCCGCAAGGGCATGGCCACCTCACCCTTCCTCGGCTACACCAGCACCGAGACCCACGAGGGCCTGTCCTGGGCGCTGGAGGGCTACCTCAACGACTACGGCATCTCCCGCATGGGCCGAAAGCTCTACGAGGAGACCGGCGAGCGGCGCTACAAGGAGGAGTCGGAGTACTTCCTGAACCGGGCCCGGGACTATGTGAACCTCTTCGACGCGAAGGCCGGGTTCTTCCAGGGCAAGGACGCCAAGGGCGACTGGCGGGTCGAGTCCTCGAAGTACGACCCGCGTGTCTGGGGCCACGACTACACCGAGACCAACGGCTGGGGGTACGCCTTCACCGCACCGCAGGACAGCCGGGGCCTGGCGAACCTGTACGGCGGCCGGAAGGGGCTCGGCGACAAGCTCGACGAGTACTTCTCCACCCCGGAGACGGCCTCCCCCGAGTTCGTCGGCTCCTACGGCGGTGTCATCCACGAGATGACCGAGGCGCGGGACGTGCGGATGGGCATGTACGGGCACTCCAACCAGGTCGCCCACCACGCGATCTACATGTACGACGCGGCCGGACAGCCCTGGAAGGCGCAGAAGAACGTCCGCGAGGTGCTGTCCCGGCTGTACACGGGCAGCGCGATCGGGCAGGGCTACCACGGCGACGAGGACAACGGCGAGCAGTCGGCCTGGTTCCTGTTCTCCGCGCTCGGCTTCTATCCGCTGGTGATGGGCAGCGGCGAGTACGCGATCGGCTCTCCCCTGTTCACGAAGGCGACCGTGCATCTGGAGAACGGGCGCGAGCTGGTGGTGAGGGCGCCCCGGAACAGCGCGAAGAACGTGTACGTGCAGGGGCTGAAGGTCAACGGCCGGACCTGGACGAAGACCTCCCTGCCGCACTCGCTGGTCGCCGGCGGCGGTGTCCTGGACTTCGACATGGGCGCGCGGCCGTCGTCCTGGGGCACGGGCGGGCCCGCGGCGCCCGTGTCGATCACCCGCGACGACGAGGTGCCGGCGCCGCGCGCGGACGTGCTGAAGGGTGACGGCGCCCTGTTCGACGACACCTCTGCGACGGACGCGGCGGTGACCTCCGTGGACTTGCCCGTCTCCAAGGGCGCCGAGGCGGTGCAGTACACGCTGACCTCGTCGGCGGACCGGACGAAGGCACCGGCGGGGTGGACGCTCCAGGGCTCCTCCGACGGCACGGACTGGCGGACGCTGGACCGGCGCTCCGGTGAGTCCTTCGCCTGGGACAGGCAGACCCGCGCGTTCTCCGTGAGGTCGCCGGGTACGTACGAGAAGTACCGCCTGGTCCTCGACGGCGAGGCCACCCTGGCGGAGGTCGAACTGCTCTCCTGAGCAGCCGAGTTGGGGGTCCGATGCCGCTTCCCGTGCCCGTCCTGCCCGAGGGTGTCGACCCGGCCTGGCTGCCGCCCGCCGCCTTCCGGGCGGTCGGCAGCCGGCGGACGCTGATCCGGGGATCGGGTCCGCTGGTGGAGACGGTGCACGGGGAGATGGCCGAGGCCTGCCGGAGGTTCGGGGGCCGGGTCGTGCGGGACGCCGTGCCGGACGGCGCGTACGACCTGGTCCTCGGCCTCGGTGCCGACGACCTCGGCGACGAGGGCTTCGCCTCGGCGCGCGAGGGCGGCACGACGACGGTCACCGCCTCCGGCGGACGCGGGCTGCTGTACGGCCTGTTCCACGTCGTCCGGCTCGGGGCGGCGGCCTTCACCGGGGAGTGGGCGCGGGAGATCCATCGCCCCTCGCTCGCCCTGCGCATGCTCGATCACTGGGACAACGTGGCCGTGCACCCGGTCATGGGCCAGGTGGAGCGCGGGTACGCGGGCGGCTCGCTGTTCTGGGAGGACGGGAGGGCTCGGGGCGAACTCGACCGGGTGCGGGCGTACGGCAGGCTGCTCGCGGCGTGCGGGATCAACGCGCTCTCCGTGAACAACGTCAATGTGCACGCGACCGAGGCGCGTCTGCTGACCGACCGCATCGGTGAAGTGGCGGAGATCGCCCGGGTGTTGCGGCCCTACGGCATCCGCACCCACCTGTCGGTCTCCTTCGCCGCCCCGATCACGCTGGGCGGGCTGCCCACGGCCGATCCGCTGGACGAGGCGGTGCGCGACTGGTGGGCGGTGGCGACGCGGCGGGTGTACGAGGCGATACCCGACTTCGGCGGGTACGTGGTGAAGGCCGACTCGGAGGGGCAGCCGGGGCCGTTCGCGTACGGCCGCAGTCACGCCGAGGGGGCGAATCTGCTGGCCGCGGCGCTGGAGCCGTTCGGCGGCACGGTGCACTGGCGGGCGTTCGTCTACGACCACCGCCAGGACTGGCGGGACCGCACGACCGACCGGGCCCGGGCCGCGTACGACCATTTCGTGCCGCTGGACGGGGAGTTCGCGGACAACGCCGTTCTCCAGGTGAAGCACGGCCCGATGGACTTCCAGGTGCGTGAGCCGGTCTCGCCGCTGATCGGGGCGATGCCGCGGACCCGGCTCGCGGTGGAGCTGCAGGCCACGCAGGAGTACACCGGGCAGCAGCGGCATGTGTGCTGGCTGGGGCCGATGTGGAGCGAGGTGCTGCGGTTCCGGCCCCAACCCGAGCTGTCCGTCGGTGCGTTGGCGCGGGGCGGGCTGGTGGGCGTGTCGAACGTCGGTGACGACCCGTTCTGGACGGGGCATCCGCTGGCGCAGGCCAACCTGTACACCTTCGGCCGGCTGGCCTGGCAGCCGGACGCCGAGCCGCACGCGGTGCTCGACGAGTGGATCGGGCTCAGCTTCCCGGACGCCCCGCCGCAGCTGGCCGGCGGGCTGCACGCCGTGCTCGACGGCTCGTGGCGGACGTACGAGAAGTACACCGCTCCCCTGGGCGTGGGTTTCATGGTGCAGCCGGGGCATCACTACGGGCCGAGCGTGGACGGGTACGAGTACAGCCCGTGGGGCACGTACCACTTCGCCGACCGGGACGGGGTGGGCGTCGACCGTGGTGCGGCGAGCGGTACGGGGTACGCCGGGCAGTACGGCAAGCCGTGGGCCGGGCTCTACGAGTCGCCGGACAGCTGTCCCGACGAGCTGCTGCTGTTCTTCCACCATGTGCCGTACGGGCATGTGCTGAAGAGCGGGAAGACCGTGATCCAGCACATCTACGACACGCACTTCGAGGGTGTCGAGGAGGTCGAGGAGGCCCGGGCGGCGTGGGCCTCGCTGGCCGGGCTGGTGGACCCGGCGCGCCATGCCCGGGTGGCGGAGCGCTACGAGGAGCAGCTCCGCAGTGCCCGCGACTGGCGCGACCAGGTCAACAGCTACTTCTTCCGCAAGTCCGGGGTCCCGGACGGGCGGGGGCGGGAGATCTACTGAAGGATCGCGACGCCCAGCGGGTCGAGGACCAGGGGGTCGCCCTGCTCCACCCGCTTGCCGGTGAGCAGGTCGGTGGCCGTGGCGTGGGCGGTCGGACGGGCCGGTTCGGGGGCGTGGTTGAGGAGGAAGAGCAGGCGGGTGCCGTCGGGGGCGACCCGGGTGGCGGTCTCCACCGCCGGGTGGTCTGCGTAGGGGCCGAGCAGGTCGTGGCCGGTCAGGATCCGGCGGACGACCTGGTCTACGCCCGGCTGGTCGAGGGCGGTGGCGACGTACCAGGCCTCGCCGGAGCCGAACCTGTTGCGGGTCACCGCCGGGGTGCCCGCGTAGAAGTCGGTGCCGTAGGTGGCGACCGGTTCTGCGCCGCGTGGAAGCACGATCTCGAAGACGAGCCGGGCCTTCACCCCCAGCTCGGGAACGGTCTGGGTGAACTCCGGTGGGCGGGCGTCCCATTCGTCCACGCGGATGCCCATGAGGGGCGCCAGCGGGCCGGGGACGTCGGTGAGGAAGGCCCGGTCGTGTTCGTCGACGCGGCCGGAGAGGAAGGTGGTCAGGACCGTGCCGCCGCGGGCCGCCACGGCTTCGAGGCGGTAGGCGAGGTCGCCCTTGACCATGTGCAGGGCGGGGGCGAGGACCACGTCGTAGGGGGTGAGGTCGGCGGACTGGGGGATCACGTCCAGGTCGGCTCCGGCCTCGCGGGCGGCCCGGTAGTAGGCGTGGACCACGTCCGGGTACTTCACCAGCCGGGACGGGCCGTCGGAGATCTCCAGGGCCCACCAGCTGTCCCAGTCGAAGAGGAGGGCGGCGCGGGCAGGGGTACGGGCGCCGAGTGTCCGGTCGCCCAGCGACTCCAGTTCCCCTCCCAGCTCGGCGACTTCGCGGAAGACGCGGGTGTCGTCGCGGCCCGCGTGGCCGATGACGGCCCCGTGGTACTTCTCGCAGGCGCCCCGGGAGGCGCGCAGCTGGAAGTAGAGGGCGGCGTCCGCTCCGTGGGCGATCGCCTGGAAGGTGGCGAGACGGAGTTCGCCGGGCCGCCGGAGCGGGTTGACGTCGCGGCAGGCCGTCGTGGACGGGGTCTGCTCCATCAGCCAGAAGGGAGCGCCGTCCTTCAGGCCGCGCATCAGGTCGTGGGCGAGGGCGGCCCGGGTCGGCGGGGCGTCGAGGGGCGGGTAGTTGTCCCAGGAGGCGAAGTCCAGGTGGGGCGCCCAGCGGTGGTAGTCGAGGGGGCGAAAGGTGCCCATGAAGTTGGTGGTGACGGGCGTGTCCCGGTCGTGGGCGCGGATCACCTCCTTCTCGGCCAGGAAACAGCCGAGGAGGGCGTCGGTGGTGAAGCGGAGGTAGTCGAGGGTGATGCCCTGGAAGGCGGTGTGGTCGGGGCCGCGCCAGTGCTCGGTGAGGGCGTTCGGCGGCTCGATCTGGTCCCAGTCGGTGTAGCGGTGGGACCAGAAGGTGGTCCACCAGGCGTCGTTGAGGGCGTCGAGGGTGCCGTGCCGGTCCCGGAGCCACTCCCGGAACGCCTCGGCGCACCGGTCGCAGTAACAGGCGCCGCCGTACTCGTTGTTGATGTGCCAGGCGAGCAGGGCCGGGTGGCCGCAGTAGCGTTCCGCGAGGCGGGCGGCCACCGCGGTGGCGTGTTCGCGGTACGCCGGTGAGCTGGGGCAGAAGGTGTGGCGCTGGCCGTAGCGGTGGCGGCGGCCCTCGAAGTCGGTGCGGTTGACCTCGGGGTGCCGCTTGGCGAGCCAGGGCGGGAGGGCGGCGGTGCCGGTGGCCAGGCAGACCTGGCGTCCCTCGGCGGCGGCCCGGTCCATGATGCGGTCCAGGATCGTGAAGTCGTAGGTGTCCGGGGCGGGTTGGGTGAGCGACCAGGTGAAGACACCGACGGTGAGGGTGTCGATGCCGGCCCGGGTGAACAGGCGGTGGTCCTCGTCCCAGACCTCCTGCGGCCACTGCTCGGGGTTGTAGTCGCCGCCGTAGCGGATCTTGTGTGTCATGCCGTGAAGTCCTTCTGCGTCTCGGCGATCACCGGGCGGCTGCCGTGCAGCAGGGACAGCAGCAGCGGGGCGGCCAGCAGGGCGGGCAGGGCCTCGGTCAGCAGGGCTGCCGACGCGGCCGTCAGGACCAGCAGGGAGGCGGCGGCGAGGGTGGCCCGGCCGTGCCGGAACAGGAAGTACGCGGCGAGGCGGGCGGTGTCCCGGGCGCGGAAGGCGAAGAGCGAGGTGAGGACGAGGGCGTGCGCGCCCCACAGGAGCGAGCCGGCGCCGATCGCCGCGAGCAGCAGCGCCCACCAGCCGGGCAGTCCGGTGGCGGAGAAGTGCGTGAGGGTGAAGGCGATGACCGTCAGCCAGGACAGCAGGGGTGTCCAGAGCTTCAGGGCCGGTACGGCGTTGAGCCGCCAGCCGCGCAGGTAGGCGCGGGCCGGGTGCAGTTCGGTGAGGTCGCGGCTGCGGTGGTGCAGGGCGTAGAGCGCGGCGGACAGGGCCGGTCCGAGGGGCAGCAGGCACAGGGCCGCGAGGGGGAGGTTCGTGGGGTCGGGGCCGAGCAGGAGCAGTCCGGCCAGTCCCGGGGAGGCGGCGAGGAGGAGCAGTGCCTCGACCGTCAGGAGGGTGTGGATCAGCGCGGAGGCGCGGGAGAGGGTTCCGGTGCCGAAGTCGGAGGTGCGTACGGTGCTCATGCCGCCTCCCCGCCGAGCAGCTGCGGCCCTCCGGCGAGTCGGCCGCCCCGCGGGCCGGGGACGCGGATCACCCGTTCTCCTTCTCGAACCGCTCGTACGCCTTGTTGTGCAGGTCGACGAGTTGCTGCATGTTCTTCGACTTCAGCTCGGCGAGGTAGGCGTCCCACTGGGACAGCGGGCGCTTGCCGAGGACGAACTGGAGGGTGTTCTGGATGACGTGGTCCTTGAGCGGGGTGTCCCAGAGGGTCGCCTGCTCCTGCTCGAAGGACTGGAGGGGATGGGCCGGGTCGATGGGCAGTTGCCGGCGCTGGGCCATGGCGTCCTGGAACTTCTTCTCGTCCGGGCTGAACGAGGAGGAGACCAGGTCCCAGCTGCCGCCGTAGGTGAAGACGCCGTTGAAGAAGCCGTAGTCCTTCTGGAGGTCCTTCGCCGCGTCGGGGTCGGAGCCCATGAGCGAGATGCCGGGCTTCAGCCGGAACCGGCCGCCGGACCGGGTGTAGGTGACGCCCTCGACGCCCCACTTGCAGAACTTCTGGCCCTCGTCCGAGTACCAGAGCCAGTCGAGGAACTGCATCATCGCGACGAAGTCGTCACTCTTGAGGGCCTTGCTGGAGACCATGACGCCGTTCTCCAGGCGGGTGCCGCCGAGCACGACGGGGCCGGCCGGGCCGAGCGGGACCGGCACCATCTCGATCTTCGCGCCCTCGACCTGCTTCTCCAGGTTGTAGCGGTAGTTCTGCACCAGCTCCTGCGGGTTGGCGCTGATCACGTAGGACTTCTCGGCCAGCAGCTTCTGCACCGCCTGGTCGTCCTGCTGCGTGAAGCTCTCCGGGTCCAGCAACTTCTCGGCGACGATCCTTCTCAGGTACTCGACCATCCGGCGGTAGCCGTCCGTCGCGCCGTTGAAGACGAACTTGCGCGCCTCGGCGTCGAAGGTGATGTTGTCGTAGGTCCAGCCCGCCTTGACCCCGTACGCCTGGCCGAGGTAGCTGAACAACGCGCCGCACGGGAAGGGGGTGTTGGTGCTCCAGCGGTCGGTCCAGGGGTACTTGCCGGGGTACTCCTCCTTGAGCGCCGTGAGGACGTCGTGGACCTCGTCCCACGTGGTGGGCAGGCTGAGGCCGTGCTTGTCGAGGACGTCCGTGCGGAAGGACAGCGAGTAGCCGGACTTGGCCTTCTCGTGCAGGCCGGGCAGCAGGTAGTACTTGCCGTCGGACTGGCGGATCGAGTCGAGCTCGGGCTCCAGCTTCCACTTGCGCACCTTGTCGCGGAAGTTGGGCATCAGCTTCACGTAGTCGCTGACCGGGAGGATCGCACCCGAGGAGACGAAGGCGACCTCCGAGGGGTGGTACGTCTTCGGGATCAGGAAGGGTGCGTCGCCCGCGCCGATGAGTACGCTGCGCTTCTTCTCGTAGTCGGCCAGCGGGACGTCGACCGGCTTGAGGGTGACGCCGGTGCGCTTGGTCAGCTCCTTCCAGAACAGCCAGCCGTTCTTCATCGGGTACACGGGGTTGTTGTTGTGCAGCACCGAGAAGGACAGCGGCTGGGACGCCTTGAACTGCTGCCCGGCCCGGTAGTTCTTCATGGCCCCGTCCTGCTTCTTCGACAGGTCCTTGCCGTCCCCGCCGTCGTCCCCGCTGCCGCAGCCGGTGACCGTGGCGAGACCGATGAAGCCGGCCGCGGCGAGCATCCGGCGCCGCGACAGCTGTCCTGTGTTCTTCACGGGAACCCCCTTGTTCCGTAAGCCAGTTGAGGAGAGAAGTGCGGCGGTCAGCCCTTGACCGCGCCGAGCATCACGCCCGAGACGAAGTAGCGCTGGACGAACGGGTACACGCAGAGGATCGGCAGGGCGGTGAGCACGATGGTCACCGACTGGATGTTCGCGCCGACCTGGCTGAGCTGCTCGGTTCCGGCACCGGCGTTGCCGCCGCCGGTGGCGCCCTGGATGAGGTTGCGGAGGTAGACCGTGACCGGCATCAGCTCGGTCCGGTCCATGTAGAGGAACGCGCTGAACCAGGAGTTCCAGAAGGACACCGAGTAGAAGAGCACCATCGTCGCCACGACCGCCTTGGACAGCGGCAGCACGATCCTCAGCAGGATGCCGTAGGTGCTCAGGCCGTCGATCTGCGCGGCCTCCTCCAGGTCGGTCGGCAGGTTCTCGAAGAACGCCTTCATCACCAGCAGGTTGAAGACGCTGATCGCGTTCGGCAGGGCGATCGCCCACACGCTGTTCTTCAGGCCGAGGCTGGTGACCAGGATGTAGTTCGGGATCAGGCCGCCGGTGAAGAACATGGTGAACACGGCGATGCCGACGAGTGCGCCACGGCCCTTGAGGTGCTTCTTCGACAGGACGTAGGCGTAACAGGTCGTCAGGACCATGGCGACCGCCGTCGCCACGACCGTGTAGAGCAAGGTGTTGCCGTAGTTCCGCCAGAACATCGAGTCCTGGAACACGATCTCGTACGTGGTGAGGTTGAACCCCTTGGGCAGCAGGGTCACCTCTCCGGCCCGGATCTGCCGCTCCCCGCTGAAGGACCGCGCGAGGATGTTGACGAACGGGTAGAGGGTCACCAGCACGACGAGGGTGAGGACCACTGCGTTGACGCCCTGGAAGACCCGGTAGGAGCGGCTCGGCTTCACCACAGGCTCGTCCCCACTGTGCGGCGTGAGAGCTGGTTGGCGGACGTGATGAGGACCAGGCCGATGATCGCCTCGAACAGGCCGATGGCGGCGGCGTAGCTGAAGCTGTTGGACTCGACGCCGGAGCGGTAGACGTACGTCGAGATCACGTCCGCGGTCGGATACGTCAGAGGGTTGTACAGCAGCAGCACCTTCTCGAAGCCGACCGCCATGAACGTGCCGACGTTGAGGATCAGCAGCGTGATCATGGTGGGGCGGATGCCGGGCAGGGTGACGTGCCAGATCTGCTGCCAGCGGTTGGCGCCGTCGATGCGCGCGGCCTCGTACAGGTCCTCGTCGATCGTGGTGAACGCGGCGAGGTAGAGGATCGTGCCCCAGCCGGCGGTCTGCCAGATCTCCGAGCCGACGTAGACGGTGCGGAACCACTCGGGTTCCTGGATGAAGCGGACCGGGTCGTGCCCGAGCCGGCCGAGGACGTGGTTGACCGGGCCGTCGCTCGCCAGCATCTGCAGGGTGATGCCCGCGACGATCACGATCGACAGGAAGTGCGGGAGGTACGACACCGACTGCACGAACCGCTTCAGGGAACGCCGGCGCACCTCGTTCAGCAGCAGCGCCAGCACGATCGGGATTGGGAAGCAGAAGAGGAGGGTGAGTCCGCCCAGCCACAGGGTGTTGCGGAACACCTGCCAGAAGGTGGGGTCGCTGAGGAACATCTGCACATAGCGCAGGCCCACCCATTCCTCGCCGAAGATCGAACCGCCGGGCTCGAAGCGCCGGAAGGCGATCACGTTGCCGATCATCGGCAGATAGCGGAAGACCAGGAAGAACAGCAGCGGCAGGATCGCCAGCGAGTACAACTGCCAGTCGCGGCGCAGCGCCCGCCGCCAGCCGGTCCGGGCGGGCGTCCGCTTGCCGCGTCGGGGGGCGGCCCGGGCCGGAGGCTGATCCTGGGTGCCCGGCGGGGCCGGTGTGGTGGACGTGCTCATTGCTCGGGCCTCCCGTGGGCATGGGACGCGGAACCGAAACTTTCGAGCTCTTACCGGTAACTTCGCGGCAACTTAGGGGCACCAGAAAGCGCTGTCAATGGGTGCTGCGGCACTCGGACGGGACGCCTGGGGCGCGTTGGAACACCGTCCGAGCTGGGTATGCCCCAGGGGCCGACTGCCCTACTACATCGCAAGTTTCTGGATGACCACCGACTCCTGCGAGGTGCCGCCGTGCCCGCGTTCGACCTGCCATTGACCGAACTGCAGCGTCACCGCCCGGACATCGAGGAGCCCGCCGACTTCGACGCGTTCTGGCTGAGCACGTTGAAGGAGGCCGGGCAGGCGGACCCGGTGGTGTCGGTGCGGCCGGTGGAGACGGGCCTTCGGCTGACCCGGACCTGGGACGTGACGTTCCGGGGTTTCGCGGGGGACCCGGTGCGGGCGTGGTTCAGCCGGCCGGCCGGGGTGGAGGAACCGCTGCCCGCTGTGGTCGAGTTCGCCGGGTACGGGCGCGGGCGCGGCCTTCCGCACGAGCGTCTGACGTGGGTCAACGCCGGGTACGCGCATCTGCTCATGGACAACCGCGGCCAGGGCGATCAGTACGGCTGCGGCGGTGACACGCCCGATCCGCACGCCGTAGCGCCGGGCGGGCCCGGGCCGGCGGTGCGGGGGCTGCTCGCCGCCGAGGACTACCACTACCGGCGCCTGATCACGGACGCGGTGCGCGCGGTCGCGGCGGTGCGGGCGCTGCCCGGGGTGGATCCGGCACGGACCGTGGCGGTCGGCAACAGCCAGGGCGGAGGGCTGGCCCTGGCGGTCGCGGGGCTCGTCCCGGACCTGGCGGCCGTCCTGGTCACCGCCCCGTTCCTGTGCGGCATCCGCCGCGCCCTCGACCTCACCGACGCGGGCCCGTACGGCGAGATCGCCGCCTACCTCTCCGTCCACCGGGGCGCCGAGCACGCCGCCCTGCGGACCCTTTCCTACGTCGAGGGTGTGTCCTTCGCCCGCCGCGCACAGGCTCCGGCTCACTTCGGGGCGGGGCTGCGGGACACGGTGTGCCCGCCGAGCGGCGCGTACGCCGCCTTCAACCGCTATGCCGAACTGACCGGCACGGACCCCCGCAAGGAGATGCACGCCTATCCGTTCAACGGGCACGAGGGCGGCGACGCGGTACAGGTGCGGCGCCAACTGGTGTGGCTGCGAACGGTGTTGGACGGAACGGGTGACGATCGCATGAGGTCGCGGTCAGCGTCCGGGACGCGTTGACCTCGCAGTGAGGCATCCGGGCCGCGGGGCGGTCCGGTGCGGTCGGACTCGCTCCGGTCCCGCGGACGACGGCCCACGGTCAGCCGGCACGCCGAGGGCGCGGCCCGGAGGCTGCGCCACCCTGCCTGGGCCGCCCCGGGGTCACTTTGCGATCGGGGACTCCGCGGTGCAGCCGCCGGCGGTCACCAGACCCTCGGTGCTCTGCTCCTCGACCACCTCGCCCTTGTAGATGATCTTGCAGGTGACCTGTGAGCCTTCGGGGTCCGCGGCGACCGGCATGACCGCCGCGGGCATGATGCCGCGCAGCGTGACCGTCTTCTTCCAGGGCAGCTCGGGCTTCGACACCGATTCGATCTTCGGCTCCATGGCCTTGCCGCGACCGCCGTGGAAGTCGATCGAGTCGATGTTCTTGCCTGTGACCTCGTAGGTGACCTCGTAGGTCTCGTTCACCGCCTTGTCGACCTGGTCGACCGCCTCGGAGCAGGAGCTGAGGCCGAGCGCGAGACCGGCGACCGCGACAGAACAGACGGCTGCACGAATGGTGCGGTTCAAAGGGATCCCCCCGGATCATGATGGTCGGATCCGCAGCCAACCGCAAAGGGAAATCAAAGTCAACTTCCGCTGTGGGGCGACCTCTTGGGCCGGACACAGGCGATGGCGCCTTCTTACTCCTCCGCCTCTCTCCAGAGAAGGCATTCGGTGTAGTCGAAGTTCCACTTCAAGCAGATCTGCATCCTGACCACCGACTTCCGGTCCTTGAATTCGGTGATGATCTTGTCGCCCTCGATCCGCGAGACTCCGACCTTCTCGTCGAAGTCGATTTTCATCTCGTTTTCCAGGTCGAGGCTGGACAGCGCGTACTTGCCCTGCGCCTCCGGATACCTGCGGAAGACCTCTTTGATCGCGTCGTGAAACTCGACGTCCTCATTCGGCATGCATGCCATGACCGCCTCCTGCTTTCCGCTTGACGTGCCGTCCGCTTATCCGAAGTCTGCGAGCACCTCGACGGAAGCGCGCGCCGCCCGTCACCCGAACGGGCCCCCACGCCGTTCCGGTCGCCGGGTCAGCAGGCGCCGGGGCGTCCCGCTCCGGCACCTGCGCATCGGATGGCACGCCTGCGGATGACCGCGGCCGCGCGGCCCGACATGCGCGCCACCGCCGCAGAGTGGCCGGAATCGCCACCGGCGCTCTTACGCCTGAGCCGTTTACATCTGCGCCACTGAGCGCTACCTTCCGCAACAGGCGGGGTGGGAGCGCTCCCATCACGGTGGACCGGAACCCGCCCGCGAGTCGCTCCCATCCCGCGCATCCGCGCACACACATCCGCAGACCCGCATCCCGACGAACGGATGATGCTGTCATGATCCTGACAACAGAGCCGGGAAGATCCACGCTGCGCCGATTAGCACTCCCCACCCGGGCCAGAGCCCTCTTCCTCGTGCTGCTCTCCCTCCTCGTCACCGTCCCGGCCATCGGCCTGGTCATGACGGCCGGCGGTGAGGCGGAGGCGCACGGCACCCCCATGAAGCCCGGCAGCCGCACGTTCCTGTGCTGGCAGGACGGGCTCACCGACACCGGTGAGATCAAGCCGGTCAACCCTGCGTGCCGAGGTGCGCAGCAGGTCAGCGGCACCACGCCGTTCTACAACTGGTTCTCGGTGCTCCGCTCGGACGGGGCCGGCCGCACCCGGGGCTTCGTACCGGACGGCGAACTGTGCAGCGGCGGCAACACCAATTTCACCGGGTTCAACACGCCCAGCAAGGACTGGCCGCTCACCCATCTCACCTCGGGGGCGTCGGTCGACTTCTCGTACAACGCGTGGGCGGCACACCCGGGTTGGTTCTACGTCTACATCACCAAGGACGGCTTCGACCCGACCAAGACGCTCACCTGGAACGACATGGAGGAGCGGCCCTTCCTGAGCGTCGACCACCCGCCGCTGAACGGCTCCCCGGGCACGGTCGAGGCCAACTACTCCTGGACCGGCAAGCTCCCCGACAACAAGTCGGGCCGCCACATCATCTACATGGTCTGGCAGCGCTCCGACAGCCAGGAGACCTTCTACTCCTGCTCCGACGTCGTCTTCGACGGCGGCAAGGGCGAGGTGACCGGCATCAAGCAGCCGGGCAACCCGTCCGAGCCGGTGCCCGGCACCTGCACGGCAACCCGTAAGACGACCGGCACCTGGAACGGCGGCTACCAGTCCGAGGTGACCGTCACCAACACCGGCACGGTGCCGATGCTCGGCTGGATGGTCGACTGGACGCTCCCGGCGGGCCAAAAGGTCGACAGCTTGTGGAGCGGCAGCGCGACCTACAACGGCCAGGCGGTGATGGTCCACAACGCCAACTGGAACGGCTCGCTCGCGCCAGGCAAGAGCACCACGTTCGGCTACGTCGTCTCCGGGGCTGGGGGTGACAGTACGAGCAGTCTGCCCTGCCGGGTGGGCTGAACCGTCACCCCGGGCGGGCCCGGTGACCGCGCAGCCTCGGTGACCGGGCCCCCTGCGCTGCCACACCCACAGGGGTCCGCGCCCCTGGTTGCCGACGGTCGCGACCGGGCGGTGCAGCGCCGCTCGGGCCGGCGGGCCCCAGGGCGCTGTGCCGCCGGGGCGGCCCTGGGGGGCCGGCCTCGCCGATGAGGAGGTGCCAGACGTGCTCCTCGCGCAGCAGCGCGTCCGCGGACTGCGTCACCCAGGGCAGATGACGGCCAGGTCGTCCCCGGGCCGCCACAGCCGGTCGTCCCCGCCGCGCGCACCGAGCCGCACGGGGCGATCGACCAGGTCGGGGTGCTGGTCGCGCAGCAGGTCCCGGCCCAGGTCCGCGGTGCTCTCGGTCTCCGGGTGGGCCATGCGGCGCCACGTCAGCCGAGTGGCGCCCCGAGACGGGGCTGCGTGATCAGAACCCGTCGGCGGTGCTGACTCGAGTCGGCCCCGCCGTCCCCATATGTCGTGGTTATCCAGGTATGCGATTCTGTTGTGTGGGTGCCCTGCCGCTCATGGCGGCGTGGATCCGCCATGGGAGGCGCGACCCCGCGCCGCCGGTCCCGTGCCCGCGTCGTCGTCGCCTGAGTTCCGGGGACTCCCACCTGCCGGTGGCTTCGGCATGGACGGGAGGTGGATGCGGACATGCCCCACTACGGCGATGCCCGGGCCGCGGTCCCCGGTCTTCGGGCGCCGGGGAACGGGGGCACCGGTCCGCCTCGTCCCGCTCCGGAGCCGGCCGCGCGAGCGCGGCTGCTGGCGTTCGCCGGGGTGGCGCTGGCGGCGGCGTACGTGCGCAGCGAGGACGGGGCGGAGCTCCGGCTGGTGGAGACGGCCGGGGCCGACCCCGAGCAGCGGTACCAGTTGCCGGGGCGGGTGGCGGTCTCGGTTTCGGGGGGATCTCCGGACACGGGGTCGAGCAGCTCCCCCGGGCCGGAGTCACCGATCACCTCCCCGGGCGCCCCCACCCCGGTGCCTCCGGGCCCGGACGACCCGGGAGGCGGTTTCCCGGCCATCGCCGAGGCCTATCTGCGGGGGCGGGCCGTGTGGCTCGCGGGGCCGGTGGTCGCACGGCGGGAGGAAGGCGCAGCCCCCTCCGCCCCGCTCGGGGCGTTGCCGCTGGGGGCGGCGGGCGGGTGGCTGGGGTGCCTCGTCGTGGTGGGAGAGGCCGGGGAGGGGTTCGGGGCCGAGCAGCGGGAGTTTCTGGAGCGGTACGCCGAGGCCGTCGCCGAGCGGCTGCGCGGCGAGGCCGACCGGACGGCGCCCTCGCCGCTGCTGGATTCCGCCCTGCGCGCCATGGGGGTCGGTTCCTTCGCCCTGTCGCCCGGCACCGGGCTGGTCGAGACGGACCCGGCCCTGCTCGAACTCGTCGGCATCCCCGAGGGCGGATTCGACGACAAGACCGACACCCTGCTCTCGTACAGCGTCCCGGAGGACGTCCCCGCGCTGATGTCGGTCATCGAGCCGTCCGCGCAGACCCCGGGCCGCCGTGAGCTGGAGTTCCGTATCCGCAGGCCCACCGGTGAACTGTGCTGGCTGCGGATGAGCTGCCGGGTGCTGAAGGGGCCCGACGGCGCTCCGGAGCGGGTGCTGGGCGTGGTGAGCGCGGCGCCCGTGCTGCGCCGCAGCGCCAGCGACGTCGCCCGGATCCAGTGGCTGACGGCCGCGCTCGACGACGCCACGACCGTCCGGGACGTCAGCCGTGTGGTGGTCGCCGCGCTGCGCGAGCCGCTGGGTGCCGACCGGGTGGCTCTCGCCGAGCTGCTGGAGGACCGGCTGGCGGTCACCGTGCTCGATCCGCCGGGTGCGGGTGCCTGGCCTGAGCTGTGGCGGCGCGAGTGGCGCTCGGAGTGGCCCGACGCACCGGTCACCGCCCTGCCCACGCTCCAGGCGGCGCTGCGGGACGGGCGGATGAGCCTGTGGCCGGGGGGTTCCGTGCTGGAACCGGGGCTCGCGGGGATCGGCCCCGGCGGGCTCGCGGTACTGCCGCTGCCGGCCAGGAGCAGGGTGGCCGGGGTGTGCCTGGTCGGCTGGGACACCCCGCACGAGTTCGCCCCCGAGGAGCGGGCCCTGCTGACCGCGACCGCGGGCCTGGTGGGGCAGGCCCTGAAGCGCGCGCACGCCTACGACGCCGAGCAGGAACTCGCGACGATGCTCCAGCGCAGCCTGCTGCCGCGCCGGCTCCCACGGCTGCCCGGGGGCACCGCCGTGGCCCGCTACCTGCCCGCCCGGCGCGGGCTCCAGGTGGGCGGCGACTGGTACGACGTGATCGCGCTGTCGGAGAGCAAGGTGGCGCTGGTCATCGGGGACGTGCAGGGGCACAGCGCCGGAGCCGCGACGATCATGGGCCAGATGCGCACGGCGGTCCGGGCCTACGCCGTGGAGGGGCATCCGCCGGACGTGGTCGTCGCGCACGCCAATCGCCTGCTCGTCGGCATGGAGACCGACCTGTTCGCCACCTGCTGCTACGTCGAGCTGGACATGGAGGAGGGCAACGCGCTGTTCGTGCGGGCCGGGCATCTGGCACCGCTGGTGCGGCACCCCGACGGCAGCACCGCGGAGATCGCGGTCGAGGGCGGGCTCCCGCTGGGCGTCCTGGAGGACGCGGAGTTCCCGATGACGGCACTCGCGCTCGCCCAGGGCTCGGTGCTCGCGCTGGTGACGGACGGTCTGGTCGAGTCGGCGGAGCTGCAGGTGGACGAGGGGATGCGGCTCGTACGCCAGGCGCTCGCCGCGGCCGATCCCGTAGACCCGGGGCGGATGGCCGACGAGCTGCTCGGCGAGGCCGGGCGCCGCGAGGACGACGTGGCGGTGCTGCTGCTGCGCTACGACGGGATGCGGATACGGCCGGTGCGGGCGGGCTGGGTGGTGTGGCGGCTGCCGGACGCGGTGATGCACGCCCGCCGGTTCAGTGCGCGCACGCTGCGTTCGTGGGGCATCGCGGCCGAGGCCGACACCGTTCTGCTGGTGGTGTCGGAGCTGGTCACCAACGCGCTGGTGCACACGCAGGGCGCGGTCCGGCTGGAGCTGACCCTGGCGGCGGACCGGCTGCGGATGGCCGTGAGCGACTCCTCGCCCCGGGCGCCGGCCAAGCCGGTGGTCGTGGACTGGGAGTCGACGGGCGGCCGGGGCCTCTTCCTGGTCGAGGCCGTGTCGGCGGCCTGGGGCTCGGTACCGGTGGGCGGTGGCAAGCAGGTGTGGAGCGAGATCGTCGTCACCCGTCCGGAACGGGAAACGGAACCCGGCGAGGAGCCGGACGAGGAGCCTGAGGCCGAGCCGGAGGAGGAGCGCAGGCCGGGCCGCGGCTGGGGCCTCGGCCGCGACCGGACCTGGGGCCTGGGCCGGAACCGGGACCGCCGCAGGTCCCGCGACCAGGTCCCGGCCCACGAGGACGACCGGGCCAGGGAGCGCAGCAACGACCAGATCATGGACCGCAGCAACGACCGGACCACGGACCACGCCGTGGACCGGACCACGCGCGGGGCCGAGAACCACGACACGGGCCGGGGCGACGGTGGGGTCCCCCGGAACCGGCCCCACGAGGGAGGTTTCTGATGCGTGGCCTCGGCCTGCGCGGCGCCGCCGGGCTGCTGGCGGTCCTGCTGACCGTGTCCCTCGCCGGATGTACCGACAGCGGTGGGGAGAGCGAGGACGGGCTGACCATCGGGCTGTTGCTGCCCAGCCGGGCCGTGCCCCGCTGGGAGAAGTCCGACAAGCCCTTGATCGAGAAGCGGGTGAAGGAGCTGTGCTCCGACTGCACGGTCGTGTACGCCAACGCCGAGAACGACGCGGCGAGCCAGCGGCAGCAGATGACCTCCATGATCACCCGGGGGGTCTCGGCCCTGATCCTGGACGTCGTCGACCCCAAGGCCCTGCGCTCCTCGGTCCGCGCGGCGCAGCGCGAGGGCATCCCGGTCGTCGCCTACGACCGGCTCGCCGAGGGCCCGATCTCGGGGTTCGTCAGTTTCGACGGTGCCCAGGTCGGCAGGCTCCAGGGCCGGGCACTCATGAAGGGCATGGGCGCCAGGGCCGACGGCGGCGGTGTCGTCATGATGAACGGCGACCCGTCCAGCCCCAACGCCGCCTGGTACGAGGGCGGGGCCCGGTCCGTCCTCCGGGACGACGTGCGGATCCTGAAGTCGTACAACACCCTGGGCTGGCGTACGGAGAACGCGCACGACCACATGTCCGCCGCGATCAGCGACCTCGGCCCGGGCCTGATCGACGGGGTGCTCGCGGCCAACGACTCGATCGCGGCCGGTGTCATCTCGGCGCTCAAGAGCGCCCGCGTCTCACCGCTGCCCCCGGTCACCGGGCAGGACGCCGACCTCGACGCGGTGCAGCGGATCGTCAAGGGCGAGCAGTACATGACCGTCTACAAGCCGTTCCGGCTGGAGACCGAGGCGGCCTCCGCGATGGCCGTCGCCCTGGCGCGCGGCAACGACATCGACGCCCTGGTCACGTCGAGGGTGGACAGCCCCACGACCGAGGACGTCCCGGCGATTCTGCTCACCCCGTCCGCCGTGACGCGCGAGACGATCGGCCGGACGCTCGTCCGGGACGGGGTCTACACGCTCGACCAGATCTGCACCCCGAAGCTCCGCTCGGCCTGCGAACGGGCCGGGCTCACCCGGTGAGTGAGGTGGTCCCCGTGGCCCATCCACCCGTACTGGCGTTGCGCGGCATCACCAAGCGGTTCGGCGGCGTCCAGGCGCTCCTGGACGTCGACCTGCAGGTCCGGGCCGGTGAGGTCGTGGCGCTGGCGGGCGACAACGGAGCCGGCAAGTCCACGCTGGTCAAGGTGATCTCCGGGGTCAGCCCCGCCGACCGGGGCGTCATCGAGTGGGAGGGACGCCTCGTGCAGATCAAACGCCCGCACGACGCCCACGCCCTGGGCATCGCGACCGTCTACCAGGACCTCGCCATGTGCGACAACCTGGACGTCGTCGGCAATCTCTTCCTCGG
This sequence comes from Streptomyces sp. NPDC024017, assembly GCF_040638895.1. Classification (NCBI taxonomy): domain Bacteria; kingdom Bacillati; phylum Actinomycetota; class Actinomycetes; order Kitasatosporales; family Streptomycetaceae; genus Streptomyces; species Streptomyces sp. NPDC024017. The sequence goes on along the minus strand of NZ_JBEZYZ010000008.1, from coordinate 256,315 downwards.
CCGCGAGATCGACCGGGTGGGCATCCTCGACGAGGTCGAGATGGAGCGCCGCGCCCGTGATCTGATGCGCGCCCTGTCGATCCGCATCCCCGACGTGCGGATGCCGGTCGCCGCGCTGTCGGCCGGGCAGCGGCAGGCCGTCGCGATCTCCCGCTCGCTGATGGGCGCCCCCAAGGTGCTGCTGCTCGACGAGCCCACCGCCGCCCTCGGCGTGGAGCAGACCAGCCATCTGCTGGACCTGATCGAGGAGGTGCGCGACCGCGGTATGGCGATCATCCTCATCAGTCACAACATGGGCGACATCAAGGCCGTCGCGGACCGGGTCGCGGTGCTGCGGCTGGGCCGCAACAACGGGCTGTTCGACGTGAGCACGGTGACCCAGGAGCAGCTCCTCTCCTCCGTCACCGGGGCGGCGGACAACGCCGTGGCCCATCGCTCCAGGGGCGACGAGGAGGCGTGGCCGTGAGCCGCGAAGGGCCGCACCGGGACGGCGGGCCGGCCGGGCCGGGCAGCGCCGGGCCGGTCACCACCGGCCGCGAGCGGCGCGCCACCCGCGGCTGGCAGGACACCCTGCGGGGGTACGCGCTGGAGGTCCGCAGCAGCGTGCGCGACGGTGAGCGGGGTCCGCTCCTGGTCATCGCCGGGCTGATCGTGATCTGGATCGTCTTCCAGGGGCTGGACGACAAGTTCCTCTCACCGCGCAACCTGTCCAACCTCAGCGTGGACATCGTCGGAACCGGGCTGGTCGCCGTCGGCATCGTGTTCGTGCTGCTGATCCGGGAGATCGATCTGTCGGTCGGTTCGGTCAGCGGCCTGGCGGGGGCCGCGTTCGCGGTGCTGAACGTGAACCACGGGGTGCCGGAATGGCTGGCGGTGATCGTGGCGGTGGCCGCGGGGACGGCCGTGGGCGCCTTCCACGGCTTCTTCCACGCCTGGCTCGGCGTGCCCGCGTTCGTGGTGACGCTGGCCGGGCTGCTGATCTGGAACGGCCTGACGCTCTACCTGCTGGGGGCGAGCGGCACGATCAACATCGACGAGGAGGGCCTGGTCGCCTCCCTGACCAGCCGGCACTTCGGCGACGACCTGGCGGCGTACGCGGTCGCGGCGCTCGGCACGGCCGGGTACTTCCTGGCCGCACGCCGCCGTCGGAGCCGCCACCGGGCGACCGGGATGCCCTACCGGCCCCAGTCCGAGATCTGGGTGCGCACCGGTCTGCTCGCGGTGATCGCCTTCGCCGCGGCCCACACCCTCAACCGGTTCCAGGGGCTGCCGCTCGCGCTGCTGATCTTCCTGGTGGTGCTGGTGGTCTCGGACTACGTGCTGCGCCGCACCCGCTACGGGCGGCGGGTGTACGCGCTCGGCGGCGGGGTCGAGGCGGCGCGGCGGGCCGGGATCGGGGTGGAGCGGGTGCGCGTCGCGATGTTCATGGTGTCGGGGACGCTGGCCGCGGTCGGCGGGCTGTTCGTGGCGTCGGGGCTGACCTCGGCGAGCCCCACGACGGCCCGTGCCGCCGGTTCGGGGATGCTGCTGATCAACGCGATCGCGGCGGCCGTCATCGGCGGGACGAGTCTGTTCGGCGGACGGGGCTCGCCCTGGTCGGTGCTGCTCGGGGTGGTGGTCATCCAGTCGATCGCCTCGGGCATGGGGCTGCTGGGGGTGCAGGACGCCGTGCAGTTCATGATCACCGGTGGGGTGCTGCTGGCCGCCGTCGCGGCCGACGCGCTGTCCCGGCGCGCTCAGGCCAGACGCGGCCGGCCATGAACCGCGGCCTGCCCGAGTCGCCCCCATTATTCCCTTTCCCATGAAATGCCTAATAAATGGCAAAGGTGGGTATGGGGCGAGATGTCATGAAGCGCAGCCGCCTCACCTGCGCGGCCGTGGCCGTCACGGTCGCCGCCGGCCTGGCTCTCGCCGGGTGCGGAGACACCGATCTGCCCGCGGACGAGGAGCAGGCCGACGTCAGTGTGCTCGCGACGGACGTGCCGCAGATCCAGACCCTCAAGAAGCTCACCAAGAAGCACTTCACGGCGGAGACCGGCATCACCGTCGACTACACGCTGCTGCCGGAGAACGAGGCGCGGGAGAAGATGAACCGCGAGTTCGCGACCCAGGCCGGCACCTACGACGTGGCGAGCGTCAGCGCGTACGAGGTGCCGATCTACGCGGACAACGGTTGGCTCGCCCCGCTGGACTCCTATGTGAAGGCGGACGAGGACTTCGACCAGGACGACGTCTTCCCCAACCTCTCGTCCTCGCTGACCGGGGAGGACGGCAAGCTCTACGCCGAACCCTTCTACGGCGAGGGCTCCTTCCTGATGTACCGCAAGGACCTGTTCCGCAAGGACGGGCTGACCATGCCGCCGAACCCGACCTGGAAACAGGTCGCCGACCTCGCCGCCCGGGTCGACGGCACCGACGGCGCGAGCGGCATCTGTCTGCGCGGCCTGCCCGGCTGGGGCCAGAACCTCGCCCCGATCAACACGGTCGTCAACACCTTCGGCGGCGCCTGGTACGACATGGACTGGAACGCCCGCCTGACCTCACCGGAGTTCAGACAGGCCGTCCGGTTCTACGTCGACCTGCTCCGCTCCCACGGCCAGCCCGGCGCCGAGCGGATGGGCGTGCTGGAGATCCTGGACCATTTCGTCCAGGGCAAGTGCGCCATGATGTACGACGCCACGTCGCTGGCCTCGTCGATCGAGGCCGACAGTTCCGCGGTCAAGGGCAAGGTGGGCTACGTCCCGGCCCCGCACGAGCGGACCGAGAAGGCCGGCTGGCTGTGGACCTGGGCCTGGGGCATCCAGCAGGCGGCCGAGAACAAGGACGCCGCCTGGGAGTTCATCTCCTGGGCGTCCTCCAAGGAGTTCCAGGAGCTGGTCGGCCAGGAGGTGGGCTGGACCTCGGCGCCCGCCGGGAACCGCAAATCCCTCTACGAGAAGCCCGAGTACCAGCAGGCGGCCGGCGCCTGGTACCGGCAGGAGTACACGGCGGCGACGGACTCCGCCGACCCGAAGGACCCCGGCGTCGGCCCCCGCCCCTACGAGGGCATCGGCTTCCTGGGCATCCCCGAGTTCGCCGTGCTGGGTACGGCGGTGTCCGAGCAGATCGCCGCCGCCATCGCCGGACAGCAGTCGGTGGACACGGCCCTGGAGAAGGCGCAGGACCTCGCCCAGGCCGCGGCGGCGAAGTACCGCGGCGAGTGAACCGGCGACCCCTCACCGCTGCTCGGAGAGGCCCAGCACCCGGCCCTCCGAGGGAAGTTCGGTCCTGGGCGGCAGTTCCACGGTGAACTCGGTGTGCCCCGGCACGCTGTCCACCCGGACCCGTCCGCCGTGCGCGTGCACGATCGCCTCGACGACGGCCAGACCCAGCCCGGACCCCCCGGCGCCCGGGCCGCTGCGCGCGCGGGAGGCGTCGGCGCGGGTGAAGCGGTCGAAGACGGTCGCGAGGAGATGCGGGGGAATGCCAGGGCCGTCGTCCCGGACGCGGATCACGCGGAGCTCGGCATCGACCTCCAGCTCGGCGACGACCGTGGTGCCGGGCGAGGTGTGGAGGCGGGCGTTGGCGAGGAGGTTCGCCACGGCCTTGCGCAGACCCGGCTCGTCGCCGGTGACCAGCGCGGATGCGTCGAGGGCGTCGAGGGGGAGCGCCAGTCGCCAGGTGCGGTCCGGGTCCGCCGCCCGGGCCTCCCACACGGCCTCGGCGACCAGCGCCGCCAAGTCCACCTCGGCGGACCGCGGCGGGCGGCCCTCGTCCATGCGGGCCAGCAGCATGAGGTCTTCGACCAGGCCCGCCATGCGGGCCGACTCGGCGGAGACCCGGCGCCAGGCCAGGGCCGGATCGAACGGAGCGGTACCGCGGTTCATGAGCTCGGCGTATCCGGCGATCGACGCCAGCGGCGTGCGGAGTTCATGGCCGGCGTCGGCGAGGAAGCGGCGCATGCGTTCCTCGCTGCGGCGCACCCGTTCCTCGTCCCGGTGGCGCGCTGCGCGGGAGGACTCGGCGTGGTCGATCAGGCGGTTGAGCGCGGCGCCGACCTGCCCGGCCTCGCTGCCGGGGCCGGTGTCCGCCTCGGGCACCCGGGGCAGCCCGGCGGGCCGGTCGCGGCCGAGCGGCGCCCGGGCGACCTCGGCGGCGGTGGCGGCGACCCGGTCGAGGGGGCGCAGCTGGCGCCCTACGACCACGGCACAGGCGCAGCCCGCGACCACCAGTCCGGTGACGCCGAGGGCCGCCTCGGCCACGGCGAGCCGGCCGGTCAGGTCCTGGACGTCGTCCACGGGCAGTCCGGCGAGGACGCGGACCCCGCTCGCGTCGAGGCCGGTGACCCGGTAGGTGCCGAGGCCCGGGACGGTGCGGGTGTGGGGGCTGCCGTCGGGGGCGATGCCGTGCAGGGCGGTGCGCCGGCCGTCGGTGAGGGGTCGCGGGCCGGCGTCCGGGCCGGTCACGGCTGCGGCGGTGACCGTGCCCCGCGCGTCGAGCCGGGCGGCGAGCAGCCCGGCGGGGTGTCCCTTTCCGTCGAGGAACGTCAGGTCACGGTCGTCGTCGGGGCGGAGCGAGGCCTCGGCCAGGCCGTGTTCGGCGGCGTCCATGACCCGGCCGTCGAGGTCGTCCAGCAACAGGGCCCGCTGGACGAGGAAGGCCACCGGGGCTAGGGCGGCACAGACGGCGACGAGGACGGCGCCGATCAGGAGGAGGAGCCGGGTGCGCAGGGCGCGCGGGCGCGACCCGGTGGCCGGGGGCGTGTTCATCGTCCGTCCTCGGCCGGACCGGGCGCGCCGGCGGCGGACGGGACTCGGATACGGCCGCGCGGGGACCCAGGGGTGCCAGACATGTACCGATCCTGTACCGGCCGGCTGGGGGAACCCTGTGTTCAGCCTGAGCACCGGCGATGTGCTGCCCGCGAACGGCGCGGGCCGCGCCCCCGGTCACCCGGGAACGCGGCCCTCGAACTGCCGTGGCGGTCCGCTTACTTGCGGATCAGGCTGCGCAGCACGTACTGCATGATGCCGCCGTTGCGGTAGTAGTCCGCCTCGCCGGGGGTGTCGATGCGGACGACCGCGTCGAACTCGACGCCGGTGTCGGTGGTGACCTTCACCGTGCGCGGGGTCGTGCCGTTGTTGAGCTCCTCGACGCCGGTGAAGTCGAAGGTCTCCTCACCGGTGAGGCCGAGGGACGCGGCGGACTGGCCCTCCGGGAACTGCAGCGGCAGGACGCCCATGCCGATGAGGTTCGAGCGGTGGATGCGCTCGTACGACTCGGCGATGACGGCCTTGACGCCGAGGAGCGCGGTGCCCTTGGCGGCCCAGTCGCGGGACGAGCCGGAGCCGTACTCCTTGCCGGCCAGGACGACCAGCGGGATGCCGGCGGCCTGGTAGTTCTGCGAGGCGTCGTAGATGAACGACACCGGCGCGTCGGCCTGCGTGAAGTCGCGGGTGTAGCCGCCCTCGGTGCCCGGCGCGATCTGGTTGCGCAGACGGATGTTGGCGAACGTACCGCGGATCATGACCTCGTGGTTGCCTCGGCGGGAGCCGTAGGAGTTGAAGTCACGACGCTCGACACCGTGCTCGGTGAGGTACTTGCCCGCCGGGGTGTCGGCCTTGATGGCGCCGGCCGGGGAGATGTGGTCGGTGGTGACCGAGTCGCCGAGCTTGGCGAGCACGCGGGCGCCGGCGATGTCGGAGACCGGGGTGGTCTCCATCGTCATGCCCTCGAAGTACGGGGGCTTGCGCACGTAGGTGGACTCGGCGTCCCACTCGAAGGTGTTGCCGGTCGGGATCGGCAGCGCCTGCCACTGGGCGTCGCCCGCGAAGACGTCCGAGTAGGACTTGGAGAACATGTCCTCGCCGATGGCGCTGGCGACGACCTCGTTGACCTCGGCCTCGGTCGGCCAGATGTCCTTCAGGAAGACCGGGTTGCCGTCCTGGTCGGCGCCCAGGGCGTCCTTGGTGATGTCGACCTTCATGGAGCCGGCGAGCGCGTAGGCCACGACCAGCGGCGGGGACGCCAGGTAGTTCATCTTGACGTCGGGGTTGATGCGGCCCTCGAAGTTCCGGTTGCCGGAGAGGACCGAGGTGACCGCGAGGTCGTGGTCGTTGACGGCCTTGGAGACCTCCTCCGGCAGCGGGCCGGAGTTGCCGATGCAGGTGGTGCAGCCGTAGCCGACGAGGTTGAAGCCGACCTTGTCGAGGTACGGGGTCAGGCCCGCCTTCTCGAAGTAGTCGGTGACGACCTTGGAGCCCGGGGCGAGGGTGGTCTTGACCCACGGCTTGCGGGTCAGGCCCTTCTCCACCGCCTTCTTGGCCACCAGGGCGGCGGCGACCATGACGTACGGGTTGGAGGTGTTGGTGCAGGAGGTGATGGCCGCGACCGTCACCGCACCGTGGTCGATCTCGTACGACGTGCCGTCGGGGGCGGTCACGGTGACCGGGTTGGACGGGGCGCCGTTCGGGGCGACGGCCGGGGAGTCGGAGGCCGGGAAGGACTCCTGGCCCGCCTCGTCGACGGAGTCGACGTAGTTGCGGACGTCCGTCTTGAACTGCTCGGCGGCGCCTGCGAGGACGATGCGGTCCTGCGGGCGCTTCGGGCCGGCGATGGAGGGGACGACCGTGGAGAGGTCGAGCTCCAGCTTCTCGGAGAAGTCCGGCTCGGCCTTCGGGTCGAGCCAGAGGCCCTGCTCCTTGGCGTACGCCTCGACCAGCGCGAGCTGCTGCTCGCTGCGGCCGGTGAGCCGCATGTAGTTGATGGTCTCGTCGTCGATCGGGAAGATCGCGGCGGTGGAGCCGAACTCCGGCGACATGTTGCCGATGGTGGCGCGGTTGGCCAGCGAGGTGGCGGCGACGCCCTCGCCGTAGAACTCGACGAACTTGCCGACGACGCCGTGCTTGCGCAGCATCTCGGTAATGGTCAGCACGAGGTCGGTGGCGGTGGTGCCGGGGGTGAGCTCACCGGTCAGCTTGAAGCCGACGACGCGCGGGATGAGCATGGAGACCGGCTGGCCGAGCATGGCCGCCTCGGCCTCGATGCCGCCGACGCCCCAGCCGAGGACGCCGAGGCCGTTCACCATGGTGGTGTGCGAGTCGGTGCCGACCAGGGTGTCCGGGTAGGCCTTGCCCTCGCGGACCATCACGACACGGGCCAGGTGCTCGATGTTCACCTGGTGCACGATGCCGGTGCCGGGCGGGACGACCTTGAACTCGTCGAACGCGGTCTGGCCCCAGCGCAGGAACTGGTAGCGCTCCTTGTTGCGGCCGTACTCCAGGTCGACGTTCTGCTTGAACGCGTCGTTCGTGCCGAACTTGTCGGCGATGACGGAGTGGTCGATGACCAGCTCGGCCGGCGCCAGCGGGTTGATCTTCGCCGGGTCGCCGCCCAGCTCCTTCACGGCCTCACGCATGGTCGCGAGGTCCACTACGCAGGGAACGCCGGTGAAGTCCTGCATGATCACGCGGGCCGGCGTGAACTGGATCTCCTGGCTGGGCTGGGCCTGCGAGTCCCATCCACCGAGGGCACGGATGTGGTCGGCGGTGATGTTCGCGCCGTCCTCGGTGCGGAGCAGGTTCTCCAGCAGGACCTTGAGGCTGTAGGGAAGGCGGGCGGAGCCCTCCACCTTGTCCAGCCGGAAGATCTCGTACGACTCGTCGCCCACCTGCAGCGTGCTGCGGGCGTCGAAGCTGTTCGCCGACACGACAGTCTCCTTCATTGATGTGCGCGTACCACCACGATCCTGCCGCCACGGCATCTCGACCGATCCGCTAAGGTAAGGCTAAGTTAGGTGAGCCTTACCAGTAGACCTGATGGTGGCGTGCGGCTGCGGTGCCCCTCGGCAGATATCTCGATGTCGAGATAACTCTAGTACACGAGGGCCGGATGGTCATGCCCGGATCCCGTGGCGTCCGCCGCACACCCGTGGACGATCTGCCATCAGTGCGCAAAGTCGGGGTATTCGCACGGAACCGGGGTCGCCCGGTGACACCGAGAGGAGGCACTCCATGCCGCTCACGTTCCGCAAGAGTTTCCGGATCCTTCCGGGAGTGCGGCTGAACATCAACAAGCGCTCCTGGTCCATCACCACCGGCGGCGGAAAGAACGGCCCGCGCCACACCCGCAGCAGCACAGGACGTCGTACGACATCGATGGACCTGCCCGGACCTTTCGGATGGCGGCGCACCACCAGGGCGCGTCGACACTGAGGCCACCGGACGGGGGTGACATTCCGTCACCCGTTCGGACCCCCCGGTCGGGCACCATCTCATATCTGAGATAACCTCAATCACATGGCAGACGACTACCTCGTACGCATCGGCAAGCTCATCCGCGACGCCCGGCAGCACCGGGGCTGGACGCAGTCGCAGCTGGCGGAGGCGCTCGGAACCAGCCAGAGCGCCGTCAACCGGATCGAGCGCGGCAACCAGAACATCAGCCTTGAGATGATCGCGCGCATCGGGGAGGCCCTCGACAGCGAGATCGTGTCGCTCGGCTACGCCGGTCCGATGCATCTGCGGGTGGTCGGCGGGCGCCGGCTGTCCGGTGCCATCGACGTGAAGACGAGCAAGAACGCGTGCGTGGCGCTGCTGTGCGCCTCACTGCTCAACGAGGGGCGCACGGTGCTGCGCCGCGTCGCCCGCATCGAGGAGGTGTACCGCCTCCTGGAGGTGCTGGGCTCCATCGGCGTGCGCACCCGGTGGATCAACGACGGTGTCGACCTGGAGATCGTGCCGTCGGCCGAGCTGGACCTGGCGGCGATCGACGCGGACGCGGCCCGCCGCACCCGCTCCATCATCATGTTCCTCGGCCCGCTGCTGCACCGCATGGACCACTTCAAACTGCCGTACGCCGGAGGCTGCGACCTCGGTACGCGCACGGTCGAGCCGCACATGATCGCGCTGCGCCGCTTCGGTCTGGACATCGCCGCCACCGAGGGCCAGTACCACGCCCAGGTGGACCGCGCGGTCAGCCCCGACCGCCCGATCGTCCTGACCGAACGCGGCGACACGGTGACCGAGAACGCGCTGCTCGCGGCCGCCCGGCACGACGGCACCACCGTCATCCGCAACGCCTCGTCCAACTACATGGTCCAGGACCTCTGCTTCTTCCTGGAGGCCCTCGGCGTCAAGGTCGACGGCATCGGCACGACCACGCTCACCGTGCACGGCGTGCCCACCATCGACGTCGACGTGGACTACTCCCCCTCCGAGGACCCGGTCGAGGCGATGAGCCTGGTCGCGGCGGCCGTCGTCACCGAGTCGGAGCTGACGGTGCGCCGGGTGCCGATCGAGTTCCTGGAGATCGAGCTGGCGGTCCTGGAGGAGATGGGCCTCGACCACGACCGCACGCCCGAGTACTTCGCCGACAACGGCCGCACCCGGCTGGTGGACCTCACCGTCCGGCCCTCCAAGCTGGAGGCGCCGATCGACAAGATCCACCCCATGCCGTTCCCCGGCCTGAACATCGACAACGTCCCGTTCTTCGCGGCCATCGCGGCCGTCGCGCAGGGCAAGACCCTCATCCACGACTGGGTCTACGACAACCGCGCGATCTACCTGACCGACCTGAACCGTCTCGGCGGCCGGCTCCAGCTCCTGGACCCGCACCGCGTCCTGGTCGAGGGCCCGACCCGCTGGCGCGCCGCCGAGATGATGTGCCCGCCGGCGCTGCGCCCCGCGGTGGTCGTCCTCCTCGCGATGATGGCGGCCGAGGGCACGTCGGTGCTGCGCAATGTGTACGTCATCAACCGCGGGTACGAGGATCTGGCGGAGCGGCTGAACTCGATCGGGGCGCAGATCGAGACGTTCCGGGACATCTGACCGGCGGCGCGTCCTCAGGTGTGGGCCCCCCGAAACGGGAAAGTCCGCCCCTGTGGACGCGTCCCTGCTGACCTTCGGGCACAGCACCGCCGGCCGGGGCCGGATCGGCGAGCTGCTGCGCCGCGCCGGTGTGGCGGCCGTCGTGGACGTGCGGACCGCTCCCGGCAGCCGCCGCGACCCCGACTTGCTGCGGGAGCGGCTGGCCGAGTGGATGCCGAGTGCCGGCCTCGCCTACCGGTGGGAACCCGCACTCGGCGGGTTCCGCCCCCTGCCCGCGGACAGTCCGGACGTCGTGTGGCGCAACGAGTCCTTCCGCGGGTACGCCGCCCACACCCGCTCCCCCGAGTTCGTCTCCGCCATGGACCGCCTGCTGCACGAGGCCGCGGACGCCCGCACGGCCGTGATGTGCAGCGAGGCCGTCTGGTGGCGCTGCCACCGCAGGCTGATCGCCGACTTCGCCGTCCTCGCCCGCGGCGTACCGGCCCTGCACCTCATGCACGACGGGCGCCTGAGTGCCCATACGCCGACGCCTGGAGCCCGCCTGCGCGACGACGGGCTCCTCGTGTACGACGCTCCCGAGTCGACCCGGGACTGAGCCGTCAGTACAGCTTGTTCACCGCCGTGACGGTCGTGGCCTTGAAGTCGGACACCTGGGCGTGCTGGAAGTTGCCCATCTGGCCCCAGCGGACGACCGTCACGGTCGTGCCGTCGCGGCCGACCGAGAAGAGGCCGATGTCGGAGGAGCCCCAGGCGGAGGCGGTGTGGATGCCGTAGACGTCGGCGCCCTCCTCGACGTTGAGCCGGCCGTAGTACTTCTGCGTCGCCGTGATGTCGGGGTCCTGCTGCATCAGTTTCTTCGCACAGCCGGCGAGGTCCTTGCGCAGCAGTGCCGCGAAGTCCTTCGCGCGCTGTTCGCTGCGCTCCACGACCGTGATCTGCTGGGCGTTCGTGTCGTACTCCGTCCAGTACTCCCGGTGCGTGGTGATGGACGGCAGGGCGTCGCCCACGCACATCGGCAGCGGGTCGGGCTGTCCGGCGGTGACCGGGCCGGCGTACCAGGGCGAGCCCGGGTGCGGCGGCAGTTCGGCCGGCTCCAGGAACCGGGGTGTGTCGGAGGCCGGCGCGGTGGCGGCGGTGGCCGGGACGGCGGCTGCGGCGACACCGGCCACGGCCGCCAGCGCCGCGACGGTGGTACGGATGCCTCGGGCACGGATCTGCATGGTCTCCCCCATTGGTTTTCACGGTCGAACGCGCGGGCTTCAGCCCCTGCCCCCGGTACGACCCGCCACCGGCCGTATCCGTTGCCCTGTACGCCTGCTACGGATCCGTCCCGAATGTCACCGGCGCGCAACCGGGTTCGAGGGGCGCGTCCCCGGCCAGTGATCCCCCTCACTCCCGCCCCGGGTGAGCCGGGGTCCGGCCGTTAAGGTGACCAGGGCGCATCAAGGCGCCCAAGGCGGACAATGCGGCGGAGGGTACAGGTGTCGGACCACCTTCCGTGAACAACCCGCCGCCGTCTGGGAGTTCACCTTCCAGGGCCGGGCCCGCATGTTCCGCGCCATCGACCTCGGCTACGGCCGCGAGGGCGGTCGTGAGTACGACATCTACCTCTCCGCACCCCAGGCGCAGTGGGACACCTACCGCCCTGTCTTCGACCAGGTCAGGGACGGCTTCAGGACGGGCTGAGCCCTGTGCGCCCGGCGCGCGCCGCACCTCGGGGCCGTGATCCGCTTCACACCGGCGACGGGACAGGTCCGTGCCTAACAGGGCGTAAAGCGACCGAAGAATGGATATGGGCTATACGGCGAAACGCGGGGAGTGTCCGACGTGCCCGGATGCCGGGCGCAGCGGCTTCAGGAGGGGGAGCGCGCATGGACGGCCGGCCCTTGTATCTCGAACCGCGGCTGGAGCCACGGCTGAGGTCGCTCGTGGCGGCGCACGGCACGCTGCACTCGCTCACCGACGCACTGGGCTCACCTCTGCACGTCGTGGTGCCGGACCAGATCGCCGAGAACCTGGAGCGGTTCCGGTCGGTGTACCGGGCGCACCATCTGTCGGGGCAGGTCTTCTACGCCCACAAGGCCAACCGGTCCAGTGCGCTGCTGCGGCGGCTCGCCGCGACGGACGCGGGCGTGGACGTCGCGTCGCTGGGCGAGTTGCAGCACGCGCTGGGTGCCGGTTTCGGCGCCGGCCGGATCCTGGCCACGGGACCGAAGAACCCCGAATTCCTGTGGCTGGCGGCGCGTACGGGTGTCACGGTGAGCGTCGACGCCGCCCCCGAGCTGGACCAGCTCGCCGCCCTGGTGCGCAAGCACGCGCTCGCGCCGGTGCGGGTGCTGCTGCGGCTGTCGGACTTTCAGACGTCGGGCGTGAAGGTGCTGAGCCGGCGCAGCCGCTTCGGCACGCCCGTACGGGAGTTGGAGCTGCTGCTGGAGGCGGTCGAGCGGCATGGTGACGCCGTCGAGGCGACGGGGGTGGCCTTCCATCTGGACACCACGAGCGTCGCGGAGAAGGCGACCGCCCTCGAAGGGTGCCTGGCCGCCCTGGAGTTGTGCCGGAGCCGGGGGTTGCGGCCCCGGGCCGTGGACGTCGGCGGCGGGTTCGGCATCAGCTATCTCGCCGAGCGGGAGCAGTGGGAGGCGTACACCAGCGAGCTCACCGCCGCCGTCCTCGGCCGGCGACCGCCCCTGACGTGGGGCGGGCACGGCTACGGGCTGCGCAACGAGTCGGGCACCCTGCGCGGCGCGCTCGGCCTCTACCCCGCCCACCGGTCCGTCGCCGGCGCCGCCTACCTGGACGACCTGCTGGCCCAGCCCGCCCCCTCGCTGGGCTCACGGCCGCTGGCGGCGCTGCTGCTGGAGCACCTGTACGACCTGTACACCGAGCCCGGCCGGGCACTGCTGGACCAGTGCGGACTCACGCTGGCGCGTGTGCTGGAGGTCCGTACCCAGGAGGCCGGTGGGGAACTGCTCGTACGGCTGGCCGCGAAAGCGGACGACATCGCCCTGGAGGACCACGGAGTGCTGATGGACCCGGTCGTCATCCCCAGAAGCGGAGGCGGGCCGGGCGAGGGGCCCGTCGCCGTGCACCTCTTCGGCAGCCTCTGTCTGGAGACGGACCTGATCACCCGGCGCACGGTGTTCCTGCCGCGCCGCCCGGAACCCGGCGACCTGCTGGCCTTCGCCAACACCGCCGGCTACGCCATGGACTTCCACGCCACGCGCGCCCAGCACCAGCCCGCCGCCCGCAAAGTCGCCGCCTGGCAGGACGGCGACGCCTGGCGCTGGTGTCTGGACGACCAGTTCTGGCCGATCACGCCCGCGAGGGGAGCTCAGTGAGGTACGACAGCATCACCGAGGCGATAGGCAACACCCCTCTGGTGCGGATAGACCCGGCGGTGCACGGCCTGCGCACCATCGATCTGTACGCGAAGCTCGAAATGCTCAACCCCTTCGGCTCGGTCAAGGACCGTGCCGCCTGGGGCATGGCGGGGCCCCTGCTGGACGAGGCGGTCGAACACGGCAGCCAGGTGGTCGAGTTGTCCAGCGGCAACACGGCCAAGGCCCTGGCGGTCATCGCGGGCATGCACGGCCTGGGCTTCAAGAGCGTCACCAACCGGATGCGGGTCCCGGAGATCAAGGACCTCCTGCTGTTGCTCGGCGCGGAGATCGAGGAGCTGCCGGGGCAGAGCGAGTGCCTCGACCCGACCGCCACGGACGACCCGCTGACCCTGTTCCACCGGACGCTGTCCGCCTCCGGCAGCGCCTATCTGCACACCGACCAGTACTTCAACCCGCGCAATACCGAGGCCCATCTCACCGGCACCGGGCCGGAGATCGTCAAGGACCTGGACGGCCGGGTCCCGGACTGGTTCGTCGCCTGTGTGGGCACGGCCGGTTCCTCCACGGGCGTCGCCCGCGCGCTGCGGGAGGAGGACCCGTCGGTGCGGGTGGTCGGGCTGGTGGCGGCCAAGTCCGACTTCATCCCGGGGATCCGCACCATCGACGAGGTGCAGGAGGTCGGCCTGTTCGACCCCGAGACATACGACACGATGGAGTCGGTCAGCGCCGACGAGGCGATCGAGGGGATGCTGACCCTGAACCGCCGCTGCGGCATCCTCGGCGGGCCCACCGGAGGGGCGGCCTACTTCGGCGCCGTCCGCCATCTGCGGGCGCTGGACGAGGAGTCGGAGGAGCGGCGGACCGCCGTGTTCATCGTCTGCGACCGGGTGGAGAGCTATCTGAGCTACGTCCGGCAGCGGCGCCCCGACCTGCTGGGCCGGCCGCCCCGGAAGAACTCGCCGGCCGACCTGTCCGACGCCGAGGTCGGCGCGGCGCCGTCGATCGGTGTGGCGGACGCCCGGCGCTGGATCGACACCGACCGGCCGCTGGTGGTCGACCTGCGCAGCCCGTACGCGTACGCGGCGCTGCACATCGACGGGTCGGTCAACATCGTCGACGAGCTGTTCGCGGAACTCCTCCAGGGCGGGCTGCCGTTCAGCCGGCGTCAGCCGGTGCTGCTGGCCTGCCCGGTCGGTGAGCAGTCCGCGCGGTACGCGGCGCTGCTGACCCGGATGGGCCACCCGGACGTGCGCAGCCTGGCCGGCGGCATCATCGCCTGGCGGGATGCGGGCGCGCCCCTGGTGCGGGACTGACCGGCATGACCGCACCGATCACCCGCGAGGATCTGCGCCCGTGGCAGCAGGCGCTGCGCGCCCAGTTCCCCATCGTCACCGGGCACCCCGAACTGGCGTACCTGGACAGCGCGGCCACGGCGCAGAAGCCGCAGGCCGTCCTGGACGCCGTGCAGACGTACCTGACCACGTCCAACGCCAACTCCGCGCGCGGCACCTACACCTGGGCCAACCGGACCACCGAGCTGGTCGAGCGGACCCGCGAGCGCGTCGCCCGGTTCCTCGGGGACTCCCGGCCGGAGCGCTCCGCCGTGCACTTCACCGGCGGCACCACCGAGGGGCTGCGGACCGTCGCCCGCGACTGGCTGCCGGGCTTCCTGCGCGACGGCGACGAGATCGTCGTACCGGACGCCGACCACCAGGCCAACATCGCGCCCTGGCTGGAGGCCCGGCAGCTGCTCGCGCGGGAGGGCGTGCACGTCCGGGTGGTGCCGATGCCGTACCAGAGCGGTTCCGGGGACTACGACCACCGGGCGCTGGCCGAACGGGCGGGCCCGCGCACCCGGTTCGTCGCCACCACCCATGTGCACCACGTCTACGGCGGCGACATGAACGTGCAGCGCATCCGTGAGGCCGTCGGCCCGGACGCGGTCATCTGCCTGGACGCCGCGCAGAGCGTCGGTCATCTGCCGGTGTCCGTGGCCGAGTTGGACGTGGACTTCGTCGTGTTCTCCGGTCACAAGGCGCTGGCCCTGCCCGGTTCCGGGGCGGTGTGGGCCCGGCAGGTGCGGGGGCCCGCGTTCGTGCCCGGCGGGTGGAGCGGCACCCCGAACACCGTGGGCATCGCCTCGCTCGAAGCGGCCCTGGACTGGCTGGACGCGGCCGGTGTCGACCGGATCGAGCGCTGGACGGCCGACCTGGCCGCCCGGCTCACCGACGGGCTGCGCCGGCTGGAGGCCTACGAGATCCTCGGCTGTCCCCTCAGCCTGGCCGCCGACACGACCGTGCAGCGCCGCCAGGGCATCGTGACCCTGCGGCACCGCGCCATCGACTCGGGCGACCTGGGGTTCATCCTGTTCAGCCACGGGTTCATGGTCCGCTCCGACCATCACTGCCAGGGGGACGCGGGCGAGAAGACCGGTTCGGTGCGGGTGAGTCTGCATGTGTACAACACGGTTGAGGAGATCGACCGGCTGCTGTCCGTTCTCGCATCACTCCAGTGACACCGCCAACTAAGCGTAATGGGAACCGTTTCCACCTGTAGGCTCGGTCCGGCAGGAGACAGGTGCGAGACGGCAAGGTGGCGCGAGCGGATGGGGCTGAGTCTGGCGACGGCGGAGCGATGGGTGGAGCGCTGGGAGCTCCAGCAGCGGCGGTACGCCGTGGACCGCGAGGAGCGGTTCACGGTGATCGCCGATGTCGTCGAGCACGTCACGGCGGGGCGCGCGGCTCCGCCCCTCGTCGTGGACCTGGGCTGCGGGCCCGGCTCCCTCGCGGCCCGGCTGGTCCGGCGACTGCCGGACGCGGAGATCGTGGCCGTGGACCGGGACCCCCTCCTGCTGGAGCTGGGCCGCACCCACCACCCCGACGCGGCCCGCTACGTCGACGCGGAGATCGGCGCGCCCGGCTGGGTGTGGGAGCTGGAGCTGGACCGGCCCCTGGACGCGGCGGTGTCCACGACGGCCCTGCACTACCTCGACCGCGACACCCTGCTCGGCACCTACCGGCAACTGGCCGCACTGCTGCGCCCCGGGGGCGTCCTCGTCAACGGCGACCATCTCCCCCAGGGCGCGACGGGCCCGGCCGGGATCGCCGCCCATATCGGGCGGTGCCGGGCCGAACGGCAGCGCGTGTTCGCCCATGAGGACTGGAGCTCCTGGTGGGCCGCGGTCGGCGACGACCCGGAGCTGGCCGACCTCCTCGCGGAGCGCCGGCGCCGCGAAGCCCCCCTCCACAGCGGCCGCCCCGCCGAACTCCCCCTCTCCGCCCACCTGGAGCTGCTCCGGCAGGCGGGCTTCGACAAGGCCGGACCGGTGTGGCAGTACGGCGACAGCTGCGTGATCGTGGCGGTGCGCTGAGGCGCGGTTCACCCGTACGCCCGCGACAGGTGGCGGGGAGTGGCGGGCGCTCCGACAATACATGCAGGAATCGCTATATGTTAATGTCGCGATGTCGGCCCGACCCCGGTACCGCGGGCGGCCACCAGCACATACGAGGAGCACCACCATGACCACCGCCGAGCACATCACCCACGAGGACCACGCGCACGCCCACGGCGACGACTGCGGCCACCTCGCCTTCGCCCACGGCGACCACACGGACTACGCCCACGACGGCCACATCCACCGGACGCACGAGGACCACACCGACGAGTGCGCGAGCGGCGGCCACGCGGTGCACAAGAACCACGACCACCAGCACGGCGACGACTGCGGCCACCTGGCCGTACGGCACGGCGACCACACGGACTACGTGCACGACGGCCACCGCCACGCCGCCCACGAGGGACACTGGGACGACCACTGACAGGAGTCGCCTCCGGCGAGACGGAGAGCAACTGGGAATCGTTGTCATATGCTAATGTGCGCATATGACAACGACGCCCTCTCCCCCGACGGACGAGCCGGACCCGACGCTGCAGGCGGCCGGCGAGCTGCTGCGCGCCCTGGCCTCGCCCGTTCGGCTGGGCATCGTGCGGGAACTGTCCGGCGGCGGGAAGTACGTCCATGAACTGGTGGCCGCCCTGGGCGTGAGCCAGCCGCTGGTCTCCCAGCACCTGAGGGTGCTGCGCACCTCCCGGATCGTCACCGCCCGGCGGCAGGCCCGCGAGACGCGGTACACCCTCACCGACGACCATGTGGCGCACATCGTGCTCGACGCCATCCGGCACGTACAGGAGTAGCGCGCCGCGCACCACCACGGCGCGGAAGAAACAGGCCACGGGCACGGTGAACGGACCGGCGAGGCCCCCGAAGCCGGGCCGTCCGCCGGTCCGTTCGCCCGTCGCGCTCAGGCCTGGGTCAGCGTGATGTCCTGCCCCTGGACCGCGTGGAAGGTGGGCAGCGGCAGGCCGCTGAAGGTGCGCAGTTCCATCAGTGTGGCCTCGACGTGGGCCGCCCCGGCCACGAGTGCGCCGGGCAGGGTCCGGCCCGTGTTCACCCAGCGGTGCTCCGCGCCGTCGCACACGGCCCGGGTGCCGCCGATGCCGTGACGGGTCGTGGAGACGCCCTGGCTCACCGAGGAGCTGACGAAGACCGGGCCGCTGGAGCTCGCGCAGCGGTAGGTGCCGGACAGGGTGACGGTGCCGTCGGCGGCGATCCGGCCCACCGTGTCGACCGTCACGGAGCCGGTCGGGGCGAGGGCGGACGCGCCGGCGGGTGCCGCGCCGGCCCCCGCGAGGAGGAGCAGCGCGGCACCGGCCGCCGCGCCGAGAAGGTGACGTACACGCATGGGGGAAACCTCCCGAAAGGAGTGGAATGCCGTCTTCCACTCCTTACCGGCCCTCCGGGCCGGCGCCCGTGACCCTCACCCCTTCGGTGGCGAGTCCGCGCCGGCCGTCGTGGAACCGTCCTGGGAATGTCCTGGGCGTGTCACGCTTCCCGTCGGGCCGTTCCGATGAGTTCGGGACGGGAGGATGGTCTGTCTGTACGAGTCAGACGAAGCCTTCGGATGGCCCTACCGACGTGGAGGTGCGCCATGTGTGCCCACCAGCCCCTGTGCCCCGCGACCGACTCCCCCGCCGCACACGTCGTGGCGGCCCGCCCCGAGCAGGGCTGGAGCCTGCTGTGCGACGGGACGGTCGTCTTCGACGACACCGGCGAACTGCTCCCGGACGGGCGCGTGGTGCAGCCGCGCCGGGGGACGACCGAAGGGCTGGCCGTCGCGGCCTGACCGGAGGGCCGCTCCACGGGCGGCGCGAAGGCCGCTCTACGGCAGGACCGCGAAGCCGTCCAGTTCCACCATCGCCTCCGCGTCCCACAGCCGGACGACCTCGACGACCGCCATGGCGGGGTAGTCACGTCCGGCCAACTCACGCCACAGACAGCCCAGTTCGGGCGCGTGCGCACGGTACGCCGCGACATCAGTGGCGTAGACGGTGACACGGGCCAGGTCGGACGGCGTGCCGCCGGCCGCGGTGAGGGCGCCCAGCAGGTTGGTGAGGGCCCTCTCGAACTGTTCGGGCAGGGTGCTTCCGACCACCTTGCCGTCGGTGTCGAGGGCGGTCTGACCCGCCAGGAACACCACCCGCGAACCAGAGGCCACGACGGCGTGGGAGAAGCCGGCCGGCGGGGACAGCTCGGGCGGGTTCACGCGCTCGGTGCTCACCGGGCCTCCTGACAGGCGTACAGCTCCTTGGCGATGATGCCGCGTTGCACCTCGCTGGCCCCCTCGTAGATGCGCGGGGCGCGCACCTCACGGTAGAGGTGTTCGAGCAGGTGGCCGCGTTGCAGCGCCCGGGCGCCGTGCAGCTGGACGGCCGTGTCGACGACGTACTGCGCGGTCTCGGTGGCGAGCAGTTTCGCCATGGCGGAGCGCCGGGGCACGTCCGGGGCGTCCGCGTCGTACGCCGACGCCGCCGCGTGGACCATCAGCCGGGCCGCCTCCGTGCGCAGGGCCATTTCGGCGACCTGGTGCGAGACGGCCTGCAGGTCGCTCAGTTTGCCCCCGAAGGCGTCCCGCCCGGCGGTGTGCGCCAGGGTCGCGTCGAGGGCCGCCTGCGCCATGCCGACCGCGAACGCGCCGACGCTGGGCCGGAACAGGTTGAGCGTCCCCATGGCGACCCGGAAGCCGCGGTCCACCTCGCCCAGCACGTCGTCGGCCGTCACGGGCACGGCGTCGAAGTCGAGCGCGCCGATCGGGTGCGGCGAGAGCATGTCGAGTCCGCGGCCGGTCAGGCCCGGCCGGTCGGCGGGGACGAGGAAGGCCGTGACGCCACGGGCCCCGGCACCCGGGGTGGTCCGGGCGAAGACGGTGTAGAAGTCGGCCTCGGGAGCGTTGGAAATCCAGCACTTCTCGCCGGTGAGACGCCAGCGGGCGGTGCCGTCGGGGGCGGCGGTAGGCGCCGTGGCGGCCGACGACCGGCCGTCCCGCGCGGCGTCCGGCTCCGCCCGCAGCCCCAGCGCCGCCGCGTCCGATCCCGCCCCCGGCTCGCTCAGTGCGAAGGCGGCGACCGCCGTGCCGGCGGTGACCCGGGGGAGCCAGCGGGCGCGTTGCGCCTGCGTGCCGTACGCGTGGACCGGGTGGGCGCCGAGGCCCTGGAGGGCCAGGGCCGTCTCGGCCTCCGTGCAGGCGTAGGCGAGGGATTCACGCATCAGGCACAGGTCGAGCGCACCCGAGGTGAACAGGCGTCCGAGCAGTCCGAGGCTGCCGAGTTCGGCGACCAGGGCCCGGTTCACCTGCCCCGGTTCGCCCTTGTCGGCCAGCGGTCGGAGCCGCTCCGCGGCCAGGGCGCGCAGTTCGGCACACCAGGCGAGTTGTGCCGGTTCGAGCGAGAATGCGGTCATCGCCGGTCCCTTCTCCGCCACCCTGCGTTCCGGCTGGGCCACTCCGAGGCTATCGCGGACCGTTGACTGTCGTCACCAACACGATACGCTCCAGGGGCGAGCCCACCACGCCAAGGGGGCGAACCGTATGAACGCACGGGGCACGGCCCACGTCGACACCTTCGCCCGGGACCATCTGCCACCCCGGGACCAATGGCCCGAGCTCCGCTTCGATCTGCCGGAGCTGCACTACCCCGAACGGCTCAACTGCGCCGCCGAACTGCTGAACGGCCCGCCCGACGACCGCCCGGCGTTCCTCACCGCCACCGGCGAGCCGTGGACGTACGGCGATCTGCGCGCCCGCGTGGACCGCGTCGCCCATCTGCTCACCGGCGAACTCGGCGTCGTCCCCGGCAACCGGGTGCTGCTGCGCGGCCCCACCACCCCCTGGCTCGCGGCCTGCTGGCTGGCGGTGCTGAAGGCGGGGGCCGTGGCGGTCACGGTGCTCGCCCAGCAGCGCCCGCACGAGCTGAGCACGATGTGCGAGATCGCGCGGGTGCGGCACGCCCTGTGCGACATCCGGGCCGTCGACGACCTCGCCAAGGCCGAGATCCCCGGCCTGCGGATCACGGCCTACGGCGGTGACGCCCCGGACGACCTCCTCAACCGCCCGGCGCCCGGCACCCCGTACGAGGCCGTCGCGACGGCGGCCGACGACGTGGCACTGATCGCCTTCACCTCCGGCACCACCGGCCGCCCCAAGGGCTGTATGCATCTGCACCGGGACGTCCTGGCGATCGCCGACACCTTCTCCCGGCACGTCCTGAAGCCCGACGCGGACGACGTGTTCACCGGCAGCCCTCCCCTGGGCTTCACCTTCGGTCTCGGCGGGCTGGTGGTCTTCCCGCTGCGGGCCGGCGCGCGTGCGCTGCTGCTCGAACAGGCGGGGCCCCGGCAGCTGCTGCCCGCCATCGCCCGGCACCGGGTCTCCGTGCTGTTCACCGCCCCGACGGCGTACCGCGCGATGCTCGACGAGCTCGACGCGTACGACGTCTCCTGCCTGCGCCGCTGCGTCTCGGCCGGCGAGAACCTGCCCGCCGCCACCTGGCAGGCCTGGCACGAGCGCACCGGCCTGCGCGTCATCAACGGCATCGGCGCCACCGAGCTGCTGCACATCTTCATCTCCGCGGCCGACGACCGGATCCGGCCCGGGACCACGGGCGTTCCCGTGCCGGGCTGGCACGCGCGCGTGCAGGACGCGGACGGCGCACCCGTACCCGACGGGCAGCCGGGGCTGCTCGCCGTGCGCGGACCCGTCGGCTGCCGGTACCTCGCCGACCCGCGGCAGCGCGACTACGTGCGCGACGGCTGGAACATCACCGGCGACACCTACGTCCGCGATCCCGACGGCTACTTCCGCTACGTCGCCCGCGCCGACGACATGATCATCTCGGCCGGGTACAACATCGCCGGCCCCGAGGTGGAGGACGCGCTGCTGCGGCATCCGGACGTGGTGGAGGCGGCGGTCGTGGGCCGGCCCGACGAGGCCCGCGGACAGGTCGTGCTGGCCTTCGCCGTCCTCAAGGAGGGCGCCGAACGGGACGCCGAGGCGCTGCGCGCCTTCGTGAAGAGCGAGCTGGCACCGTACAAGTGCCCGCGCGAGATCGTCTTCCTGGACGCGCTGCCGCGCACGGCCACCGGCAAGCTCCAGCGGTTCAGACTGCGCGCCCCAGGGGTACCGGTAGGCGACCAGGAGTGATCCGTACGACCTAAGATGATCAACGTGTCCGACCAGCATGCACCACGGTCTCTCATCGTCACGCTCTACGGCGCGTACGGCCGCTTCGTGCCGGGCCCCGTGCCGGTAGCCGAACTGATCCGGCTGCTGGCCGCGGCCGGCGTGGACGCTCCGTCCGTACGCTCCTCGGTGTCGCGGCTCAAGAGACGCGGACTGCTCGTGCCCGCCCGCACCGCCCAGGGCGCGGCCGGCTACGAACTGTCCCCGGACGCCCGCCAGTTGCTCGACGACGGCGACCGCCGCATCTACGCCTCGGCGCCGCCCGAGGACGAGGGCTGGGTCCTCGCGGTGTTCTCCGTGCCGGAGTCGGAGCGGCAGAAGCGGCACGTGCTGCGCTCCCGGCTGGCCGGGCTCGGTTTCGGCACGGCCGCTCCGGGCGTGTGGATCGCGCCCGCGCGGCTGTACGAGGAGACCCGGCACACGCTCCAGCGGCTGCGGCTCGACGGCTACGTCGACTTCTTCCGCGGTGACCACCTCGGCTTCGCCCCGACCGCGGAGGCCGTCGCCCGGTGGTGGGACCTGGCCGCCATCGCCAAGGAGCACGAGGCGTTCCTCGACCGCCACGCGCGCGTGCTGCACGACTGGGAGAAGCGCGAGGACACGCCGCCCGAGGAGGCCTACCGGGACTACCTCCTCGCCCTGGACTCCTGGCGCCACCTCCCCTACACCGACCCGGGCCTGCCGTCCGAGCTGCTTCCCGCGGACTGGCCGGGGGTCCGCTCGTCGGCGGTGTTCCGGGGGCTGCACGAACGGCTGCGGGACGCGGGGGCGGGGTTCGTGGGGCTCTGACCTCCACAGGCGCCGCCCGGTTTGCCGCGTTTGCTCCGCTATGGAACGGTCAACGATGTCCGCGAGTGGACGGAAACGTACCGGGAGGCGGACCGAGGGATGACCGTCACCACACCACCGAGGACGGCAGGCGCCCGCACGGACCGGCTCCCGTGAAGCGTCTCGGGCGCTCGATGCACGTCGGATGGCATCGGGCCGGCGCCCACACGCTCATCCGGCAGGGCCGCGACGTGGAGTTGCTGCACCGCGCCACCGGGTTCGCCACGCTCGCGCTGGTGACGCTGGCGCCGCTGCTGATCGTGGTCGCCGCCGCCGACCCGCTGGGGCGGGGCGGCTTCGCCTTGTGGCTGGCCGACGGCATGGGGCTGTCCGGGCGGTCCGAGCGGGTGCTCACGGACATCATCAGCCCCCCGCGCAAGGTCATCGGCACCACGAGCGTGCTCGGCGGCGTCGCGCTGGCCGTCTTCGGCGTCGCGTTCGGCGGAAGCGTGCAGAACGGCTACGAACGGATCTGGGGCCTGCCCTCGGGCCCATGGCATCGCGTCTGGCGGCAGGCCGTGTGGATGATCGCGATGACCGCCTACCTGTACCAGGAGGTGCAGACGCGCAGCCTCGTCTCGGGGCCGGAACGGATCGCGCTGAGCTCGGCGTCCGGCGTGGTCTTCTTCTGGTGGGGGCAGCGCTTCCTGCT
Organism: Streptomyces sp. NPDC024017; assembly: GCF_040638895.1. Taxonomy (NCBI): domain Bacteria; kingdom Bacillati; phylum Actinomycetota; class Actinomycetes; order Kitasatosporales; family Streptomycetaceae; genus Streptomyces; species Streptomyces sp. NPDC024017. The sequence continues at coordinate 233,118 of NZ_JBEZYZ010000008.1, read as the reverse complement.
GGGCGGGCAGGTCCGCTGGACCGATCTGCTCCCCGGGGCGCTGGCCACCATGGCGGGCCTGGTCGGCCTGCGCACGTTCTCCTACTTCGTCTTCACCCCGCTCATCGTCACCAACGCGATCAACTACGGAGCGGTCGGCGTCGTCCTCGTCGTGGAGTCCTGGCTCATCGGCGTGGGCTACGTCGTCTACGGCGGGGCGCTCCTCGGCCGCTGGGTCATGGAAGACCACGGCGGCCGGTATCGCGCAGAGTGACCGGACCCTCGGCCAGGTCGGAACCTCCCCGTCCGTACGAACGCACATGCCAACCCAAAGGATCCAGGTCCCGGCTCATGCGAACCCACAGGGAGTTTTTCCCTGGCATCTGCGGCATTATCATCGGCACACGTCCAGCAGAGGGAGCAGACCCGTGACGACCCCTACCGTGCGCCGGACCCGCCGCCCGCTCCGTGTGGCCGCGGTGGGAGCCGCCGCCCTGCTGGCGCTGAGCGCCTGCTCGGCGTCCGGCTCGGAGTCCTCGGCGAAGCCGGACTCCTCCGGGCCGGGCAAGCTCTCCGGCGAGGTGACCGTGTTCGCCGCGGCGTCGCTGAAGGAGAGCTTCACGACGCTGGGCAAGCGGTTCGAGAAGGAGCACCCCGGCACGAAGGTCACCTTCAGCTTCGGCGGCAGCGACTCCCTCGCCGCGAGCATCACCGGCGGCGCCCCGGCGGACGTCTTCGCCTCGGCCAGCCCCAAGACGATGAAGATCGTCACGGACGCCGGCGACGCCTCGGGCACGCCCGCGACCTTCGTCCGCAACGAACTGGAGATCGCCACCCTGCCGGGCAACCCGCACCGGGTCTCCTCCCTCAAAGACCTCACCGGGCCGGACCTGAAGGTGGTGCTCTGCGACACGGAGGTGCCGTGCGGCGCCGCCGCGCAGCAGGCCCTCGACGCGGCCCGGCTCAAGCTCACGCCGGTGTCGTACGAGCAGGACGTCAAGGCCGCGCTGACCAAGGTCCGGCTGAAGGAGGCCGACGCCGCCGTCGTCTACAAGACGGACGTGCGCGCGGCGGGTGACAAGGTGCAGGGCGTGGAGTTCCCCGAGTCCGCCGACGCCGTCAACGACTACCCGATCGCCCTGCTCAAGGACGCGAGGAACGCCGAGGCCGCCAAGGCGTTCATCGCGCTGGTGCGGTCCGCCGAGGGCCAGAAGGTCCTGAGCGGGGCCGGGTTCCTCAAGCCGTGACCTCCCCGACCGACAAGTCGCCCGCCCCGGCCGGCACCCTCCGGGGCGGTCCGCGGCGGCGCGTCCGGACCGGCGTCCCGCTTCCCCTGCTGCTCCCCGCGCTGATCGGCCTGGCCTTCCTGATCGTGCCGCTGATCGCCCTGCTCGTGCGGACCCCGTGGCGCAGCCTGCCCGAGCAACTGACCAGCGCGGAGGTGTGGCAGGCCCTCCAGCTGTCCCTGCTCAGCGCCACGGCGGCCACCGCCGTCAGCCTGGTCATCGGCGTGCCGCTGGCCTGGCTGCTGGCCCGCGTCGACTTCCCCGGCCGCGGCCTCGTACGCGCCCTCGTCACCCTCCCCCTCGTCCTGCCGCCGGTCGTCGGCGGTGTGGCGCTGCTGATGGCGCTCGGCCGCAACGGCATCGTCGGGCAGTGGCTCGACGCCTGGTTCGGGATCACCCTGCCCTTCACCACGGCGGGGGTCGTGATCGCGGAGGCGTTCGTGGCGATGCCGTTCCTCGTCATCAGCGTCGAGGGCACACTGCGGGCCGCCGATCCGCGCTACGAGGAGGCGGCCGCCACCCTGGGCGCGTCCCGCTTCACCGCGTTCCGCCGGGTCACGCTGCCGCTGATCGCGCCGGGCATCGCGGCGGGCGCGGTCCTCGCCTGGGCCCGGGCGCTAGGCGAGTTCGGTGCGACGATCACCTTCGCCGGCAACTTCCCCGGCCGCACCCAGACCATGCCCCTGGCCGTCTACCTGGCCCTGCAGAGCGACCCGGAGGCCGCGATCGCCCTCAGCCTGGTGCTGCTGGCGGTGTCGATCGCGGTGCTGGCGGGGTTGCGCGACCGTTGGATGCGTGCCGGATGACCCAGACCCACGAACAGGACGCGCACGCCGGCACCGCGACGGACGGGCTCGACGCCCGCCTCGTCGTGGACCGCGGCGGCTTCCGTCTCGACGTGACGCTGAGCGTCGCCCCCGGCGAGGTCGTCGCCCTGCTCGGGCCGAACGGCGCCGGCAAGACCACCGCGCTGCGCGCCCTCGCCGGTCTGACCCCGCTCTCCGGCGGCCATCTGCGGCTGGACGGCAGGGAGCTGGACCGCACGCCGCCGGAGGCCCGCCCCGTCGGTGTCGTCTTCCAGGACTATCTGCTCTTCCCCCACCTCACGGCCCTCGACAACGTCGCCTTCGGCCCTCGGTGCCAGGGCGCGAGCAAGGCGGAGGCCCGGGCGCAGGCCGCCGAGTGGCTCGACCGCCTCGGCCTCGCGGCGCACACCGGCGCCAAACCGCGCAGGCTCTCCGGCGGCCAGGCCCAGCGCGTCGCCCTCGCCCGGGCCCTGGCGACCCGCCCCCGGCTGCTGCTCCTCGACGAGCCGCTGGCGGCCCTGGACGCCCGCACCCGCCTGGAAGTACGCGCCCGACTCCGGCGCCATCTCGCCGACTTCGAGGCAGTCGCCGTGCTCGTCACCCACGATCCGCTCGACGCCATGGTGCTGGCCGACCGTCTGGTGGTCGTGGAACACGGCCGGGTCGTCCAGGAGGGCACCCCGGCCGACATCGCCCGCCATCCCCGTACGGACTACATCGCGCAACTCGTCGGCCTGAACCTCTACCGGGGCGAGGCCGACGGCCACACCGTCCGTCTCGCCGACGGCCCGCCCCTCACCACCACGGAGGTCCTGTCCGGCCCGGTCTTCGTGGCGTTCCCGCCCAGTGCGGTCACCCTCCACCGCGACCGGCCCACCGGCTCCAGCGCCCGCAACCTGTGGCGCTGCGAGGTGGCCGGTCTGGAGACCCACGGCGACCAGATCCGGGCCGACCTCACCGGTGAACTCCCCCTCGCCGCCGACCTCACGACGGTCGCCGCGGCCGAACTCGATCTCCACCCGGGCGCGGAGGTCTGGGCGACGGTGAAGGCGGCACAGACCCACGCCTACCCGGTCTGAGGCGGTCGGCATCCCGGAGCTCAGGCCGCTGTCCCGACCGGAGAGCTCTCCGGGACGACGGTCTCCCGCACGACGCGGCGGCGCCGGGCCGGCACGAGCAGCGGGTGGGCGACGCCCCAGGCCGCGCCCTTGCAGATGATCTCCTTGTAGAGCGCGGCGAGCCGGCCGGTCAGGGCCGACGACACGGCACGGTCGTCCGCGGTGACGTACTGGATCAGACCGTCCTTGCGGCCCAGCGAGATGCACTGGTTGAAGTAGCGCACGGACACGGTCGGGACCTTGCCTCCGGTCAGCCGGGCCGCGATGGCGTCGGCGGCCTGCCAGGCGCCGGGGACGCCCGAGGCGCACGACATCCGCAGCGGCTTGTCCCCGGGGCCCATCGCCAGGGCCGCGTCGCCGATGGCGTACACGTCCGGGTGCGACACCGAGCGCATGGTCCGGTCGACCACGATCTGGCCGGTGTCGGTGACCTCCAGGGTGGTGGCCTGCGCGATCGGGTGGACGGCGAAGCCCGTGGTCCAGACGGTGACCGCCGCCGGGATGTCCGTCCCGTCGCCGGTGGTGATGTGGCCGGCCTCGACGGCGGTGACGGCGGCGTGCTCGTGGACGGTGATGCCGAGCCGGTCGACGACCGTGCGCAGGTGCCCGGCGCCCTTCTCCGAGAGCCAGTCGCCGAGGCCGCCGCGGGCGGCGAGGGCGACGGCGAGGTCCGGGCGGGCCTCGGCGATCTCGGTCGCCGCCTCGATGCCGGTGAGACCACCCCCGACCACGACCACGGATTCTCCGGCGGCCAGGCCGGCCAGGCGCTCGCGCAGCCGGAGCGCTCCGGGGCGGCTCGCGATCTCGTGGGCGTGCTCGGCGGTACCGGGCACCCCCTGGTCGTTCCAGCCGCTGCCGAGGGCGTACACGAGGGTGTCGTACTCCAGCTCCTCGTCCATCGCCTCCCCGGTCGCGTCGAGGGCGGCGACGGTGACGGTCCTGCGGTCGACGTCGACGGCGGTGACCTTCCCCTGCTTCAGGGAAACGCCGGTGCCCCGGAACATCTCGCCGAACGGCCGGGGCGCGAGGTCCTGGCCGGCTGCGAGCTGGTGCATCCGGACGCGCTCGACGAAGTCGGACTCGGCGTTGACGAGGGTGATGGCGACGTCTTCGCGGTGCAGTCGCTTGGCGATGCGCCCGGCGGCGGTGGCTCCGGTGTAGCCGGCTCCGAGGACGACGATGCGGTGCTGCATGGCGTAGCTCCTGTCATGACGGCTGTCTGTTGCGGATTCACCCCTTGAACCGGGGGGCCCGCCGTTTCCTGACAGGAACGCCATGTGAAGCACGTCACACTGCCGTAGGTCGGGTCAGAAGACCGTGAGCAGGGGGTCTCCGTGGTCGCCGGCGGCCCACAGCCGGGTCGCGCGTTCGAGCTTGTCGGGGTTGACCTGGTTGCGGAACGCGGCGATGCCGTCGTCGGCGACTTCCAGGCACATGACGCCGATGACCCGGCCGTCGACAACCACAACGAGGGCGGGGTCGCCGTTGGCGGTCCAGGCGTAGACGTCGGGCGAGCCGCCGACCAGGGCGCGCTTGGCGGCGCTGGGCTTGAACAGGCCCCGCATGAACTTCGCGACCGCGAGGGCGCCCTCGAACGCCCTGGCCCGGGCCGGGACCTTCCCGCCACCGTCGCCGACCGCGACGGCGTCGCCGGTGAGCAGTTGCACGAGCGGCTCGGTCCGGCCGCTGGCGGCGGCCGCGAGGAACTCGTCGATGATCCGCCGCGCGGCGGCCTCGTCGATCTCGGTGCGCGTGCGGGCCCTGCCGTCCGCGACGTGCTTCTTCGCGCGGTGGAAGATCTGCTGGCTGGAGGCCTCGGTGATGTCGAGGATCTCCGCGATCTCCCGGTGCGGGTAGTCGAAGGCCTCCCGCAGCACGTACACCGCCCGCTCGTTCGGCGAGAGGCGCTCCAGCAGGACGAGCACCGCGTACGAGACCGATTCACGCTGCTCGGCGGTGTCGGCGGGCCCGAGCATCCGGTCCCCGGCGAGCAGCGGCTCGGGCAGCCACTGGCCGACGTAGGTCTCGCGCCGCGCACGGGCCGAGGTGAGCTGGTTGAGGCACAGGTTGGTGAGCACCTTCGTCAGCCACGCCTCGGGGACGTCGATGCGGTCGATGTCGGCGCCCTGCCAGCGCAGGAACGTCTCCTGCACGGCGTCCTCGGCCTCGCTCGCCGACCCGAGCAGCCGGTAGGCGACGGCCTCCAGGCGCGGCCTGAAGGCTTCGAACCGGTCCACGTCGTCCATGGTCATGACCATGCCCCGGATCCTAACGCCCCCGGGCGTCACCGCTTCCGAGACTCAGCCGGGGTTTCGGGGCGTCGGTGCGGCCCGTCTGGGGGCGGCGGCTGCCCGCGCGGTAGGGGGCCGGCCAGGTCGCGCCCGGGCCCGTGTAGCCCTGCTCGGCCGCCGCGTGCAGGGTCCAGTGGGGGTCGTAGAGGTGGGGGCGGGCGAGGGCGCAGAGGTCGGTGCGGCCCGCCAGGATCAGGGAGTTGACGTCGTCCCAGGAGGAGATCGCACCGACCGCGATGACCGGGATGCCGGTGGTGTGGCGGATCCGGTCCGCGAACGGTGTCTGGTACGACCGCCCGAACTCGGGCCGCTCGTCCGCCACGACCTGGCCCGTCGACACGTCGATCGCGTCGGCGCCGTGCGCGGCGAAGGCCCGGGCGATCTCGACGGCGTCCTCGGCGGTCGTCCCGCCCTCGGCCCAGTCGGTGGCGGAGATGCGGACGGTCATGGGCCGCTCCCCCGGCCACACGTTCCGTACGGCGTCGAAGACCTCCAGAGGGAAACGCAGCCGCTTCTCCAGGGAGCCGCCGTAGGCGTCGGTGCGGCGGTTGGTCAGCGGGGAGAGGAAGCCGGACAGCAGGTAGCCGTGCGCGCAGTGCAGTTCGAGCAGGTCGAAGCCGGCCCGGCCGGCGCGGACGGCGGACGCCGCGAACTGCTCTCGTATATCGGTCAGTTGAGCCCGGGACAGCTCGCGCGGGGTCTGGCTGAACCCCTTGTACGGGAGCGCCGAGGGGGCCACGAGCGGCCAGTTGCCCTCCTCCAGCGGCTCGTCCATGCCCTCCCACATCAGTTTGGTGGAGCCCTTGCGGCCGCTGTGGCCGAGTTGCACGCCGATCGCGGTGCCGGGGGCCCTCTCGTGCACGAAGTTCGTGATCCGCTTCCATGCCTCGGCCTGCCGACCGGTGTAGAGGCCGGCGCAGCCGGGCGTGATCCGGCCCTCCTCGCTGACGCACACCATCTCGGTCATCACCAGCCCGGCCCCGCCCAGCGCCCGCGCGCCCAGGTGGACGAGGTGGAAGTCGCCGGGGACGCCGTCGGCGGCCGAGTACATGTCCATGGGCGAGACGACGACCCGGTTGCGCAGGGTCAGGCCGCGCAGCCGGAACGGCGTGAACATCGGGGGCGTGCCGGGTGGGCAGCCGAACTCGCGCTCCACCGTCTCCGTGAAGCGGGCGTCGCGCAGCCGCAGGTTGTCGTGCGTGACGCGGCGGCTGCGGGTGAGCAGATTGAAGGCGAACTGACGGGGCGGCTGGTCCAGGTACAGCGCGAGGTTCTCGAACCACTCCAGGCTGGCCCGGGCCGCGCGCTGCGTGGAGGCGACGACGGGGCGCCGCTCCGCCTCGTAGGCGGCCAGGGCCTCGGGCAGCGAGTCGCACTCCTCCAGGCAGGCGGCCAGGGCCAGCGCGTCCTCGACGGCGAGCTTGGTGCCGGAGCCGATCGAGAAGTGGGCGGTGTGGGCGGCGTCCCCGAGCAGGACGACGTTGCCGTGCGACCAGCGGTCGTTGACGACCGTGCGGAACGTCGTCCACGTGGAGTTGTTCGACTGCAGGGGCCGGCCGCGGAGCGCTTCCGCGAAGATCTTGGCGCAGCGCTCGATCGACTCCGCTTCACCGAGCTCGTCGAAACCGGCCGCATGCCAGACCTCTTCGCGCATTTCGACGATCACCGTCGAGGCGTCGGGGGCGTAGGGGTAGCCGTGGAGCTGCATCACGCCGTGTTCGGTTTCGGCGATCTCGAAGCGGAAGGAGTCGAAGGGGAAGTCGGCGGCGAGCCAGATGTAGCGGCAGCGGTGGGTCGTCACCCGGGGGCGGAAGACGTCGGCGTAGGTCTCGCGGGTGGTGCTGTGGACGCCGTCCGCGGCGATGACCAGGTCGTGGGTGCGCGGGAGGTCTTCGGGGGCCTCGGTGCGGAAGCGGAGGTCGACGCCGAGTTCGCGGCAGCGGGTGTGGAGGATCTCGAGCAGCCGCTTGCGGCCCAGGGCCGCGAAACCGTGGCCGCCGGAGGTGTGGCGTTCCCCGCGGTGGACGATGTCGATGTCGTCCCAGCGGGTGAAGTGCCGCTGGAGGGCCTCGTAGACCTGGGGGTCGGCGTGTTCGATGCCGCCGAGGGTTTCGTCGGAGAGGACCACGCCGAAGCCGAAGGTGCTGTCCGGGGGGTTGCGTTCCCAGACGGTGACCTCACGTCCGGGGTCCAGGCGTTTGAGGAGGGCGGCGGCGTAGAGGCCGCCGGGGCCGCCGCCGATGATCCCGACGCGTAGGGGGTGGTTCTTGCCGGTGTGCGGGTGCGGGCAATGTGTGGCTGATCGCGCCCACGCGGCGGTAGCCGCATGTTCAGCACAGCCCCGCGCCCCTGAGGGCACCGTACTCACCGTCCGCTCCATTTGGGAGGGCGCTTCTCTGTGAACGCCGCGTGGAATTCCGCGTAGTCCTCACCCGTCATCAGGAGGGCCTGGGTGGAGGCGTCCAGCTCGATCGATGCCGCCAAGGGCATGTCCAGCTCCGACGTGAGGAGGGCCTTGGTCTGGGCGTACGCCAGCGCCGGGCCCTGGGCCAGGCGGTGGGCCAGTTGTTGTGACGTCTCGTCCGCCCGGCCCTCCTCCGTCAGTTCGCTGATCAGGCCGATGCGCTCCGCCTCGAGGGCCCGGACCGGGTCGCCCAGCATCAGCAGGCGGGTCGCGTGGCCCAGGCCGACGACCCGGGGCAGCAGGTAGGCCGCGCCCATGTCGCCGCCGGAGAGGCCGACGCGGGTGAAGAGGAAGGCGAAGCGGGCGGTGGGGTCGGCGATGCGGAAGTCCGCGGCCAGGGCCAGGACCGCTCCGGCGCCGGCCGCCACGCCGTGCAGCGACGCGATCACCGGGAACGGGCACTCCCGGATCGCGCGGACCACCTGGCCGGTCATCCGGTTGAAGTCCAGAAGCTGGGCGGTGTCCATGCCGAGGGTCGCGCCGATGATCTCGTCGACGTCGCCGCCGGAGCAGAAGCCGCGGCCCTCGCCGGCCAGCACCAGGGCCCGTACGGACCGCTCCCGGGACAGCTCCGCGAGCAGGTCGCGCAGGTCGGCGTAGGCACCGAAGGTGAGCGCGTTGAGCTTCTCGGGGCGGGCCAGGGTGACGGTGGCGACGCCGTCGGCGACGTCGACGCGCAGATGCTCCCAGCCGGGGGTGCGGGCGGCGGAGCCGGTGAAGGGACTCATGACGTGCGGCCTCCTCGGGCGGGCACTGCCTCACTGAGCTCTACCCCCCGAAGCTATCACTCATCCGTGACTGTCGTCATGAGTGCGCGATAGGCCGTCCGGGTAGGACTTCGGTGTGGGCCCGGCGTGACCTGGGCCGGTTACATCCGTCACAGATCGTCCACACCGGCGTAACGGCGGGAGCAGCTGTGCGAGGCGGCGCGTTCACCTGGGTAAGCCGTCCGGCAAGGAGGCAAGGGCGCCTCCGACGGTGCCCCTCGGACGTCTCCGAAGAGCGGCGCCGTACCATTCATCAGGTTGAAAGCAGGATGTCCTGCTCCATGAACGGACCCGCCTTGTACGAACTCCCCTCAGCCCCCGCCTCCTGGCGCATCGCGCTGCCGCACACCGCAGCGGCGGTGCCCGTGGCCCGTGCCCTGGTCCGTACGGCGCTGGCCGAGCTGGAGCAGGGAGCGGACTGCGACACCGCGGAGCTGCTGACGGCGGAGCTGGTGGCCAACGCCGTGGAGCACACCAGGGGCGAGACGCCGATAGTGCTGGTCGTGGAGCTGATGCCGTCGGGCTGCCAGGTCGAGGTGCACGACGCCGACCCGGCCCCGCCCGGCGATCTCACCTGCCCGCTCGGCGGGCCGCCCGACCCCTGGCAGGAGCACGGGCGCGGACTGCTGCTGATCCGCGCCCTGAGTTCCTCCTGCGGGCACCGCCCGACCGAGTCCGGCAAGGCCGTCTGGTTCAGACTGCCTGTGGTACCGGCTCAGCGGCGTCCGTCGGCGTGACCGCGGCGAGCCGGGAGTTCCGGCGCCCGTAGAGCAGGTACAGGGCGACCCCGACCGCGAGGAACCCAGCGAACTGGATCCAGGTCGTCGCGCCCGTCTCGTACATCAGGTACAGGCAGAAGCCGACGCCGAGCAGCGGGGTGACGGGGTACAGCGGCACCCGGAAGCTGCGGGCGAGGCCGGGCTCGCGGCGGCGCAGGGCGATGACCGCGATGTTGACGACGGCCATGATGGCGAGGGTGCCGATGGTGCAAAGGTTGACCACCGCGTCCAGCGGGGCGAAGGCCGCGGGGAGCGCGAAGACGCCCGCCACGATCAGCGTGCCGGCGACCGGGGTGGAGGTCTTCGGCGACACCTTCTCGAAGACGCGCGGGATCAGTCCGTCACGGGACATGGACATCAGGATCCGGGTCTGGCCGTACATCACGGCGAGCACGACCGAGGCGATGGCGACGACCGCGCCGAAGGCGATCACCCCGCCGCCGACGGTGGAGCCGGTGACCTGGTTGACGACGTAGGAGAGAGCCGCCGGACGGCCGCCGACCGCGTCGCCGCCGATGGCACCGATCGCGGCGAGCGCGACCGCGCTGTAGAGCAGCGTGACCAGGCCGATGCAGACGAGGATCGCCACCGGGATGTCCCGGCGCGGGTTCTTCGCCTCTTCACCGGCGGTGGTGATCGCGTCGAAGCCGATGTACGAGAAGAAGGCGGCGGTCGTGCCCGCGCCGATGCCGGCGAGGCCCGTCGGCGAGAACGGGGTGAGGTTGCCGTCCTCGAAGGCGGTGAAGCCGATCGCGATGAAGGCCACCAGGACGGCGAGCTTCAGCACGGCCATCGCGGCCGTGGCCCGGGCGCTCTCGCGCACCCCGCGCACCAGGAGGACGGCGGCCAGGGCGATGACGATCACGGCCGGGAGGTTCACCACTCCGCCCTCGCCCGGACCGGCCGACAGGGCCGTGGGCAGGTGCAGTCCGACGACGCTCTCGAGGAGCTCGTTGACGTACTGGCTCCAGCCGACCGCCACCGCGGACACCGACACGCCGTACTCCAGCAGCAGGCACCAGCCGACGAGGAAGGCCGTGCCCTCGCCGAGACCGGCGTAGGCGAAGGAGTACGAGGAACCGGAGACCGGGATCGCGCCACCCAGCTCGGCGAAGGCGAACGCGGTGAAGACGCAGGTGAGCGCGGCGAGGAGGAAGGAGACGACGACGGCCGGGCCGGCCTGGGCGACCGAGTCGGACAGGCCGACGAAGATGCCGGTGCCGACGATCGCGCCGACGCCGAAGCAGACCAGTTGGAAGAGGCCCATGGTGCGCTTGAGGCCATGGCCTTCACGGTCGGCGCCCGATTCCGCCACGAGGAGGGCAGGGGGCTTGATACGGGGAGCGGGCATGCGGGTGGTGCTCGTTTCTGGGTGGTGCGGGAGTGCGACGGGTTCGTCGCGCGGCGGCCGCGGAGAAGGGGTGGTTCCGGGCCGCCGGTCAGCATAAGGCCTGTTCAGGCGAGCGTTGCCACCATGACCGCCTTGATGGTGTGCATCCGGTTCTCCGCCTCGTCGAAGACGGCCGAGTGGGCCGACTCGAAGACCTCGTCGGAGACCTCCAGGTACTCCAGGCCGTGCGCCGCGTGGATCTCCTGGCCGACCTTGGTGCCGAGGTCGTGGAAGGCGGGCAGGCAGTGCAGGAACTTCACGTCCGGGTTGCCGGTGGCGCGCAGGACGTCCATGGTCACGGCGTACGGGGCGAGGGCGGTGATGCGCTCGGCCCAGACCTCCTTCGGCTCACCCATGGAGACCCAGACGTCCGTGGCGACGAAGTCGGCGCCGCGGACGCCCTCGTCCACGGTCTCGGTGAGCGTGATGCGGGCGCCGCTGGTCGCGGCGAGCGCGCGGGCCCGGTCGACGACCTCCTCGGCCGGCCAGAACTCCTTCGGCGCGACGAGCCGTACGTCCATGCCGAGCAGGGCGCCGGTGACCAGGTAGGAGTTGCCCATGTTGAAGCGGGCGTCGCCCAGGTAGGCGAAGGCGACCTCGGTCAGCGGCTTGTCGCAGTGCTCGGTCATGGTCAGGACGTCGGCGAGCATCTGGGTGGGGTGCCAGTCGTCGGTGAGCCCGTTGTAGACGGGGACACCGGCGTGCGCCGCCAGCTCCTCCACCTTCTGCTGGCTGTCGCCCCGGTACTCGATCGCGTCGTACATCCTCCCCAGCACCCGCGCGGTGTCCTTGACCGACTCCTTGTGCCCGATCTGTGAGCCGGAGGGGTCGAGGTACGTGGTCGAGGCGCCCTGGTCGGCGGCCGCGACCTCGAACGCGCAGCGGGTGCGGGTGGAGGTCTTCTCGAAGATCAACGCGATGTTGCGTCCCCGCAGGTACTGGGTCTCGGTCCCGGACTTCTTGGCGGCCTTCAGCTCGGCGGCCAGCTCGACCAGACCGCGGAACTCCTCCTCGGTGAGGTCCAGCTCCTTGAGAAGGTGGCGGCCGGCGAGGGCGGTCGGGACAGTCGCCATGAGGGCGCTCCAGGGATACGGGGACACAGAACTCCTGGAATACTATACGAAAGGCAGCATGTCTATACGGAGCTTCTCGGGGGCCTCTCGGGGACCTCCCGTGGCCTCCTACACCGGATCTCGTTCGACCGGGCAGCTCATGCAGCGCGGACCGCCCCTCCCCCGGCCCAGCTCGCTGCCCGGGATCTCTATCACCTCGATGCCCTGTTTGCGCAGGTGGGTGTTGGTGGTGGCGTTCCGCTCGTAGGCGACCACGACCCCGGGTTCGACGGCGAGGACGTTGCAGCCGTCGTCCCACTGCTCGCGTTCCGCCGCGTGCACGTCCTGCGTGGCGGTCAGCACACGGATCTCGTTCAGGCCGAGCGCGGCGGCGATCGCGCGGTGCATGTGCTCCGGCGGATGGTCGGTGACCTTCAGCTCCTTCTCGCCCACGCCCGGCTCGATGGTGTACGAGCGGAGCATGCCGAGGCCCGCGTACTGGGTGAAGGTGTCGCCGTCGACCATCGTCATCACGGTGTCGAGGTGCATGAAGGCACGCCGCTTGGGCATGTCGAGGGCCACGATCGTCTCGGCGGACCCGGCGGCGAACAGCTTGTGCGCGAGCATCTCCACCGCCTGCGGCGTGGTGCGCTCGCTCATGCCGATGAGCACCGCCCCGTTGCCGATGACCAGCACGTCCCCGCCCTCGATGGTGGACGGGTAGTCGGTCTGCCCCTCCGACCACTCGTGGAACGTCTCGTCGCGGAAGAGCGGGTGATGCCGGTAGATCGCCTCGAAGTGCACGGTCTCGCGCTGCCGGGCGGGCCAGCGCATGGCGTTGATGGACACGCCGTCGTAGATCCAGGCGGAGGTGTCCCGGGTGAAGAGGTGGTTGGGCAGCGGGCCCAGCAGGAAGTCGTCCAGTTCCATGACGTGGAAGCGCACGGAGGTCGGCTCCGGGTGCACGTCGAGGAACTCGCGTTTCGTCATGCCGCCGACCAGGACCTCGGCCAGCTCCCGCGCGGGCAGGTTCTCGAAGGCGGCTCTGAGCGGGTCGGTGGCCAGCGGGCCGTACTCCTTCTCGTCGAAGACCCTGTCCAGGACGAGGGATCTGGCCGCCGGAACCTCGAGCGTCTCGGCCAGCAGGTCACCGAAGAGGTGGACGGCGACACCGCGGTCGCGCAGCACGTCGGCGAACCCGTCGTGCTCGGCGCGGGCCCTGCGCACCCACAGCACGTCGTCGAAGAGCAGCGAGGTCTTGTTGCTGGGGGTGAGCCTTTTGAGCTCGAGATCGGGCCGGTGCAGGATGACGCGGCGCAGCCGCCCGGCCTCGGAGTGGACGTGGTATGCCATGCCTCCATCCTGACCATCGGAGAGCGTATTGACGCGCTCCTCGACCGTTTCCATGACCGCCAGTTCTCGTCGCACCGACGACAAACGCGCCACGCCGGGCTCACACCCGGGGCGACGGCTCCAGCAGCTCCTCGGGCCGGGCCGGCATCCGGCGCGCGGCCCGCCCGGGTTCGAGGAGCGCCCGGGCGACGATCCAGCCCGCGAGGTGCGGTGCAGGGCGGCGGCCGTGCGGGCGCGGGCCGGCGCGGCCGGAGGGACCTCCTCCCGCAGCCGGCCGTCCGACGAGCTCCTGGGCCGGACCGAGCGAGGGCGGGAGCGCGGACATCAGCCGGATTTCGAGCCGCTTCACAGCTCACCGACGTCCCTTTGCGAGTTGACCAGGGACGAACGGGAACGGAAGGGCGACGTCCGGCCAGGAGCGTCCCAGGCGGGACGAGCCTGGCCGGAATCGTGTGGGCTCCGGCTCACAGCCTCGGGTCGACCGGCTCCGACTCCAGCGCCAGCACCCCGAACACCGCCTCGTGCACCCGCCACAGCGGCTCGCCCTCGGCCAGCCGGTCCAGGGCCTCCAGGCCCAGGGCGTACTCGCGGATCGCCAGGGACCGCTTGTGGTTGAGGAAACGCGAGCGCAGGCGGGTGAGGTTCTCCGGGCGCGTGTACTCCGGGCCGTAGATGATCCGCAGGTACTCGCGGCCGCGGCACTTGATGCCGGGCTGCACCAGGCGGCCCTGGGTGTCGCGGACGAGCGCTCCGACCGGCTTGACGACCATGCCCTCGCCGCCGCGGCCGGTCATCTCCAGCCACCAGTCGACGCCGGCCTGCACCGACTCCGGGTCGGCGGTGTCGACGTACAGCCGCCGGGTGGTCTGGAGCAGGCCGCTGCCGTCGTGCTCGACGAGCCGGTCGAGCAGGGCGAGCTGCTCGTCGTGCGGCAGCCCGGTGAGGCTGCGCCCCTGCACCGCGAGTATCTGGAACGGTGCCAGGCGGACACCGTCCAAGCCGTCCGTGGTCCAGCAGTAGCGGCGGTACGCCTCGGTGAACGCGGCCGCGTCGGTGGCGCGTTCACCGGTGCGGGACAGGAGGCCGGTCACGTCCACGCCCCGCGTCGCCGCGCCCTGCAGGGCGGCCAGTGCCTGCGGGAGCACCGCGCCGGACGCGGCGCCCACGGCGGCGTACTGCGACCGCAGCAGCCCGGACGCCTTCAGCGACCAGGGCATCAACTCGGCGTCCAGCAGCAGCCAGTCGGTCTCCAGCTCGTCCCAGAGGCCGGCCTCGCCGATCGCCGTGCGCACCCGGTCGAGGATCTCCTCGGTGAGGGCGGCGTCGTCGAGGAAGGGGCGCCCGGTGCGGGTGTAGAGGGACCCGGTCGGGCCGTCCACGCCGAAGCGCTTGCGGGCCGCCTCCGCGTCCCGGCACACCAGGGCCACGGCCCGCGAGCCCATGTGCTTCTCCTCGCACACGACCCGCGCGACACCGTCGTCCTTGTACTGGGCGAACGCCTCCTCAGGGTGCTCCAGGTAGCCCTCGACGTGACTCGTGGCCGTCGGGGCCATGGTCGGCGGGAGGTACGGCAGCAGGCGCGGGTCCACCGCGAAGCGGCTCATGACCTCCAAAGCGGCGGCCGCGTTCTCCTCGCGGATCGAGACGCGGCCCTGGTGCCGGGTCTCCACGACCCTGCGGCCCCGCACGTCCGCCAGGTCCAGCGGGCGGCCGTCCTGCCCGCCGGGGGCCTCGCTGCGCAGCGGCTTCGCCGGCTCGTACCAGACCTGCTCCGCCGGGACGTCGGCCAGCTCGCGCTCCGGCCAGCGCAGCGCGGTGAGCTTGCCGCCGAAGACCGCGCCGGTGTCCAGGCAGATGGTGTTGTTGAGCCAGGTCGCCTCCGGCACCGGGGTGTGGCCGTAGACGACGGCGGCCCGGCCCCGGTAGTCCTCCGCCCACGGGTAGCGCACCGGCAGGCCGAACTCGTCGGTCTCCCCGGTCGTGTCGCCGTACAGGGCATGGCTGCGGACCCGGCCGGAGGTGCGGCCGTGGTACTTCTCGGGCAGACCGGCGTGGCAGACGACCAGCCGGCCGCCGTCGAGGACGTAGTGGCTGACCAGGCCGTCGAGGAACTCCCGTACCTCGGCGACGAACTCCTCGCTCTCGCCCGCCATCTGCTCGATGGTCTCGGCGAGGCCGTGGGTGTGCTGGACCTTGCGGCCGCGCAGGTAACGGCCGTACTTGTTCTCGTGGTTGCCGGGCACACACAGCGCGTTGCCGGACTTCACCATCGCCATCACGCGGCGCAGCACGCCGGGGCTGTCCGGGCCGCGGTCGACCAGGTCGCCGACGAAGACGGCCGTACGGCCCTCCGGGTGGACCCCGTCGACGTAGCCCAGCTTGCCGAGCAGCGCCTCCAGTTCGGCGGCGCAGCCGTGGATGTCGCCGATGATGTCGAACGGGCCGGTGAGGTGGGTCAGGTCGTTGAAGCGCTTCTCGGTGACGACCGTGGCGTGCTCGATCTCGTCGACGCCGCGCAGGATGTGCACCTTGCGGAAGCCCTCGCGCTCCAGGTGCCTGAGGGAGCGGCGGAGTTCGCGGGTGTGGCGGTGGATGACCCGGCGGGGCATGTCGGCGCGGTCGGTGCGGGCCGCGTTGCGCTCGGCGCACACCTCCTCGGGCACGTCGAGCACGATCGCGATCGGCAGGACGTCGTACTGCCTGGCCAGGTCGATCAGCTGGCGGCGGGAGTCGGGCTGCACGCTGGTCGCGTCGACGACCGTGCGGCGACCTGCGGCCAGGCGCTTGCCGGCGATGTAGTGCAGGACGTCGAAGGCGTCCTTGGTCGCGCTCTGGTCGTTCTCGTCGTCCGAGACGAGACCGCGGCAGAAGTCGGACGAGATGACCTCGGTGGGCTTGAAGTGCCGGCGGGTGAAGGTGGACTTGCCGGAGCCGGTGGCTCCGACCAGCACCACCAGGGACAGGTCGGTGACGGGCAGCACGCGCCCCTGCTGTACGTCGGTCATGCCGCCTTCGCCTCCTTCGGCGTGGTCAGGGTGAATACGGCCATCTGGGTGGGCGGCCCCACCTCCGGGTCGTCGGGGCCCACGGGTTCGAACCCGACGCCGTAGCCGTGCCGTTCGGCGACCGCCTCGGCCCAGGCGCGGAACTCCGCGCGGGTCCACTCGAAGCGGTGGTCGCCGTGCCGGACGTGGCCGGCCGGGAGGGACTCCCAGCGCACGTTGTACTCGACGTTCGGGGTGGTCACGAGGACCGTCCTCGGGCGCGCCGAGCCGAACACCGCGTACTCCAGGGCGGGCAGCCGGGGCAGGTCGAGGTGCTCGATGACCTCGCTGAGCACGGCGGCGTCGTAGCCCTTGAGCCGGACGTCGGTGTACGCGAGGGAGCCCTGGAGGAGCTGGACGCGGGAGGCCTGCCGCTCGCCCATGCGGTCCAGCTTCAGCCGCCGGGAGGCGATGGTGAGCGCGCGCATCGACACGTCCACGCCCACGATCTCGGTGAACGCCGGGTCCTTGAGCAGCGTCTGCACCAACTGGCCCTGTCCGCAGCCGAGATCGAGGACCCGGGCGGCTTTGGACTGCCTCAGCGCCGTGACGATCGCCTCGCGGCGCTGCACGGCCAGCGGGGTCGGCTTCTCCTCGGCCTCGGTCTCCGCCTCGACCGCGTTGTCGATCTCCTCGACCTCGCTGTCGTCGGTCTCGGCGAGCCGCACCAGTTCCAGGCGCTCGGTGGCCTGCCGGGTCAGCGACCAGCGGCGCGACAGGTAGCGGCTGGTGATCAGCCGCTGCTCGGGGTGGCCGGGCAGCCAGCCCTCGCCCACGCGCAGCAGCTTGTCGACCTCGTCGGGGGCGACCCAGTAGTGCTTGGCGTCGTCCAGGACGGGGAGCAGGACGTAGAGGTGACGCAGGGCCTCGGCGACGGTGAGCGTGTCCGATTCCAGGACGAGGCTCACGTACCGCGAGTCGCCCCAGTCGGGGAACTCGGTGTCGAGCGGCACGGGCTCGGCGGTGACGGTCCAGCCGAGCGGCTCGAAGAGCTTACGTACGAGGTCGGGGCCACCGCGGGCGGGCAGTGCGGGCACCTCGACGCGCAGCGGCCTGGTCTGGCCGGGGAGTTCCGGCCGGGCGTTGCAGACGCCCTTCATCGCGCTGGAGAACACGCTGCTCAGCGCCACGGCGAGCAGGGAGGAGGCCGCGTAGGGACGGTCGTTGACGTACTGCGCGAGTGCCGCGTCGGGGGCGCCGCCGCGGCCCTTGCCCTTGCCGCGCCTGACCAGTGCCACCGCGTCGACCTCCAGCAGCAGCGCCGCCGTGCAGCGCCCGGCGTCCGCCTCGGGGTAGAGGACGTGGGCCGTGCCGTAGGAGGTGGAGAACGCCTGCGCCTTGTCGGGATGCTTGTGCAGCAGGTAGCCGAGGTCGGTGGCGGGGCGCTCTGGGGTGCCGGTGGTACTGATCGTCAGGAACATGCGGAGGGCCTCTCCGGCTGGGTGGATGTTTTCGGTGCCGTACGTGCGAGAGCCCCCAGGACGGGTGATCCTGGGGGCTCGGCAGGACGACGCCCACAGCTTCGCACACCTGTGCCCACCAGCGCCTTCGTTTAACGAGGGCTGCCGGGCGGGCCCGCCTACGACAGCTGCGACTGCACCTGCGCGGAGATCAGCTCCAGGTGGTCCAGGTCGTCGAGGTCGAGGACCTGGAGGTAGATGCGGCGGGAGCCGGTCTCGGCGTAGCGGCCGATCTTGTCGACGACCTCGGCGGGGGATCCGGCCAGGCCGTTGAGCTTCAACTCGTCCACCTCGCGCCCGATCGCGGCGGCCCGGCGGGCGACCTCCTGGTCGTCGCGGCCGACGCAGACGACGAGGGCGTTGGAGTACGTCAGGTCGTCGCCGCTGCGGCCCGCCTCCTCGGCGGCGGCGCGTACCCGGGCGAACTGGCGCGCGCTGTCCTCGACGGAGGCGAACGGCATGTTGAACTCGTCGGCGTACTTGGCGGCCAGCCGCGGGGTGCGGGCCGGGCCGTGGCCGCCGACGAGTACGGGGATCTTCTCCTGGGCCGGCTTGGGCAGGGCGGGAGAGTCCGTGAGGTCGTAGTAGGTGCCGTGGAAGTCGAAGGTCTTGCCGGGGGCCGTCGCCCACAGGCCGGTGACGATCTCCAGCTGCTCCTCGAGGCGGGCGAACTTCTCCTTGGGGAAGGGGATGCCGTAGGCCTTGTGCTCCTCCTCGAACCAGCCGGCGCCGAGGCCGAGCTCGACCCGGCCGCCGGACATCTGGTCGACCTGGGCGACCTGGATGGCCAGCACGCCGGGCAGCCGGAAGGTGCCGGCGGTCATCAGGGTGCCGAGCCGGATGCGCTTGGTCTCGCGGGCGAGTCCGGCCAGGGTGACCCAGGCGTCGGTGGGGCCGGGCATGCCGTCCACGTTGCCCATGCGGAGGTAGTGGTCGGAACGGAAGAAGGCGTCGAAGCCGAGGTCCTCGGTGGCCTTGGCGACGGCGAGCAGAGTGTCGTAGGTGGCCCCCTGCTGGGGCTCGGTGAAGATGCGAAGATCCATGTTTCCATCCTGCACGCCGGGGTGTGCGAGCACGGGATCGGTCCCCCATACCGGCCGGTCCATCGGTCCCCCGTACCGGCCGGTCCCCGGTCGGGTGAAATTACGTCAATACCGCGGGGCCCGGGCGACCGGGCCAGTGACCGGCCCCGATGGTGATCGTTGGCTCGGGCGGAGCCGGAGCCCCCGGCTTCCGCACCGGGGGGGTGGACCGCCGGGGCGTCACCCGCGTCGGCCTCCCCGGGGGCCAGGGGCCGAGGAGGCCGTCATGTCCGAAGAGACCGTGCCGCAGCAGGGCGGGACCGGGCAGCCGAAAGGGCTGTTGCAGCAGATGGAGGAGCTGATGGCGGCGTTGAACGCGGACCTGTCGGCCTTGGACGCGGACCTTCAGGCGGCGGGGGATGCCGAACGCAAGGTCATGGAGGAAGGGCAGGCGGGTTAGGGCTGTCGTCCGGATCAGGTCGCAGGGAATCGACTGCGGCCTGCCGTCCCCGCGTCTGCGGCGTGATCCACACGGCGGGCCCCCAGGACCGGCCCTACCCCGCCTCCCGCTCCGGCACCGTCTGTTCCCGGTCCGCGAGTCTGCGGAGCATTTCCAGGACGCGGTCGCGGGACTCGTCCGCCGCGTCGATGGCCTCCATGCACTGCCAGTACGTGCCCTCGTCGCCGGCTGCGCTGGCCAGGGCGACGAGGGCGATGCCGACCTCGCCGAGGAGGCCGCCGAGGTGCATCAGGGTGTGGCGGGCGTCGCCCAACTCGGTGAGCTGGCCCGCCCGCAGCTCACCGGGGGCCAGTTCCGGCGGGTCGAGGACACCGCAGCCCCGGCCCGCCAGCTCCGTCAACCCCAGTGCCTCGCCGCGCAGTTCGGGTGGTCCGGCGACCGCCAGGCGGCTTCCTATGGCTTGCGCGAGGGCCTGCGCCTGCCACACCTCGGCCAGGGTCTCCCGCGCGTCGCCGCCCGCCGCCAGGGACCGCCTGCTCGTCACGATGAGCCGCACCGCGTCCATGCGCTGCCCCCGTCTTGTCCGACGCGCTGCGCGCGTCCGTCTGCCCGCACTCCCTTGTTCACTACCCAGAGTGAAGGGGTGTGAGACGAAAAGCCAGAGGAAGGTGGAAAATTGCGGACAACGATTCGGATTCGAGCCGCGATTTGATTACGCAGTGTACAAGCGGACTTCTTCGTTCTGAGCGATGAGACGGTGCCGCTAGATCGGGAACCTCCGCTCGTTCCGGTCGATCTTCGCCTCCAGTGCGGCCAGCGGGTCGATGCCGAGCACCTCGCACAGCTGGAGCAGATACGCGAGCACGTCGGCGACCTCGTCGGTGACGCGGTGGGCGGTGTCCGGGTCGGCCATGACCCGGGCCGACTCCTCGGGCGTCAGCCACTGGAAGATCTCCACCAGTTCGGACGCCTCGACGCTGAGGGCGGCGGCCAGGTTCTTGGGGGTGTGGTACTGCTGCCAGTTCCGCGCCGCCGCGAAATCGGCCAGGCGACGTTGCAGTCCGGCCACGTCCAGGGGATCAGTCACGGTCCAGGTGTACCACCGTGGCTCCCTCCGTCCCGGCGGCCCAGGAGCCGTCGCTGACCGCGCCGACCAGCCGGATGTGCCCCCGCTCGCACATCCGGGCCGCGAGGCTCAGCAGTTCCCGCCGTTGCCGTGGGTCCAGGCCCCGGTCGAAGCCGTCGGCGAGGACCGTGAGCGTCTGGAGCGCGGCGGGCACCTCGCCGGCCGGGTCGACCTCCAGCACACCGGGTCCGGTGAGCAGCACCAACGCGAAGGCCAGGTAGCGGAGTTCGCCGTGGCCGAGCCGCCCGAGGTCCGTGCAGAATCCGTCGCCCCGGTCCACGGCCGCGGTGACCGTTCCGGCGCCGGCCGGCCGGGCGAGCACGTCCGTCACCGGCCCCGCGCACCCCGCCCGCACCGCCGCGACGAACTGCGCATGCCGCCGCCCGCACTCCGCGCGGGTGCGCCAGAGCACGTCGGCGAGGTTGCCGCAGCCGCCCAGGAGACGGCCGGAGCCGGCCGGCACGGGGCCGCGCATGCGGGCGGGTTCGGGGTCGCAGGCGAAGGCCGAGCGCAGGGCGACGACCATCTGCTCGGCGGCCGCCAGCACCCTGCGCTGCCCGGATGTCTTGCCGGCGACGCGCAGCGGCAGCAGGGCGGTGCCGAGCCGGTCGTCCGGGAGCGGGCCGCGGGTCACCGGCGTCGGCCCGGCCGTGTGCCAGGCGGCCTGCACGGCACGCTTGCCCGGATCGCGCAGGGCGGTCTCCAGGAGGACCAGTCCGTCGGCCGTCAACCGCTCGCCCACCACGCGCAGTTCGGGCTCGGCCTGTACGGCCACGTCGAGACGGACCGGGCCGGCGGGGCCGTCGGCCGTGCAGCCGATGCGGAACCCGCGGCGGCGCTGCGCGTCGGGCCGGGCCCGTTCCGGCACGCAGGCGACGGGGTCGGGGAACGCCTCACCGAGCTCGGCGCCGCCCCCGAGCCGGGCGAGGGCCTCGTACGCCCGCAGTGCGCTGGTCTTGCCGCAGCCGCTGGGGCCGGCGAGGAGGGTGAGGGGCCCGAGCGGGAACGCGGCGCGGCGGTGGGTGGTGAAGGCGGCCAGGCGCAGTTCGGTGATGCAGGGGCGCTCGGGGAGGGCGGGCTGGGTCATATCCGGACGGTAGGGCTCCGTCGGCAGGACGAACCGTTCCGTCTCCGGGGGCTTCCTACGATCGAGCTACGGTCACACCCCGGGAAGCCCCGCCCCTTCCATCAGCCCCGTCACCTCGGTTCCGGCCGGCGTCAGCAGGAACACGTTGCGGTCCACCCGGTGCATCCCGCTCGCCAGGCCGAAGACCACGCCCGTGCTGAAGTCGAGGACCCGCTTGGCGACCTCCGTCTCCGCGCCGGTGAGGTCGAGGAGGACGGGGACGCCCGCCATCAGCCGCTCGGCGACGTCACGGGCGTCGGCGAAGACGTTCACGCGCAGGACGACGAAACGGCGGCGGGTCTCCGTCTCGGCCTCGGGTATGGAGCGGTGGCCCACGGAGGACGGCCAGGCGTCCCGGCCCCGCAGCGGCACGACCTGGGCGAGCCCCTCCCACTGTTCGTCGGTGACATCGTGGCTGTTCACCGGCATGCTCCGTCCTGGCTGGCGCTCGCTGTCTGCATCGGGCAATTCTTGCGCAGAGTCACCCGTTCGGCCCAACAGCGACACGCTCCGCGACCTCAATGCACCTCACAACGTCCGGAAGGCGGCTGTGTGACGGGCGTAACCCCTGATGATCAAGCCGTGTGACAGTGGCGTAACGGGCGTTTCGTACCGTCTACGGCATGACCACGACCCCCGGAACCCGGCAGGAGACGCAGCAGGTGCGCACCGTCTGCTCGTACTGCGGTGTGGGCTGCGGCCTCGTGCTCGACGTCGGTGCGGGTCCGGACGGCCGACGCAAGATTTTCAAGGCGTCCGGCGACAAGGCGCACCCGGCGAACGCGGGGCGGCTGTGCACCAAGGGCGCGACCACGGCCGACATGCTCGCCGCGCCCGGGCGGCTGACCGGCGCGCTGGTGCGCGGCGAACGGGGCGAGGAGGCGGTCCCGGCGCCCGTGGCCGACGCGATCGCCGAGACCGCCGCGCGGCTGCGGGCGATCGTCGACGAGCACGGGCCGGACGCGGTCGCCTTCTACGTCTCCGGGCAGATGAGCCTGGAGGCGCAGTATCTGGCGAACAAGCTGGCCAAGGGGTTCGTGGGGACGAACCGGATCGAGTCGAACTCGCGGCTGTGCATGGCGAGTGCGGGCACCGGCTACAAGCTGTCGCTGGGTGCGGACGGCCCGCCCGGGTCGTACGAGGACTTCGATCAGGCGGACGCCTTTCTCGTCATCGGGTCGAACATGGCCGACTGCCATCCGATCCTCTTCCTGCGGATGATGGAGCGGGTCAAGGCGGGCGCCAAGCTGATCGTCGTCGATCCGCGGCGGACCGCGACCGCCGCCAAGGCCGATCTGTTCCTGCAGGTCAGGCCGGGGACCGACCTCGCGTTGCTGAACGGTCTGCTGCATCTGCTGCACGAGGACGGGCACACCGACCCGGAGTTCGTCGCCGCCCATACCGAGGGCTGGGAGGCCCTGCCCGGGTTCCTCTCCGACTACGCCCCGGCCGCGGTCGCGGAGATCACCGGGATCGCGGAGGACGACCTGCGGACGGCCGCCCGGCTGATCGGCGCGGCGGGCAAGCGGTGGATGAGCTGCTGGACCATGGGCCTGAACCAGTCCACGCACGGCACCTGGAACACCAACGCCCTGGTCAACCTGCATCTGGCGACGGGAGCGATCTGCCGTCCGGGCGCCGGGCCGTTCTCCCTGACCGGGCAGCCCAACGCCATGGGCGGGCGCGAGATGGGCTACATGGGCCCGGGGCTGCCGGGACAGCGGTCGGTACTCGTCGACGAGGAGCGGGCGTTCACCGAGGAGGTGTGGGAGCTGCCGCCCGGGAAGCTGCGGGCCGACGGGGTCGGGCAGGGCACCGTCGAGATGTTCCGGCAGATGGCCGACGGGGAGATCAAGGCCTGCTGGATCATCTGCACCAACCCGGTCGCCTCGGTCGCCAATCGCCGGACGGTCATCGAGGGTCTTGAGGCCGCCGAGTTCGTCGTCACGCAGGACGTGTTCACGGACACCGAGACGAACGCGTACGCCGATGTCGTCCTGCCGGGCGCGATGTGGACCGAGGCGGAGGGCGTCTTCGTCAACAGCGAGCGCAACCTCACCCTGACCCGGGCCGCCGCGGACCCGCCCGGGGAGGCGATGGCCGACTGGCGGATCATCGCGGAGGTGGCGTGCGCGATGGGGTACGAGAAGGGGTTCTCCTACGACAGCGCCGAGCAGGTCTTCGAGGAGATCCGGCGGTTCTGGAACCCGAAGACCGGGTGGGACCTGCGCGGGGTGTCCTACGAGCGGCTGCGCGAGACGCCCGTGCAGTGGCCTGCGGCGCGGGAGGACGGGCCCGAGCGCAATCCCATCCGGTACGTCGGTGACGACGGGCTGCGTTTCCCGACGGCTTCCGGGCGGGCCGTCTTCTTCGCCCGGCCGCATCTGCCCGCCGCCGAGATGCCGGACGACGACTATCCGTTCGTGCTCAACACCGGGCGGGTCCAGCACCAGTGGCACACGCTCACCAAGACCGGGAAGGTCGCCAAGCTCACCAAGCTGAATCCCGGGCCGTTCGTGGAGCTCCACCCCGCGGACGCCTCGGCGCTCGACGTCGCCGACGGCGACCTCGTCGAGGTGGCCTCCCGGCGCGGGCGGGCCGTGCTGCCGGCGGTGGTGACGGACCGGGTGCGGCCCGGCGGCTGCTTCGCTCCGTTCCACTGGAACGACCTGTTCGGCGAGTACCTGAGCATCAACGCGGTGACGAGCGACGCGGTGGATCCGCTGTCGTTCCAGCCGGAGTTCAAGGTGTGCGCGGTGTCGCTGGCGAAGGTGGGGGCCCCTGTGCCGGCGGAACCGTCCGAGGCGCTGACCCCCACCGCCGTCACCCCGGGCACCGCGAACCCCTTCGGCATCGAGCCCTCCCCTCCCCCGGTGCTCTCCGCCCAGGAACGCCGGTACCTCACCGGCTTCCTCGCCGGGCTCGGCTCCGGCACCGTCGGCGGTGTCCCGGTGCTGCCGCCCGACGCGCCCTTCGCCCCCGAGCACGCGCTGTGGGTGAACGGGGTCCTGGCCGGCATGTACTCGCGGACCGGGGCGGCCGAGACGCAGGACCGGCCCGGCCGTGAGGTCGTCGTGCTGTGGGCCTCGCAGACCGGGAACGCGGAGGAGTTCGCGACCGCCACCGCCGAGCGGCTGACCTCGACGGGGCACCGTACGACCCTCGTCGGCATGGACGACGCCGACGTCGGGACGCTCGCCCGGACGGCGGACCTGCTGTTCATCACCAGCACCTTCGGGGACGGCGACGCGCCCGACAACGGCTCCGGCTTCTGGGACTCGCTCTCCGGCGAGCGGGCCCCGCGGCTGGACGGGGTGCGGTACGCCGTGCTGGCCTTCGGCGACTCCTCGTACGACGACTTCTGCGGGCACGGACGACGGCTGGACGCGCGGCTCGACGAGCTGGGCGGGGTACGCCTGACCCCGCGTACGGACTGCGAGCCGGACTTCGAGCCGTCCGCCGGGGAATGGCTCGACCAGGTGCTGTCGGCACTGGGTGAGAGGTCGGCCGTCCCGGCCGAGAAGCCCAGGACGAGGTCCAAGCCCGTCACCACCGCCCGGCTGGTCGGCAACCGGCTGCTCAGCCGGGCGGGTGCCGGCAAGGAGGTCCGGCGGTTCACCTTCGACACGAGCGGGACGGACCTGGCGTACGAGGCCGGGGACGCGCTCGGCGTGCGGCCGGTCAACGCACCCGCCCTCGTGGAGGAGTGGCTGGCGGTGACCGGGGTGGACGCCGGGTCGGCCGTGACGGTCGACGGTGTCGGTGAGGTGCCGTTCGGCGAAGCCCTGCACCGGCATCTCGACATCACCCGGATC
The DNA here is from genome assembly GCF_040638895.1 of Streptomyces sp. NPDC024017. Lineage (NCBI taxonomy): Bacteria > Bacillati > Actinomycetota > Actinomycetes > Kitasatosporales > Streptomycetaceae > Streptomyces > Streptomyces sp. NPDC024017. The sequence continues at coordinate 207,780 of NZ_JBEZYZ010000008.1, read as the reverse complement.
ACCCCCGATCTGCTGCGCTTCGTCGCCGAACGCGCCCGGGACAAGCACGAGTTGCGCAGGCTGCTGCGGCCGGACAACAAGGACGGGCTGGCGCAGTGGAGCTGGGGGCGGCAGGCCGTGGACGTGCTCGCCGAGTACGCGGTGCGGGCGAGCGCCGAGGAGTGGGCGGGGGTGCTGCGCAGGCTCCAGCCGCGGCTGTACTCCATATCGTCCAGCCCGCTGGCCGATCCGCACCGGGTGTCGCTGACGGTGTCCGTGGTGCGGTACGAGAATTTGCACGGCCGGGCGCGTGGCGGCGTCTGCTCGCCGTTCCTCGCGGACGCCGAACCGGACACGGAGGTACCGGTGTACGTGCAGCGCTCGCCGCACTTCCGGCCGCCGGCCGACGCCTCGACGCCGATGGTCATGGTCGGCCCGGGCACGGGCGTGGCGCCCTTCGTCGGCTTCCTCGAGGAACGACGGGCGCTCGGCCACCGCGCCCCCAACTGGCTGTTCTTCGGGGAGCAGCACCGGGCGACGGACTTCTACTACGAGGACGAACTGACGGCGCTGCTCGACGAGGGCACCCTCACCCGGCTGGACACCGCCTTCTCCCGGGACCAGCGCAACAAGGTGTACGTGCAGGACCGGATGCGCGAGCACGGGCCGGAGCTGTGGCACTGGCTGCGCGACGGGGCCCGCTTCTACGTCTGCGGCGACGCCTCCCGGATGGCGAAGGACGTGGACCGGGCACTGAGGGACATCGCGATGGCGCACGGCGGGCTGGGCGAGGCCGAGGCCGCCGCCTATGTGAAGCAGCTCGCGGCGGACAAGCGGTACATGCGGGACGTGTACTGAGCGCCGGGCCTCACTCGCCTCACACCGGACTCTTCACCTCCGTCCGGGACCCGCTCACCGGCGGCGGTTAGCGTCCGTCGGCGTGTACTCGGCAGAAACCACGCTGGTGGTGCCCGGCTCGCGCACGCAGCCGGCGGTGTCCGCGCCGCCGGCTCCCCCGGCCCAGTGGCACCGCGTCCTGACCCTGCTCGCCGACATCGGTCTGCTGATCGGTACGCGGGCGGTGTGGACGACGGCAGCCGCTCACCGGCCGGCCGTGGCCGCGGTGATCTCGCTGTGCTACGCCTCGATCCTGGCGTGCGGGGTGCTGGCCCTGGTCGTCCGCCGGGCCCGGTCGCTGGCCCGGGTGGACCTGTGCGTGCTGGTGACGGGCGTGACGCTCACCCTGTGCGCGTGGATCATGCTCCACCACGGCTCCGACGAGGCCCTCCTCACCACCCAGGCGGCGCGCGAACTGGCCGCGGGGCGCCCGGTGTACGGGCAGCCGTGGCCCTGGCTCTTCGGCCACGGCGTGGCCCTCACCCCGACGGTGACCGGCGGCTACGACTTCACCTACGGCTATCCGCCGCTGGCGCCGCTGCTGACCGTGCCGCTGCTGTGGCTGGGCCACGGCGGCACTCCGGCGACGGCGGTGAGCACGGGCGCACTGATCGCCGGGACGGTCGTGCTGTGGCGGCTGTTGCCGGCGCCGTGGCGGTCGGCGGCGACGCTGGTGTGCCTGGGCTTCGGGATGCTGCCGTCGTACGGGCGGCTCGGCTACCCGGCGGTCGTGGCGCTGGCGCTGCTGGTGCCGGTGGTGGTGCGCTGGCCCCGGACCGGTGCGGGCGGGCGGCTCGGGGCGGCGGGTCTGGCGCGGGCCGCGTGTCTGGGGGTGGCGTGCGCGGCGCAGCAACTGCCCTGGTTCCTCGCTCCGTTCCTGCTGGCCGGGATCTACGCGGTGCGGCGCGGTGAACTGGGCGGCCGGGCGGCCGCGCTGGTGGTGGCGAGATACGCCGGGGCAGCGGCCGTCGGGTGGCTGCTGGTCGACGCGTACTTCGTGGTGAGCGAGCCGGGGCGCTGGTTGACGGGGATCGCCCTGCCGCTCACACAGGGGGCGGTGCTGCACGGCCAGGGCGTGGTCGGCGTCTCGCTGTATCTGACGGACGGCAGCGACCGGATCGACTGGTACTCCCACGCGAGCCTGCTGCTCCTCGCCGGGCTGCTCGCGCTGTTCGTGCTGTTCGTACGGCGGCTGGGCCCGGCCGCGACCGTGCTGCCCTGGTGCGTCTTCTATCTGGCGACCCGGTCGCAGGACGGCTACTACCTGCTGATGACGCCCTTGTGGCTGGCGGCGGCGGTGACCGCTCCGGCGTCGGCGTTCGCCGGGGCGTGGCAGCCCCGTGCGGGCCCGCTGTCCGGGCCGCACGGCCGTCCGGCGCGTGTCGCCGCGACGGTTCTGCTGCTGGCGCCGGCGCTGGCCGGTGCGGCCGTGGCGGCGACGGGCACTCCGCCCCTGCGGATGCGGGTCACGGCGGCCCGGCACCCCACCGCGGCGACCGTCTCCCGTCTCGCCCTCCAGGTCACCAACACCGGGGACACGGCCCTCACCCCGCACTTCACCCTGACCACCGGCCAGGGCATGGACCCGTACTGGCGGGTCGTCAGGGGCCCGCGCACCCTGCCCGCGCACGGCACCGCCCGCTACGAACTCCGGGCGCCCGCAGGCAGGTTCGTCCTGCCGGGGCCGGGTGTCCGGATCCGGCTGCGGGCGTTCACGTCGTCGCCGCAGACCCTGTCGAGCGCGGATGTGCGGCGCGAGGTGCGCGGCGAGGGCTGAGGGGGTTCCGGACGGTGCCCAGCGCGTGGATCTGCGCGTGGAAGAGGACTGTCCCCCGTTCGTCCGGCCCTATCTGTTCGGCGGAGGGTGCGACAGCCAGCCGCCCACCTCGTCCATGGCCGCCGCGAAGTCGGCGCGGTCACTGTCGAGGAAGGCCTTGAAGAACCAGTTGGGCACGCGGGCCTGGTGCAGCCGCGTCCGCAAGAGGACATCCTGCGCCTGCCGGGCCAGGACGAGCAGGCCCATGGTGTCCGTGGGCGGCATCCCCGCTTCGGCGTACTCCCGCATGCGCGGCAGGATCACCGACCGCGCAAGCTCACGCACCGCTGCGGTGTCGCGCTGTGTCCGGTAGGTGTCGACGCCGAGCAGGAGCAGGCCGAGCGAGGGAACGAACCAGTTGACGAGGACGGAGAGGAGCGCCGCCTCGGTCACCACTCCCACCAGCACCCCTGCCGCCACCCACACGACGACGCCACCCTGAACGGCGACGGCGTAGCGCCGTCGTACACGGGCGCCCCAGGCGAGGTTCTGCAGGATGCAGGAGAGGACATCCAGCGGGCGGGGCAGGTCCGGGATCTCGTAGTAGTCGCGCAGCCTCTCCGCGGACCCTTTGTAGCGCCGGGCGAGACGGCTGACCTCGTCGGCCGAGGGAGCGCTTCCGGCCAGGACCTCGTTCCAGGGGAGCTCGTAGAGCCGAGTGTCGAAGGCCTCCTGCAACAGCGCCGCTCTGCGGAACTCGCGCTCCGTCCAGGAACTCGCGCCGGCTGAATAGACGAGGGCCCAGAGGAAGCCCGCGACAGTGAGGGTCTCCTGCACCGAGGTGACGAAGACGCCGAGCACGGCGCCGGCGGCGAGCAGGAAAGAGACGGACATGTGCACAGCGGCCAGTTGCCGGGCCCGGGCGTGGGACGACTCGCCGGCTCGCAGGATCTTCTGTAAGTCCTCGTTGTTCTGCCGCTGCGTTATCGGCACGGGCAACGGATGGCTCACGGCTCCCCCCAGTCCCCTTCGGGTGCACAGCACACTACGCGGACACCCTTGTCGATCGTTCCCCGTCGGCCCGACGAAAATCGCCGAACGTATTTGGCGGAGCGCCTCGGCGGCCTACCCTGATCGAGTTGCGGTACAGGCGCCGTGTGAATGCTGCGGCACGGGGGGAGTCACGGATGCCACAACAACTCGCTGCGCAGGACGCGCGGCGGCGCCACATCCTGCGCCAGGTCGTCGGAGTGCTGGGAGATTCACCCGCCCTCACCGACGCACGGGGAAGGCAGCAATGGCGGCGCGAGCTGGCGCAGTTGCTGGGGGGCCAGCCGTGGGGCGAGTTACCCACCGCGCACCAGGAGTTCCTGGAGGTCGTGCGGATCTGTGAGGCACGGGCTGACGGCCTGTCCCTTCTGCTCGACGCCACCGCTTTGGTGGCGCCACTCCTGGAGGACCATCTTGCCCCTCTGGTCGAGGAGTTGTACGCCCTGCAGTTGTACGAGGGCCGTGACTGGACGGCATTGCGCCGTGCTCTGCTGATCACGCTGCCGGGACTCGATGTGACGGTCGCGCAGATCACGGGCGACCGCATCCGGCTGCCCGCCTACTGCACCGACGCCTGGCAGGCGTTCCTGCACCTCTCGGGCCGTGCCACCATGCCGGATGCGGTACTGCCTCCCGGCATGGTGCTGTTGGAGCATCTCGCGCTGCACGAGGACCTGGCGTCGTGCGTGGGTGAGTTACAGGGCTGGAACGATCACTTCGCCGAGGTGTGGAGCCTGGCCGATCTCGACGGCGGACTGACCGACCTGCGCAATGCGCTGGGACACAGGCGTCCGACGGTCACAGGACCAGCCGTCGGCGAACCGGAGCCCTCGCCGCCGCCGGCGCAGATTCCCTCGGACAGCAAGCAACGCCCGGTCATCCGGCTCTACTTCAAGCTGACCCCGGACCTGATGCCGACTCAGGGCTCCGGCAGACGGCAGAACCGCAAGAGACAGCGCTACTGGGTCTCCGCCCGGGTGAAGTACGCGGAATCCTCGCAGTTGCACCATGCCAAGGAGGGCGAGACGCAGCAGCCCGTCCCCCGGTCCCAGGTGCCGACGACGGTGGCCGGCCTGCTGACCCGCATGGCTTCGCTGTGGCACGCGCGGGCCGAGGACGTGGTGCTGGAGTTCTTCCTGCCGACCGAGTTGCTCAACGAGCCGGTGGAATGGTGGGACCGTGACCCCTCACTCGCCTATCCCAACCCTCTGTTCAGCAAGTACCCGGAGATCGTTCTGCACAGCCTGGAACGACTTCAGCGACGCGACGCGCATCAGGTCTGGCGTCTGCGCTGGGCACGCTGGAAGGATTCTCAGGACAGGGACGACACCGTCCACTGGTGCGACCAGCAGGGGCATGCCGTGCCGACGTACCTGCAGTGGCTGGACGCGACGATAGGCGCCAGGCAGGACGTCGTCGCCATGGTGCTCAGCGAGCCGCCGACGACCGGGAACGAGGCGGGCTTGGGGGAAGTTCGCGTGGGCATTGATCTGGGCATCCCTGTCTTCATACACCACCGTGATGTGACGTCCGAACAGTTCCACAGCATGGTCCGGGACGGCCTGTCCGAAGGCGGTCTAGCGGGTTTTCCATCTCAGGCACGACAGTGGAAGAGCGATTCCCAAACGCGTCCGCACGGCAGTTCCCATGACGCCGCCCAGCAGCTCTGCGTCGTCTGGGACGACCCCGAGCAGTTGCTGAGCGGCGGTGCGGGAGCGCCTGCCGCCTTTGTAGGGGGGATTGAATGAGTTCGTCTCAGGCAGGACTGCTTCCGTCCGAGGCTCACGAGCCCGGTGGCCTGCTGTACAGCGGAACCGGTGCCTCCTTCACCGACGAGACTCCGTACGAGGAACGCGTCTGGCCGCCCGGCCCGCGCTGGCGCACGTTCGACGGAGGTCCGGTGCAGCCCAGGCCGCCGGAGGACGGTGAGGCGGACCGGCGGCTGGGCCCGCCCACGGCCCGTCGACGACCACCGGCGTCCGAGGTCCGCATGGTCAACGCGGCCATCCTGCTCAGGCGTCCACTGCTGGTGAGCGGCCGGCCAGGAGTCGGCAAGTCGACCCTCGCCTACCGCATCGCCCGGGAGCTGGGACTCGGACGGGTCCTGCAATGGCCGGTCACCAGCCGTACGACCCTGGCCTCGGGACTGTTCGAGTACGACGTGCTCGGACGCGCCCAAGCGGGCCAGGCATGGTTCGCCGCACAGGAACGAGCCGCCCAGGAGGAGGGTTCCGGAAACGGTGCGCCGGCGCCCGCCCTGGACATCGGCGATTTCATCCAACTCGGGCCTCTGGGCACCGCGTTGCTGCCACACCGGTTACCGCGGGTCTTATTGATCGACGAGCTGGACAAGGGCGATGCGGATCTCCCGAACGACCTGCTCTCCTTGTTCGAGGACGGGTGGTTCGCCGTTCAGCCTCTCGTTCGGGTGAAGCGTCAGGTCGACACCGTCACCGTCCATACGGCAGATCCAGGACAAACGGCTTCGATTCATAACGGAATCATTAAAACTCGATCATTTCCGATCGTGATCATGACCTCGAATGGTGAACGAGAGTTTCCTGAGGCGTTTATGCGCCGATGTCTGCGTCTTGATATACCGGACCCCGACCCAGAGGCGCTGGGCGAGCTGGTGGCCGCACACTTCGGGGACTCGCTCGGAGACGAACAGGGAAGGCTCGTCCGGGACTTCATGACACGCAGTGCGGAGGTCGATGGGCTGGCCGCGGACCAATTGCTCAATGCGGCACACCTGGTCACGTCCGGCGCACACTCCTACCGTGATGAGGATCGTGCCGAGTGGCACGCCGTCCTAGACGCCATTTGGCACCCATTGAATGGAGACGGGGCGGACTGGGGTGCCTGACCGATCGCCGGAGATCAACGGTCACGCTGCGGCCGACGGACGGCGGAGCCCGTCGCCCGCCGCGGACACTTCCGGCATGCCCGTCCGCGACCTCCATCCGCGGGACATCGCGGACGCACTCTGGCTGGCAACGCATCATCCAGAACTCGCGGTCGACGGGCACCCACGCGTCGCCAGGAATGTTCGTGCCCCCCAAGCGAGTCCTGGAACGAACGGCCCCGCCGCCCTTGATACGCCTCAGGACGCTTCGCCCACTCCCCGCTTCCCGCGCAGAGAGCAGAACGAGGACTTACCCCGACAGCACGACGACACGGCCCGCGGCACGTCGGATCACCCGCTGTGCGAGCCGATGCCGGTCCCCCTGGTGCGCCTCAGCGAGGGCGTCCAGGTCGACGCGTCAGGCGTGGGCACCATCGAGGATGTCCGACCTGTCAGGCCCGTACGCAACCACACGCCCGCCCTGCAGCCGCGTTCCTTCGCCCGCGCCCTGCGCCCCCTGCGCCGACCCGTGCCGGACCCTGACGAGCCCCGGATCGACCTCCAGGCCACGGCCGAACGCCTCGCGGTCGCGGCTGGGCTGCCTCCGGTCTTCTGCCCGGGGCCGGGGCCACGGTGGAAAGCGGTCCTCCTCATCGACGTGGCCCCCCGAATGGCCGTGTGGAGCGAAACGGCCGAACAGGTCATCGGCCTGTTCCGCACGTACGCCGGCTTCGGGGACTTCAGGGTGCTCCATCTCGACACCCGTTCGTCCGGCGACGGTGTGACCGTTCGGCTGCCGGGTTCCGGCGAGAAGCAGTCACCGCGGCGCCTGGTGGACCACAGCGGACGGACGTTGATCTTCGTCCTCACCGATGGCCTGGGGCCGGCCTGGCAATCAGGTGGCGTGCAGGCACATCTGGCCACCTGGGGGCGGCACCAGCCGGCGACCGTCCTCCACGTGCTTCCCCAGCGTCTGTGGCACCGCACCGCCCTGCAAGCGCAGCGCGTCCGGCTGCACGCGTCCGGGCCCTGGCAGGCCGGCCCCACCTGGGAGTACGTCGGGTCGGCCGGCGAGACCGGCCAACACGGCAAGCAGACCGTCGTCCCCGTGCTGGAGCTGTCCGGCAGCTGGCTGTCGCCGTGGACCGAGTTCCTCGCCGGCGACACGCCACGATGGACCGAACTGGCGGCCCTCGTCCTGCCCCGGGGGGCGCGACCGCCCGCCGAGCCGGCACCGGCTCCCGAGCGCGCCGACAGGAGCGCGGCCGAACGGGTCGCCCTGTTCCGGGTGTGGTCCTCTCCCGACTCCTTCGAATTGGCCACCCGACTCGCCACGGCGCCGCTCGAGTTGCCGCTCATGACGGCGCTGCAGATGCGGACCATGCCCCGCACCGGCCCGGAGCATCTGGCCGAGTTCCTCATGAGCGACCTGGTGGAGCCCGATCCGTCAGCGGGTGAGGCTGCTTTCTCCTTCCGCCCCGGGGTTCGTGCGGAAGTGCTGGCGGCGAGCAATCGGCAGGCGACGGAACTGGCGACAAAAACAGCAGCCGAGTTGCTCGCACCGCACAGTGGCGCAGCCCGGGAAATGCTGGCATACCTGGATGGGGCAAGCACCTCGAACCCACGAATTACTGACGCAGACCGGCACCTGCGGGAGATAGAACAGACGGTGCTGAGATCACTCTCCGGCGCGCATGCGCGCCGGGCCCAAATCATCGGGCAACTCATTCGGGCGCATGAGGAATCGAAACAGCACATGAGTAAATCGACACGCGGCGACCGGCACACCACCCCAGACACGGAAAGCTATGGCATAGTGACTGAACCGAACTCCCCCGAGGCGACGGTGCTCACCGAGCAACTCGGCCAGGCTGATGCCGGCCCCCTTTCAGGAGACGCCACAGTGGTCACCGGTTACTCCGCCACAGCACCGCGGACAACTATTGATCTTGGCCGCGCCTCGACGCCTGCTTCCGCGCGCCCCGCCGTATGGGGGAATATGCCGCCCCGAAATCTCGTATTCACCGGGCGCGAAGATCTCCTGCAGCGGCTCGAGCGGGAACTGCGGGGCGGCCCCACCGCCGTCCTTCCCCATGCGCTGCACGGCCTCGGCGGAGTCGGAAAATCCCAGCTCGCGCAGGAATACGTCTACCGACAGGCGAATCAGTACGACATCGTCTGGTGGATCCCGGCCGAGCGCCCCACCCAGATCGCCCAGGCTCTGGTGGAACTGGCCCACCGGCTGCACCTGCCGGTCAGCAGCGAGGCCATCACCGCCGTGCCGGCCGTGCTGGAGGCACTGCGCACTGGAAATCCCTACGGTAAATGGCTTCTGGTTTTCGATAACGCCGAGAGTCCCGAGGCCGTGCAGGACTTCTTCCCCAGCGGATCGGAGAATGGGCCCAACGGCTCCATCATCGTCACCTCACGCAACCCCCAGTGGAACACTCTCGCCCGACCACTTGAAGTCGACGTGTTCGAGCGCGAAGAGAGCATTCAACTACTTCAACGCCGCAACCCTGACCTGTCCGACGAGGACGCAGATCAGCTCGCCCACGTCCTGGGTGATCTGCCACTCGCGGTTGAACAGGCCTCGGCCTGGCGAGCCGAGACGGGAATGCCTGCGGCCGAGTACCTACGCCTGTTCGCAGAGAAACGCGCAGAACTGATGACTGTTTCCCCTCCCACACACTACGAGCAGACCGTCGCCACCGCTTGGAACGTCTCGCTCGACCATCTGGCGAGCAAGAATCCCGCGGCCCTGCAACTGCTGCAGATCTGCGCATACTTCGCTCCCGAGCCGATCGCGCGTTCTCTCTTCTCCGGGGCTCCGGTCCAGCCCATCGCGCCGGATCTGGACCGGGCCCTGACCGACCCCCTGCGACTGGCCCGGGCCATCCGTGAGATCAACCGCTACTCGCTGGCCAAGATCGACCACCGCAACAACAGCATCCAGATGCACCGACTGGTGCAGGCGGTGCTCATCGCCCGCATGACGGACGAACAGCGCCAGCGCATGCGACAGGGCGCGCACCTGCTGCTCGCGGCCAACGCGCCCCGCGATCCGCGAGACCCTGACCACTGGGGGCGGTTCGGTGATCTGTACCCACATGTGGTGGAGTCCGGCGCGATCGAGTCAGAGGTCGGCAACGTCCGGCAACTCGTCATCAACACGGCGGAATACCTCTACTACTGGGGCGACCACGAGAGCGCCCGCGAGTTCAGCCAGAAGGCGTACGAACGCTGGAAGGAGAAGTGGGGCGAGGGCGACCAGCAGACACTGCTCCTCTCCCGTGGTCTGTGGTACGTGCTGTGGCGCATGGGCCGCTACGGAGAAGCCGCCGAGCTCAGCCAGCGCATGCTGACCGCCGTGCAGCAGTTCGAGGGCGACGCGGAGGAGGAGCTGCTGTCCACCATGGGGTCGGTCGCGATCGACCGCCGCTCGCACGGTGACTTCCTCGGGGCCCTGCAGATGGCCCGCGAGGTCCACGAAAGGGCCGTACGCGCCTACGGCGAGGAAGACCCGCTGACGCTGGACCACACCCACAACCTCGCTGTCGCCCTGCGGGCCTGTGGCCACTACCGCGAGGCCCTGAAGCTGGACGACGAGACCTGGCGCCGCAATGTGCTGATCTACGGCGAGGAGGCCTACGACAGCCTCCTGTCCGAAATGGGTCTGGCGCTCGACCGGCGCGAGGCCGGCGACTACGCCCTCGGCGTGCGGATGTTCGAAGAGATCGTGGAGAAGTACCGCAGCGTCTTCGGGGAGACCAACCCGCACACCCTGCGGGCTGCGGCCCGACTGGCCGTGTCGCGGCGCAAGGCCGGCGACCACGAGTCCGCCTACGAGCTCAGCCGCCAAGCCAGCAAGGCGCTCATCGACCGCTACGGCGAGCGCAGCCCGGACTCGCTGGTGGCCTCCCTCAACCTGTCGGTCGACCTGCGGCAGATGGGCGACCTCGACAACGCCCTGAAGCTCGGCGAAAAGACTCGGGACCTCTACGGCGAGGTCTTCGGTTCCCACCACCCGGACACGGTCGCGGCTGACATCGACCTCGCCATCACTCTGCGGCTGGTCAACCAAGTGGAAGCCGCGCGCTCCCTGAACGAGAGCGCGCTGGAGCGGGCGCGCACGGCACTGGGCGACGACCACCCCACGGTGCTGGTATGCGCCGCCAACCTCGCCAGCGACATGTACGCCCAGGGTGACGCCAGCGGCGCTCTCGAACTGGACCAGAGCACTCTGGAGCGGGTGAAGGCCACACTGGGCGAAGAGCACCCCACCGCGCTGGCTCTGATGAACAACATCGCCTGTGACCTGCGCGCACTACGACGGGCCGAGGAAGCCGAGGCCATGCACGCCATCGCCGTGGAGGGGCTGCGGGCACAGCTGGGAGCCAACCATCCCGGCTGCGTCGACGCCGAGGCCTGGCGGCGCTCCAACTGCGACGCCGACCCGATGCCGTAGACCGCCCGGGCCGCACCCGAACTCGTCAGAGCGCGATCAGGGTGCGGCCCAGCCAGTCGGCGACGGCCAGCGGGTCCGGTGTGGTGTCGCTCTTGGCGCTGATCGATACATACACATGGCGCACCAGCTCCGGGTGCCGGGTCAGGACCCGCGCGGCCCCCTCCCGGCCGGGGCGCCCCCGCAGTGCCCGCGCCAAGCCCGCCCACACCGTCCCGGTTTCCGGAGCGGAGCCGCCCTTGGCCCTTATCTCCGCGACGTACATGCGTTCCGCGGTCGGCAGATCCCCTTCGAGGAGATGGACATCCGCCGGTCGGGCGCCGTGGACAAGGTGGCCGACACTGGTCGCTGTCCGTAGTTGGGCGGCGGTGGTCCGGGCCAGTCTCATGCGCATCAGGACCGCTCTGGCGTCCAGGTGCCGTGCGGCCGGGTCGGGCAACAACCGAGGCTCCGGATAGCGCCACCCTGCCTCCGTGGCCTGTTCCGGCGATCCCGTACACCACTCCTGCGCCAGGTCGACGACGAGGTCGGGGTCAGGGACGAGGTGGTGGGAGCGCCAGCTCAGCCAGTGGTCCTCGAGCGCCCACTGTGCCGCTTCGAGGCAGTCGGGGCGGATCGGTTCGTCCTGCCACTCCCCCACGGTCTCCAGCAGCCGACCGACCAGCCTGCGGCCGAGTGCGGTCAGTCTGGCGTCGTCCAGCAGAGTGGGCAGGACGCGCAGGAGCTGGCTGCGGCGCAGCGCGTACTCGAACGCCACCAGAGCCTGCTCCTCCGGAGCGCATCCACTGAGCATGTGGCCGCGCCAGAACCGGGCCACGCCGGTGAAGGCGTAGACACCGTGGAGCATGCCGCGCAGCGGGCGCGGGTCGTCGCGCCAGGGAGCGTAGAACCGGTGTGCCACGTCCGGCGTGTGCAGCGAGTACATGTGCAGCAGGGCGCTGAGCTTGCTGTGCTGCGCCTCGTGTGTGAGGACGGCGGCGAACTGGGCCGCCGCGGCGGGTTCGGTCCCGCTCGGCTCCGAGGCGGCCATCCCTCCCATCCCGTCCTCCATCGTGGCGCTGTGCCAGCGAAAGGGCCGGGCGGCCGGCAGCGGCTCGATGGAGCGCAGACAGGCGCTCACATCCTCCGACCCGCCGGGATCGACGTGTGTCAGCAGCGACCACGCGCTGTGCAGCACATCGGTCCAGCGGCGGATCGAGTCCTCCGACACCGCGTCGGTGAGCGCGCCGTTCGCACCGGTCTGCATCCGGTAGTGCCCCAGCTCGTGCAGCGCGACGGCCTGGGGGCCGTCCGGCAGGTCCAGGGGCAGCGTGCGGGGGACCTGCCAGCCGGGCGTCGGCTTCCTGAGCGGGTGCTCGACCCGTACGGGATCGTGACCGTGTCCCGCCGCGCCCGACAGGGCGAAGGTCATGGTGTCCCCGGCGAAGGCGACATCGGCGGGCTGCCATGGTGCGAGGGTGCCGTGCAGCGTCGCGCACCCGAGCGTGGGGAGCCACACCCGGCCGTTCCGGGCGGGTACCCGAAGCTCGAAGGGCAGGCCGGCCCGCACGGCCGCCGCGGCCGCGAGCAGATGCAGATGGCCCACGTCCACCCACAGGGGCGGCTCGTCGGGTGTGCGTTTCCGGCCGGAGGCCTGTAATCGCTGCAGGCAGTAGCGCAGCCAGCGTCCGGTCTCCGGCAAGAGGATGATCTCGTCGGCGATCGCGCCGCTGTGGCGTTCGGCTTCGACGAGGAGATTCCAGGCCTCTTCGGTGCTGGACAAGGGCCCGAGGACATCGGGACGTCGGCCCGCGGTGGCGGTCAGAAGACCGAGGAGCACCAGCCGGTGGCTGCGCTCCGAATCCCACAGATGGGCGATGACCGCACTGCCGCCTCCTCCGCCGGCCAGGGAGTCAAAGTGCCGCGGGGGAAGCCCATGCCGTGGGAGTCCTTCTGCCGGTCGTCCCGAAGTGCTGAAGGAGCCACTCACTGATGGGCCTCCGTGATCGCAGATCGGGCCTCGACATCACAGGTCCGCACTGCTCTTGGGGTCGCCGGCGAAGACGGAGGGGTTTCCGAACTCCTGCAGCAGCCGGCACTCCATGCTCTGCCACTCGTGCCAGTTCCGGTATGTGCGCACGTCCTCCAGCGTGAGCTGGGAAAGATCGAGCAGCTCCGACTCGATGACGGATTTCGCGTGATTCATGTTCTGCGGCCCTCCCCGTCCCGGGCCGCGCGGCCCGACCCTGCGCTTTCATGATGTCCCAGCACCGCATGACCGGAAACCCCGAGCCGCGTAATCCGGCCTCAGGGCCCGCCGTTGGCCTGTTGCTGCGCGAACTCCGGCATTCTCTGCAGAACACCGAACAGCGCGTCGCGTTCGCGGGTGCCGGTGTCCACGAACGAGACGGCCTCCCACAGGGCCAGCAGGCCGCCATGGAAGGTGACGCAGGTGTCGACCAGACCCAGCAGTTCGACGCGCAGAACGGCCGACCTCGGGATGCTCGTCGCCAGCCGTCGCGGCAGTCGCCGCAGGACAGCCTCCCGCGAGGCGGGATCGGTGATCGCCGGCAGTTCTTCCAAGGCTTCCACCAGCGCCTTGCGCTGGGCCGGTCCCGAGGCCTCCGCGCCGGTCCACCTGGTCGCGTCCGGCCGTTGCCGAGGCGGGTGGGGAGGCTGAGGAGAATGGGGAGCGGTAGCCCTCGAAGGGGCGGGGGCCGGTTCGTACCGTGCCTTCGGCAGTGCGGGAGTGGCGGCGTCGTCGGACCGGAGAAATGCCTTCCCCGCATGCGCGGCCAGGAGTTGGTACCAGTCCCGGACTTCGGGAGGGAGCACCGAGAAGGTGGTGAAGACCAAAGCCCCCGCGACGAGGGACAGCAGCAGTTGGTCCTGCCACGGTTCGCGCCACTGGCCCATCACCTCGGCGGCGGTGTCCCTGATGCAGTCGACCCGCCGCACGGCCTCCGCCGGGAGCAGGCCGACGTGGTCCTGGTGCGGGTCCACGACGTAGTCCAGCAGCGCCTGACGCTGCTGTGTGTGCGGCTCCCGGACAACGGGTGCCAGCCCCGACAGAAGCAGCATGGCGATGTCCCGGCTCAGCGCGCCGTCCGCGCGGAAGCTGCCCAGATCGATCAACCGGTACGCCTGTTCGCGCGGGACACCGTGCCGCAGCGGGACGATGATGTTGTCCGGATGGAGGTCCCCGTGCGTCAGGCCCGTCAGGGCCGACAGATCTCGGTCGGGGACGTCGGCGTGCCCGCCGACGATCATCACGTAGGGGTTGGGAAGGCGCCGGCCCGCCGCCTCGAACCACGGCCGCGAGGTGCCGGCCAGGCCCGCCCGCTGTCGCCACGGCTCGAGGCAAGCCTCGGTCAGCCCTGCGGTCTCCAGCTCCCGGCGCAGAAACACCGAACTCGCCATGCGCGAAGGGGCAGTTACTCCTCGGTTCCACTCGCTCAGGGTGCCCCGAGTCACGGCCGCGGCCGTTCGCGCGAAGTCCTCCCCCTGCAGGGCCCCGAGCGTCACGGCGCTGCGCAGGCCTTCTCCGGCGATCGCCTGGAACATCAGGGCGCCGCCGTTCTTCAGCGGGTAGGGAGCAAAGGCCTGCTCGACAAGGTGGTCAGCGACGAAGGAACGGGGCGACAGGCGCAGCGCCTGTGAATGCCGCCCCGGTTCGGTGCGGTGCGGGCCCTCCGGCAGCACCTTGAGGACGACCACACGGGGTGGCGGTGCGGTTTCCAGCGCGACCAGCCGGGCGCCGGTGTATCCCGTTCCGGACGGTAGCCATGACGGCAGAAGCAAACGGACCGACTGGCCGTTGAGGTCGGCCCAGTCGAGCAGAGCGTGCGAGACGTCCGGGCCCAACTGTTCGAGCAGCTCGGCGCTTTCGGGGACCGCAGCCACGTACGCCTCCTGGAACCGCCCCTTGGACACCGGTCCGCCGCGCAGCCGGCTGGCTGGTGCGTGCATCAGTCTTCCATGCGCGGTGCGCCCCTGCCAGAGGCCCGTGACCGGGCAGGCCGGGCCTGGTCAGCGGACTGCGGATCTGACGGGCCGGCACTTCAACCTCCTCCTGGCGGTCGCCAACCTCCCGGAACAAGGCCAGGGCCTGCGCCAGGTGGCGGGGTGCCTGTTCGCGGTCGCCTGCGCCGCGGTCCCGGCGCTGCGCGCCGGTCTCCTCGGTCAGCCCCTGAAGAAGCGGAGGGTGGCGGTGACCGTGGTCCGGCCGCGGATCATGCCCAGTTGGTTCCAGCCCATGCCGAACTGCTCGCGGTCCACGGTGAACTCGGTGGCCAGCGTGAGGCCCGCGGCGTCCCTGTCCGTCACGCGCGCGTTCAGGGAGAGCGGCCTGCTGATGCCGCGCACGGTCAACTGGCCGACGACGTGCACCTGGTCCCCGTCGCGGAGCTCGGCGCTGCGGGCCGCGAAGGTGATCTCGGGGTGGTGGTCGGCGTCGAAGAAGTGATCGGACCTGAGGTGGGTGTCGCGCTTGGCGTGCCCGGTGTCCAGGGACGCGACGTCGAAGGTCAGGGTGCCGACGGCGGACCCGTCGGGCCGGACCTCGCCGGTGCCGCTGACGGCGCCGAAGGTGCCCTTCACGGTGACCAGGCCCCACATGGTCTTGTGCCGGATGCCGACGGTCGAGGCGGTCGCGTCGAGCTGCCACTGTCCGGTTTCCACGGCGACGGTCATGATCGTTCTCCCTGTGATCTGGTCGGGCATCTCGTTCAAATTTGGATGACTGCTCGGCACGCTAGCGGCTAATCCAAAATTGAACAACCCTCTTCTCCAAATTTGGACGACAGGTAGACTCGACACCATGGCCGACCCCGAGGAGCACCCCACCGAGCTGCCCGAATGCCCGTCCCTCGGCGGTGGCGGGCTGCTGCCCGCGGAGCTGCGCGCCTGGATGCTGCTGCTGGCCGCGACGGGAGCGGTGGAGCAGCGGCTGCGTGCGGCCGTGAAGGAGAAGCTGGACGTCTCGCACGACGAGTTCCTGGTCCTGTGCCTGCTCGCGGAGCAGCCGGAGGGCGGCCTGCGCATGACGCGTGTCGCCGAGCTCCTGGGCCGCCCCAAGACCCGCCTCACCTACCAGATCGCCTGCCTCCAGCACGCCGGCCTGGTCACGCGCAGGTCGGTCTGCGGCGACAGGCGGGGCGTCGAGGTCGCCCTCACGGACAAGGCCCGGTCCCTGCTCGAGGAGGCCTCCGCCCCGCTCGCCGAGACGGTCACCGAGTCCCTGGCCCGGTTCATGGGGCCGGACCAGTGCGCGGCGATGCGCGGGCTGGTGCCGGACCTCGCGGAGGAGTCCCGCACGGAGTGAGGGGACCGACGGGGGTGTACGGACCACCCCGCCGGGCCGGTGCGCGGTCCGCACGGCCGGAAGCCCTGGCTCCGCAACCCCGGGCGGCGCCATCTACACGGCCGTAGAATCCGGGAACACCGGTGGGACGACGACCGTTGTCCCGGAGACACACCACACATAAGGAGCACGTTCTTGTCCGCCAGACCGACGGACCCTCCGGGGCACAGTCCCCGACCATCCCGCCACGGCATCAGTGATCGCGGCACACGGCGGGGTGGTGTTGGATGAGTGCCGCCGAGGCTCTGCTGGGCCTGCTCGCCGTGTTCGTGCTGACCGCCGGCACCGGCTACTTCGTCGCCCAGGAGTTCGCCTACGTCTCCGCCGACCGGCTCACCCTCGCGCGTGAGGCGGAGGCCGGGGACCGCAAGGCCGCCCGCGCCCTCAGGGTGCTGGAGCGCCTGTCGTTCATGCTGTCCGGCGCGCAACTGGGCATCACCGTCACCGGGCTGGTGGTCGGCTTCATCGCCGAGCCGTCGGTGTCCGCGCTGCTCAGGCCCGCCCTGTCCGGGCTCGGCCTGCCCGGCGCGGCCGTCGGCGGCATCGCCGTCGTACTGGCCTTCGTGCTGGCCACGGTCGTGCAGATGGTGCTGGGCGAACTCGCCCCGAAGAACCTCGCGATCGCCGTTCCCGAGCGGCTGGCGAAGGCACTGGCCCCGTCCACGCTGGCGTACCTGAAGGTCGTCGGTCCGGTGGTCCGGATCTTCGACAGCGCGGCCGACCGGCTGCTGCGCAAGGCCGGGATCGAGCCCGTCGAGGAACTGCACCACGGCGCCACGCTGGAGGAACTCGGCCATCTGATCGGCGAGTCCCACGAGCAGGGCGAACTGCCCAAGGACACCGCCGCGCTGCTGGACCACGCGCTGGAGTTCTCCGAGCGCGCCCTCGACGAGGTGATGGTGCCGCGCGCCGACGCCGTGTTCGTCCGCAAGGACGCCGGCGCCGAGGAGGCGGTCGGCCTGATCGCCCGGCACGGCCACTCCAACTACCCGGTGCTCGGCGACCACCCGGACGACATCGTGGGCGTGCTGGGCGTGCGCGAGCTGATGGCGCTGCCCGCCGCCCGCCTGGCCGGTGCGCGGGCCGGCGAGGTGGCCCGGCGACCGCTGCTGCTGCCGGACACGCTCGCGCTGCCCGACGCGGTGACGCGGATGCGGGAGCAGGACGACGAGTTCGCGGTCGTCCTCGACGAGCACGGCGGCGTGGCGGGCATCGTCACCTACGAGGACATCGCCGAGGAACTGGTCGGTGACATCGCCGACGAGTCCGACAAGGTCACGGTGCTCGCCGTCGCCGACGGCGACGGCTGGCTGGTGGACGCGGGGCGCCGGGTGGACGAGGTGGCCGAGGCGACCGGTCTCCGGCTGCCGGAGGACGACGACTACGACACCGTGGCCGGCCTGGTCGTGGACCGGCTCGGCCGCTTCCCGACGGTCGGCGACCGGGTCACGGTCGAGCTGCCGGGCGGCGGCCGGGCCGTGATCGACGTCCGCACGCTGGACCGGCACGTGGCCGACCGGGTCCGGATCAGCCGGCTCGTGGAGGCCGTGGAAGCCGAGGAGATGGCGTGAGTTTCCCGATGGCGGTCTTCGTGACCGTGCTGCTGCTGATCGGCAGCGGCTTCTTCGTGGCGGCGGAGTTCGCTCTCGTCGCGGCCAAACGGCACCGCTTGGAGAAGGCGGCGGCCGAGGGGCGGCGCGGCGCCGGGGCGGCCCTGGCCGGGATGCGCGAGCTGTCGCTGATGCTGGCCGGCGCCCAGCTGGGCATCACCGTGTGCACGCTGGGTCTTGGCTCGGTGTCCAAGCCGGCGATCTCGCACGAACTCGACCCGCTGCTGCACACACTGGGCCTGCCCAGCGCCGTGAGCTACGGCGTCGCCTTCGCCGTGGCGATGGTCGTGGTGGTGTTCCTGCACATGGTGGTCGGCGAGATGGCGCCCAAGTCCTGGGCGATCGCCCACCCCGAGCGTTCGGCGATGCTGCTGTCGCCGCCGTTCCGGGCCGTGGTGCGGGCCGTGCGTCCGCTGATCCGGCTGCTCGACCGGGTGAGCAACGCCCTGGTACGGCTGTGCCGGGTCGCGCCGCGCGCCGAGCTGGCCTCGGTGCACAACCGGGAGCAGCTGACGCACCTGGTGGAGGAGTCGGAGCGGCTGGGTCTGATCAGCGCGACCGACTCGGAGCTGCTGACCCGCTCGCTGACCGAGCCGGAGACGCCGGTCTCCGCGCTGCGGATCCCGGCCGCCGAGATCACCTGGGTCGAGGGCGGCGCGGACCTCGACGCGCTGTTGCGCTTCGCCGCCGACCACGACCGCACCCGGCTGCTGGTCCGGGAGAACGGCACCGTCCTCGGCTCGGTGCACGCCCGGGACGCCCTGGTGGCCCGGGCGCGGGGGCGGGACACGACCGCGCGGGACCTCGCCCGGCCGGTGCCCGAGCTGGCGGAGACCGCCACGGTCGCCGACGCGATCGAGGTGCTGCGCCGCCGCAGGTCGTCCCTGGCCGTGGTCCGCGACGCCTCCGGCCGGCTCACCGGCCTGGTCACCCTGGACGACCTGCTGGCCCGTCTGATGCAGCCGGCCGCGGCGGCCTGACGGGTACGGGGCCCGAACATCCAGCACATCTGCACACCGCGCGCCGGCAGGCGGGCGCGGCGCCCGGCGCGCCGCCGGCCCCCATCCGCGGCATGGGAACTTGGCGGCGATGTGCCCGCTTCGGGAATCGGGGCGCAACACTCCCGCGTCCGGGCGGGCGACGGGCTGTGTGAAGGAGTGGGTGCATCCGGTGACCCCGTGGTCACAGTGGTGAAGACGACTGCCGAGAGCAGCCGCGCAGCGCCGGCGGGCGGTTGGCCCTCATCTCCGGGGAGTGCTTTGATCCTGCGCACGGCGGGAGTGGCCGGGGCGGAGTCCCGGTCCCCGGACTCCGGCGCTCGCCCGCGCTCACCGCCACTGCGAGACATTCACGCGAAGGGAAACACCCCCATGAACCTCACCTCTCGGGTCGACACCGCCGAGCTCTCCGACGCCGACCTGGACACCGTCGCCGGCGGCAACGCGGGCGGCGTCGATGTCTCCGCGGGCCTCGTGGGCAGCCTCTCCGCCGGCCTGGTCGGTCCCCTGACCGGCGAGGCCTGCGGCGCCCTGCAGGCGACTCTCTCGCCGGAGGGTGCGACTGCGGGCGGGCACGCGAGCGTGCACACGACGTCGCTCTGACGACAACCGCGCTGAGGGCCCCGGGAAGCGATTCCCGGGGCCCTTTCGTGTGCGGGTCACGGGCACGGGCCGCAGCCGCAAACGTGGGGAATTTGCGAAGTACGTGACGGAAATCTGGACACACCGGGGGTGAGTAACACGGTGCGAGGGCGTGACGCAGACTTACTCGGACCCCTCAGATCCCGGCTGCAAAGCGATTGGAACACTGCTGTGAAGACCGACTCGACCCGCACCGAAGAACTGCCGATCTACGAGAGCCTCATACGCGAACTGGGTGACGTCGTCGAGGAGGCCCGTGTGGTGGCCGAGGAGACCCAGCACCAGATGAGCCAGGCGCTGAACGGCGTCGCCCCGACCCCGCACGAGCCCGGCGCGCACTGATCCCGGGGGCCGTCGGGCCTCTCCCGGGGCGGACGCTCCCCGGCCGGGCCGTCACCCGCCGAGCGGGTCGTGGCCCCAGTTCATCAGGGAGTACCGCCACCGCGTGTCCCGTACGTCCCCGGAGGGCCGCTGGGCCAGGTGGCGACGGACGTAGCCGACGACCTTGCGCATGTGCCGGTAGTCGTCGTCGGTGAGGTCGCCCTTGCCGGTCCGCAGGATCGCCACGATCCGCCGACCGGAGGCGTGCCCGGTGGACTCGCCCCCGTCCTGGTGCTGCCCGGCGTGCCGCGAGTCGTCGGACGCCAGCCACTTCTCCAGGTCGGCCGGTGTCATGTTCACCAGCTCCCGGAAGTCGTTCCAGGTCTCCTCGCGTTCCTCGCCGTCCACGCCGCCTCACTTCTTCTTGAGCGCGGACGGTTTGTGCACCGCGGTCCTTCCGGACTTGTCGCTGCGTACTTCGTACTGCGGGTCGTCCGGCGAGGCGTCGACCGTGCGGCCGGATGCCTCGGTCCGTTCGGTGATCTCCCTCTCCACCTCACCCTCGGTGCGGCTGCCGTGACTGCTCCAGGTGACCTTGTCGCCCTTCTTCGGTTTTCCGCCCTCGCTGCGGCCCTTCGCCATGCCGGTGCTCCCTCGCGGAGAAGTGTGCTGTCTCTCCAGCGTGCGGGCCGGGCGGTCACGGCGCAGCTCGACGGGCACCGGCCCGACTGCCGACCGTGTCGCGGAAGGCCCACGTCATCCCGGGTTCCGTCACACAGCGGAAGACCCGCCGCACGGACGGCGTGCACAGCGCGGTCACGACCACGGCCGCGACCAAGGTGGCGGCGATCACGCCGGCGGGCCCGCGGACCCAGGCCGGCTCGTACCAGCCCCAGTACTTCGCGACCTGCGCGACGAAGCCGTGCAGCAGATAGCCGGACAGGGTGCCGGCACCGAGCACGGTGAACCAGGTCCGGCGACCGGGCACCCAGGCGAGGAAGCAGCCGACCAGCACGAGGGAGCAGCCGAAGACGGCCAGGGTCATCAGGGGCCCGTACCAGAGGGGGACGCCCAGCTCCCGGGCGCTGCCGGCGTGGAAGAACCAGGCGTAGTCCATGCGCGGAACCGCCCAGTACGCCACCCCCAGGGCGCAGACGGCCACCGGCACGGCGAGGATCCGTACCTCGCGCCGCCGCAGGAGCCGGAAGTGCTCCGGCCGCAGCAGCAGACCGAACACGAAGTACGGCAGGAACTGCAGGGTGCGCTGCAGATCGAGGTCGTGGCCGATGGACGGTGCGGTCGTCGCCAGCATCGCGATGACCAGGGCGAGCGGCAGCGGCCACCGCACCAGCCGCCAGACCGGCGTGGTCAGCCGCCAGACGAACAGGGCCGCCAGGAACCAGGTGAGGTACAGGGGGTCCAGCAGGCTGACCGGGCGGTCGGGGTCCTGGCTGGTCCAGCGGGTGAACAGGGTGTACGCCGTCTCGAAGACCACGTAGGGGACGACGACGCCGGTGACCAGGCGCTTGAGGCGGGCCGGGCTGCCGTCGAAGGTGCGCGAGAAGTAGCCGGAGACGATGATGAACGCCGGCATGTGGAAGGCGTAGACGAGCATGTAGAGGGCGGTGACGGCCCTGCTGCCCTGGCGCAGTGGCTCCCAGGCGTGCCCCACGGCCACCAGCACGATCGCGAGGTACTTGGCGTTGTCGAAGAACGCGTCCCGCGTGCGGACCGGGCGGGACGCCGCGTCCGGCTCCTGCGTCCGCGCGACCCGGGTCGCTTCGGCCCCGGGGCGGGCCGTGATCACCGTGTCACTCACGGGCCCTCCCGAAGCGGCTCGGGGCGGCGGTACCTCGTCGTGCTCGGGCTAAGGGCGGGGCGGGGGCTGCGCAGAACATCGCCCGCACCCTAACCACAGGGCACCACCCTCGTTCAACTCGCAACAGGCGTAAGTCACATCGGCTCATGCCCGGGTATACGGATCGAGGCGGGCGATCGTCTCCCGGAGGGCGACGGTGAAGGGATGCCGCGGCTCGGTCAGGACCCGCCGGGCCGGTCCCTGTTCGACGAGTTCACCGGCGTCCAGTACGGCGATGCGGTGGGCGAGTGCCGCCGTGTCCGGGTCGTGCGTGATGAGGACGAGGGCGAGGTCGTCGCGGTCGCGGACCAGGGCGGCGAGCAGGTCGAGGATGCCGCGGCGGGTGACGGTGTCGAGGCCGGAGGTGATCTCGTCGCAGACCAGGACCCGGGGGCGGGCGAGGAGGGCGCGGGCGAGGGCGGCGCGCTGGAGTTCGCCGCCGGAGAGCTCGCCGGGGCGGCGCCGGGCCTGCTCCGCGGAGAGGCCGAGGCGGCTCAGGGTGGCCGACGCCTCCTCTGTCGCCGCCCGTTCGCCGGCACCCCGCAGCCGTACCGCCGTGCGGGCCACCTGGTGCAGGACGGGCCGGTGCTCGTCGAAGGCGGCCCGGGCGTCCTGGAAGACGTACTGCACGGCGGCGAGTCGGGCCCGGCTCCGGTGGCGCAGGCTGCGCGGGAGCGGGGTGCCGTCGAGCAGGATGTCGCCGTCGTGGTCGCGGTGGAGGCCGGCGAGGCAGCGGGCGAGCGTGGTCTTGCCGCTGCCCGAGCGGCCGACCACGGCCAGGCACTCGCCGGGGCGGAGCGCGAGATGCGGGACGCGCAGGACGGTGGTCCTGCGGTCGTGCACGGCGGTCAGGTTCCGTACGGTGAGCGTCGGTCGCACGGCGTCGTCGCACGCCCCGTCCGGCGGTGCCGCCCGCTGTGCGTCGAGCAGCCTGCGGGTCCACTCGTGGCGGGGCGCCGCCCACAGCCGCTCCACGGGGCCGGATTCCACGACGCGTCCCGCGCGCAGGACGAGCACCTCGTCGGCGAGGGCGCGGACGACGTCGAGGTCGTGGCTGAGCAGGACGACCGCGATGCCACGGGCCGCGAGCGCCGCCAGTTGGCCGACGATGCCGGCCTTGGTGAGCGCGTCCTGGCCGGTGGTGGGCTCGTCGGCGACGATGACCCGGGCGCCGAGGAGGAGGGCCTGGGCGAGGACGACGCGTTGCTGCTGGCCCCCGGAGAGCTGGTGCGGGTAGCGGCGCAGCAGGGGCCTCGCGTCCGGGAGTTGGGCGTCGGCCAGGGCGCGCAGGACCAGTTCGCGTGCCGCCTCACGGCGTTCGGGGCGGGGCAGGTGACGGACCCGGGGGCGGGCGATGTCGTCGAGCAGGGCGCTGACGCGGCGGGCCGGGTTGAGGACGGCGGCGGGGTGCTGCGGCACGTACCCGACCGGGCCGTCACCGGGGCGGCGCACCTCTCCCGTGACCTCGGCACCGTCCGGGTACTCCCCCAGCAGCGCGAGTCCGGTGGTGGTCTTGCCGCTGCCGGAGGCGCCGACCAGGGCGGTCACCCGGCCGGGCGGCACGCGCAGGTGCACGCCGTCGACGATCGCGCGGCCGTCGATCTCGACGCGCAGGTCGCGGATCTCGGCGACGGGCTCCGGCGCGGGGGTCAGGTCCGTCTCGTTCACGGCCGCCGTCCCTTCCTTCGGGGGCTCTTCTCCAGTGCGGCGTCGAAGAGCAGGTTGGTGCCCGTCGTGAGGGCGACGATCAGCAGGGCGGGCACGACCACGGCCCAGGGCTGGACGAAGAGGCCGGTGCGGTTGCGGTCGACCATGACCGCCCAGTCGGCGGCGTCCGGCGCGACGCCCACGCCGAGGAAGGCGGCCGTCGACACCAGGTACAGCACGCCGGTCAGCCGGACGCCGGCGTCGGCGGCCAGGGTGCGCAGGGCCGAGCGGCCGACGTAGCCGACGGCGACGCGCCACCACGACTCGCCCTGCATCCGCAGCGCCTCCACCGCGGGCCGGGCCGCCGCCTCGGCCGCCGCGGCCCGGACGATCCGGGCGGCGTCGGGCACGTTCACCAGCGCGACGAGCAGCGCGAGCCCCGCCGCGCCCGGTGTGAACACGGACGCCACCAGCAGGATCAGCAGCAGCGACGGCACGGCGAGCAGCACGTCCAGGGGGCGCATCAGCAGTTCCTCCAGCCGCCGCGCGTGGGTGACCGCGGCGACGAGTCCGACCGGCAGCGCGACCAGGTAGGCGAGGGCGGTCGCCGCGAGCGCGGTCAGCACGACCGTGCGGCCGCCGTGCAGCACCTGCTGCCAGACGTCCCTCCCTACGAAGTCGGTGCCCAGCCAGTGGCCGTCGCCGAGGGTGAAGGAGGGGGCGCGGGGGCCGGGTTCACCGGCGAACAGGGGTCCCAGGAGGGCGAGGAGCAGCGGGACGGCGACGACGGCGAGGCCGAGGAGGAACCGGCGCGGGGCGCTCACGCCGCCACCCCCGCCCGGGGCGTCAGCCGATACGCCACGATGTCCGCGCCCAGGTTGAGGACGACCGTCAGCACGCCGAACACCACCGCCAGCCCCTGCACCACCGGCACGTCCCGCTCGGCGACGGCGTTGAGGAGGACCGTTCCGAGACCGGGGATCACGAACAGCGCTTCCACGACGATGACCCCGCACAGCAACCAGTCGACGGTACGGGCGAGTTGCTGGGCGGCCGGGGCGAGGGCGTTCGGCAGCGCGTGGGTGTAGCGGACGCGGGCGCCGGGGACGCCGTAGCGGCGGGCGTGGGCGGCGTAGGGCGAGGCGAGGGCGTCGGCCATGCCGGCGCGGACCAGGCGGGAGAGGGAGCAGACCGGGCGGGAGAGCAGGACCAGCACGGGCAGGACGAGCACGGCCGGGTGGCCGAGGAGGTCGGTGCCGTAGCCCACCGCCGTCGGCGGCAGCCAGGCCAGTTTCAGTGCGAACACCGTCACCAGCAGCACGCCGAGCGCGAACTCCGGTACGGCGTACACGGCGAGCGTGACGGAGCTGACCAGCCGGTCGATCAGCCGTCCTTCGTGGCGGGCGGCGAGCACGCCTAGCCCGAAGCCGAGGGGGACGAGCAGGGCCAGGGTGAGCGCGGCCAGCAGCAGGCTCGGGCCGAACCCGTCGGCGAGGTACTGGGCCACCGGGCGGCCGGAGGCCAGGGAGGTGCCGAGGTCGCCGTGCAGCAGGCCCGCCGCCCAGTCCGCCAGCCGTTCGTGGGCGGGCCGGTCCAGGTCCATGGCCTCGCGGATCGCCGCGATGCGCGCCGGGTCGGGCTGGTCGCCCGCGAGGGCCACCGCGGCGTCGCCCGGCAGCGCCTCGGTGAGCGCGAAGACCAGCAGCACGACGGCCACGGTCTGCGCGGCACCGAGAAGCAGCCGCCGGGCGACGAAGGAGCGCAGTCCGCTCACGCGAGCCACACCTTGTCGAAGCGCGCCCAGTCGAGGGTGTTGGCGGGGGCCTTGGTCTCGACTCCCCTGACCTTGCGCGCAGTTCCGAGGATCCAGTCGGCGAAGCCCCAGATCAGGAAGCCGCCCTCGGTGTACAGGCGGCGCTGCATCCGCTCGTAGACGGCGGCCCGCCCGGTCTTGTCGCGGGTCGACTGGGCCTGCTGGTAGAGGGCGTCGAAGTCCTTGTGCCGCCACTTGGTGGCGTTGGTCGTGGAGTCGGTGAGCAGCCGCTGGGAGAGGTGCGCCTCGATGGGCATGGCGCCGGAGCGGTAGCAGCACAGCGTGCCGCCGTCGAGGATGTCGCTCCAGTAGGAGTCCTTGCTGCCCATCTTCACGTCGATCGTGACGCCCGCTGCGGCGGCCTGGTCGCGGAAGATGCTCGCGGCCTCGGTGAACCCGGCGGCGACGGCCGAGGTGTCCAGGGTGACCTTCAGCTTCTCGGCGCCGGCCTGCTTGAGCAGGGCACGGGCGCGGTCGAGGTCCTGCTCCCGCTGCGGCAGTGTGGAGGCGTAGTACTCGTAGCCCTTGCCGAAGAGGTCGTTGCCGACCTCGCCCGCGCCGGACAGGGCGCCGTCGACGAGTTCCTTGCGGTCGGCGATGAGGAAGAACGCCTCGCGCACCTGCTTGTCGTCGAAGGGGGGCCGGTCGGTCTTCATGCAGAACGCCTGCATGGCGCTGTTGCGCAGCCGCACGATCTCGATCTGCCCGCGGCCTTCGTGGGCGCGGGCGGTGGTGGGGTTGAGTTCGTGGGCGTACTCCACCTGGCCGGCGAGGAGGGCGTTGACACGTGCGGACTCCTCGTTGGCGACGACGAACTCGATCTCGTCGAGGTGCGGGGCGCCGTCCCAGTGGTCGTCGTAGCGGCGGAAGACGGCGGAGCGGCCGGGCGTGAAGGAGACGAACCGGAAGGGGCCGGAGCCGATCGGCTTCCGGTCGAAGTCGGCGGCGTGCTCGGGGACGATGTACGCGCCGAACGCGGCCAGGACGTTGGGGAATTCGGCGGTCGGCCGCTTGAGGACGAACTCGACTGTGCGCTCGCCCGTGGCGCGGCTGGCGTCGAGGTCGATGGGTTCCAGGGAGGCCTTGGCGCGGAAGGCCTGCTTGGGGTCGGCGATGCGCCGGTAGCTGTGCAGGACGTCCCTCGCGGTGACCGGCTTTCCGTCGTGGAAGGTGGCCTTGCGCAGGGTGACCCGCCAGCGGTCGAGGGTCTTGTTCGACTCCCACTTCTCGGCGAGGCGGGGCTGGGCGGAGAGGTCGGCGCCGTAGTCGGCGAGCTTGTCGTAGAGGGCCTTGGCGCGGGCGACGTCGGCGAAGAGGTTGGCCAGGTGCGGGTCGAGGGTCTCGCTGGCGCCGCCGCCGGCGAAGGCGGCGCGCAGCCGGCCGCCGCGCCGGGGCGTTCCGCCGCTGCCGCTGTCCGCCTTGCCGTCGGTGCCGCCGCCTCCGCAGCCGGTGAGGGCGAGGGCGGCGGCTGTGGTGCCGGCGGCGAGGAAGCCGCGGCGGCGCAGGCCGGGGAAGCGTTCGTCGTACATGACTGGTCCTTCGGGTCAGTGGGTGAGCGTTCGCGCGACGAGGTGGAGCCGGTCCCCGTCGGTGGTCCGGCCGGGCGACTCGCCCTCTTTCCAAGGGCGTTCGGTGCGTGGCCCGGGGCCGTCGTGGAGTTCGAGCACCTCGAATCCGTGGGCGGCGAGGAAGTGCCGCAGCTCCTGCGGGAGGAGCAGCCGCCAGGCGGAGTGCTGTGCGACGGGCGGGGATCCGTCGCCGGTGGTCCAGACGCGGGTGCGGCGCAGGAGCTGGGCCGTACGGTCGACCGTCAGCGTCGTGGTGGACCGGTAGGCCGTGCCCCGCCAGGTGAACTCGTGGACGGCCGGCCGGTCGAGCAGGTCGGTCCGGCCGAGGAAGTAGGCGCCGTTGCGCATCTCCGCGACGAGCAGACCGCCCGGCGTGAGCGCCTTGCGGCAGGAGGCGAGGAAGCCGTCGAGCTGGTCGTTGGTGTGGCAGTACAGCAGGGAGCTGTCCAGGCAGACGACGGCGTCGAAGGTGCCGAGGCCGAAGCCGTGCAGGTCGGCCCGGACGTAGGCGGGACCGGGGTGGTGCTCTCGGGCGTGGGCGAGCATCGCCTCGGAGAGGTCGGCGCCGGTCACGGTCCGGCCGGCCTTGTGCAGCCCGGCGGCGTCGCGGCCGGTGCCGCAGCCCATGTCCAGCACGCGCGGCCCGGCCCCGTGACGGCGCAGGCAGTCCTCCGCCCACCGGGCGGCCAGCCGCTCGGCGTCGGGGAAGCGGGCCTCGTACAGCGCGGGGTTGTCGGTGAGGAGGTTGCCGCCGGCCTCCGGGGTCCCGCTGGAGCCGCTGGTCACGCCTTGCTCCTCTCCCCCGCCGGAGCGGCGGCGACCTCCGGGACGTGGCTCGCGGGCAGGGCGCCGAGCCGCTGCAGCCAGGCCACGCCGAGCGCGGAGACGAGGCCGAAGAGCGCGCAGCACACCCAGGGCAGCCACGCGGCGCCCTGCTCACCGGTGTCCATGGCCCAGCCGACGGCGGTGTTGCCGAGGGCCGCGGCGACGCCGGAGACGACGTAGAAGATCCCGAAGTACGTGCCGGTCAGCTCGGGGCGGCCGAAGCCGGGGATCAGCTCCATGACGAACGGCTGGGCGACCATGACACCGAGGTAGAGCAGCAGGGCACCGGCCAGCACGGGCACGGCGTCGAGCAGCCCGTCTTGCGCGTCGCCCGCCACGAGCACCGGCGGCAGGAACGCCAGTCCCATCAGGGCGAGCCCGGCCGCGATCCAACGGCCCCTGCTGCCCCGGGACTTCAGCGACCGGGTGATGCGGAGCTGGAATGTGAGGTTGGCGAGGGTGCCGACGAGGAAGACGAGGCCGGCCGCGCCGTCCCAGCCGGTGGCCTGGCGGGCTCCGGCGGGCAGCAGCAGGTACAGCTGGCTCTCCAGGGTGAACATGCCGACCAGGGCGAGGGAGAAGGCCAGGAAGGCGCAGTTGCCGAGGACTTCGCGCCAGTCGGCGAGGACGCCGCTCTTGCTGGGCTCGACGTCCCGGGCGGGCAGGACCAGGGCCTGCGCGACGGTGAGGACGGCGAAGATCCCGGCGGCGGTGAGCGCGGAGGTGCGGAAGTCGACCAGCAGCAGGGCGCTGCCCAGCAGCGGGCCGATCAGGGCGCCGGTGGTGGCGAAGACGTTGAACAGGGCGAACGCCTCGGCCTTGTCCTGCCCCGCCTCCTGGGCGAGGTAGGCGCGCACGGCCGGGTTGAACAGGGCCCCGGCGACGCCGCTGAGCACGGAGGCGGCGAGCAGGACCGCCAGCCCGTCGCCGAGCGCGAACAGCGCGAACCCGAGGGTGCGCAGGGCGCATCCGGCGATGATGACGCCGCGCGCGCCGAGCCGGTCGGAGGCGGAGCCGCCGATGATGAACAGCCCCTGCTGGCTGAGGTTGCGGACGCCGAGGACGATGCCGACGACGGCCGCCGACAGGCCGAGGTTCTCGGTGAGGTGGGTGGCGAGGTAGGGGATGAGCAGGTAGAAGCCGGTGTTGACGCCGAGCTGGTTGACCAGCAGGAGCCGGATGGCGAGCGGGAAGCGCCGCATCTCATGCCACGTCTTCACGGACCGCCACCTCCTCGACGCCCAGGCCGGGGCGGTCGCTCGCGCGTACGACGCCGTCGGTGCCGCCGATCCCGGTCCACGGGTCGTGCGCGAGCAGCAGGTGCCCGTCGAGGTCGGCCCAGCGGGCCCGGTCGGCGAGGTGGACGGCGGGGGCGAGCCCGAGGGTGCTGGCCGTGAGGCAGCCCAGCATCAGCGCGGTGCCGCTGCCCTCGATCGACTCGGCGATGCGCAGGGCCGCGTGCACGCCTCCGCACTTGGCGAGCTTGACGTTGACGCCCTGGACGCGTCCGGCGAGGCGGCGCACGTCCTCCAGGCCGACGGCGTCCTCGTCGGCGATGACGGGGAGCGGTGCGCGCGCGGCGAGGGCGGCCAGGGCCTCCGGGTCGCCGGGGGCGACGGGCTGCTCCACGGCTTCCACGCCGAGGGCGGCGAAGCGCGGCAGCAGGGCGTCCGCCCGGGCCACGGACCAGGCGCCGTTGGGGTCGAGGAGCAGCCGGGCCCGGGGTGCGGCGTCGCGGATGACGCGGACGCGCTCGACGTCGTCCTCGGGGTCGGGGGCGCCCGCCTTGACCTTGATGACCTCGAAGCCGCGCGCGACGAGGCGACGGGCCTGGGCCGCCGCCCGGTCCGGGGCCGTGATGCCGATGGTGCGGGCGGTGGCGGCGACGGGGGGTGCGGTGGCTCCGAGGAGGCGGTGCACGGGCAGGCCCGCGCGCCGCCCGGCCAGGTCGAGCAGCGCCGACTCCACGGCGGCGGTGACCGCGGGCGGCACGTCACCGGCGGGCCACTCCCCGGAGCGCAGGGCTTCCAGAGCGCTCTCCGGGTCGGGGAAACGGCTCAGGTCCACGGCCGCCAGGAGCCGTAGCAGCGTCTCGGTGCCCAGTCCGTAGTAGACGCTGGTGACGGCCTCGCCGTGGCCGCGCAGTCCGTCGTGCTCGACGGTCAGCCACACGGCGTCGCGTGCGGCCATGGTGGAACGGGAGATGCGCAGCGGCTCGGCGAGTTCGAGGCGTACGGTGCGCAGGCTGGACTTCACGGGCTCTCTTCCTGGAGGGCGGGGGCGTTGAGCGGGTCGCTGACGCGGGTGCAGCGGACCCAGCCGGCGGCCTCCGCCGCGTACGGGTGCGGGATCTCGACGGGCCGGGTGGCCGCCGTGGCGGGGTCGAGGCCGTGGGCGGTGGTGAAGTCGTCGTCGAAGACCGTGCCGAGGTAGCGGTGGGGCCCGTCGGGGAAGACGGTGGCGACGACCGCCCCGGGGTGGACGCGGGCGGCCCAGGCGGCGACGCGGGCGGCGGCGCCGGTGC
Source organism: Streptomyces sp. NPDC024017 (assembly GCF_040638895.1). Taxonomy (NCBI): domain Bacteria; kingdom Bacillati; phylum Actinomycetota; class Actinomycetes; order Kitasatosporales; family Streptomycetaceae; genus Streptomyces; species Streptomyces sp. NPDC024017. The sequence goes on along the minus strand of NZ_JBEZYZ010000008.1, from coordinate 177,641 downwards.
TCCAGCCGCCGCTGACGAAGGCGCCGCGCGCCAGCCGGCGGCAGCTGTCGACGGCCTCGGCGGGGCCGACCCAGTGGACCTCGTCGAAGGCGTCGTAGGCGACGTTGCGCGGGTGGATGCTGCTGCCCAGGCCGCGCATCAGCCGGGGCCGGGCGGGCTGGCCGAAGATGGTGGAGCCGGTGGCGTCGACGCCGATGAGCCGCAGGGCGGGCCAGTGCCGGCGCAGCGGGCCGATGATGCCGGCGCTGTGGCCGCCGGTGCCGACGCTGCACACCAGGATGTCGAGATGGTCGAGCTGTACGGCCAGTTCGGCGGCCAGGGAGGCGTAGCCGGCGGTGTTGTCGGGGTTGTTGTACTGGTCGGGCCAGTAGGCGCCGGGCAGTTCGGCGAGCAGGTCCCGCAGCAGGGCGAGGCGTGCGGCCTGCCAGCCGCCCCGCTCGGCCGGACGGTCGGCGATCTCCAGCCGCACCCCGTGCGAGCGCAGCAACTGCCGCATGGATGGTTCGAGTTCGCTGTCGCCGACGAGGACGACGGGGTGGCCGAGGGCCTGGCCGGCGAAGGCGAGGCCGATACCGAGGGTGCCGGAGGTGGACTCCACCACCGGTGCGCCGGGGAGCAGTTCGCCGCGCTCGCGGGCGCCCAGCAGCATCGACACGGCGGCCCGTGCCTTCATCCCGCCGGCCGCGAGCCCTTCGAGCTTGGCCCAGAAGCCGGGGTGCGGGCCCGCCAGGTCGGCGGTGATCCATGCCAGCGGGGTTCTGCCGACCAGGGAGAGCAGCTCCCGGCGCGCGTCCGGCCTCAGTGCGGTGGCGGTCACCGTCCGCCTCCCGGACAGGAGCCGGCGTAGCGGTGGACGACGCCCGGGCCGCCGTCGAGCCAGAAGAACGGGTAGGGCTCCGCGCACACCGCGCTGACGCCCTGGCCGAGGAAGCGGGGCAGGACGGCACTGCCGGTCTGCGCGAACATCACCAACTGCTTGCCGTGCGCCAGCGCGTGCCGCCGCAGCGGCTCGAAGGTGCCGTTGCCCAGGGTCATGCCGGAGACGAGCAGCGCGTCACATCCGCCGGCCGCGTCGAGCGCGTCGGCGACGACCGGCTCCCCCCACTCGGTCTGTCCGCCCTTGAGATCGCAGGGGACGTAGCGCAGTCCGCGTGAACGCAGGGCCTCCAGGAGGGAGTTGACGACTCCCACGACGAGGACGGTGGCGCCGGGCGGCAGGTCGAGCAGGGCGACGACGGCCCTCGCCCGGGCCCGGGACTTCTCCAGCGACGACCCGGCGGGCAGCGGCACGGGCGTGGCCCCCTGGTCCGGGGTGTGGGGCAGCACGTGCATCAGGTAGGCGTCGAGGGCCGCCACGCGCACGGGCAGCAGCGGATGCTCCAGCAGCCGGGCCACGTCGGCGCCCACGCACTCCTCGACCGCGCTGTCCGGCAACGCCCCGGGCTCCACCGCGCAGGAGCCGACGGCCTCGGCGAGACGGAGGCTGAGCACCTCGTTGCGGTAGCCGGTGCCGCGTCCGTCGTGCCGGACGGCCTGCCGGGTGGTGAAGGCGACGGCGATGCGGAGGGCGGCCGGGTCGGGCCCGAGGGCTCCCCCGCGCACCTTCTCCACCAGAGCGTCGTACGACGTGCCGGTGAGGGCGGTGGTCATCGGATCACCAGCCCCGACCGCAGGCCGTCCAGCAGGGTCTCGACGCGTTCGCGGGCCCCGAGCCCGTCGGCGTCGCCGGCCATGACGTGCCCCAGGTACTCGTTGTTGCTGCCGGCCGCCTTCACGGCCCTGCCGGGCTCGGCGAGTTGCACCTCCAGCACCCCGGGCAGGTCGCGTACCCCGCTGCCGTCCAGCGCTTCGAGCGTGCCGGTGGCCTCCGGCACCAGGAAGCCGACGGCGGCGCTGCGCAGCCCGGTGTCCGTGCGCCGCAGATCGGGTGCGTGGCCCAGGGCGACGTCGACGAAGGCGGCGGCGAGGTCGATGCCGGTGACGTGGCGCACGAGCTCGGTGATGCGGTTCCCGGCGGGGCGGGGGTTGACCTCGACCACGCGCGGCCCGGCGGAGGTCAGCTTGATCTCCGTGTGCGCCACGACGCCGTCGGTCAGGCCGAGCGCCTTGAGGGCCGCCAGGGCCGTCTGCTCGGCGGCCTCGGTGTCGGCCGACGTCAGGGCGGCCGGGAACATGTGGCCGGTCTCGACGAAGGCGGGCGCCCCGCCGACGCTCTTGTCGGTGACGCCCACCACCTGGACCGCGCCCGCGTACGACACCGTCTCGACACTCACCTCGGGCCCGTCCAGCAGCTCTTCGAGCAGCACCACGGGCGTGCGCCGCTGCCCGCGCGCGTTGACCGGGAAGTCGGCCAGGGCCCGGCAGGCGGCGGCGAGTTCGGCCTCGTCGTCGACCCGGCGCACGTACATGCCCGCGCACAGGTCGACGGGCTTGACGACCAGCGGATAGCCGATGTCCCGTGCGGCGCGGGCGATCTCGGCCCACTCCTCCCGGACGGCGAAGCGTGGTCCCGGCACGCCGGCGTCGTCGAGGACGCGACGGGTGGCGTCCTTGCGGCAGGCGTTCCGGACCGCTTCCGGACCGGGACCGGGCAGACCGAGGCGGCCGGCGATCCTGGCCACGGCCGGCAGGTAGTAGTCGCAGGACGTGACGACCCCGTCGAAGCCGAGCACCTCGTGCAGCCGCTCGACGTCGGGCAGCAGCGCCTCGATGTCGTTGGTGTCGGCGGTGATGATGTCGCGGGCGCCGAGCAGCGGATGGGCCGTCCCCTCCGGTGCCGAGCGCAGGTAGTGGTGCAGGTCGCGGGTGAGGAACGTGAACGTGTGCCCGTTCTCCCGGATCGCCCGCGGCAGCAGCCTGCTCATGGACCCGACCCAGCTCTCGACCACCAACAGATGAGCCACAACTCCCCCTTTCTTGCGATGAGTTCGAGGCGTGCGGGCAGCCCGGCGAACCCTCCGGGGGGAGGGTGCCGGGTGTTGCCGTCGAAGACGTTATCGATAATCATTTTCATTGTCATCTGATTGGGCGAAAGATCTTCCGGAGAACTCCTTGACCCGTCCCGCACGCCGAACCGCACTCCTGTGCGCCCTCGCGGCCGCCACCGCCCTGCTCCCCGCCGCACCCGTCCAGGCGGCCGGGCCGCCCGCGCCCCTGCGCTTCACCGCCTGCCCGGACTCCGTCCCCCGGCCGGCCGCTCCGGAGCGCGTCGAGTGCGGGCGGATCAGCGTGCCGCTCGACTGGCACCGCCCCACCGGGCGGCACATCGAGGTGGCGGTCTCACGCGTCCGCGCCTCGGGCACCCCGGCCGAGCGGCGCGGCATCCTGCTGGTCAACCCGGGCGGCCCCGGCGGCTCCGGACTTCCCTACGCGGTCACCAAGCGGGCCAGACTCCCCGAGAGCGTGCGCCGCGCGTACGACGTGATCGGCTTCGACCCGCGCGGCGTCGGACAGAGCACCCCCGTCACCTGCGGCCCGATGGGCGGCCTCTTCGACAGCCCGGGCAACGACCCCGTGCCGGTGGGCAGTTCGGCGGAGGGGGCGTACCTGAGGTCCCTGCGGACCATGGCCGACGACTGCGCCGCGCACACGGGCCGCCTGCTGCCGTATCTGTCCACCGAGCAGACGGCGTACGACATGGACGCGATACGAACGGCCCTCGGCGCACCGCGGACGAACTTCCTGGGCGTCTCCTACGGCAGCTACCTCGGCGCGGCCTACACCGCCCGGTTCCCGCACCGCGTCGGCCGGATGGTGCTCGACAGCGTCGTCGGCCCCTGGGACTGGTACGACTTCGACGTGCTGCAGAGCCGGGCCCTGCTGCGTCAGCGCGACACGTTCTTCGCCTGGGCCAGCGGGCACTTCGGTCTGGGCAGGACGCCGGACGAGGTGCGCGAAGCGTATCTACGGGTGCGCCGGGGACTCGCCACGCGGCCGGTGGCGGGTTTCGGCCCGGCGGAGTTCGACCGGGCGGTGTACCGCGCGCTGGGCCGCACCGAACGCTGGAGCGGCCTGGCGAACGGCCTGCGCGGCTACCTGACCGACGGGGACCCCGCCGGGCTGCGCCCGGCCACCGCGTTCGACAGCCCCGACTCGCGCACCTACGAGGCGGCCAACCGCGCGGTCAAGTGCGCCGACGGGCCGGGCCCCCGCCCCCGCGACATCGTCGAGGACGTCCGCCGCACCCGGCGCCTCGACCCGCAGCCGGTGCTGACGGGCATGGAGGCGAGCACCTGCGCCTACTGGCACCACCGCCCCGGCCGGCGCACCCCGCTCGGCAGCCCGGCGGCGCCGCCGCTCCTCCTGGTGGCCTCGGCGCACGACCCCGTGACGCCGATCGGGGGCGCCCGCTCGTTGCTGCGACTGCTCCCCGGCTCACGCCTGGTCACCCTCGACGACGACTACTCCCACGGTGTGTTCGCGAGCCGCGGCAACGCGTGCGTGGACGACACCGTGGCGGCCTATCTGCTGGACGGCACGGTGCCCACCGCGAACGTGCGGTGCGCGGGCCCCGGGCTGCCGACGCCGACGTGACGTCGGCTCCTCACGGCTCCTTCCACACCAGCACGGTCAGTACGGCGCTCGCGACGGTGACCGGCACGGCGGCCTGGTTCAGCAGCCGCACCCGCATGGCCCGGCCCGACGCGATCCGCTTCGTCACCGGTAGGACCGCGTAGGTGCCGCCGCCCGTGCCGACGATCTCGTGGATCGGGTGGTCCGCGCGGTGCTGGTCGCCCTGGTACTCCGACATGCGCGCCTGGACGACCGCGCCCGCCGGCAGACCGTCGATGTGGAGGCTGAGGGTTCCACTGAAGCGGGCCGGGCCGCGGGCGAAGACGCTTCCGCCGGTGGCGTGGTCGCCGGTCTCGTCGGTCCACTCCGCGGTGAACTCGACCGAGTCCCAGGCACCGGGCGCGAGTTGGTACTGCGCGGCGGCACCGAGGTTGACGTACTGGGGCATGGGGTCCTCTCCTTCCCACCGGCCCGCCGGGTGGGCCAGGGCGTCGGCGACGTCACGGCGGAAGCCGGCCATGTCGAATCCGCGCGGGTCGACCTTCCAGTCGCTCCATTCCAGGTGGCCGATGGCGCTCTTGGGGCCCCAGCCGTGTGCGCGGCAGATCGCGGCGGTGGCCTTGACCATCGCGAGGTACTGGGCGGGCGGCCACGGGTCCTGGCCGTCGCCCTTGTTCTCGCACTCCCAGCCGTAGAACCGGGCGTTGCCGTCGACCGCGCCGGCCGAGCCGTCGTGCTCGTGGGTCGGGGGCGGGTACGTGCCGTAGGACTCGCCGATGACGGCGTTGAGCACGTCACCGTCGCCGCCGCCGGCGTGGTTGGCCCGGCCGTTGCCGACGAGGTGGACGACGCCGTCCTTGGTGATGCAGCCGGTGGCGAGCGGGCCGGGCAGGGCGCTGTGGCCTCGGAAGATCAGCCCGACGACGTCCGTGCCGGGCCCGGTGACGGTGTGGTGGATCATCACGCCGTGCACGGGACCCCAAGGGCCCTTGTGGTTGCGGTTGTTGGTGCGCCAGCCGGCGACCTCGTGAACGGCGCAGCCCTCGGCCTTCAACGCGGCGACGAGCCGGGCGGCGGTGAGCGGGGTGGCCATGAGTCAGTCCTCCGTTCCGGCGCGTGCGTGCCGGTCTGAAGACGGTCCGATCACATCTGGGGAGCGTGCCTGGTAACCCAACGCGCCCGTTCTCGGAGCGTGCTGCCAGACCCTCACCATTCTCGCGCCGCTCGCGCCGCCGCTCACCTCGCCGTACGCCACGTCCGCAAATTCGGCGCGATTACGACGCTGCCGCATCGACGAGGGCGGACCGACGGCCTTCGGGGCACCGGTCCCGCGTCAGGCGTCCGGGCCGCTCGTGACCGCCGCGGCGGGGCCCGTCCTCTGGGTGCCGGGAGGGGGCCGGTTCCGACGGGGGATTCGGAACCGGCCCCTTCGTCAGGGGGTGAAGCGCATACCGGGCACGGTCACTGGTTCGGGCGGCGGTATGCCTTCACCACGCTGGCGTAGCTGTTCTTGGCGTGGCCCTGGGCGATGACGCCCTCCATGAGCGCCTCGGAGTACTTGGGCAGTTCGGGGTCGACGCCGAGCGCCTCGCTCTCCTCGACGAGGTGCTTGAGCGCGCCCAGGTGCGTCTCCAGGGTCGCGTCGTTGGCCGGGAACTTCTCGTCGCCGGCGTCGATCTGCGCGGCGTAGTCGGCCGTGAACATCTTGATCGCGTCGAGCCACATGTGCGCCCACGGCAGGAACTCCCGCGCCTTGACGCCGCCGGTCTCCACGATGGCCACGCCGTGCAGGAAGCTGTTCAGGGCGCCCCACATCAGGCCGAGCAGCGACACATCGAACAGGGCGGGCTTGCCGTGGTCGGTGCCGAGGTAGGTGGTGCCGCCGCCGAGGAGCTTCAGCACGGGCTCGTGGGCGTCGAAGACGGCCTGGTCACCGGCGTAGAAGAGGACGGAGGTGGCGGCGCCGATGCCGGGCGGGGTGATCATGATGGCGCCGTCGAGGTACTGCGCGCCGTTCTTCTCCGCCCACTCGGCGGTCTGCCGGGCCTGCTCGGAGGAGCCCGTGGTCAGGTTGACGACGGTCTTGCCGCGCAGGGCTTCGCCGAGCGAGCCGATCACGTCGTGCACCACGTCGTACGTCGACACGCACACGACCACGAGGTCGCTCGCGGCGACGGCGTCGGCGGGGTTCGCCGCGAGGACCGCGCCGTCCGCGACGAGGCCGTCGGCCTTGTCCGCCGAGCGGTTCCACACGGTGGTGGCGTGACCCGCCGCCAGGAAGGCGGCGGCCAGGGCCTGCCCCATCAGGCCGAGGCCGAGCACCGACACCGAGGTGTGGTTGTCACCCATGAATCAGTTCCTCCAGTACGAAGTGGTGTGCTGTGTGATCCGCCGCGCGAGGCGCGCCGATGGGAAAGAGGCCCGGGATGTGCCCGGGGGGTGTGGCGTCGACTCAGAGGAAGACGGTGCCGGGCTCCACCACGGCTTCCTTGGCCAGTTGGGCGGCGAAGCCGGTCTGGCCGCGCACGCAGGTCGGGACGATGCTGTCCACGGCTTCCAGTACGGCTGCCAGGTCATATTCGTGGCCACGGAACCACTGGCCGTCCATGGCGCGTTGCGCTCCTGTCTGTTCACCCGCGGTACGTGGTATCCGCGCTCTGCCCGGGCCCGGTGCAGCACACCGGCCCCCGCCTTCCGCACCAGCGCCGAACCGTATTCCTCGGGAAACCCTGGCATTTGCCCCTTCGGATTCGCTTCGGACGACTTCGGAAACGCTGCGGAGGGGCCCTTCACTGCGGTGGCCGAGCCCTTTTCGTCGCACGTGGCGCCGGTCGTCGGCTGGTTACGCTGAGATCATGGAATTCGGGGTGCTGGGGCCGCTGGAGGTGCGCACGGACGAGAGTCGCCTCGTGCGGGTACCTGAAGTCAAGGTGCGCATGCTCCTCGCCGATCTGCTCGCCCACCACGGGCAGGTCGTCCCGGCGGCGCGGCTCATCGAGGACCTGTGGGGCGGCTCGACGTTCACGGCACGGCCGACGGCGTCGCTCCAGGCCAAAGTCTCCCAGCTGCGGCGCGCGTTGGAGGACGCGGAGGCGGGCGGCCGCGAGCTGATCGCGCACCGGCCGCCCGGATACGTCCTGGACGTCCCGGCCGATGCGCTCGACGCCGGGCGGTTCCGCGAACTGGTCGCCCGGGCCCGGTCCGGCGGGGACCCGGTGACGCGGGCGGCGCTGTACACCGAGGCGCTGGCGCTGTGGCGCGGCCCCGCCTTCGCCGAGTTCGCCGACCAGCCGTCGGTGCGGCCGACGGCGGCGAGCCTGGAGGAGGAGCGTCTGACCGCGGCGGAGGAACACGCCGGGGTGCGGCTGGAGTTGGGCGAGCACAGCCTGCTGGTGGGCGAGCTGACCGAATTGGTGGAGCAGCATCCGCTGCGGGAGGGGCTGCGGGGCGCGCTGATGTGGGCGCTGTACCAGGCGGGGCGCTCCTCCGACGCGCTCGACTGCTTCAACGATCTGCGGCGCCGGCTCGACGAGGAGCTGGGGCTGACGCCCGGACCGTCCCTGGAGGCACTGCAACAGGCCATCCTGCGCCACGACCCGGTCCTGGCCCGGCCGGAGCCGCCCGTGCAGTCCGCCGCGGGGGTGCAGGCGGGGCCGGGGCCGACCGGTTCGGCCTCGCCCCTGGTGGGCCGCGAACAGGACGTCCAGGCGATCCGGACCCTGCTGTTACGGTGCCGCCTGGTGACGCTCACCGGCCCGGGAGGGGTCGGCAAGACCCGCCTCGCCCAGGCCACGGCGGAGAGTCTGGCGGGCGCGTTCGGGGAGGGTACCCGGCTGGTGGAGCTCGCGGACGCCGGGGGCCTGGAGCGGTTCGCCGGCGCGGAGGCGCTGGCCGAGCAGGTGATGGCGACGCTGGGAATCCGGGAGAACATCTCGGACGGCGACGCCAAGGGCCCGACGGACCGCCTGGCGAACGCGCTGGCCGGCCGGCGTCTGCTGCTCGTGCTGGACAACTGCGAACACGTCGTGGAGGCCGTGGCCCAGCTGGCCGGCCTGTTGCTGAGCCGGGCTCCGCACCTGCACATCCTGACGACCAGCCAGGAACCCTTGCGCACCCGGGACGAGACGGTGTACCCGGTGGCGCCCCTGTCGCTGCCTCCGGAGGACCGGCCCGGCCTCGACGCGCTGGCGAGCGCGGGCGCCGTACGCCTCTTCGTGGACAGAACCAGGGCGACGGACCCGGAGTTCGTGCTCGACGCCACCACCGCCCCGCTCGTCGCCGATGTGTGCCGGCGCCTCGACGGCATCCCGCTCGCCCTGGAACTGGCCGCCACACGGGTGAGATCGCTGGGCATCAGGGAACTGCACGACCGGCTCGACGATCGTTTCAAGGTGCTCAACAGCGGCTATCGGGACGCCCCTTCACGCCACCGGACGCTCCAGGCCACGCTCGACTGGAGCTGGGGCCTGCTCGACGACCGCGAACGGACCGTGCTGCGCAGGCTGTCGGTGTTCAGCGAGGGCTGCGGCCTGCGGGCCGCCGAGGACGTGTGCTCCGGCGGCGGCGTGTCGCCCGCCGACGTCCTCGACGCGCTGAGCCTGCTCGTGGAACGCTCCCTGGCCGTCCGCACCGAAGGGCCGCAGGGCCCGCGCTACCGGCTGCTGGAGTCCGTCGCGGTCTACGCGCGGGACAAGCTCGCCGATTCGGGTGAACACGCCGGGACCGCCGCCCGGCATCTGCGCCACTGCGTCCGCCTCGCCGAGCGGGCCCGGCCGCATCTGCACGAGCGGGAGCAGTCCCGCTGGTTCCAGTACCTGGACCTGGAGGCGGCCAATGTGCAGCGCGCGCTGGCCGAGGCCGACCGGGCCGGGGCCGCGCAGGAAGCGCTGCGCCTGGTCAACTCGCTGACCTGGTACTGGTACGTCCGTGGCCGGCTGGGCGAGGCCCGCAGAGCGCTGGCGACGGCCCTGGACACGCCGGGCGAGGCCGCGCCCGAAGAGCGTGCGGAGGCGGTGTTCTGGTACTCGGGCATCCGCCTGCTGCTCGGCGAGCACGAGCGGGAGTGCGACGCCCTGGAGGAGTACCCGCCCGAGTCGACCGTGGAGTCGACCAGGGCGCAGTGGTTCCTGGCGCACGCGCAGTGGACGGTCGGGGCCCTGGTCAAGGGCGAGCACCGGGTCGAGCGCGTCCTGGTCCGGTTCCGCACCCTGCGCGACGCGTGGGGCACCGCCGCGGCGCTGACCACGCGGGCGTGCTTCGCCCTGGCCCGCGGGGACCTGGAGTCGCTGCGCGGCAACGCCGAGGAGGCCCGCGCCCAGTTCACCGAACTGGGCGACCTGTGGGGCCGGTTGAAGACGACGGACGTGCTCGGCAGGCTCGCCGAGATCAACGGCGACTACGACCTGGCGGCCCGACTGCACCGGGAGAGCCTGCGGATCGCCCAGGCCCTGGAGACATGGCCCGAGATGTCCGCGAAGCTGTCGGGCCTCGGCAGGACCGCCCTGCTCACCCAGCGCTACGACGAGGCCGACGACCTGCACACGCGCGCCCTGCGGATCGCCGTCGGGCAGGGCAACCAGCCGGCCGAGCAGTTCGCCGCACTGGGCCTCGCACTCAGCGCCCGCCGCCAGGGCCGGCTGGACGCCGCCGAGGAGTGGCTGCGGCCCTGGCTCGCCTGGAACCGCCGCCGCGGCGACGGTCCGGGCCTCGCGCTGGTCCTGGCCGAACTGGGCTTCATCGCCGAACAGCGCGGCGACGCCGACCGCGCCCTGGCCCACCACCGGGACGGCCTCGCGGCCGCCGCGACGACCAAGGATCCCCGTTCGGTCGCCCTGGCCCTCGAAGGCCTGGCCGGCGCGTACTGCCTGGCAGGCGCCCCGGAACGGGCAGCGAGTCTCCTCGGCACGGCGGCGGCGACCCGGGAACGGGCCGGCGCCCCGCACCCCCCGGCGGAGCGGGGGGACGTGGAGCGCATCGCGGCCCGCCTGCGCGCCACGATGGACGAGGCCGCGTACGACCGCGAGTTCACCGCGGGCACCCGACGCGACCACGAGCGCGAGGCCGCGGTGGAGTCGGCCGCCCGGCCGGAGGCCCGGTGACGGGCCCGCTCACTCAGCGCACCGTGCGTCGGACGACGCTTCCTTGAGATCGCGGTTGCGCGCCCGCGCCCCCATCTCGTCCCAGAACCTGCGCAGGTTCGCGACCGTCGTCCTGCGCTGCCAGCGCGCCCGCCGCCGGAACCTGAGGGAGCGCCATGCCTGGAACTGGAATCTCTTGAGCATCGAATGCTGGTGGATGCAGAACAGTTCGTTGAGTTCGGTGCGGCACTGCGGCCCCTTGGGCGGGTACGGACAGAACTGGAACGCGCAGCCGTCGACGCAGTGGGAGCCGGGCAGCGAGCGTGGGGTCTCTCCGACCAGTGCCTGCCTCGGGTCGAGCGGGGTGCGGTCCTTGGCCAGGCAGGGCGGGAGGGCGTTCTGCTCGCCGGTGTAGGCGTCCTCCAGGCGCAGCAGCGCGTCCTTAGGCCGGTCGCCCCGTTCCTCGGTGAGGATCAGCAGGACCAGTACGTCGGCGAGGAGCTGCTGGGCGCTGGGGTCGAGGGTGCTCCATCCCCGGGACGGCGGGATCCACAGATTGTGCATCCGCCACTCGCGTGGCGAGCTGGTTCCGGATCCGATCTGTGAGGCCATGCCGGCCTCGTCGATCCACAGGAACCGGTCCGGGCGCCGGGTCTGCAGGGCCTGTCGCGCCATCTTGCCCGCGGCCCTGACCAACGGGTGCTCGTCCCGGCGCTTGCGCTTGACCTTGGGGTTGGCCGTCTGCTGCAGCCATTGACGTACCTGCCGGTCGGGACTCGCGCCGTGGCCGCGTCGGGGCTGCCCCTCGGTGACGTCGTCCGGGAGGGCCCACAAGGTCAGCGCGTGCAGCAGGGCGAGCCGGGCGAACCAGTAGTCGGTGTGCTTCAGCATCTCCCCGGCCTGCTCGTTGAGGAACTCGCCGGCCCTGCCGGGATGCGTGGGGGGTGTGCGATGGTTCGCCGCCTGCCGGAACCCCTGGGCGAGTGCGACCTGCAGTTCCAGGTCGACCTGCTTGTCCCGCATCCTCGACATCCACCCGGACAGCACTTCGTACGGAGTGTTCTGGTGCGGGGTGAAGGAGCAGGAATGGACCAGCATCGGAGCGAGCCAGGCTCTCATGATCCGCTTTCGTTGGTCCTCCTGATCCCGGTTCCGCTCCCTCTGCTCCTTGTTCTCTTCGTCGCGCCGCTTGTTCTCGAGGACTTTCGCGCGCCCTTTGCGCAGCAGGCGTTCGGTCCGGGTGGTGCCCGGCGCGGACGGCGGGCGTTCCGCTTCGAGCGATTCGGGGGAGGCGAAGGGAAGGCCACTTCCGCCTTCACTCGGCCCGAGCCGGGGGATGCCGTGGAAGAGGTCGTCGACGCTCACCAGACCGCGGGCGAACGAGGGTCCGGCTCCGGTGACGGCTCCGGCTCCGGTTCCGGCTCCGAAGAGAGAGAGGGCGGGAACGGGTGCCCTCGCGGCGGAGAGTTCGAACTGAAGAGCGCTGAAGGCTTCGTCGCCGCCCTCACCGATCGCCTGAGCGATGGCGAACCTCACGCCGTGGGAAGGCTCTTTGCCGGCGATGTCGAACAGCAGGTCGTAGGCGGTCCGGCCCCGGACCTCCCGCACACCGCTGGGTGGGAGGGTCCGCCGTCTGCTCAGCAGCAGCCCGGTGGCGGCGATCCGCCTGACCAGGGCCTTCTTCGGCGAGTCGAGCTTCCGGTCGTTGTAGACCTGCAGATTGCCCCACTTGTCGTGGATCTCCTCGACGATCTCTCGGTGCTGGGGCTCGTGGTGGAAACTGTCGACGTCGAGCGCGGCGGAGTACAACTCCAGGGCCCTGATCTTCGGATCCTGCTCGATGTCACTGCCTCCCCGGTCGTCCGGGGGCGCTTCGGTGCTCGGTTCGGCATCGCCTTTCAGCGCATTGTCCGCGGCCGTCCTGAGCTCCATCCGGACGAAATCGAGGGAACAGTGTTCCGCGGTCTGGCGGCGCTCCACGACTTCGGGGTGATCGCGACATCCGGCCAGCGCCTCGACCGACCGCGAGTAGAACACGAGAGCCATGGCGAGTTCACGGCCCGGGCAGGTGAGCGCCCGGGCGAAGAAGGCCTCACGGACGTCAGAGGCGGAGGAGCGCGGCCGTACCGCCCGGTCGAGGTTCACCAGGACGTCCATGCAGCGGGAGGCGAGGTAGGCCTGCAGAACGCTGTGCTGGAACCTGACTCCGCTTCCCCGTTCCTCCACGAGTCCCAGGCGGCTGCCCCAACTGGCCGCCAGACGCTCGTCCATACTCGCGTCCGCCACCTCACCGGCACCGAACCTCTTCGCGGCGAGTTGTACTCGGCGCTCGAGCAACTTACGCAATTCCTGTGCCGCTTCGGCGTCCTGCTGTGTCTTCTCCTCACCGATCACGCTGTCTTCGCCCGCGCGCGACGGCGTCAGGACGCCGTAGTCGACGTACGTCGAGTTGGTGCGCAGCGCCGCACAGGCGAGAACCGACAGGTATTCGACGGTCATGAAGCGGCCCTTGGCGGAAATGGGCTGCTCGGGGTAGAGGGCGCCTTCGACGAGGGCATCGACCCAGCCCTCCAGCAGGTCGTAACGCAGCGCCCACATGTCCTGGTCGCGTGGATCGCAGCGCTCGTCCCCTCCGGCGCCCACGATCAGTTCGAGCCTGCCGCGGATTTCGAGATCCTTGGCGATGTTGAGGTACAGCGGGGATTCGGCGATCTCGGCCGCCTCCACCACCCAGTCCATGCGCTGTTTGTTCGATCGCCAGTTGCTGCCCTGGGCGACGTACTGGAGCGCCGCTTCCTCACTGAGCGGTTCCAGAACCGTCTGCGCCGCACTGATGGCCTCCAGCGACTTCTGCTGCCTCGACGTGATGACCAGGGGCAGCCCGCAGTCCCGGGCGTCGTTGATGGCCTTCCGGATCTTGTTGTCGCGGTCGTCGACGTCCTTCAGGACGTCCTCGAGTCCATCGGCCAGTACGACCACCCGGTCCTGGGTGTAGCGCAGCCGCTGCCAGACCTTCTCGGCCTCCGAGACGGAGAAGACCCGCTCCAGGACCTCTTCGCAGAACTTGTCCTTGGCCTGCTCCGAGAAGTTGAGCCGCTCTTGTACATCGCGAAGCCGCAGCACGACGGGAACGATGCCCTTACGGGCCAGTCGCTGGGTGAGCCGCACGAGCAGAGCCGTCTTTCCGACTCCGATCGTGCCGACGATCACATGGGGCCGGCGCTGGCAGGAGTCGTGGAGATCGTTCATCAAGGCGTCGCACAGCTGATCGCGCCCCACGACGGTGCCGATGATGCTGCCCGGTTTCACCAGCTCGTCGGGATGTCTGCGCGCCTTGCGCAGGTAGTAGTGACGGGCCCGCCGGAAGCGCCAGGCGATGAACCACGCGGTGGCCACCACGGCCGAGGACGACAGGCCCACGGCTCCCAGCACGCCCTGCCAGCTGCCCCACTGGCGCGTCTCGCCCGGTTGCCAGACGCCGTACACGAGCAGCGCCAGGTACGCCGCGGAGAGGACGATGTACCCCGCGCTCATCAACCAGGTCTCAGGTCGCCACCAGTGACGCGCCCGCCGCTCGCCCCGTTTCAGCAGCCACCAGTTGCGCGCCTTGCGCCAGGCGAAGACAACCGGCCAGCTCGCCCCGAACCACAGCCGAGCCCACACACCTGCCGGCTGAGGGCCGGGCGCGCCATGCCTACGGGTCTCGTTGCCAGGGCTCATCAGAACTCCCCGTGCCAGGATCCCTGGCCAAAATTCGGCCCTCTTCCATGGAATCACGGCGATTTCGGGCAGGCAAAAGGAAGCACTACCGGGGAGTAACGAACGGGGCCCAGCGGCCGGCTGGGCACTTCCTCCAACACGCTCAGGACGAACTTCCGCGACTCGGCTGGAGACAACGCCAGGTCACGAACTGCAGCGCACCGCCGTCGCCCCGCACCGGCAAGGCGAGCCGAGTCCGCTGTCCAGGAGCAACGGCCGGGTTCGCTGTGCGGGCCCGGCCGTTGCCGCATCAAGGGGCCGAAACCGGGTCGAGGAAGGTCAGCACCGAGGCGTCCTCCTCGATCAGCGGAGTGAGGGCGGCGTTGAACGGGCCGCCGTACGGGGCGTTCAGGTGCGCCTGGAAGGCGTCCTCGTCCCGGTACACCTCGAAGATCCAGAAGGCGCGTGGGTGGGCTGACTTGGTGTAGACGTCGAAGGCGAGGTTGCCCTCCTCCTGACGGACCTTCTCGGCGTACTCCAGGATCATGCGGGCGACTTCGTCCTCCGCACCCTCGCGGGCGGTGAACTCGGCGAGCAGGGTCTTCTTCATGGTGCGGTGTCCTTGTCAGTCGTGGGCGGAGTCGAGGTGCCAGACCCGGGCCCGGTCCAGCCTCACCGAGCCGTTCTCGGCGAATACCTGCACTCCCTGGGCGGCCGGGTCGGGGAAGATCTGGTCGGTGATCACGGCCTCGCCGCTGCCGCCGAAGACCTCGACGGACGACCAGTCGACGAGGATCCGCAGCTTCACCTTGCCCTTCTCGGCCTTCAACGGCGCGGTCTGGACACCGGGGAAGGTGCTGTTGAAGTCCACGGCGCCGGAGCGGGTGCGGTCGACGTACAGCTCCTGGGTCGCGGTGTCGTAGCCGATGACGGTCTCCTCGCCTCCGGCGCCGGTACGCACCTTCAGGCCGAAGCGTTCGGCGTCTTTGAGGGAGAAGGTCGCCTCGATGTCGAGCGCCTTGCCCTGGGCCGCGGGGCCGATCAGCGGCTGGGTGGTGCTCTTGACGGTCACGCCGGACGCCGTCGGCGGCCCGCTCCGCCGGAGGGACTCCAGGCTGCCCACCGGCTTGCTGGTCAGCCGGATCCGGCCGTCGATCGTGCGCAGGGCCATCTCCCGGGGGATGCTCTGCGCGCCGCGCCAGGGGGAGGTGGGGATGGCGCCGCTGTAGTCCCAGTTGTTCATCCAGCCGATCATGTAGCGCTTGCCGCCCGGCGCGTTCTCCCAGGACACGGCCGCGTAGTAGTCCTTGCCGTAGTCGGCCCAGTCGGCGCGCTGTACGACGGACTTGGCCGGGGCGTCGGCGACGGTGAAGCTGTCGGCGAGGATGTGGCCCCAGCCGGCGGTGTTCAGGTCGACGATCTGGATCCGCGCCTTCTTGCCGGCGTAGGGACGCAGGTCGAAGGAGGCCCAGTCCAGGCTCTCGCTGTTGGCTCCGGTGGCGCTGCGGACGGTCTTGCCGTCGACGAGCAGGTTGACGGACGTCTCCTGGGAGACGGGCTGCGCCTTGGCGTCGGACAGCATGATGTGGTCGACGTTGAGGTGGCCCCAGCCGCCGGTGTTGTCGTCGACGATCCTGAGCCGCGCCTTCTTGCCGGCGAGGTCGCCGACGTCCCAGGAGGCCCAGTTGAGCGCCTCGGCATCCTTCCCGGTGGCGCTGCGGACGACCTGGCCGTCGACGAGGAGTTCGAGGGCGGTCGGGTGGTCGGAGCCGATGGGGTGGTTGCCGCCCCCGATGAGGAAGTTGATGTGGTTCTTGTCGATGGTGAATTCGGGTGAGGTGAGGGTGCCGGTGGTGGAGTCGCCGTTCAGGAAGGTGTTGACCAGGCCGTTGCCCAGGAATCCGGAGACTTCCTGCTGGTTGGGGAGGGTGCCATTGGCCGGTGCCGAGCCGAAGGCCTGGCCGGTCGTCGTCCAGTCGCCGTAGCTGCCGCCTTCGAAGTCGGCCAGGACCGTTCCCGCGGGCGGATCTCCCTGCTCCAGGAGCGTTCCGGACTCGTGCGGGTGCCGTCCGCCACCGACCTTGAAGTTCAGGTAGGGGCTGTCGACGGTGAACTCGGGCGAGGTGAGGATGCCGGTGGTCGCGTCACCGCCGTGGAAGCTGTTGGCGAGACCCTTGCCGTCGAAACCGTCGACGGTCCCCTGTCCGGCCACCGCCCCGGCCGCCGGACCGGCGCCGAACGCGGTACCGGTGGTCGTCCACGCACCGAATCCGGTGCCCTCGAAGTCCTGCATCACCGTGCCGGCGGGCGGGGTGTAGGTGCCCTTGTCCTCGGCGGTGAACTTCTTGCCGTCGAAGTCGCCGAGGAAGTACTGGGCGGCCGAACCGCCCGCGATGCCGCCGGGGTTGATGTTGACGACGAGGACCCACTTGATGTTGTCCTTGTCCCCGTCGACCGCCAGGGGGAACAGGTCGGGGCACTCCCACACGCCACCCGTCGCGCCGGCCGGTCCGAACTCGCTGAGCAGGTCCCAGTCCTTGAGGTTCTTCGACGAGTAGAACCGCACCTTGTGCTCGGTGGACAGCGAGACCGTCATCAGCCAGCTCTTGGTCGGCTCGTACCACTGGACCTTGGGGTCGCGGAATTCCTTGGAGCCGATGTCGATGACGGGGTTGCCCTGGTACTTGGTCCAGGTGCGGCCGCGGTCGGTGCTGTAGGCGAGCGACTGGGCCTGCTTGCCGCCGTTCTTGTACGCGCTGGTGTAGATCGCCACCATGGGCGGGTTCTTCTTCGTACCGAAGCCGGTGGTGTTGTTCCAGTCCACGACCGCGCTGCCGGAGAACACCATCTCCTCGTCGTCGTGCGACAGGGCGAGCGGCAACTCCTCCCAGTGCACGAGGTCCTTGCTCACCGCGTGCCCCCAGGACATGTCGCCCCAGGTGTTGCCGCTCGGGTTGTACTGGTAGAAGAGGTGGTATTCGCCCTTGTAGTACACGAGCCCGTTGGGGTCGTTCATCCAGTTCTTCTGCGGGGTGAAGTGGAACTGGGGTCTGTAGGTCTCGGTGTACGGCGGGGTGTCGGCAGCGACGGCCTGGGGGGCGAGCGCGGCTGCGGACAGGGCGCAGACGGTCGCCAGCGCCGCGATCGTCCGTATACGGGCCTGCCGGGATGCACGTCCTGAGCTCATCGTGTCTCCTGTGCTGCGGCCGTCCGCACGGCCGAGCCTGATGCCCGGGGCGGAACCGGCCAGCGAGTGGCGCCCTCCCGGCGCTGTCGTCCACGGCGCCGAGAAGGGATGTCATCGTTGACTTGTGTCATCGATGACATCGAGTGGCCCGATGATGGACGCAATCCGGCGGACGCGTCAACGGTTCGGCCGTGCCGTCCGCTGCCCGACTCGCCTGTCCGTCATGCGTGTTCGGCTGTGGCGAGCTGCTCCAACTGGCTCTGCCACGGCGGGTTGGGTCCGGCGACCGAGCAGGTCAGAGCCGCGACCCGGACGGCGAACCGGCAGGCATCCGCGATGTCGTCGAGACGGGTCTCCGTCAGGCGGCCACCGAGGAGACCGCGGACGCCGAGGTGGTGCAGCAGCCCGGCCGTGAAGGAGTCCCCCGCCCCGACCGTGTCGGCGACAGTCGTCTCCACGGCAGGCACCTCCACCCGTTCACCGGCGAGCGAGGCCAGGGCGCCGTCGCCGCCGCGCGTGATCACCACGAGCCGCGCCCCGGCCGCGTGCCAGATGTCGCACGCCTCCTCGGGAGGCGTGCCCGGCAGCAGGAGCTCCAGGTCGTCCTCGCTCAGCCGCAGCACGTCGGCGAGGCCGCACCAGTGCGTCAGCCGGGCGCGGTAGACGTCGGGGTGCACGAGCAGCGGCCGGACATTGGGGTCGATGCTGATGGTCGCGTGAGGGGCGGCCGCCGCCAGGAAGTCCTCCACCACCGCCGCTCCGGGCTGCTGGACCAGGGCCAGGGATCCGGTGTGCACGCAGGCGGTCGCGGACAGGTCCACCCGCGCCAGTTCCTCCGCCGTCCACTGCCAGTCGGCCGTGTTCTGCGCGTGGAAGGAGAACGCGGCCTGCCCCTGGGCGTCCAGCTCCGCCACGGCCAGCGTGCTGGGTTCCGCGGCCTGCACGGCGCTCGACAGGTCCACCCCGGACGTCTCCAGGTGGGCACGGAACAGACGGCCGAAGACGTCGCCCGACAGCCGCGCGAGGAAGCGGGCCGGGGTGCCGAGCCGGGCCAGTGACACGGCCGTGTTCGCAGGTCCGCCGCCGGGCAGCACACGCAGGGCGAGTTCGTTGGAGGCGCTTGCGGGCTCGGCGAACGCGTCCGCGACGCACTCTCCCAGGACGGTGATCTGGCGCGGTCTCATGGGCTGCTCTTCTCTGACGGACGTACGGGCACGCCGGGCGCGTCGAGGCGCGGCTGCCGGGTGGCGACGGTGGGAACGATCGCGGTGTCCGCCGCCGGCACCGCGGGGCCGCGGGGTGTTTGCCGATTTGTGACGAACGCAGGGCATTGACGTTTCCGGGAGACGGAGTCCATCATCCTCGCCATGCGGTGTCAACGATGACATAAGTCAACGATGACACCCCGGGCGGCTAGCTCTGACGACAGCCCCGTGCCGCTCGCCACACCTCAGGAGTCGAACATGCCTCGCACCACTCGTCTGTCCTCCTCCCTCCTCAGAGCGGCCGCCGTCGCGGGCGTCGCGGCCCTCACCCTGACGGCCTGCGGATCCGGCTCCGGTTCGAGCTCCGCCGGCTCTTCGGGCTCCGGCTCGGGCAGCGTCAAGGTAGGCCTGATCACCAAGACCGACACCAACCCGTTCTTCGTGAAGATGAAGGAGGGCGCGGAGAAGGCCGCCAAGGAGAACGGCGCCGAACTGTCCACCGCCGCAGGCAAGTTCGACGGGGACAACGCCGGGCAGGTCACCGCCCTCGAGAACATGGTCGCCGCCGGCGTCAAGGGCATCCTGATCACTCCGAGCGACTCGAAGGCGATCGTGCCCGCGATCGAGAAGGCCAAGGCCAAGGGTGTTCTGGTCATCGCGCTGGACACCCCGACCGACCCGGAGAGCGCGGTCGACGCCCTCTTCGCCACCGACAACCTCAAGGCGGGCGAGCTGATCGGCGAGTACGCCAAGGCCGCCATGAAGGGCAAGACCGCGAAGATAGCCGCCCTCGACCTCGCGCCGGGTGTGTCCGTCGGCGTCCAGCGGCACAACGGTTTCCTCAAGGGCTTCGGCGCCACCGACAAGGATGTCGCCTGCGCCCAGGACACCAACGGCGACCAGGCCAAGGGCCAGACCGCCATGGAGAACTGTCTCCAGAAGGAACCCGGCATCAACGTCGTCTACACGATCAACGAACCGGCCGCCCTGGGCGCGTACACCGCGCTCAAGGCCAAGGGCCGGGAGAAGGACGTGCTGATCGTCTCCGTCGACGGCGGCTGCACCGGCACCCAGGCGGTCAAGGACGGCAAGATCGCCGCGACGTCCCAGCAGTACCCGCTGAAGATGGCCGCCGAGGGCGTCAAGGCCGTCGTGGCGTACGCCAAGGACGGCAAGAAGGCCTCCGGTTACACCGACACGGGCGTCACGCTGATCACCGACAAGGCGCAGGACGGGGTCACGTCCAAGGACACCGCCTACGGCCTGGAGAACTGCTGGGGCTGAGCCGCCCCCGACGACCCTGCGACGCCGCTTCTCCTCAATCGGGGCGGCCGGCCCCTCCTCCCCGACCGGGGGGACGGCCGCCCCCTCGTTCCCTTGTCCTCCGGTTTCCCCGCTTCCTCCGGCTCTTCCCACGAGGACGGACAGGGACGGACAAGGACTCTGTCTTCCGACAAGGACTTCGCATGACCGCCACGTCCACGCCTCCGAGCACGTCCTCGCCGTACGCCGGGCTCAAAGCGCCGACCACGGCCCGCAGACTGCTCACGGCACCCACCACCGGCCCACTGGCCGCCCTCCTCCTGGCCTGCGCCTTCTTCTCCTTCTCGACGGAGCAGTTCCTCACGGGCGGCAACTTCTCGCTGATCGTGCAGCAGGTCATGGTCGTCGGCACCCTCGCCATCGGCCAGACCCTGATCATCCTCACCGCGGGCATCGACCTGTCGTGCGGTGCGGTGATGGCGTTCGGCAGCATCATGATCGCCAAGATGGCCGCCGAGGGCTCGCTGCCCCCGCTCGTCGCGATCGCCGTGGGCATCGGCGTCTGCGGCGGATTCGGGCTGCTCAACGGGCTGTTGGTGCAGAAGATCCCGCTGCCGCCGTTCATCGTCACCCTCGGCATGCTCAATGTGGCGTTCGCGCTGACCCACATCTACTCCGAGGAGCAGACGGTCACCAACCTGCCCGGCCCGCTGACGGCCCTCGGGCAGACCTTCCCGCTCGGCAACACCGACATCACCTACGGCTCCCTGGTCACCATCGCCCTGTTCCTCCTCCTCGCCTACGCGCTGAGCAGCACCGGCTGGGGCCGGCACGTCTACGCCCTGGGCAACAGCCAGGAAGCCGCGCGGCTGAACGGCATCCGCACCTCCCGCCTGACCATCGGCGTCTACACCGCGGCCGGCCTGCTCTACGGCATCGCCGCCCTGCTGCTCATCTCCCGCACCGGAGTCGGCGACCCCCAGGCAGGGCAGACCGACAACCTCGACAGCATCACGGCCGTGGTCCTCGGCGGCACCAGCCTCTTCGGCGGACGCGGTTCGGTGCTGGGCACCTTCATCGGCGTCCTCATCGTCGGTGTCTTCCGCAACGGCCTGCAGCTGATGGGCGTCGCCTCCATCTACCAGACCCTGATCACCGGCGTCCTGGTGATCCTCGCGGTGACCGTCGACCAGATCTCCCGGAAGAAGGCCCGATGACCTCCCCCACCCCTGTCCTTCAGGCCCGCGGTCTGGTCAAGCGCTACGGCCATGTCACCGCCATCGACGGCGCCGACTTCGACCTGATGCCCGGCGAGGTCCTCGCCGTCATCGGAGACAACGGAGCGGGCAAGACCAGCCTGATCAAGGCACTCACCGGTGCGGTGGTCCCGGACGAGGGCGAGATCCGCCTCAACGGCAAGCCGATCCAGTTCTCCGGGCCGCAGAGTGCCCGCGCCCACGGCATCGAGACGGTCTATCAGGACCTGGCCGTGGCCGCGTCCATGGACATCGCCTCGAACATGTTCCTCGGGCGCGAGCTCCGCCGTCCCGGTGTGCTCGGCAGTGTCTTCCGCATGCTGGACAAGAAGCGCATGCGCCAGGAGGCCGCCGAGCACATGGCCGACCTGAAGATCGGCCTGCGCTCGCTGACCCAGTCGGTCGAGACCCTCTCCGGCGGACAGCGGCAGGCCGTCGCGGTCGCCCGTTCCGTCGCCTGGGCCCGCAGTGTCGTCGTCATGGACGAGCCCACCGCCGCCCTCGGCGTCAAGGAGTCCGGACAGGTCCTCGACCTCATCCGCCGGGTCCGGGACAGGGGCATGCCGGTCGTCCTGATCAGCCACAACATGCCGCATGTCTTCGAGATCGCCGACCGGATCCACGTCCACCGGCTGGGCCGGCGGGCCGCCGTGATCAAGCCGTCCGACTACTCCATGGCGGAGGTCGTGGCCATCATGACCGGCGCGCTCACCGTCGACGCGGCCGGAGATACTGTCGTAGCGGATTCCGCGGCGGCGAAGGCCGCGGGAGTCCAGGCCAACTGAAGCACTCACAGGTTCCGGCCGAGGCCGCGGCCGGGACCGACGAGCACAGGAGACTGTTTCCTCCATGGCAGCGAACCGCCGCCCGACCATGGCAGACGTCGCCCGAGAAGTGGGCGTCAGCGCCAAGACCGTCTCCCGGGTCCTCAACGAGGACGGATACGCCTCGGAACAGACCAGGGAACAGGTTCTCGCCGCCGTTGCCAAGCTCGGCTTCCAGCCGAACCTCATGGCCCGCAACATCCGGGTCGGAGGGCCCGACACCACGATCGGACTGGTCGTCCCCGACCTGGCCAACCCCTTCTTCGGGGCCGTGGCCAGGAGTATCGAGGACACGGTCCGCGACCGTGGCCTGACCCTGCTCGTGGGCTCCTCCGCGGACGATCCCGACCGCGAGCGCTCGTTGACGGACAAGTTCCTCGCCCGCCGCGTCAGCGTCCTCATGGTCGTACCGTCCGTCGGCGCCGACCACTCCCATCTCAAGGCCCACCGCACCGCGGGACTGCCCGTGGTCTTCATCGACCGTCCCGGCGCGGGCCTGGCCACGGACAGCGTCGTCAGCTCCAACCGGGACGGATCCCACGAGGGCGTCGCCCACCTGATCGCCCATGGACACCGGCGCATCGGGTTCATCGGCGACCTGCCCACCAAGCTCTACACCCGCCGCGAACGCCTGGCCGGCTACCGAGCGGCCCTGCAGGAAGCCGATATTCCCTACGACCGCTCCCTGGTCGTCAGCGCACACGACCAGCAGGGGGCCGAGGCCGCGACCGCGAAGCTGCTCGACCTGGCCGATCCCCCCACGGCCCTGTACGCCGGGAACAACATCATGGCGCTGGGGATAGTGGCCGAACTCGCCCGCAGCAAGCGCAAGGACGTCGCCTTCGTCGCCTTCGACGACGTCTCGCTCGCCGAAGCCCTCGAACCGGCCCTGACCGTCGTGGCCCAGGACCCCGGGGAAATCGGCAGAACAGCGGCGACGACCGCCCTCGCCCGCCTGGACGGCGACCGGTCCCGGGCACGCACCGTCACCGTCCCCACCCGCCTGATCGTCCGAGGCTCGGGCGAGCAGCGGGCGCCCGGCACGCGGGAGGCATGAGCGGGCCGCCTCCCCGGAGGGCGACATCTGCCTTGGTCAGTTGGCCGCCAGCCACTCGTGAGGACCCGGTGCACCTCCGGGTCGGTGTCCGGACGGGCGTCGGAGAGGACGGTGAGTCCGAAGTCCGGATCGTTCGCCCGGCACAGGGTGGACAGCACCACGGCGCTGGTGGCGATGCCGGTGAGCACGAGGCTGCCGATACCGCGCAGCCGCACCCGCCCCGAGGCCACTGACAAGTCGTCAGCGGCCTCGGGATCCTCGACCGTCAGAATGCGGGTGACGGTCGGGGACGGGTCACGCCGGTACGAGCTGCCATTGGCGCATCGCAGCGGACCCGACCCTGGCCGGCGTGCACGTCGTCATGCTGACCAACTACGGCATGGACGAGTACGTCTTCGAAGCGCTGCGCGCCGGCGCCGCCGGGTTCCTGGTCAAGGACATCGTGCCGGAGGACCTCCTGCACGCCGTACGGGTAGCCGCCCGCGGCGACGCTCTGCTCGCCCCGTCCATCACCCGCAAGCTGATCCACCGGTACATCGCCCAGCCGCCCCCCGCCTCCAGTGCCGCGCTGGAGGAGCTGACCAGCCGCGAGCGCGAAGCGGTCGCCCTGGCCGCACAGGGCTTGTCCAACGATCAGATCGCCGGCCGCATGGTGATCAGCCCGATGACCGCGAAGACCCACATCAACCGGGCCATGACCAAACTCCATGCCCGCGACCGGGCCCAACTCGTCGTTCTCGCCTACGAATCCGGCCTGGTCGCCCCACGCAACGGCTGACAGCCGACAGCGGTCGCCGACTTCGCGGTGGACGTCCGACCATGCCCCGACCACAGCACCGCCCCGGTGCTCGCCGCCTTCACGCCCCCGGCAAGCCGATACCCGAGACTGACTGCGGGGCGCCCGGTCAGTCCGTCCAGGGCGCGCATGACTTGCGGCCGAGCAGCCGTCGAACTCGCCGGCCTGCCTGATCGGGAACTCCCCACACTCGCATGTGCTTTCTCATGCGGATCCCGCGAACACGTACCTGGTCAAGCCGCCAGATACGTCACGGGGTGCCGGCCCTCATGTGTGCTGCGTTCGTTCTGGCCGGGCAGCCATCCGACGAGCGGTCACGGCTGCCCGCCGTCGGGCGGAGGGTTCGCCGGGGCCGCCTTCGCGACGGGGCGGCGCGAAGCTGAATCCAAGCGAAGCTACATCACGCACGCGCGCAAGACCGCAGGTCAGGAGCCCTTCGCGGCCGGTTCGAGGATGGCGACACACTCCACGTGATGCGTCATCGGAAACAGATCGAACGCCCGCAGCATCCGCACCCGGTACCCCCCGTCCCGGAAGTACCCCAAGTCCCGCGCCAACGCAGCCGGATCACACGCCACGTACGCGATCCGCCGCGCGCCCAGCGAGGCCAGATGCTCCACCGTCTTGCGACCCGCCCCCGCCCGCGGCGGGTCGAGGACGATCAGGTCGACCTCCGAGATACCCGTGCGCGGCAGCACGCTCTCGACCTTGCCCTGCTCGATCCGCACCCGCTCGAAGTCCGCGAGATTGTGCCGCGCGTCCTCCACCGCCCGCTTGCCGGACTCGATGCCGAGCACCGCGCCCTGGTCGCCGACGCGGTCGGCGAGGGCGCCGGCGAAGAGGCCGACGCCGCAGTACAGGTCGAGGGCCATGTCGCCCTTGCGCGGCAGCAGCCCCTGCATGACCGCGGTCACCAAGGTGTCCGCCGCCTTCGGGTGGACCTGCCAGAAACCGCCGTTCCCGACGCGGTGCGTGCGGCCGTCCGCGCGTTCGCGGACGAAGGGGCGGCCGTGGACACGGTGGACACCGCCGGTGCGCTCGTCCACGCGCAGGACGGAGACGGGGCGGTCGAGTTCGACGAGCGGCAGGCGCGCGCCCGGCTTGGGGGTGAGGATCACCTGGCGGTCCTGGGAGCCCGTCGCCGCGATCGCCTCGACGGAGTCCATGCCCGTCCAGACCCGCTTCTCGATGCCCAGCTCGCTGACCCCCTCCGCGGCGATCATGCAGTGGTCGATCGGCTCGACCTCGTGCGAGCGGTGTCGGCGCAGTCCCGCCCGGCCGTCGGCGGTGACGGCGTACTGGACGCGGGTGCGCCACGCGGGGACCTGGCCCGCGGGCAGCTTGTCGCCCTCGGCGGGCACCACCGTGCCGTCCCAGCCGGCCTCCTCCGGGGTGAGGCCGGCGAGGTGCTGGAGCTGTTCGGCGATGACGTCGGCCTTCAGGCGCCGCTGCGCACCCGGCTTGGCGTGCTGCCAGTCGCAACCGCCGCAGCGGCCGGGGCCGGCGAACGGGCAGGGCTCGTCGATCCGGTCCTTGGAGGCGTCGAGCACCGTCACGGCGTCGGCGCGCAGGAACCGCGCGCCCTGCTCGCCCTCCGTCACCCGCGCCACGACCCGCTCACCGGGCAGCGCGTGCCGTACGAACAGCACCTGGCCCTCGGACGTGCGGGCGATGCAGTGACCGCCGTGGGCGACGGGGCCGATCTCGACCTCGTACTCCTCCCCCACCAGCGATTTCCTCGGTTCTGCCTGCATGGCGGGGTGACTCCAAAACGCGTGAGGGGCAAGGGCCGAACGGAAACGGCCGGACAACAGCCCACCAGTCTACGTGGCTGCCGCCCGGCCGTTTCACACCAGCCGTCCCCGTCACACGGGTCGTCCGTCCCCGTCACGCGGGTCGTCGTCTCACGACTTGTGGTCCGTGGACTCCTTCGACCGCACCTGCGCGGGACCGCGACGCACCGACCCCGGCGCGTTCCAGTCCTGTTGCCTGCGGGCCCGCCGCTTGGCCGCCTCGGAGGACTGCAGCTGGTACGGCACCGAGGTCACCATGATCCCGGGCGTGAACAGAAGCCGGCCCTTGAGCCGCAGGGCGCTCTGGTTGTGCAGCAGGTGCTCGTACCAGTGGCCGACGACGTACTCGGGGATGATCACGGACACCGCGTCCCGCGGCGACTCCTTGCGCAGCCCCTTGACGTACTCGATGATCGGCCGCGTGATCTCGCGGTAGGGCGAGTCCAGGACCTTCAGCGGTACGTCGATGCCGCGCCGTTCCCACTCCTCGCGCAGGGCCTTGGTCTCCGCCGGGTCGACGTTGACGCTCAGCGCCTCCAGCGAGTCCGAGCGCATCAGCTTGGCGTAGGCCAGGGCGCGCAGCGTCGGGCGGTGGATCTTGGAGATCAGGACGACCGAGTGGACACGGGAGGGCCGTACGCTGTCGTCGCTCGGGCCCTCGGGGGCGGCGATCTCCTCGGCGACCCGGTCGTAGTGCTTCCGGATGGCCGTCATCGTCGCGTAGAAGATCACCATGCCGAGCAGGGCGACCCACGCGCCGTGCGTGAACTTGGTGACGAGGACGACCACCAGCACCAGGCCGGTGAAGAAGGCGCCGAAGGCGTTGATCGCGCGCGAGCGGATCATGTGGCGGCGCTTGGCCTGGTCCTTCTCGGTGGCCAGGTGGCGGTTCCAGTGCCGGACCATGCCGGTCTGGCTGAGCGTGAAGGACACGAACACGCCGACGATGTACAGCTGGATCAGGCGGGTGGAGTCGGCGCCGTAGATCCCCACCAGCAGTGCGGCGGCGCCGGCGAGGAGCACGATGCCGTTGGAGAAGGCCAGCCGGTCGCCGCGGGTGTGCAGCTGGCGCGGCAGGTAGCGGTCCTGGGCGAGGATCGAGCCGAGCAGCGGGAAGCCGTTGTAGGCGGTGTTGGCGGCGAGGAACAGCACCAGCGCGGTGGCCGCGGCCAGGATGATGAACAGGAAGCTGCCCTTGCCGAAGACGGCCTCGGCGACCTGGGAGATCACCGGGTTCTGGACGTAGTCCGGGCCGAGCGGGACACCGTTGTGGATGAGGTCCTTGGCCGGGTTCTCGGCCATGCGGACGTCGGTCGCGACGGCCAGCGCGATGATGCCGCAGAACATGGTGACGGCCAGCAGGCCCATGGCGGCGAGGGTGGTCGCGGCGTTCTTGGACTTGGGCTTGCGGAAGGCCGGGACGCCGTTGGAGATCGCCTCGACTCCGGTGAGGGCGGCGCAGCCGGAGGAGAAGGCGCGCAGCAGCAGGAAGACCAGGGCGAAGCCCGCGAGGCCCTGGTGCTCGGGCTTGATGACGTAGTCCGCCGTCGGTGCCCGCATGGTGTCGTCCAGGACCAGGCCGCGGAAGACGCCCCAGGCGATCATGGTGAAGACGCCCGCGACGAAGACGTACGTCGGAATCGCGAACAGCGAGCCCGACTCCTTCACCCCGCGCAGGTTCATCAGGGTCAGGAGCACGATCACACCGATCGCGCAGAGCACCTTGTGCTCGACCACGAAGGGGATCGCGGAGCCGAGGTTCTCGATGCCGGAGGAGATCGACACCGCGACGGTGAGGACGTAGTCGACGAGCAGCGCGCTGGCGACCGTCAGGCCGGCCTTGGGGCCGAGGTTGGTGTTCGCCACCTCGTAGTCGCCGCCGCCGCTGGGGTAGGCGTGCACGTTCTGCCGGTACGAGGCGACCACGGTGAACATCAGCACGACGACCGCGACGGCGATCCACGGACTGAAGTGGTACGCCGTCACGCCCGCGATCGACAGGACCAGCAGCACCTCGCCGGGCGCGTACGCCACGGAGGACAGTGGGTCGGAGGCGAAGACGGGGAGTGCGATGCGCTTCGGCAGGAGCGTTTCGCCCAGCCGGTCGCTGCGCAGTGCGCGCCCGATCAGGATCCGTTTGGGCACGTCGGTCAGTTTGGACACAACAGAGGATCGTAAGCGTTCGATTGCGGGGGTGCCCACCCGCCACCCCTCATCGGCCTTCCGTCTGCTCTCCGAGTGAATTCAGAGGCGCGTGCGGCTGCGGATTCCGCAGGTCATCCGTTTCCCATGCCTATATGACTAAGCCCTGTCCGTCTTCCGGCCGTTGCCGCCCCTGGAGGTCCCATGCACACGCCCGCCCAGCTGATCGGCGCCGCGGCCACCCTCGTCACCCTCGGAATCCTCACGGTGGCGAGCGTGCGAAGCATCAGCCGGCGCAAGGACGTGTCGCCGGGGGCGCGCTAGGAGGACGCGGAGCCCGGCTGCTCGAAGCGCTTGAGCCGCGCCACCCCGGCGCTCAGTTCCTCCCGCCCGATGCCGGCCGCCCGGGTCGAGGGGATCGTGCAGGCGTAGGCGCCGGCCACCGTGCCGTGCAGGGCGCTGCGGTGGGGTGGGGTGCCGTTCAGCCAGGCGTGGAGGAACGCGGCGGCGAAGGCGTCGCCCGCGCCGTTGGAGTCGACGACCGGGGCCGGGGGCTCGGCGGCGGGGACGTGGGTGAACTCCCCGTCGGCCAGCAGGTAGGCCCCCTCCGCCCCCGCGGTGGCGACGATGATCCGGGCCCTGCCCCGCTCGGTGATCCGCCGCATGGTCCGCTCCGGGTCGGTCAGGGCCGTGCTGGACAGGAAGACGAGGTCGGCCTGGTGGGCGAAGGGCTCGTGGTAGGGGTTGGAACCGTCCCAGTCGTGCAGGTCGGTGGAGATCGTGACGCCCGCCTCGCGCAGGGCGGGCAGGGTGTGGGCGCACGGCTGGGTGATGACCACGTGGGCGTGCCGGCTGACGCCCGCGAGTGCGCGCACCGTGGCCTCGGGCAGCCGGTCCGTGTCGGCGGCCCGGGTGGCGTCGTAGAAGGACTGCCGCCTGCCGTCGGGGCCGACGAGGTTGACCGCGCGCTTGGTGCCGAGCGGTTGCGGGACGGCGGTGAGCCCGATGCCGTGGTCGTGGTGCAGCGCGCGGACGAGGTCACCCTCGGGGTCGTCGCCGAGCAGGTCGAGGTGGTGGGTGCGCAGGCCCAGCGCGCTCGTCCCGAGGGCCACGAAGTCCCCGCTCTGACCCGCCCGGGTCACGATCCCGGGCCGGATCATGTGGCTGTCCGCGAACGGCACGGGCAGCTCGGGCACGTGCACGATGGTGTCCACGCCGGCGCCGCCCAGCACGAGGACGTCGATCTCGGTACTCATGACAGGTTCCTCCCCGGCCCGGGGCCCGGCAGGGCCCCCGGCAACCCCCTCGGCTTTGCGGATACGTTGGAGTCGGACAGCCGAACGCGGCACCGTCCCCGGAGGGCATCATGGCGTGATTCCACCGGCATGATGTTGCCCGGCGGCCCGCACGCAGGCCGCGACGTGATGCCTGGCGAGCCGAGAGAGAGACATGAGCACGACATTCATGAAGGCCAGAGGGCCTGCAGGAAGCGCGGTGTGACGCGATGCATATTGTGATCATGGGGTGCGGAAGGGTGGGTTCCGCACTGGCCCAGAACCTGGAGCAACAGGGGCACACGGTCGCCGTGGTCGACCAGGACCCCACCGCCTTCCGCCGGCTGGGCTCCTCGTTCGGCGGCCGCCGGGTCACCGGCGTCGGCTTCGACCAGGACACGCTGCGCGAGGCGGGCATCGAGGAGGCCGGCGCCTTCGCCGCCGTCTCCAGCGGTGACAACTCCAACATCATCGCCGCCCGCGTGGCCCGCGAGATGTTCGGCATCGAGAACGTCGCCGCCCGCATCTACGACCCCCGCCGCGCGGAGGTCTACCAGCGCCTGGGCATCCCCACCGTCGCGACGGTCCGCTGGACGGCCGACCAGATGCTGCGCCGTCTGCTCCCCTCCGGCGCCGAGCCGCTGTGGCGCGACCCCACCGGCGGCGTCCAGCTCGCCGAGGTGCACACCTCCACCGCCTGGGTCGGCCACAAGATCAGCCGGATGCAGGAGGAGACCGGCGTGCGCGTCGCGTTCCTGACCCGGCTCGGCGAGGCGGTCCTGCCCACCTCGCAGACGGTGCTGCAGGAGGGCGACCTGGTGCACGTGATGATGCGCACCGACGAGGTCGACAAGGTCGAGGCGGCGTTCGCCCAGGGTCCCGAAGAGGAGGGCGGTCACTGATGAGGGTCGCCATTGCCGGAGCCGGCGCAGTCGGCCGCTCGATCGCGGGCGAACTGCTGGAGAACGGCCACGAGGTCTTGCTGATCGACAAGGCGCCGACCGCCATCTCGGTCGAACGCGTCCCACAGGCCGAGTGGCTGCTCGCCGACGCCTGCGAGATCACGTCCCTGGACGAGGCGGCGCTCCAGCGCTGCAACGTCGTGATCGCCGCGACCGGCGACGACAAGGTGAACCTGGTCGTCTCGCTCCTCGCCAAGACGGAGTACGGCGTCCCGCGCGTCGTCGCCCGCGTGAACAACCCCAAGAACGAGTGGTTGTTCAACGAGTCCTGGGGCGTGGACGTCGCCGTCTCCACCCCGCGTCTGATGTCGGCCCTGGTCGAGGAGGCGGTGAGCGTGGGCGACCTGGTGCGCCTGCTCCGCTTCAGCCACGGCGACGCCAACCTGGTCGAGCTGACCCTGCCGGAGGAGTCTGCCCTGGCCGGCACGCAGGTCGGCGACGTCGAATGGCCGCAGGACACGTCCCTGGTGACGATCATCCGCGGCAACCGTGTCCTGACCCCCTCCCGGGAGGACTCCCTGGAGGCCGGCGACGAGCTCCTCTTCGTGGCCGCCCAGGCTCGCGAGGAGCAGCTGGAGGACCTGTTGTCGGTACGACGGAACGCGGCGGGCTGAGCACGTCCCCCACGGGGAACAGACGGAAGGGGCGTCCCGAGTGCTCGGGACGCCCCTTCCTTCAGCGGTGGTCAGTTTCTGTCAGCTCTGGAGACTCACTGCTCGGCGGATCGGGCGGCAGCCTGCCGCTCCCGCTCCTCGGCCGCCTTCTCCTCCGCCTCCATCTCCGCGAACACGTCGATCGGAGCGGGCGCCTTCGCCAGGAACACCCACGTCAGGTACACCGCGAGCAGGAACGGCGGGATCTTCAGGGCGACCAGGACCCAGCCCAGCTGCGTGGTGTCGGCCCACCAGTACAGCGGGAAGAGGATCGCGCACTTGGCGAGCAGGATCGCACCCCACGCGTAGCTGGCCTTCGCGTATGCCTTCTTGCGGCCCGGGTTCCGCGTGCGCCAGGAGAGGTTCTCCTTGAAGACCGGGCCGAGGATCAGCCCGATCAGCGGCACCCCGCACAGGGTGGTGATGATGTAGGCGAGGCCCAGACCCAGCGTGTAGAGCATGCCGGGCAGGTAGAAGTCCTTGGCGTTGCCGGTCATCATCGCGAAGACGACACCGAAGGCCACGCCGAAGACACCGCTGAAGGCGTGCTTGACGGTGTCCTTCATCACCAGCCGGACCACGACCAGCACCAGCGACACGGCCAGCGCCGCGATCGCCGACAGGTGCAGGTCCTTGTTGATCGTGTAGATGGTGACGAAGAGGAGGCCGGGCAGAACCGTCTCCACCATGCCCCGCACGCCGCCGAACGCCTCGAACAGGGCGGCCTCGGTCACCGCCCGGGCGTCGTCCGCAGATGTCTCTTCGGTCGGCTTGTCGAGCGACGTCACCGGCTACTCCCGTCCGAGGGGTCTCAGTTCGTACTTGGGATTGAACAGCACCCGGCGGCCCCGGCTCATCGAGACCCGGCCCGATGCGATCAGCCTGCGCCCCGGCTCTATCCCCACGATGGAGCGCCTGCCGAGCCACACCACGTCCAGCGCGGCGGAGCCGTCGAACAGCTCGGCCTCCAGGGCCGGGACTCCGGCGCGCGGCCGAAGGGTGACCGTGCGCAAGGTACCAGTAACCGTCACTATCTGCCGGTCCTGGCAGTCTCCGATCCGGGTGCAGCCGGCCGTCTCGCTGTCTTCGCGCAGTTCCTCGGACTCCAGGTCCTCCTGCGACGAGGAGAGCCGGTCGAGCATGCGCCGGAAACGGCCCGCCGGCTTTTCGGAACGAGGGACAGCACTCATATCTGAAGCGTACCGGGGCCTGCTGACGAAGGGCGAGGAGCCTATTTCTCGAAGCGATACCCCATCCCCGGCTCGGTGATGAAGTGCTTCGGGTGCGACGGATCCGCCTCGAGCTTCCGCCGCAACTGCGCCATGTACACGCGCAGATAGTTCGTCTCGGTCCCGTACGACGGCCCCCACACCTCCTGGAGCAGCTGCCTCTGCCCGACCAGGCGGCCGCTGTTGCGCACGAGGACCTCCAGCAGGTGCCACTCCGTGGGGGTCAGCCGTACGTCCTTGCCGGCGCGGTTGACCTTCTTCGCGGCCAGGTCGACGGTGAACTCGCCGGTGTCGACGATCACGTCGTCCTCACCGCCGCCGGCCGGTTCGGCGCGGCGCACGGCGGCCCGCAGCCGGGCCAGCAGTTCGTCCATGCCGAACGGCTTGGTGACGTAGTCGTCGGCGCCCGCGTCCAGCGCCTCGACCTTCTCGTCGGAGGAGTGCCGGGCGGACAGCACCAGGATCGGCACCCGGGTCCAGCCGCGCAGGCCCCTGATCACCTCGACGCCGTCCATGTCGGGCAGCCCGAGGTCGAGGACGATCACGTCGGGGTGGCGGGCGGCGGCGAGCCGGAGGGCGGTGGCGCCGTCATGGGCCGCGTCGACCTCGTACGCGCGTGCCTTGAGGTTGATCACGAGGGCGCGCACGATCTGCGGCTCGTCGTCGACCACGAGGACGCGGGTCATGAGGGCTGCCTTTCCGGTTCTGCTGCGTGGTGAAGGTCTCGGCGGGTTCCCGCCGCGCGGAGGGTGAGGACCATGGTGAGTCCGCCACCGGGGGTGTCCTCGGCGTTCAGGGTGCCGCCCATCGCCTCGGCGAAGCCGCGCGCCACCGCGAGCCCCAGGCCCACGCCCGCGCCGCGCGGGGCGTCGCCGTGGCGCTGGAAGGGCTCGAAGATGCGCTCCTTGGCCTCGTCGGGGACCCCGGGCCCCCGGTCGACCACCCGCACCTCGACCCGGTCGGCGAGCGCGCTGGCGGCGACCAGCACGGGCACGCCGGGCGGACTGTACTTCACGGCGTTCTCGACGAGGTTGGCCATCGCCCGCTCCAGCAACCCGGGGTCCACGGCGACCATGGGCAGTGTCTCGGGCACGTCCAGCCCGGCGCTGCCCTCGGGCACGCCGCCGAGCGCCATCGGCACCACCTCGTCGAGATCGATCTCACGGATCAGCGGGGTGACGGTGCCGGTCTGGAGCCGGGACATGTCGAGCAGGTTGCCGACGAGGTGGTCGAGCCGGTCGGCACCCTCCTCGATGCCCGCCAGCAGCTCGGCCCGGTCTTCCTCGGACCACTCGACGTCCTCGGAGCGCAGGGAGGTCACCGCCGCCTTGATCCCGGCGAGGGGAGTCCGCAGATCGTGGCTGACGGCGGCCAGCAGGGCCGTGCGGATGCGGTTGCCCTCGGCGAGCGTGCGGGCCCGGTCGGCCTCCTCCCGGAGCCGGCGGCGGTCCAGGACGACGGCGGCCTGGGCGGCGAAGGCGGCCAGCACCCGGCGGTCCTCGGCGGGCAGCACGCGGCCGGTCAGCGCCAGGGCCATGTGGGCTCCGACGGGGATGTCCACGTCCGCCTGGTCGGGCCGCTCGACGGGACGCCCCCGGCCGGCCCGGCCTGCGCAGGTCCACGGCTCGACGTCGCCCGCCCGTTCCAGCAGGGCCGCGGACTCCATGCCGAAGGTCTCCCGGACCCGTTCCAGCAGGTCCTCCAGACCGGTCTCGCCGCGCAGCACGTTGCCGGCGAGGAAGGACAGGATCTCGGACTCGGCCCGCAGCCTGGCCGCCTGGTGGGTGCGGCGAGCGGCGAGATCCACCACGGAGGCCACCGCCACGCCGACCGCCACGAAGATCACGATGGCGACGATGTTCTTCGGGTCGGCGATGGCCAACCGGTGCAACGGCGGTGAGTAGAAGTAGTTCAGCAGCAGGGAGCCCACCGCCGCGGACGCCAGGGCGGGCAGCAGCCCGCCGAGCAGGGCCGCCGCCACCGTCAGCGCCAGGAACAGCAGCATGTCGTTGGCGAGGCCGAGGTCGACGGTGCTGAGCAGCGCCGCGAGGAGCGGCGGGCCGGCGACGCCGGCGATCCATCCGCACACCCGCCGGGAGCGCCCGAGGCGCGCGCCCCGGGCCACCGGCAGTCCGCGGCCCCTGGCGACCTCGTCGTGGGTGACGATGTGCACGTCGAGGTCGGGCCCGGACTCCCGGGCGACCGTCGCGCCGACGCCGGGCCCGAAGACGTACTGCCACGTCTTGCGGCGTGAGGAGCCCAGCACGATCTGGGTGGCGTTCACGCCACGGGCGAAGGCGAGCAGCGCGGCCGGTATGTCGTCGCCGACGACATGGTGGAACGTTCCGCCAAGATCCTCGACCAGGGTCCGCTGCAGCGCCAGTTCCTCGGGCGAGGCCGAGGTCAGCCCGTCGCTGCGGGCTATGCAGACGGCCAGCACCTCACCGCCGGCGCCCTTCTCGGCCAGCCGGGCGCCCCGGCGGATGAGCGTGCGGCCCTCGGGGCCCCCGGTCAGGCCGACCACGATCCGCTCGCGCGAGCCCCAGATCGTCGACACCCGGTGCTCGCTGCGGTACCGCGTGAGGTGGGCGTCGACCCGGTCGGCCACCCACAGCAGGGCCAGCTCGCGCAAGGCGGTCAGGTTGCCGGGGCGGAACTGGTTCGCCAGGGCGGCGTCGACCTTGTCGGGCCGGTGGATGTTGCCGTGCGCCATCCGCCGCCGCAGCGCCTGGGGCGTCATGTCGACGAGCTCTACCTGGTCGGCCCGGCGTACCACCTCGTCCGGCACGGTCTCCTGCTGCCGCACCCCGGTGATCGACTCGACGACGTCGCCGAGGGACTCCAGGTGCTGGATGTTGACGGTCGAGACCACGTCGATGCCGGCGGCGAGCAGTTCCTCCACGTCCTGCCAGCGCTTGGCGTTGCGGGAGCCGGGGAGGTTCGTGTGGGCGAGTTCGTCCACCAGCGCGACCTGGGGGCGGCGGGCGAGGACGGCGTCGAGGTCCATCTCGGGGAAGACGCCGCCGCGGTACTCCAGCTCCCTGCGCGGCACCTGCTCCAGGCCGTGCAGCATCTCCTCGGTGCGGGGTCGGCCGTGGGGCTCGACGAAGGCCACCACACAGTCCGTGCCCCGCCCGACACGGCGGTGCGCCTCGGACAGCATCGCGTACGTCTTGCCGACGCCCGGCGCCGCGCCGAGGTGGATCCGAAGCTTGCCGCGTGCCATGGCCCCATTGTCTTCCGGTGGTCTGCCGACTTCGCAGCGTCGACCCTACGGCCGGAAAGCGCGGCATCCGGGCGCCGGGCGCCGGTCCGGGGCGCACTTTGACGGAACTCTGACGCGGCCGGCCCGCCGGAGGCCGGACGTCGGGTCCCCGCCCGGCGCCCGGTCGGTCAGGAGGTCAGGCGGGGCTGTCGCCGTGGGTGAGCGTCTCCCAGGCGACGAAGAGGTTGTTGCTGCCGGCGGGGCGGCCCCGCTGGGTCAGCGTCCCGGTGTTGGTCATGACGTGCCCGAGACGGTTGGCCAGGGCGTTGTGGCCCACCTCGGTCACCGGCCCGAGCCCGAGCTTGAGCGAGCCGCCGCACAGCCAGCCCTCGGCACCGGCGCCGAGCTGGTACTTGGCGTGGAAGCCGAGCCCGTGCCGGAGCCGCTCGCCCACGTCGGTGCCGTAGAGGTCCAGTCCCTGGATGCGGCTGGTCTCGGCGACGTGCGAGATGGCCGAGAGGCCGTAGCCGGTGTGGGTGAAGTCGCGGCAGGTCTCCTGGCTGAGCCCGTTGACGAAGGTCGACTGCCCCTGCCAGTACTTGACGACCTTCTCCCGGGTGTTCAGGTTCTGGCTCGGCACGGTCTTCGGGAGCGCGCCGTCGGACTCCAGGTAGACGTAGGCGGCCGTGCGCGTGCGGAATTTCGCCATGGCCTTGTCGTACGACGCCTTGTCCTCCAGGAAGACGGCGATGCCGACGGCGGCCTCCATCATCGACAGCTCCCAGTTGCCGTTGGAGTTCGAGCCGTTGATCACCTCGGGGAGGTACACGGTGCGGAGCATGGTGGCGAAGCGGCCGGAGTTCGCCCAGGTGCCGGTGTACGTGTACTTGATGATCTCGGCGGCCCTCGGCCAGGAGGAGCCGGCCCAGCCGGTCTGCAGGGGCGCGTTGCTGTCGGTGTGGTCCCGGATCACGGCGGACCAGGCGTCCATCAGCTCGATCGCCTTGCGGGCGTGCCGTTCGTCGCGGGTGAGGTACCAGGCGAGCGCGTGGGTGTACGCGGCGATCGCGTCCTCGCGCTCGTCGGTGCAGCCGTAGTTGGGGTTGGAGTACGAACCGCACTCGACGACCGCCCGGGGCCTGGGCGTGCGGTTCAGGTCGGCGTACTTGCTCGCCATCATCCGGTCGAAGGCGCCCTTCCAGGGCTGGGCGCCGGCGTTGACCTTGGAGCGGGTGAAGTCCAACTGGCCCTTGGAGACGGTGACTCCGGGGTGGACGAAGGTGCCGGGGGCGCTGGGAGCGGCGCCGGCGGGCCAGGCGAGGACACCGGCGACGAGGGCGGCCGAGGCCGCGAAGAGAGCGGTTCTGTGCATACGTGGGGGGCCTTCCGTTCTCGTATGTGAACGTGAAGCGCCTTTATGAACAGACGCGTTGGACGGAGACCGTAGGTACAGACCAATGCGCCGTCAAGGTTCCGCGCACGAGAAAGGGCCGCACTCCCGGTGGGGTGCGGCCCTGGTGTCTCTGCGGGTCAGCGGACCTCGGTGATCTCCGGTCCGCGCTGGAGCTGGCCCATTCCGCCGGCGAAACGGGAGCCCTCCTCCTGCTGGACGCCCTCGGGGACCATCTGGGCGTCGTTCGGCAGCTTCAGGACGATCGGGTCGCGGGGCGCCATCGGGCCCTCACCGCGGACCACGACCGTGTCCCGGAAGATCTGCTCGAGCAGCCCGGCGGCCTGCGGCTGCACCGCGCCCTGGCCCGAGATGACCCCGCGCAGGAACCAGCGGGGGCCGTCCACACCGACGAACCGCACGACCTGGAAGCCGCCGGTGCCGTCCGGCAGCTGTACGGGCACCTGGGCGCGCAGCTCCCAGCCCAGCGGCCCCTCGACCTCGTCGACGATGCCGCCCTGCTGGGTGATGCCGGTACCGATCTCCTCGCGCACCTCGCCCCAGATGCCCTCGCGCTTGGGGGCGGCGAAGCCCTGGAGCTGGATGGCGCTGTCGCGCAGCACGACCGTGGCCGCGACGATCGCGTCGCCCGCGACCTCGACCCTGAGCTCCATGCCGTCGACGCCCGGCACGAACAGGCCGCCCAGGTCGACCCGGCCTTCGCCCGGGTCCCGGACCTCCGAGTCGTCCCAGGGCCCGTCGGGGCGCGGCGCGGGCTCCAGCCTCAGGCGCTCGCGCTCTTCGTCCGCCTCAGTGTC
Source organism: Streptomyces sp. NPDC024017 (assembly GCF_040638895.1). Taxonomy (NCBI): domain Bacteria; kingdom Bacillati; phylum Actinomycetota; class Actinomycetes; order Kitasatosporales; family Streptomycetaceae; genus Streptomyces; species Streptomyces sp. NPDC024017. The sequence goes on along the minus strand of NZ_JBEZYZ010000008.1, from coordinate 140,299 downwards.
GACACCGTCGACGACCTGCTCGGCCTCGCCGGCCGCGTCCTCGGCGGCATCCCTCTTCTTGCGACGTCCGAACACGTCACTGTCCTTCCCGGTCGGATACGACCGAAGCGTATCGATTCCCACCCGCCTGACCGCCCACGGCGGCCTGACCGCTTGTGCCGCTCGTCCCGTCCACCGCGGCATGGCCTCCGGTGGACCCGAAGCCCCCCTCGGCCCGCGCGGAGCCGGGAAGTTCCGCCACCTCCTGGAAGCGGACCCTCTCGACCTGCTGGACTACCAGTTGGGCAATCCGGTCGAAGCGCTCGAACCGCACGGCCTCGCGCGGGTCGAGATTCACCACGATCACCTTGATCTCCCCACGGTACCCGGCATCAACCGTCCCCGGGGCATTCACCAGGGCGACGCCGCAGCGGGCGGCCAGACCGGATCGCGGGTGCACGAAGGCCGCGTACCCCTCCGGCAGCGCCACAGACACCCCCGTGGGCAGCACGGCCCGCTCGCCCGGCTCCAGTTGGCACGCCTCGGTGGTGCGCAGATCCGCCCCGGCGTCACCGGGCTGCGCGTACGACGGAAGCGGTACGTCCGGGTCCACGCGCCGGATCAGCACGTCCAGCGGCTGCCTGCTCACGGGGCTCGTGGGAGTCATGGGGGTCTCCGGGCTCACCGGGCTGGTGAGGCTGTCGGGGCTGTCGGGCAGCACGGGACGGGCTGTGCTCACGGGTTCACCTCGAAGGCGCGGGCGCGCCGGACCTGGTCCGGGTCGCTCATGGCGGCCTGGATCTCCTCCCGGCGGCCGTGGTCGACGAAGTGGTCGACCTTCACCTCGACGAAGAGCGCGTCCGCGCGCACGGCGACGGGCCCGTCGGGGCCGCCGACGCGTCCGGTCGCTGTGGAGTAGATCTTCCGCCCGGCCACCGCCGTCACCTCCGCCTCCAGGTACAGCGTGGTGCCGACGGGCACGGGGCGTACGAAGTCGGTCTCCAGCCGCCCGGTCACCGCGATCGTGCGCAGCAGCCAGTTCAGCGAGCCGAGGGTCTCGTCCAGGGCGGAGGTGAGCACGCCACCGTGCGCGAGGCCCGGGGCGCCCTGGTGGGCGGGCTGCACGGTGAACTCGGCGGTGAGCGACACGCCCTCGCCGGCCCGCGCCTCCAGGTGCAGCCCGTGCGGCTGGTCGCCGCCGCAGCCGAAGCACTGGCCGTAGTGCGCGCCGAGGAGCTCACCGGGCGCGGGCGCGTCCGGGTGACGCACCGGTTGCACGGCTTCGGCCGGAGGCTGGAGAGCTGCGGAAGTACGACTCACAGCCGCAGACCTTACCCGCGCGTCGGTCCCTTCCCGACACCGTGTCAAGCTTGGCCCCATGCAGCTCTCCGCCGCCCCCTACGAAGAACGCCTCACCGCCCCGCGGAGCTGGTGGCTGATCTCGTTTCTCGTGGGCGTCTCCATGGCCCTGATCCTGCTCCCGTTCGGCACGCTGCCGACGCTCGGCGGCCTCGCCGGGGGCACCGCGGTCGCGGCCGTCGCCGCGAGCTCGTACGGCTCGGTCCGCATTCGCGTGGTCGGCGACTCACTGATCGCGGGCGAGGCGAAGATCCCGCTGGCGGCACTGGGCGAGGCGGAGGTGCTGGACGCGGAGGAGGCCCGCGCCTGGCGCACCTACAAGGCCGATCCGCGCGCCTTCCTCCTGCTGCGCGCGTACATTCCCACGGCTCTGCGCGTGGAGGTCACGGACCCGGAGGACCCGACTCCGTACCTGTACCTGTCCACGCGCGAGCCGGAGCGGCTGGCGGAGGCGCTGCGGACGGCGAAGCCGGCGTAGCACACCTGAGCGGGGCATCACCCGGCCGCTGTCGACGGGCCGGTCTCAGCGCCCGTCGCCGTGGCCGTGTCCGCCGTCGGGCCGGTCGTCCTGGTGACGGCCCAGGGGGTCGGTGGTGATCTGGTCCATCTCCAGGGCGTCCGCCGGAGATTCCAGGGCGGGGAGTGCTTCCAGGGCCTCCCAGGACACCTGGATCTTGCGCAGGTCCTTCCGGACCCGGCCGGCGAGCTTTCTCGTCTCGCCGCGGTTCATCACCGCCCCGACGGCGGCGCCCACCAGGAACGGCATCAGGTTCGGCATGCTGCGGACCATGCGCTTCATGATCCGCTGCCGCAGGTCGCGCTTCATGCGGCTGTTCAGCGCCACGCTGAGGGTCGACGGCTTGGACGCGTCGATCCCGCGCTCGCCCGACCACGAGTCGAGGTACGCGGTGCTGCGCTGCTTGAGGTTGCCGGGCGGCCGGACGCCGTAGACCTCGTGGAGTTCGGCGATCAGCTTCAGCTCGATCACCGCGACGCCGGTGACCTCGGCTGCCAGTTCCGTCGGCATCGCCGGGGGGACGGGGAGCATCGCGGCCGCGCCGATACCCGCGCCGACCGTGGCCGTCGCGTTCGCGGCGCCCGCCACGAGCTTGTCCGCGAGCTCCTCGGGCCCGAGGCCCGGGAACTGCCTGCGCAGCGTCGCCAGGTCCCGTACGGGGACGCGCGGGGCCAGTTCGATGATCCGGTCGGCGAGGTAGGCGAGGCCGGCCCGGGCCCGGTCGCCGCCCTTGCGGGCGCCTTCCATGACCCGCTCCCGGATCGCCCCCGCCCGCCGTCTCGCGACGGGTGCGGGGACGTCCACGGACGCCGGGAGGTCACCCCGGTCCGCTGTCGGTTCGAGCGAGGCCGCCCCCGTACCGGTTGAGCCTCGCTCGTCGTCACGCGCGCCGTACTGCGGGCCGTCCTTCGGCCCTTCGTCCGCTTTCCGCTTGGAGAAGCGGCGCTTCCAGGGAGGGGTCGAGCCAGTCACGGCCGACCCGTCCTCAGTCGCAGTCGCGGCAGATCGGCTGGCCGTTCTTCTCCCGGGCCAGCTGGCTGCGGTGGTGCACCAGGAAGCAGCTCATGCATGTGAACTCGTCCTGCTGCTTCGGGAGCACCCGGACGGCCAGTTCCTCGTTCGAGAGGTCGGCTCCGGGCAGCTCGAGGCCCTCTGCGGCCTCGAACTCGTCGACGTCCACGGCGGAGGCCGACTTGTCGTTCCTCCGAGCCTTCAGCTCTTCGAGACTGTCCGAGTCGACGTCGTCGTCGGTCTTGCGTGGAGTGTCGTAATCGGTTGCCATGGTCGCTCTCCCCCTCTGGGTGTCTGCGGTGTCTCCAGCGCACGTAACGCGTGAGAGGCCGGACTTGTGCCCGACCTGAGGCGGAGATTTTGCCTCACATCAAGGTCTGTTACTCAATCGACACCCAACCGGACTCCTCACGAGTGATCGGCTTGGATGGCGATGGGGACCGTACACGGTCCGTATGCCGCACGCCAAAGGCGTCTCACCGTGTACTTCCCGTGATCAAGACCCCCGAAAACCGGGATTTTCCCGGCTTTCCGACAGCATGCATGATCACGGAGAGTAGATGGCCGGAAAGGCGTCCCTGTGATCGATCACACACGGCGCACGCACGGTGCCGCCTCAAAAATTCCGCGCAAAGCGAACATCCCCGTGCGCCGCCGAGTTGATCGGCGACATGATCTCAGATCGGCAGCGTGACGCGCATGACGAGCCCACCCCCCTCACGCGGCTGGGCGTAGATGTGGCCGCCGTGCGCCCGGGCCACGGACCGGACGATGGACAGCCCGAGCCCGACACCCTTGTCGCTGCCCGTCCGCTCCGTGCGCAACCGCCGGAACGGCTCGAAGAGGTTGTCGATCTCGTACGCCGGCACGACCGGGCCCGTGTTGGAGACGACCAGGACCGCCTGGCCGTGCTGCACGTCGGTGGTGACCTCGACCCAGCCGCCCTCCGCGACGTTGTAGCGCACGGCGTTCTGCACCAGGTTGAGCGCGATCCGCTCCAGCAGCACGCCGTTGCCCTGGATGACCGCCGGCTTCTGCTCGCCGCGGATCCCCACGCCCTTGCTCTCGGCCTCGCCGTGCACCTGGTCGATGGCCTGCGAGGCGACCTCGGCGAGGTCCACGGGCCCCCGCTCGACGATCTGGTTGTCGCTGCGGGCGAGCAGCAGCAGGCCCTCGACGAGCCGCTCGCTTCGCTCGTTGGTGGCCAGCAGCGTCTTGCCGAGCTGCTGGAGCTCCATGGGCGCCTGCGGGTCGGACAGGTGCACCTCGAGGAGCGTGCGGTTGATCGCCAGCGGCGTTCTCAGTTCGTGTGAGGCGTTGCCGACGAAGCGCTGCTGGGCCGTGAAGGCGCGCTGCAGCCGCTCCAGCATGTCGTCGAAGGTGTCCGCCAGCTCCTTCAGCTCGTCGTCCGGCCCGTCCAGCTCGATCCGGCGGGACAGGTCGGAGCCCGCCACCGCCCGGGCGGTGCGGGTGATCCGGCCCAGCGGCGACAGGACCCGGCCGGCCATCGCGTAGCCGAAGGCGAAGGCGATGACGGCCAGGCCCAGCAGGGCCAGGAGCGAGCGGCTGAGCAGGCTGTCCAGGGCGTGCCGGCGCTGCTCGTTGACGCAGTTGTTCATGGCGTCGTTGAACTCGCTGGGCGAGGCCTGGCCGGGCAGGTTGCAGATGTCGCTGGTGACCTTGCCCTCGACGATCTTGAACGGCAGATTACTGCCCACGTTCAGGGCCTGGGCGGCCAGCAGGTAGATGATCGACAGCAGCAGGATGCCTGCGATCAGGAACATGCCGCCGTAGAGCAGCGTGAGCCGTATGCGGATGGTCGGGCGCAGCCACGGGAAGGGCGGCACGGGCCTCCTGGGGTCCCAGGTGGGCTTGGGAGGCGCCTGCGGGGGCGCGGGAGTCGCTGCCACGGCGTATCAGATCCGGTAGCCGGAGCCGGGGACGGTGACGATGACGGGCGGCTCGCCCAGCTTGCGGCGCAGGGTCATGACCGTCACGCGCACGACGTTCGTGAACGGGTCGGTGTTCTCGTCCCAGGCCTTCTCCAGGAGCTGCTCCGCGGAGACGACGGCGCCCTCGCTGCGCATCAGCACCTCCAGGACCGCGAACTCCTTGGGAGCGAGCTGGACCTCCTTGCCGTCGCGGAAGACCTCGCGGCGGTTGGGATCGAGCTTGATCCCGGCGCGCTCCAGGACGGGCGGCAGGGGCACGCTGGTGCGCCGCCCGAGGGCGCGCACCCGCGCGATCAGCTCACTGAACGCGAACGGCTTGGGCAGGTAGTCGTCGGCGCCGATCTCCAGTCCCTCGACCCGGTCGCTGACGTCGCCGGAGGCCGTCAGCATCAGCACGCGGGTGGGCATGCCCAGTTCGACGATCTTGCGGCAGACGTCGTCGCCGTGCACGAGCGGGAGGTCGCGGTCGAGGACGACCACGTCGTAGTCGTTGACACCGATGCGCTCCAGGGCGGCCGCACCGTCGTACACGACGTCGACGGCCATGGCCTCCCGGCGCAGTCCGGTGGCCACCGCATCGGCGAGCAGTTGCTCGTCCTCGACGACGAGTACGCGCACGTTCCTGGTCCTTCCTCATGTCCACCCGCGCAGCCCTTCACCGGGCGCACGCGGGCAGGGGTCTTCGACGGTGCCTTGGTGTGTTGCCCTCCATCCTGCCCTTTTCGGCCATAAGTCGGAGGTAAGGCGGGTGGGAGGGCGGTGACCCGAGGGGGAATACGAGATTTTCTCCTCCGGTTAGGTTTCCACGAAAGGGAGCTTGGGGAGGACGGCTTTACATCCCACGATCACGCTCTGCTGGCGCCGCACCACCATGCGGTGCGCATCAATCCGCTTTTCCGCAGGGCGGGCGTGGGTGTCCGGCACCGTCGCCGCCCAGCCGAGCGGCGCTGGGCATCCACATGCGGCGTGATCGTCCCTTCCGAACGGCACACCCCCGTGCCAACGACCCACGACCCAGGACGAGGGGGCGCAGCATGGACGCATTCACCGCAGGACTTCTGCAGCGCATAAGGGCGACCGAGTCCGATCTGTCCCGGGCTCGCGACGAGGGCGACGAGTTCCTCGTCGATGTGGAGCAGGGCGAGCTCGACGACCTGCGCCGTCTCGCCGCCGAGCACGGTGTGCAGGTCGGCGCGACGAGCGTCTGATCAGGCCGTACGAGCGGGCCCCGGCGAATCCAGCGCCGGGGCCCGCTTCGTTGCCGCAGGGGTGTGTTCACCTGGTGTTCGGCGCACCGTCGGCCCTCGTCGGGCGGGCCCCGGCCTCCTCAGTCGTGCCACGCTCCGAAGTCCTCCAGGAGGCGCTGGAGGGGCTCGAAGACGCCGGGGGTAGCCGCCACTGCCAGATCGCCTGACGGGCGCTCTCCGGGGCGTCCACCGGTCAGTGCGCCGGCCTCCCGGGCGATCAGGTCCCCCGCCGCGAGGTCCCAGGGGTGCAGGCCGCGCTCGTAGTAGCCGTCGAGGCGTCCCGCGGCCACGTCGCACAGGTCGACCGCGGCCGAGCCGCCGCGGCGGATGTCGCGCAGCAGCGGGATCAGCCGCTGGGCCACATCTGCCTGGTGGGCGCGGACCTGGGCGACGTAGTTGAAGCCCGTGGAGACCAGTGCCTGGTCCAGGGGCGGCGCGGGGCGGCAGGCCAGCCTGCGCTCGCCGTCCCAGGCGCCGGTGGCCCAGGCGCCTCGGCCGCGCACGGCGTGGAACGTCTCGCCGCGCATCGGGGCGGCGACGACTCCGACGACGGTCTCGCCGTCCTGCTCGGCGGCGATGGACACGGCCCACGTGGGCAGCCCGTAGAGGTAGTTCACCGTGCCGTCGAGCGGGTCGATCACCCAGCGGACGCCGCTCGTGCCCTCCGTGGCGGCGCCCTCCTCGCCGAGGACGCCGTCGTCCGGGCGGTGTTCGGCGATCAGGCCCGTGATCAGCTTCTCCGCCGCGATGTCCATCTCGGTGACGACGTCGATGGGGCTGGACTTGGTCGCGGCGACCGCGAGGTCGGCCGGGCGTCCGTCGCGCAGCAGCGCGCCGGCGCGGCGGGCGGCCTCCTGGGCGAGTTCGAGCAGGTCCGTGTGCAGGGGGTCGGTCACGGGACTCCTCACGCGTAGGTGCTGTCGGCGCCCGCGGCGACGGGCCGGGGGGCGCGGGCCGGGCAGCAGCCGACCGGGCACAGGTTGTGGCTCGCCCCGAGGGCGCCCAGGGCGCACGGCGTGACGTCCTGCCCGCGCTCGACGGCGGCGCGCTCCACGACGAGCTCGCGGATCGCCGCGGCGAACCTCGGGTCGGCGCCGACGGTGGCCGAGCGCCGCATCGGCAGCCCGAGCTCCTCGGTCCGGGCCTTGGCCTCCGTGTCGAGGTCGTAGAGGACCTCCATGTGGTCGGAGACGAAGCCGATGGGGGCGATGACGACGGCCGGGACGCCGGCCGCGTGCCGCTCGTCGAGGTGGTCGCAGATGTCGGGCTCCAGCCACGGGATGTGCGGCGCGCCGGAGCGGGACTGGTAGACGAGCTGCCACGGGTGGTCGACGCCGGTGCGCTCCCGGACGGCGTCGGCGATCTGCTGCGCCACGTCCAGGTGCTGCTTCACGTACGCGCCGCCGTCGCCGTGCTCCTCGACGGGGCCGGAGGTGTCGGCGGAGGCCGTCGGGATCGAGTGCGTCGAGAAGGCGAGGTGCGCCCCGTCGCGGACGTCCTCGGGAAGCTCGGCGAGGGACTGGAGCACCCCGTCGATCATGGGCTCCAGGAAGCCCGGGTGGTTGAAGTAGTGCCGCAGCTTGTCGACCTTCGGCAGCTCCAGCCCCTCGGCCTCCAGAGCCGCGAGCGAGTCGGCGAGGTTCTCGCGGTACTGGCGGCAGCCCGAGTACGAGGCGTAGGCGCTGGTGGCGAGGACCAGGATGCGGCGGCGGCCGTCGCGGACCATCTCGCGCAGCGTGTCCGTCAGGTACGGCGCCCAGTTGCGGTTGCCCCAGTAGACCGGCAGGTCCAGGCCGTGGTCGGCGAAGTCCTTGCGCAGAGCATCCAGCAGGGCGCGGTTCTGGTCGTTGATCGGGCTGACCCCGCCGAAGAGGAAGTAGTGCTGCCCGACTTCCTTGAGGCGTTCCTTGGGGATGCCGCGCCCACGCGTCACGTTCTCCAGGAACGGGACCACGTCGTCCGGGCCTTCCGGGCCGCCGAACGAGAGCAGGAGCAGGGCGTCGTAGGGGCTGACATCGCGCGCGTCTGGCATGAGTCGATCCTGCCACCCTGCACTGACAGCCGGGAAACGGCGGGGTGACGCCCGCGCGGCAGGCAGGCCCGGGGGTGCTGCGGGGTTGGGCCGGACGGGTGCATGGGGGCGCCCCGAGCCGTAAGCTGTGTCGACTGCGTTCGCAGCTTACTGAGCCTTTCGGAGACCCCGTGCCCAGCCCCTACCGCGCCCTGTTCGCAGCCCCCGGCTCCAAGGGTTTCTCCGCCGCGGGCTTCCTCGGCCGGATGCCGCTGTCGATGATGGGCATCGGCGTGGTCACGATGGTCTCCCAGCTCACCGGGCGGTACGGGCTGGCCGGTGGCCTGTCGGCGACCATCGCGCTGGCCGCCGCGGTGGCCGGACCGCAGGTCTCGCGCCTGGTGGACCAGTACGGGCAGCGGCGGGTGCTGCGCCCGGCCACACTGATCTCGCTCACGGCGGCGGCAGTCCTGCTGTTCGCCGCCCACTACGGGTGGCCGGACTGGGTGCTGTTCCTGGCCTGCGCCGGCATCGGCTGCGTGCCGAGCGTCGGCGCGATGATCCGGGCCCGCTGGGCGGCGCTGTACCGGGACACCCCGCAACTGCACACCGCGTACTCCTTCGAGTCCGTGGTGGACGAGGTGTGTTTCATCTTCGGGCCGATCATCTCCATCGGCCTGTCCACGGCCTGGTTCCCGGAGGCCGGCCCGCTGCTCGCCGCCTGCTTCCTGGCCGTCGGCGTGTTCTGGCTGACCGCGCAGCGCGCCACCGAACCCGAGCCGCACCCGCGCGAGCGGGAGGGCGGCGGCAGCGCGATGCGCGCGCCGGGGCTCCAGGTCCTGGTGGCCACCTTCGTCGCCACCGGCGCGATCTTCGGGGCGGTCGACGTGGTCACCGTGGCCTTCGCCGACGAGGAGGGGCACAAGGCCGCGGCGAGCGTCGTCCTAGCCGTGTACGCGGCGGGTTCCTGTGTGGCGGGCATGGTCTTCGGGCTGCTGCACTTCGCCGGGGCGCCGGAACGTCGATGGCTGCTGGGCGTATGTGCCATGGCCGTGAGTATGATCCCCCTCCTACTGGTCGGAAACTTGCCGTTTCTGACCGTGGCGCTGTTCGTTGCGGGTCTGTCCATCGCTCCCACGATGATCACGACGATGTCCCTCATCGAAAAGCACGTACCACGCGCGCAGCTCACCGAAGGAATGACCTGGGTGAGCACCGGGCTCGCGGTGGGAGTCGCACTCGGCTCCGCCGCGGCCGGCTGGGTGATCGACGCGGCCGGGGCGCGTGCCGGGTACGGGGTTCCGGCGGTGGCCGGGGCCGTCGCGGTCGCGGTGGGTTTCCTCGGGTTCCGCCGGCTCAAGCGACCGGCACCGGGTCGGGGAGGCTCCGTTGAGCAGCACAGCGAACGGAAAGAACGGCACGTGGCGTAACTGGGGCGGCAACGTCTCGGCACGTCCCGCGCGAGAGGTCACCCCTGCCTCCGTGGACGAGCTGGCCGCCGCCGTGCGGCGGGCCGCCGAGGACGGTCTGAAGGTGAAGGCCGTCGGCGCCGGGCACTCCTTCACGTCGATAGCCGCGACGGACGGCGTGTTGATCCGTCCTCAACTGTTGACCGGCATACGTAACATTGATCGCGAGAACATGACGGTCACGGTGGAGGCCGGCACCCCGCTCAAGAGGCTCAACGTGGCCCTCGCGCGTGAGGGCCTGTCGCTCACGAACATGGGCGACATCATGGAGCAGACGGTCTCCGGGGCCACCAGCACCGGCACCCACGGCACGGGCCGCGACTCGGGCTCGATCGCCGCTCAGATCAAGGGTCTGGAGCTGGTCACCGCCGACGGCTCGGTCCTGAGCTGTTCCGAGAAGGAGAACCCGGAGGTCTTCGCCGCCGCCCGCATCGGCCTCGGCGCCCTGGGCATCGTCACCGCGATCACGTTCGCCGTCGAGCCGGTCTTCCTGCTCACGGCCCGCGAGGAGCCGATGCCGTTCGACCGGGTCCTCGCGGACTTCGAGGAACTCTGGGCCGAGAACGAACACTTCGAGTTCTACTGGTTCCCGCACACCGGCAGCACCAACACCAAGCGCAACAACCGCAGCGCGGGCCCGGAGAAGCCGGTGCCGCAGCTCCAGAGCTGGTTCGAGGACGAGTTCCTCTCCAACGGCGTCTTCCAGGTGGCCAACTGGGTCGGCCGAGCGGTGCCCGCCACGATCCCCGCGATCGCCCAGATCTCCAGCAAGGCCCTGTCCGCGCGGACCTACACGGACATCCCTTACAAGGTCTTCACGTCTCCGCGCCGGGTGCGCTTCGTGGAGATGGAGTACGCCGTTCCGCGCGCGGCCGTCGTCGAGACGCTGCGCGAGCTGAAGACGATGGTCGACCGTTCCGGCCTCAGGGTCAGCTTCCCCGTGGAGGTGCGCACCGCCCCGGCCGACGACATCACGCTGTCCACCGCTTCCGGCCGGGACAGCGCGTACATCGCCGTCCATATGTTCCAGGGCACGCCCTACCAGCGGTACTTCACGGCCGCCGAGCGCATCTTCACCGCCCACGAAGGCCGTCCGCACTGGGGCAAGGTCCATACGCGGGACGCCGAGTACTTCTCCCGGGTGTATCCGCGCTTCGGCGAGTTCACGGCGCTGCGGGATCGTCTCGATCCTGATCGGCGGTTCCAGAACGACTACTTGCGGCGGGTTCTGGGGGCGTAGGCGAAGCACTGGGGGTGGTGCTCCCTGCCTCTTCGCTCCCGGGCTCGCTCGACTCACCGATGGTTCCGATTCTGGTGATTACGTGAAGTTCCCCACGTTCAAGATCGCGCATCGGGGGCAAGAGGCGACCAAGTCCCACCCCTCGCCAGAAGTTGGACGGCGCGCCAATCCACGCACGTGGCCCAAATGGAGTACTGTGGCGAGCCCTGGGTCCGGTCTCCCGTCAGGGTGTACAGGGCCTTAAGGACCGCCGGGAGGGGGCTAGTTGCACAGGGTGACAGAGTTCGTCACTTAGCGTTGCGAATAGGTAACCGTGCCATAACGGCGATCCAGGGCCAGCGCCCGACACGCCGGGCAACTCGGCAAGGTTGTGGCAGGCTGCACCCGGGCAGGCCACACTCGACTAGCGGAAGCAGCGACGCACGTGACGTCGGCAGGCACCACCCGGGAGGTCCCCATGCCCGAACTGCGTGTCGTGGCCGTCTCGAATGACGGCACACGGCTGGTGCTGAAGGCTGCCGACTCTACGGAGTACACGCTTCCGATCGACGAACGCCTGCGCGCCGCCGTGCGCGGCGACCGTCCCCGTCTCGGCCAGATCGAGATCGAGGTCGAGAGCCACCTCCGCCCCCGCGACATCCAGGCGCGTATACGTGCAGGCGCGACCGCGGAAGAGGTCGCGCAGATGGCCGGCATCCCCGTCGACCGGGTGCGCCGCTTCGAGGGTCCCGTGCTCGCCGAGCGTGCCTTCATGGCCGAGCGGGCCCGCAAGACCCCGGTCCGCCGCCCCGGCGAGAACTCCGGTCCGCCCCTGGGTGAGGCCGTACAGGAGCGGCTGCTGCTGCGCGGCGCCGACAAGGACACCGTCCAGTGGGACTCGTGGCGTCGCGACGACGGCACGTGGGAAGTCCTGCTGGTCTACTGCGTCGCGGGTGAGCCGCACTCGGCGAGCTGGACGTACGACCCGCCCCGGCGGCTCGTCCAGGCCGTCGACGACGAAGCGCGCTCCCTGATCGGCGAGTCCGACGACCTGGCAGCGCCCGAGCCCAGCTTCCCGTTCGTCCCCCGGATCGCCCGGCTGCCGCGCGACAGACCGCTGGACCGCCCCGAGCGCGAGCGGCCCAGCCTGCCCGCGCAGGCGTCCGAACCGGTCGAGGAGACCACGGGCGAGCGTGACTCGCTGACCAGCCTGCTGGAGGCGGTGCCGAGCTTCCGCGGCGACCTGGTGGTTCCGGAACTCCCCCCGGCGGAGCCCGAGGAGGAGCCCGTCGTCGCCGAGGTCGAGGAGGAGGAGCCCCCGGCCCCCGCGGCCTCGGCCGGTTCCGCCTACGCGGACGTCCTCATGCCGCGATCCGTGGGCAGCCACCGCGACCGGCTCGTCGGTGCCACCGACCGCCAGGCCGAGGCGGACGGCGTCCGCCCGGGCCGCAGAGCGGCCGTCCCGAGCTGGGACGAGATCGTGTTCGGGACGCGGCGCAAGAAGCAGGAGTAGCCGAGTCGGCTGACGAACGACGAGGGCCGCGCCGTCCGGGCACGGCCCTCGCTTCGCGTCAGGTCACTGCGGATCCGGACCCACGGCGACCGGCCGTCCCGGGTCCGAGGACCACTCCGACCACGACCCCACGTACAGCTCGGCCGCGATGCCCGCGGCCGCCAGCGCCAGGACCTCGTGGGCGGCGGAGACCCCCGACCCGCAGTACACGCCGACCCGCGACCCCTCGCTCACGCCAAGTCCCTCGAACCGCGCCCGCAGTTCCCCGGCGGGAAGGAAGCGCCCGTCGGCCCCCACGTTCTCCGAGGTGGGCGCCGACACCGCGCCCGGGATGTGCCCGGCCACCGGGTCGATCGGCTCCACCTCGCCCCGGTACCGCTCCCCCGCCCGCGCGTCCAGCAGCACCCCGGACCGGGCCAGCGCTGCGGCGGCATCCGCGTCGAGCAGCCCCGTCGCCCGCGGCTCGGGCACGAAGTCGCCCTCCGCCGGAGCCGGCACCGACTTCTCCAACGCCCCCTCCCAGGACGTCAACCCGCCGTCGAGGACCCGCACGTCAGGGTGACCCGTCCAGCGCAGCAGCCACCACGCCCGGGCCGCCGCCCACCCTTGGCCTCCGTCGTAGACGACCACCGGCGTCCCGGCCGACACGCCCGCCCGGCGCATCGCGGCACCGAACTGCGCGAGGTCGGGCAGCGGATGCCTGCCCGCCTTGCCCGGCGCGGAGGCCAACTCCCGGTCCAGGTCGACGTAGACGGCCCCGGGAAGGTGCCCTGCCTCGTAGGCGGCCCGGCCGTCGAACGGCGGCTCGCCGGCCGCCTTGGCCGCGGTGAGCTGCCAGCGGACGTCGAGCAGGACCGGCGGGTGGGCGCCCGTGAGGTCCTTCGCCAGGTCGGATGCGGAGATGATGGCGTTCATGGTCCCCATCCTCGCGCACGGGGGTGGCCGAGCCGTCCGTGTCCGGCTACTCTGCTCGGCCGGAGCGGAGCGATCACGCGGCGTACGGGAACAAGCACATGCTGTACAGCTGAACGACACCTGCCGATAAGCGCGCCGCGAGGGACAGGGGCCCGCACATCGGGCATTCTCCCGGACAAGGGACGCCCTACAGGGCCGCCCCGCCAGGCTGCGGAGAGCACGGCCACCGCGAGGCCGAGAAGAGAGTGACGATGACCGACGCACGGGGGTCCACCGGCCCGAACGGCGACACACCCGCTCGGCACGCGCCCGGCGCACCCTGCTGGGTGAGCCTGATGGTGCACGGCCTGGACGCGACCGAGGAGTTCTACGGAGCGCTGTTCGGCTGGGAGTTCCAGCCGGGCCCCCAGCAACTCGGCCCGTATGTGCGCGCGCTGCTCGACGGGCGCGAGGTGGCCGGCCTCGGCCGGCTGCCACCGGACCGCCATCTGCCCATCGCGTGGACGCCCTACTTCGCCTCGGAGAACGTGGATCTGACGGCCGAGACGGTACGCAGCCGCGGCGGCACGATCGGCGTGGGTCCGCTGGACGCCGCCGACGCCGGCCGCCTGGCGATCGGCTCCGACCCCGCGGGCGCGGTCTTCGGCATCTGGCAGGCCGCCGCGCACCTCGGCACCGCCGTCTCGGGCGTTCCCGGCACACCCGCCTGGAACGAACTGCTGACCTTCGAGTCGACGAGCGTCGCCAAGTTCTACCGGACGGTGTTCGGCTACGAGGAGGAGCCGGTGGTCTCCGCCGACTTCGACTACGTGACCCTGAACCTCGGCGGCGAACCCGTCGCCGGCATTCACGGCCTGGGGGCCGCCCTGCCCCGCGACCGGGGACCGCACTGGGTCACGTACTTCCAGGTCGCCGATGTCGACGACGCCGTGGACCATCTCGTCCACCTGGGCGGGCAGGTCCTCAAGCCGGTGCACGACACCGCCCACGGGCGGGTGGCGAGGGTCACGGATCCGGAAGGGGCGCGGTTCGCGCTGCTGCAACGGCCGAGCTGACGGCCACAGGGCCGGACGCAGGTCAGCCGGACGTCACCGGCAGCACGTCCGGGGACAGGGCCGCCGCGTGGGCGGTCGCCGCGGTCATCCGGCGGCGGTGGTGGCGGCGGCACAGGACCTCGTACCCGACCTCGTCGGCGGAGTGGGTGACGTCGCCGACGACGACTTGGGCGCCCTCGACGACCATCACCCCGCCTATCGTGCGGGCGTTGTGCGTGGCGCGGGCTCCGCACCAGCACAGGGCCTCGACCTGGAGCACCTCGACCCGGTCGGCCAGTTCCACCAGCCGCTGCGAGCCGGGGAACAGCTTGGAGCGGAAGTCCGTCGTGATGCCGAAGGCGTAGACGTCCAGGCTCAGGTCGTCGACCACGCGCGCGAGTTGGTCGATCTGCTCCGGGGCGAGGAACTGCGCCTCGTCGGCGATCACGTAGTCCGCGCGGCCGCCCTGCGAGAGGTGGTCGACGAGGTAGCCGTAGAGGTCCTGCCCGTCGCCGACCTCCACCGCGTCGGTGACCAGGCCGAGGCGCGAGGACAGCTTGCCCTCGCCGGCGCGGTCGTCGCGCGAGAAGATCATGCCCTGCAGACCGCGCGCCGACCGGTTGTGCTCGATCTGGAGAGCCAGCGTGGACTTCCCGCAGTCCATCGTTCCGCAGAAGAACACCAGCTCGGGCATGTGGAGTTGAGCACCTTTCGGCGTGAGAGGTCGGGGAGGTCGGCGTGGGACTGTGTCAGGAGCGTACTTCGAGCAGGGGGACGAGCTGCTCGGCGGGGGTCATCGAACCGTGGTTGCCGACCATCGCCGACTCCTTCGGCTCCCGCTCGGAGGCGATGAGCAGGACGTCGTCCTGCGCGGCCGCGACCACGTCACCGATCCTGCCGTACACCCGTTCGTCGATCTGCGGGCCGAACCAGCCCGCCGCGATGGCCTCGTCGCGTGAGGCCACCCAGAACTGCTCGCCGAGCACCTCGCGCCAGCAGGTCAGGACGTCGTTCGACGCACCGGGCACCGCGTAGACGTGGCGGGCGCGGCCCTCGCCGCCGAGCAGGGCGACGCCGGCGCTCAGCTCCCAGTCCTCGTCGAAGTCAATGCGGTGCTGCTCGTCGAAGGGCACGTCGATCATGCCGTGGTCGGCGGTGATGTAGAGCACGCTGCGCGGGGGCAGTTGCTCGGCCAGGCGCTGGACCAGGCGGTCGGCGTACATGAGCTGGCCGCGCCAGGCGTCGGAGTCGACTCCGAAGCGGTGGCCGGCGCCGTCGACCTCGGCGAAGTACGTGTACACCAGGGAGCGGTCGCCCGCGGCCAGTTGCTCTGCCGCCAGGTCCACGCGGTCCTCGCCTGACAGCCGTCCGAGGAATCTTCCGCCGCTGAGTGCGACCTTGGTCAGCGGGGTGTTCTCGAAGGTCGGGGACGACACCTGCGCGGCGTGCACCCCGGCCGCGTGCGCCAGCTGGAAGACCGTGGGGTACGGCTGCCAGGGGCGGGGCGGGGCCCACGGCTGCCAGCGCAGCTGGTTCATCAGCTCGCCGGTGTCCGGGTTGCGGACGGTGTAGCCGGGCAGGCCGTGCGCGCCGGGCGGCAGGCCGGTGCCGACGGAGGCGAGGGAGGTCGCCGTGGTCGCCGGGTATCCGGCGGTGAGAGGACGCCCGGTGCCGCCGCGGGAGGTGGCGAGCAGGGACGTCATGAAGGGGGCGTCCTCGGGGTGCGCCCTCAGCTGCTCCCAGCCGAGGCCGTCGATCAGGAACACGCAGTTCCGGTCGGCGGGGGTCAGCTCGGTGATGGTGGCGCTCATGTCCGGTACGCCCAGGCCGGCGGCCAGGGTGGGCAGGAGGTCGGCGAGCGATCCGCTGCCGTACTCGGGGACGGGCGCGGAGGCGAGGGAGAGCGGTTCGGGGTGGTGGCCCCAGGCCATCTCGGGCTGTGCCATCAGCGGGTCGTGTCCGCGGTCGCCTCGGAGAGGGCCTGCGCGAAGGCGAGCGCCTCGCGCACGGTCTCCGGTCCGTCCCCGGCCTCGCTGACGCGCAGGCTGAGGTCGTCCGCCGTCGAGTTGCCGGTGTAGCCGTGATCCGCCTCGCAGTTGGGGTCGCCGCAGGCGGCCGGCTCCAGGTCGATCCGGGAGACGGCGCCCCAGCCGATGGTGAGGACGACCTCGCGGGGCAGGGTGCCCGGCTTGTACGACTCGGGGTTGGCGACCACGCGGCTGACCACGATCGACGAGATGCGGCCGATCTTCACGGACTCCGTCGACGTCGTGGCGTACGGCGTCGGGGAGGTGCTGTCGGCGGCCTGTTCGTCGGTGTGGCTGACGATGAAGCGGTTGTCCGTGAGCACGAGCACCGTTACGTGCCGGCGCACCTCGTTCTGGTCGAACGTCGTCTCCTGGTGGACCAGGTACGACCGGATGGGCTCGCCGCCCACGGCGGCCTCCACCGCCTCGGCCACGAGGGCCGGGTAGTAGCCGCTGCGCTCGATCGCCGCCCGCAGCCCCTGGGTCGTCGTACTGGTCTTGGCCATGACGCCCATCCTACGGGGGACCACTGACTGCGAGGGACAGCTCGCCCCCTGTCAGTACGCGGGGAGGGTCCGCGGGCCGAGGTCGTCACGGGCGGGCGGGGGCGCGAGGCGGACGGAGGCACCCAGGACGCTCAGGCCGTGCGAGGCGACGACGACCGGCTCCAGGGTGACCGCGACGACCTCGGGGTGGTCGTCGACCAACCGGGACACCCGCAGCAGCAGCTCCTCCAGGGCGCGGGTGTCGGCCGGTGCGGAGCCGCGCCAGCCGAACAGCAGGGGGGCGGTGCGGATCGAACGCACCAGCGAGGTCGCCTCCCGGTCGGTGACCGGGATCAGCCGGTGCGCCGTGTCCCCGAGCAGCTGCGAGGCGGCCCCGGCGAGCCCGAAGGAGAGCACGGCCCCGGCCGCGGGGTCGATGACGGCGCGTACGACGACGTCCACGCCGCGCGGCGCCATCCGCTGCACCACCGGCCGCAGCTCCTCGGGTGCGCCGAACAGCTCGGTCAACTCGGCGTACGAACGGCGCAGTTGCTCCTCGTCCGCGAGGTCGAGGCGGACGCCGCCCAGGTCGGCGCGGTGCCTGAGGTGCGGGGCGGTGGCCTTGAGGGCCACGGGGTAACCGAGGGCGCGGGCGGCCTCCGCGGCGGCGGCGGGGGTCGGGGCGGGCAGGGCGCGGTGGACCTGGACGCCGTAGTGGCCGAGGAGGTCGCAGGTCTCGTCCGTGCCGAGCGTGAGTCCCTGCCCGCGCGCGAGGAGGCCGTCGATCAGCGCGGCGGCACCCTTCTCGTCGATGTCCTCGTACTCGGGCACCTTGCCGGGGTCGGCGGCGTCGCGCCGCCACTGCGCGTAGGCGACGGCCTGGCCGAGGGCGCGGACGGCGCGCTCGGCGGCGGGGTAGGCGGGGATGAGGTGGGCGCCTTCGGGGGCGTCGGTGGCGGGGAAGCGTTCTTCCACGGGTGCCGGACTGGGGGCGGTTTGAGATGGTTTGCCCGAGCCGACCTGTGGAGCGGTGCTCGCCGCGGCCGACAGGGCCTCCGCCAGGCCGCCGAGCTCCACGTGCACGACCAGGACCGGCTTGGCCGGGGCCGCGGCCGATGCCGAGCGCAGGGCCTCGGCGAGGGCCGCGTCGCCGACCGAGCCCTCCCCCACCGCCGGTATGGCGGTGACGACGACCGCGTCGCACCGGTCGTCGGCCAGGGCACGGGACAGGGCGGCGTGGAAGTCCGCCGCGGAGGCCGCGGTGGTCAGGTCCTGCGGGGGGTGCGGCCGCAGGCCCTCGGCGAAGCACGCGTCGTACGTGAGCAGGCCGAGCGACTCGGAATTGCCCAGGATCGCCACCCGGGGTCCGGCGGGCAGGGGCTGGCGGGCGAGCAGCAGGCCCGCGTCCACCAGCTCGGTGATGGTGTCGACGCGGATCACGCCGGCCTGCCGCAGCAGCGCCGAGACGGTCGCGTGCGGCAGCCGGGTCGCCCGTACGGCGTGCCCCTGGGGAGCGGCGCCGTGCCGCGCGCCCTGGACGACGACCAGGGGCTTGGCGGCGGCGGTCCGGCGGGCGAGGCGGGTGAACTTACGGGGGTTGCCGATGGACTCCAGGTACATGAGGACGACGTCGGTGTCGGGGTCCTCGTACCAGTACTGCAGGACATCGTTGCCGGAGACGTCGGCGCGGTTGCCGGAGGAGACGAAGGTGGAGACGCCGGTCACACCGGTGACGCCGCCGCCGCGCCGGTGCAGCCGGGACAGCAGGGCGATGCCGATGGCGCCGGACTGGGCGAACAGGCCGATCCGGCCCGGGCGCGGCACCTCGGGGGCGAGGGAGGCGTTGAGCCGTACCCGTGGGGAGGTGTTGATGATGCCGAAGGCGTTCGGGCCGATGATCCGCATGCCGTACGTGCGCGCCTGCCGCACGAGTGCGCGCTGGCGTTCGCGCCCCTCGGGGCCGCTCTCGGCGTACCCGGCGGAGACCACGACCAGCCCCTGCACGCCGTGTTCGCCGCACTCGGTGACGACGTCGGGCACGTGCTCGGCAGGCACGGCGACCACCGCGAGGTCGACGGGGCCGTCGATGTCCCGCACCGAGCGGTGGGCGGGCACCCCGTCGAGCTCCTTCTGCCCCTCCGGAAGGGCCCTGTTCACGGCGTACAGACGGCCGCTGTACCCGGCGTCCCGGATGTTGCCGAGAACGCTGCGGCCCACGCCGCCGGGTGTGCGGCCGGCGCCGATGACCGCGACCGAGCCGGGGGCGAGCAGCCGCTGCACGGAGCGCGCCTCGGCGCGGTGTTCGCGCGCGTACTGCACGGCGAGGGAGCGGTCGGTGGGTTCGAGGTCGAACTCCAGACGGACGACGCCGTCCTCGAAGCTGCGCTTCTGGGTGTAGCCGGCGTCCGTGAACACCTTGATCATCTTGTTGTTGGCGGGCAGCACCTCGGCGGCGAAGCGGCGGATGCCGCGCTCGCGGGCGACGGCCCCGATGTGTTCGAGCAGGGCGGAGGCGACCCCGCGGCCCTGGTGGGCGTCCTGCACGAGGAAGGCGACCTCGGCCTCGTCGGCGGGTGCGGACGCGGGCGTTCCGTCCTCGCCGATCCGGTCGTAGCGTACGGTGGCGATGAACTCGCCGCCGACTGTGGCCGCGAGTCCCACCCGGTCCACAAAGTCGTGGTGCGTGAAGCGGTGGACGTCCTTGGCGGACAGGCGAGGGTACGGCGCGAAGAAGCGGTAGTACTTCGACTCGTCGGAGACCTGCTCATAGAAGCTGACCAGGCGATCGGCGTCATCAACGGTGATGGGCCGGATGCGCGCGGTACCCCCGTCGCGCAGCACCACGTCGGCTTCCCAGTGGGCGGGATACTCGTGCCGGTCCGGCGAGGTCTGCATGGGCCCCAGAGTACGGCTAGCGTCCGACAGCGGGCGCGAGGCAGTCTGTGGAGGGCGTCAGTCGGGTCGAGGCCGCGATCCGACGGCACCCCTGGAGTGGAACGCGAGGACCGCTCCTGGTGGGCTTCACGATATGGGAAACTGGTCTAGACAACCCTGAACACCGAAGGGCAGCAACACATGGCTGAGCGCCGCGTCAACGTCGGCTGGGCCGAGGGTCTCCACGCCCGCCCCGCCTCCATCTTCGTCCGAGCCGCCACGGCCGCAGGCGTCCCGGTGACGATCGCCAAGGCTGACGGCACCCCCGTCAACGCGGCCTCCATGCTGGCCGTCCTGGGCCTCGGCGCCCAGGGTGGCGAGGAGATCGTCCTCGCCTCCGACGCCGAGGGCGCGGACGCCGCCCTGGACCGGCTGGCGAAGCTGGTCTCCGAGGGTCTCGAGGAACTGCCCGAGACCGTCTGATTTACCCGTGCGCCCGATACGGCGCACACCGAAGGGCTCGTCCGAATTCACCGGGCGAGCCCTTCGTCATTCCCGGCCGAGACCGGGCTGGAAATCGAGAATTCACAGTTTCCGGGCAAGGGAAAACAAGCCCCCGTGAATAGCTGCTCTTTGTATACGGCGGCCGTGTTAATGCCGCAGGCTCGCCGTGTTTACGGGATGTTGCGAGTTCCTCACACGGTCGGCCCGCTCCCCCGCGGAGCCGAACCGCAGGCGGTGCGCGCCCATCGCGCGCTCGGCGTGCCGCGCCGTGACCGCCCGCGCGCGCTCAGCGTCCCCGCGCGCCACCGCGTCCACGATCGCGCCGTGCTCCGTCCAGGACTCCACCGGGCTGACCGGCGCCTCCACGGCGTACATCCAGGCGATCTTGTGGCGGAGCTGGGTGAGCATCGACGTCAGCGCGGGGCTGCCGGAGGCCTGGGCGAGCGTCTCGTGGAACCAGCCGCCCAGGGAGCGCAGGTCCTCGCTGTTGCCCCGGCGGGCCCGCTCCTGGCCCAGCCGGACCAGGCCGCGCAGAACCTTCAGATGCGCCTCGGTGCGGCGCTGGGCGGCACGGGCCGCACCGAGCGGCTCCAGCAGCATGCGCATCTCCAGCAGGTCACCGGCCTCCTGCTCGGTGGGTTCGGCCACGCACGCGCCCGCGTGCCGGCGGGTCACCACGAAACCCTCTGCCTCCAAGGTGCGCAGCGCCTCCCGGACGGGCACCCGCGAGACGCCGTAGCGGCGCGCGAGGAGTTCCTCGGTGAGCCGGCTGCCGCGTGCGTGGACACCCGCGACGATGTCGTCCCGGATGGCCGTGCACACCGAGTGCGCGGGAATACGCATGACCGACCTCCGCTTAATCCCCGTGAAACGCCGACGAGCGGCGCGCGTTCCGTGACTCTATTGCAATGAGCCGGAATTTCCGACGGCAGCCGGGAATCCATGGATTTTTTTTGGACAGCGGGCGGCCACAAACGCCGAAAGCCCCGGCTCGGGGAGCCGGGGCTTCTGGAACAGCGGAGAGGTTCCGGTCAGAGGTTGACGCCGTGCGAGCGGAGGTAGGCGACCGGGTCGATGTCCGAGCCGTACTCGGGGCTCGTACGGGCCTCGAAGTGCAGGTGCGGACCGGTGACGTTGCCGGTCGCGCCGGACAGGCCGATCTGCTGGCCGGGGGTGACCTGCTGGCCCACCGAGACGCCGACGGAGGACAGGTGGCCGTACTGGGTGTACGTCCCGTCGTTCATCTTGATCACGATCTGGTTGCCGTAGGAGCCACCCCAGCCGGCCTCGACGACGGTGCCCGCGCCGACCGCGTGGACGGAGGTGCCGCTGGCGGCGTGGAAGTCGACACCGGTGTGGCTGCCGGAGGACCACAGGCCGCTGCTGGCCTTGTAGCTGGTGGAGACGTACGAGCCGGAGATCGGGGGCACGAAGGTGTTGAGGCGCTTGCGCTCGGCCTCGCGGGCGGCGCGCTCCTTGGCCTCGCGGGCCTTCTCGGCCGCCTCCTTGGCCTTCTCGGCCACCTCGGCGGCGCGCTTGCGGGCGGCCTCCTCGGCCTTCTGCTTGGCGGCGGCCTCGTCGGCGGCCTGCTGCTGCGCGACGGCCTGGGCGTCGATCTGCTGGGCCACGGTGTCGCCCATGGTGACGACGGGAGTGAGGCCCGTCTGCTCGGCGCTGGGCTCGGCGGCGAAGGCAGCGGGGGCCGCCACGGTGCCGATCACGCCGGTGGTGGCGAGGGCCGCGACGCCGGCCGCGCGGGCGGTGCCGCGCTGGATCCTGCTGGGACGACGGTGCTTCCCGGTGGCGCGAGTGAACGCCATGTGGTGGCTGGTCCTTTCCTTCCTTCTCGCCTACCGGGTTAGCTGACGGGTTCGGAGCAGGAAGGTCTCCTACGGACTCCCTCGCGGCTCGCGCGGGCGTCCGATTCACCCCAGGGACTGCGGTGGGTCCCCGGCTCCCCTGGCTCGCGCCGTACGGGGACTCGGCGATGACTGTCCGGTGCCGCGGGTGCGGCGCACTGCCTGACGAACAGCCCGGATGACGCTAAGCGGCGCCACTTTCAATTCCCAAACGAATCCCGGCTTTTGTAGCGCATCCCACAGGGCAGACAGGCAACCTCCGTATCAATTCGGGCATAAAGGGGCCCTGGTGCCTCGGAAGACAACCAGGGCCCCTACGCGCGCGTGCCGCTACTCGGCGGCGACGACGGTGACTTCGCCGATGCCGAGGGCCTCGACAGGTGCCTTGATCTGCGCCGCGTCACCGACGAGGACGGTCACCAGCCGGTCCACCGGGAAGGCGCTCACGGCCGCCGCGGTGGCCTCCACGGTGCCGGTCGCGGCGAGCTGCCGGTACAGGGTGGCCTGGTAGTCGTCGGGCAGATGCTGCTCGACCTGGTCGGCCAGCGTGCTCGCGACGGCCGCCGCCGTCTCGTACTTCAGCGGCGCCACACCGACCAGGTTCTGCACGGCGACGTCCCGCTCGGCATCGGTCAGCCCCTCGGCGGCGAGGGTGCGCAGCACCGTCCAGAGATCCTCCAGGGCGGGGCCGGTGTTGGGCGTGTCCACGGAACCGCTGATGGCGAGCATCGCGGCACCCGTGCCGTCCGGGGCGGACCTGAGGACCTGGCCGAACGCCCGTACGCCGTAGGTGTAGCCCTTCTCCTCGCGCAGCACGCGGTCCAGGCGGGAGGTGAGGGTGCCGCCGAGGCAGTACGTGCCGAGCACCTGCGCGGGCCACACACGGTCGTGCCGGTCCGGGCCGATCCGGCCGATCAGCAGCTGCGTCTGGACGGCGCCCGGACGGTCCACGATGACGACCCGGCCGGTGTCGTCGGCGGTCACCGGCGGCACCGGACGTGGCTCGGCCGAGGAGCCCGTCCAGGCGCCCAGCGTGTCCCCGAGCAGGGCGTCGAGGTCGATGCCGGTGAGGTCGCCGACGACCACGGCGGTGGCCGTGGCGGGGCGGACGTGCTTCTCGTAGAAGGCGCGCACGGCCGCGGAGTCGATCGCGGCGACGGTCTCCTCGGTGCCCTGCCGCGGCCGCGACATGCGCGAGTCCGCCGGGAACAGCTCCTTGGAGAGCTCCTTGGCGCCACGGCGGGAGGGGTTGGCCAACTCGTGCGGGATCTCGTCGAGGCGGTTGTTGACCAGCCGCTCGACCTCGCTGTCGGCGAACGCGGGCGCCCTGAGGGCGTCGGCGATCAGGCCCAGCCCCTTGGCGAGCCGGGAGGCCGGCACCTCCAGGCTGAGCCGGACGCCGGGGTGGTCGGCATGCGCGTCGAGGGTGGCACCGGCGCGCTCCAGCTCGGCGGCGAAATCCTCGGCGGAGTGCTTGTCGGTGCCCTCGGAGAAGGCCCGGGCCATGATCGTGGCCACACCGTCGAGGCCGGCCGGCTCCGCCTCCAGGGGGGCGTCCAGCAGCACCTCCACGGCGACGACCTGCTGGCCGGGCCGGTGGCAGCGCAGCACCGTCAGGCCGTTGTCGAGCGTGCCGCGCTCGGGGGCCGGGAAGGCCCACGGCTTGGCCTCGCCCGCGTCGGGGCGGGGGTGGAAGTCCATCGTGGCGAGCTCGGTCACTTGGCCGCCTCCTCGTTCTCGTCGGTGGCCGCGGCTGCGGTGTCCTCGGGGGCGTCCTCGTCGGCGAGGGGCTCGTAGACGAGCACCGCGCGGTTGTCGGGCCGCAGGCGGGCCTTGGCGACCTCCTGGACCTCCTCCGCCGTGATCTCCAGCACACGCTGGACGGCGGTCAGGGCGAGCTGCGGGTCGCCGAACAGCACGGCGTACCGGCACAGTTCATCGGCGCGGCCCGCGACCGTGCCGAGCCGGTCCAGCCACTCGCGCTCCAACTGGGCCTGGGCGCGCTCCATCTCCTCGGCCGTGGGGCCCTCCTCGGCGAACCGGGCGAGCTCCTCGTCGATGGCGGTCTCGATGACCGGAACCTCCACGTCACCGGAGGTCTTCACGTCCAGCCACCCCAGGGAGGGCGCCCCGGCCAGCCGCAGCAGGCCGAATCCGGCCGCCACGGCCGTACGGTCGCGCCGCACGAGCCGGTTGTAGAGGCGGGAGGACTCTCCGCCGCCGAGGACGGTGAGGGCCAGGTCGGCCGCGTCGCACGCGCGCGTGCCGTCGTGCGGCAGCCGGTAGGCGGCCATCAGGGCACGCGCCGGGACCTCCTCCTCGACGACCTCGCGCAGCTGCTCGCCGATGGTCTCCGGCAGCGAGCCGTCGCGCGGGGCGGGCTTGCCGTCGTGACCGGGGATGGAGCCGAAGTACTTCTCGACCCAGGCGAGGGTCTGCTCCGGGTCGATGTCGCCGACCACGGAGAGCACGGCGTTGTTCGGCGCGTAGTAGGTGCGGAAGAACGCGCGAGCGTCCTCCAGGGTCGCCGCGTCCAGGTCGGCCATCGAGCCGATCGGGGTGTGGTGGTAGGGGTGGCCCTCCGGGTAGGCGAGGGCGGTCAGCTTCTCGAAGGCGGTGCCGTAGGGGACGTTGTCGTAGCGCTGGCGGCGCTCGTTCTTGACGACGTCCCGCTGGTTCTCCATCGACTCGTCGTCGAGCGCGGCCAGCAGCGAGCCCATGCGGTCGGCCTCCAGCCAGAGGGCGAGCTCCAGCTGGTGGGCGGGCATGGTCTCGAAATAGTTGGTCCGCTCGAAGCTGGTCGTGCCGTTCAGCGAGCCGCCCGCGCCCTGGACGAGCTCGAAGTGGCCGTTGCCCTTGACCTGCGCGGAACCCTGGAACATCAGGTGCTCGAAAAGGTGAGCCAGGCCGGTACGCCCCTTGACTTCGTGGCGTGAGCCGACGTCGTACCAGAGGCACACCGCCGCGACCGGGGTCAGGTGGTCCTCGGAGAGCACCACGCGCAGGCCGTTGGCCAGGCGGTGCTCGGTCGCTGTCAGGCCCCCGGAGCCTGCCTGGGCTGTGGCCGTGTGACCCATGGGCATGTACGTCCCTTCGATCGCTGAGCGGTTGTTCAGACCGCGGATTCCTGCCGGTCCTGCCACTGTATGCAAGCGTGCGAAGCCCTGGTGAAGTTCCCGGCGGCGACCTGGTCCCGACAGCGCGAGAGCCGCCCAGGACCGGGTGCTGGTCCCGGTTGTCAGTGCGGAGGTCCACAATGGTCGGCGTCAGATCCGGATCGCAGCAGCAAGGAGCCGGCAGCGATGGCCCGCCGCAGCACGAAAACCCCGCCGCCCGACGACTCGTACGAGGAGCGGATCCTCGACATCGACGTCGTCGACGAGATGCAGGGCTCCTTCCTCGAGTACGCGTACTCGGTCATCTACTCGCGCGCCCTGCCGGACGCACGCGACGGCCTCAAGCCGGTGCACCGACGCATCGTCTACCAGATGAGCGAGATGGGCCTGCGCCCCGAGCGCGGGTACGTCAAGTGCGCCCGAGTCGTCGGCGAGGTGATGGGCAAGCTGCACCCGCACGGCGACGCGTCGATCTACGACGCCCTCGTGCGCATGGCCCAGCCCTTCTCGATGCGGGTCCCCCTCGTCGACGGCCACGGCAACTTCGGCTCGCTGGGCAACGACGACCCGCCGGCCGCCATGCGGTACACCGAGTGCCGGATGGCCGAGGCGACGAGCCTCATGACCGAGTCGATCGACGAGGACACCGTCGACTTCAACCCCAACTACGACGGCCAGGAGCGGGAACCGGTGGCCCTGCCCGCCGCCTTCCCGAACCTCCTGGTCAACGGCGCCTCGGGCATCGCAGTCGGTATGGCCACGAACATGGCGCCGCACAACCTGCGCGAGGTCATCGCCGCCGCCCGCCACCTGATCAGGTACCCGAACGCGGATCTCGACGCCCTGATGAAGCACGTCCCGGGCCCCGACCTGCCCACGGGCGGCCGCATCGTCGGCCTGTCCGGCATCCGTGACGCCTACGAGTCCGGCCGCGGCACGTTCAAGATCCGGGCGACGGTGTCGGTGGAGCCCGTGACGGCCCGCCGCAAGGGCCTCGTCGTCACGGAGCTGCCCTTCACGGTCGGCCCCGAGAAGGTCATCGCCAAGATCAAGGATCTGGTCGGTTCGAAGAAGCTCCAGGGCATCGCCGACGTCAAGGACCTCACCGACCGCGAGCACGGCCTGCGCCTGGTCATCGAGATCAAGAACGGCTTCGTGCCGGAGGCCGTCCTGGAGCAGCTGTACAAGCTGACGCCGATGGAGGAGTCCTTCGGCATCAACAACGTGGCCCTGGTCGACGGCCAGCCGCTCACGCTGGGCCTGAAGGAGCTCCTGGAGGTCTACCTCGACCACCGCTTCACCGTCGTACGGCGGCGCTCGGAGTTCCGCCGCAGCAAGAAGCGTGACCGGCTGCACCTGGTCGAGGGTCTGCTGACGGCCCTGCTGGACATCGACGAGGTCATCCGCCTGATCCGCTCCAGCGAGAACTCCGCGCAGGCCAAGCAGCGCCTGATGGAGCAGTTCTCGCTGAGCGAGATCCAGACGCAGTACATCCTGGACACACCGCTGCGCCGTCTGACCAAGTACGACCGCATCGAGCTGGAGTCGGAGAAGGACCGGCTCAACGCGGAGATCGAGGAGCTGACCCGGATCCTCGACTCGGACACGGAACTGCGCAAGCTGGTCTCCAACGAACTGGCCACGGTCGCCAAGAAGTTCGGCACCGACCGGCGTACGGTCCTGCTGGAGTCGGGCGGCGCCCCGGTCGCGGCCGTGCCGCTGCAGGTGGCCGACGACCCGTGCCGGGTGCTGCTGTCCTCGACGGGTCTGCTGGCCCGTACGGCGAACGGCGAGCCGTTCGCGGAGGACGCCGGCGCCAAGCGCGTGAAGCACGACGTGATCGTCTCGGCGGTGCCCGCCACCGCCCGCGGCGAGGTGGGCGCGGTCACCTCGGCGGGCAGGCTGCTGCGGCTGAACGTGGTCGACCTGCCCCAGCTCCCGGAGTCGCTGTCGGCGCCGAACCTCGCGGGCGGCGCCCCGCTGGCGGAGTTCGTCACCCTGGAGGACGACGAGACGGTGGTCTGTCTGACCACGCTCGACGAGTCGTCGCCGGGCCTGGCGATCGGCACGGCACAGGGCGTCGTCAAGCGCGTGGTGCCGGACTATCCGGCCAACAAGGAAGAGCTCGAGGTGATCACCCTCAAGGAGGGTGACCGGATCGCCGGCGCGGTCGAGCTGCGCACCGGCGACGAGGATCTGGTCTTCGTCACCGACGACGCGCAGCTGCTGCGCTTCCAGGCGTCCCAGGTCCGCCCGCAGGGCCGCCCCGCCGGCGGTGTGGCCGGCATCAAGCTCGCCGAGGGAGCGAAGGTCATCTCGTTCACGGCGGTGGACCCGGCCGTGGACGCCGTCGTCTTCACCGTCGCGGGCTCGCGGGGCACGCTGGACGACTCCGTCCAGACGACGGCCAAGCTGACCCCGTTCGACCAGTACCCGCGCAAGGGCCGCGCGACCGGCGGCGTCCGGTGCCAGCGGTTCCTGAAGGGCGAGGACTGCCTGTCCCTGGCCTGGGCGGGCCCCGTCCCCGCCCTCGCGGCGCAGAAGAACGGCACCCCGGCCGACCTCCCGGACATCGACCCGCGCCGTGACGGCTCGGGTGTGTCCCTGGCGAAGACGGTGGCGGTGGTGGCCGGGCCGGTCTAGGCCGGGTCCGCGGCATCCTCCTCGGGACCGCGTACGTACCGCAGGACGCCCCACATGCCGTGCTCGTCGGCGTGTGGGGCCTCGCTCCTGCACGCCTCCAGCTCCTTGCCGAGAGCGGCGGCGTCGATCCCCGAGCCGATGAGGACCAGCTGGGTGAGGCGCTCACCACCGGCCGGCCAGGGCTCCGGGTAGAAGCGCAGGAACCGCCCGACGGCATGGACGGCGTAACGGTTGCGGACGTCGTACGGCCCGAAGTCGACGTAGCCCTTGATCCGGTACAGCCCCTCGGGCCTGCTGTCGAGGAAGGTCATCAGCCGGCGCGGGTCGAGGGGTTCCAGGGAGACGAACGACAGGCTGTCGTACGCGGCGTGCAGGTGGCCGGCGTGGTCGTCCACGCCGTGCCGGTGCGGGCCGGCGTGGGGGGCGTTCTGGTGGGGATCGTCTCCATGAAGGTCGTCTTCGCCCAGGTCGCCTTCGCGCAGGTCGTCTTCGTGGAGGTCGTCGAAGGACAGCTGGCCGATGCGTTCCTCGCTCGGCCGGCAGTCGAAGAGGAACTCGGGGTCGATCCGGCCGTAGGAGGCCGGGACGACGGCGGCGCCGTCGACGAGGGACCGGACCAGCCCGAGGACCCGCTCGCCGTCCGCAGCCCGGTCGAGCTTGTTGACCACGACGAGGTCGGCCAGCGCGAGATGCCGGTCGATCTCGGGGTGCCTGGCCCGGGTGTCGTCGAACTCCGCGGCGTCGACGACCTCGACGAGCCCGCCGTACACGACCCCCGGATGCTCGCTGGCCAGCAGCATCCGCACGAGTTCCTGCGGCTCGGCGAGACCGCTGGCCTCGATGACGATGACGTCGATGCCGAGGGAGGGCTCCGCGAGCCGCTCCAGATACTGGTCCAGTTCGCTCGCGTCGACGGCGCAGCACAGACAGCCGTTGCCGAGGGAGACCGTCGAGTCGCCCAGTGCTCCCGCCACGGCCATCGCGTCGATCTCGATCGCCCCGAAGTCGTTGACGATGGCGCCGATACGGCTGCCACCGCTGCGGTGCAGGAGGTGATTGAGCAGGGTGGTCTTCCCCGAGCCGAGGAATCCGGCGAGGACGACGACCGGGATCTGCTGCGGTTTCGGACTCGGCTGGCTCACCGTGCGACCTCTCTCGCGCCGACGCGTGCACCGGCTCGCGTTCCCGGCACACATGGGAAATGGGGATGCCGCCCCAGGATACGAGCCGTGAGATCCACGCCGAAGTGAACGATTGTTAGCAGCACTCGCGGGGCAGACGTTGGGCATGGCGCCGGTTTGTGCGACCCTCGCTTCCCTCCGTGCGCCTCCTCTCCGCCTCCCCGCCGATCAGAGCCGCTCGGCACTCTGGGAGACGGCAAGCGCCGCCCACCGCTCGCCGGTCCCCTCCAGTCGACCCGCACCCCGACGACCGGCGGACGGCCGCCTGAACCGGGGGTTGACATGACCACACAGAAATTTGGGTTTCGAGGACTGAGGGCCACCGCCTCGGCAGGGATGGGCCTGGCGGCGGGTGCCGCCGTCGCCCTGGCCCTGCAGTGGCCCGCGTTCCACGCGTTGCGCGCCCGGATCGAGCACTTGGAGGAGGCCGCGCAGTCGCAGCGCCGAACCAACTTCGCGCACCAGCAGCGCCTGCACTGGGAGTTGCTGAGCAAGGCGATGGACGATCCGGAACTGGCCGAGGTGCTCGACGCCTACGACGGAACCGTCTCCCCGAGGAAGCAGCGCCAGTTCCTCTTCGCCAACGCCCTCTACACCAACGCCCTGTGCTACTACCGCATGGGCAACGTGACCAGAGAGGAGTTCTTCGGCTTCGCCCGGAGCATGTTGCAGAACCCCCTCTTCCGGGAGTACTGGTACGCCACCCGCCCGCACCGGGCGACCCTCGTCGACGCCTCCGACGAGGCCGGGCTGGGCCGCATGGTCGACGATCTGCTCGTGCAGCTGGAGGAGGCGGACATCGACGAGTGGTGGGTGGTCGGGGATCCGCCGGGCGAGTAGTTCCACGCCCCGGCCGTAAGCACCGCACCTCGCGGATCACTCTCCGGAACGGATCACACGGCTGGGCGGTAACGAACCCATAAACCGGCGCGTTTCCCCAGGTGCCAACAAGGTTGACTACTGCGCATCCCGCGAACCGGGTCGACCACCGCCGAACCGCCGCTCCACGCCGCCCGGTTGTCGAGGCCGCGGCCCCACAGGGCCGCATCGCACCGCAGGCGCAGTGCGCACCACGCCTCGAGATCAAAAGGAACGCAAGAACAGTGAGCCACATCATCCGTCGGATTGGCACCCCTCCCAGCGCCCGGGGCAGCACGACTGGTGCCAATTGCCCCGATATCTTCGAGCTGTCCGACGGCAGGTTCGCTGTGATCGGCACGGACCTCACCGAAGAACTGGACGGGAAGCTTCCCGCCGACGCTTCCAGGGCGGACTACGAGCGCATCGTCGTGGTCTCCCGCAGAACTCTCATCGACGCCAAGGTCGACATTCCCGACGTCTGATCCCGTCGGTCACTCATCGGCCGGACACCAGGGGCCCGGCACCTTCCGGTGCCGGGCCCCTTCAGCCCCCGTGGCGCCTTGGCTCAGGCGGGCACAGGCGCCGGCGCCTCCGGCCCCACATACCGCGCCACCGGCCTGATGATCTTCGTGTCCTCCGCCTGCTCCAGGATGTTGGCACTCCAGCCCACCGCCCGCGCGGCGGCGAAGGTCGGGGTGAACATCTCGCGGGGCAGGCCGCAGAGTTCCATGACCACGCCCGCGTAGTACTCGACGTTGGTGTGGAGTTCCCGGCCGGGCTTCAGCTCGGCCAGGATCGCCTCGATGTGACGCTCCACCTCGACGGCGAACTCCACCCGCGACCCGCCGAACCCCTGGGCGACCTCGCGCAGCATCCGGGACCGAGGGTCCTCCGTGCGGTAGATCGCGTGCCCGAACCCCATGATGCGCTCACCGGCGAGCACCCGCTGACGCACCCAGGAGTCGATACGGTCCGGGGTGCCGATCGCGTCCAGGGTGTCCAGTGCACGGCTGGGCGCACCGCCGTGCAACGGGCCCGACAGCGCCGCCACCGCCCCGGCGAGGCACGCCGCCACGTCCGCGCCCGTGGACGCGATGACCCGGGCCGTGAAGGTTGACGCATTGAACCCGTGATCAATGGTTGAGATCAGGTATTGCTCGATCGCCCGCGCGTGGGGCTCTGTGGGCACCGAACCGGTCAACATGTACAGGTAGTTCGCCGCATAGGACAGGTCCTCGCGCGGCTCCACCGGTTCGAGCCCCTCGCCCAGGCGGTGCAGAGCGGTGAGCAGCGTGGGTACGGCCGCGGCCGCCTCGATCGTGTCCTGTCGGCGGCGGTCGGCGTCGATGTCGTACACGGGGCGGAACCCCTTCGCCGCCCCGAGCAGCGAGAGGGCCGTACGCATCCCGGCGAGCGGACCGGAGCGCCCACCGGCGGCCGCGATGGCCGGCAACGCCGCTCGCACCTCGTCCGGCAGGCGCCGCAGCGCGGCGGTCTCGGCCGCGAAGGCCGCGCCCCGAGAGGCGTCCGGCAGTTCGCCGTGCACGAGGAGGTGCCAGACGTCCTCGAAGCCCCGGGTCCGTGCGAGGTCGACGGCCGAGTACTGCCGGTAGTGGTAGAAGCCCTCCAGACCGCGGACGTCACCGACCTGGGTGTCGGTGACGACGACACCGGCGAGCCCCCGGGGCGCTTCGACAAGAGTGGCTGCTGACCTGTTGACCGACATGACTTCCTCCCTGGGATTGATTTGACTGTCCATGATTGACTCAAGGCGTGTCAATATTGATTGAATCAATACATCAGTCAATGGTCAGCTGGACGGATACGGTGACCCCCATGCGCGATCAAGAACCCGCCCCCCTGGACGCGGAACGGCGGCTGAGCACCAAGGAGGCCGCCGAGCTGCTCGGCGTGAAGCCGGAGACCGTGTACGCGTACGTGAGCCGCGGCCAGCTCAGCAGCCGACGGGTGAGCGGTGGCCGCGGCAGCACCTTCGACGCCCGTGAGGTCGAGGCCCTCGCCCGGCGCAACAGGAGGGAGAGCACGGGCGGCTCCGGCTCCGGCGGCGAGCTGTCCGTCCGCACCCGCATCACGCTCATCGAGAGCGACCGCTACTTCTTCCGCGGTGTCGACGCGGTCGACCTGGCCGCACGGCACACCTACGAGGAGGTCGCCGAGTGGCTGTGGACGGGCCGGATGCTCCCGGGCATCATGTTCACCGCGCCCGCCGCCTCCGTCGCGGTCGCCCGCCGTGCCGTCGACGCACTGCCCGAGCATGCCGCCCCCACCGATCTGTTGCGGGTGGCGACGATCGCCGCAGCGACCGCCGACCCCCTGCGGTTCGACCTGTCCGAGGAGGCCGTGCTCGGCACCGCGCGCACCCTCATCCCCACGCTCGTCGCCGCGCTGCCCCCGGCGGGGCACCACCGCCGTGACGAGGGCCCCATGGCCCACCGCCTGTGGACCCGGCTGTCGGTGCGCAAGGACCCCGACGAGGCGTCCCTGCGCGCCCTGGACGCCGCCCTCGCCCTCCTCGTCGACCACGACCTGGCCGCCTCCACCCTCGCGGTGCGCGTCGCCGCGTCCGCCCGTGCCCACCCATACGCGGCGGTCTCCGCCGGGCTGGGCGTGATCGAGGGCCCGCTGCACGGCGCGGCCAGCGGGCACGCCCACCGGCTGCTGCAGGACGTGCTCGACCAGGGCGACGCGGGACCGGTGATCGCGGACGAACTGCGCGCAGGCCGCCGTGTCCCGGGCCTCGGACACCGGCTCTACCCCGGCGAGGACCCACGCGCGCGTGCCCTGTTCGCCCTCCTGGAGCAGATCCCGCGCGCGGAGCCCGCTCTCCTCGCGGCCCGCGACATCGTCGAGACCACCGCCCGTCACGCCCCCCTGCACGCCAACGTGGACCTGGCGCTCGCGGTGCTCACCGCGTCCTGCGGCATGGCCCCCACCGCGGGCGAGACGATCTTCGCCGTGGCCCGGACGGCGGGCTGGATCGCCCACGCACTGGAGGAGTACGGCGAACGCCCGCTGCGGATGCGTCCGAGCGGTCTCTACGCAGGTCCGAAGCCTCCGCAGCCGCTGCCGGAGTAGAGCGGGGCGGGGCCGAAAGTCGCCGCGGCCGAAGTCAGGTTAGGCTCACCTCTGTGAGTACGTGCTCAAGCGTCTCCCGGGACTTCGACGAGCCCGTTTCGGGAACCGCGGCCACAGCGAGGACCTGGCTGTTGCTGGAACAGCCCGGTCCGTGGGGTGCCAAGGCGCTCACTTCGAGCCACCTGGACCCCGTCCTGGGGCGTGCCCTGGAGGCGGCCTCGAAGGACACGGGTGTACGGATCGCGCTCATCCGCCGCCCCGGGCGCCACGCGGACCGCCGCATGCCCGCCACGCGCCGGGTGTACGCCGCGCACGTCGTCCCGGGAAACGTGTGGCTGCACAGCGCCTCCACCTCGGACCCCGGGCAGTTGCTCGGTCTCGACTTCGCCTCGCTCGGCCGGGGCGACCACCACATGTTCGACGCGCTGCTCGGCGGCCGGCCCCATGACGGTGACCCGCTCGCCCTCGTCTGCACCAACGGCAAGCGCGACCGCTGCTGCGCCCTCCTGGGCCGGCCTCTCGCGGCCGAGCTGGCGACGTCCGGGTTCGAGGGCGTGTGGGAGGTCACCCATCTGGGTGGTCACCGCTTCTCCCCCACGGTGCTCGTGCTGCCGTACGGATACGCGTACGGCAGGGCCGAGGCTCATTCCCTCAAGGAGGTCCTGCACGGCGCCCGGGAGGGGCGGATCGTCGTGGAGGGGTGCCGGGGCAGCTCGGCCTGGGAACGGCCCGGTCAGGCTGCCGAGCTCGCCGTGCGCACCAGGACGGGCGAAGACGCCGCCCAGGCGCTGAGCGTCGTCCGGACGGCCGGAGCGGCCCCGCGATGGGAGGTGACCGTCGCCCACACCGACGGGCGCCGCTGGCAGGTCGACGTGGCCCAGGGCGCGGCCCTGCCGCCCCGCCCGGAGAGCTGCGGGGCGTCTGTCCTCGGTTCCCCCGCGCGGATGGACGTGGTGGCGGTGCGCGAGGTGAGGATGGCGACGGCTCTGGCCGGCTGACAGGCTCGCCTCCGAGCTGCGCCGGACCCGTCCAGCATTGATGCCTCGGATCAAGCATGGATGCCGCCCACCGAGCATGGATGCGGCCGCATCATTCATTGATGCCGCCTCTGTACACATTGATCTGGAGATCCACGCCACACCCGCCTGGGGCAGGTAGCCGGCCACACGTACCGTCTTCGGTATGAGCTCCACTCCCTCCGCCCGCCGCCTGCGCCTCGGCCTGCCCCGGCGGGTGTTCTCGCAGGTGCTGCTGATGCAGGTGTCGATCGCCGCGGGAGTCGCGGTGCTCGCGACCGGGCTGTTCCTCGCACCCCTGAGCAACCAGCTGGACGACCAGGCGATGCGCCGCGCGCTCGCGATCGCGCAGACGACCGCGCAGCAGCCTGAGCTCGTGCGGGACCTGCGGGACACGCCGCCCTCGCCCGACGGCCCGGTGCAGCGGGAGGCGGAGCGGATCCGGAAGGCCACCAAGGCCGAGTACATCGTGGTGATGGACTGGCGGGGCGTTCGCTGGTCGCACACGGACCCGAAGCAGATCGGCGGCATCGTCTCCACCGACCCCGGCCAGGCCCTGGCCGGCAAGGAGGTCATGGAGATCGACAGCGGCACTCTGGGCCGTTCCGCCCGGGGCAAGGTGCCGCTGCGCGACAGCGACGGCAGCGTCGTCGGCGCGGTCTCGGTCGGCATCGCCTACGACAGCGTCCGGGCCCGCCTCATCCATGCGATCCCGGGGCTGTTCGCGTACGCCGGCGGCGCCCTGGCCGTCGGCGCGCTGGCCGCGTGGCTCATCTCCCGGCGGGTCCACCGGCAGACCAGGGACCTGGCCTTCTCGGACATCGCGGCGCTCCTGTCCGAACGTGAGGCGATGCTGCACGGCATCCGGGAGGGCGTCGTCGCCCTAGACCGCACCGGCCGCATCCGCCTCGTGAACGACGAGGCACAGCGCCTGCTGGGCATCGGGGAGACGGTCGTGGGCCGTTCCCCCGACGAGGCACTGGGCGCGGGCCGTACGGCCGATGTGCTGGCCGGACGGGTCACCGGCACGGATCTGCTCACCGTGCGCGGCCAGCGTGTGCTGGTCGCCAACCGCATGCCCACCGACGACGGCGGCGCCGTGGCCACCCTGCGCGACCGCACCGAGCTGGAGCAGCTGGGCCGCGAACTGGATTCCACGCGCGGACTGATCGACGCCCTGCGCGCCCAGGACCACGAGCACGCCAACCGCATGCACACGCTTCTGGGCCTGCTCGAACTGGAGATGTACGACGACGCCGTCGAGTTCGTCGGCGAGGTGGTCGGTGACCACCGGGCCACCGCGGAACAGGTCACCGAGCGGATCGAGGACCCGCTGCTCGCCGCCCTGCTGGTCGGCAAGGCGACCGTCGCGGCCGAGCGGGGCGTCGCCCTGTGGGTGTCGGACCGGACCCGGCTGCCCGACCGGCTGGTGGACCCGCAGGGGCTCGTCACCGTCGTGGGGAACCTGGTGGACAACGCCCTCGACGCCGTCGCCGGCGAGCCGCACGCGCGCGTGGAGGTCGAACTGCGCGCCGAGGGGCGTACGGCGATCCTCAGGGTGCGCGACACGGGGCCGGGGATCCCGCCGGAGCACCGGCAGTTGATCTTCACCACGGGATGGTCTACGAAGAAGCCACCGGCTCACCGTGAGCGGGGTATCGGACTCTCCCTGGTGCGCAGGCTGGCGGAGCGGCAGGGTGGCAGCGCGACCGTCGGCGAGGCGCACGGCGGGGGCGCGGAGTTCACCGTCGTCCTGCCCGAGGCGCTGGCGGAGCCGGGCCCGGAACCGGCCGTGCTGACCGTGCCGTCAGCTCCGCACACCGCCGAGGAGGAGTCGGGATGATCGAGGTCCTGGTCGTGGACGACGACATGAGAGTCGCGCGGGTCAACGCCGCCTACGTCGAGAAGGTGCCGGGCTTCCATGTCGCGGGGGTGGCCCACAGCGCCGCGGAAGCGCTGCATCAGCTGGAGACGCTGCCCCTGCTGGACCTGGTGCTCCTGGACCACTACCTGCCGGACGCGACCGGGCTGGCGGTCGTCCAGGAGATGCGGCGGCGCGGCGACCAGACCGACGTGATCATGGTGACGGCGGCCCGGGACGTCTCCACCGTGCAGGCGGCGATGCGGCACGGCGCACTGCAGTACCTGGTCAAGCCGTTCGCCTTCGCCGGCCTGCGCTCCAAGCTGGAGGCCTACGCCGAGCTGCGCCGCACCCTCGACGGCGGTGGAGAGGCGGAACAGGCCGAGGTGGACCGCATCTTCGGGGCCCTGTCGGCGTCGTCGGAGCCCGACCTGCCCAAAGGCCACTCCCCCACCACAGCGGAACTGGTCCGCCAGTCCTTGATGAACGCGGACGGGCCCCTGTCCGCCCAGGAGATCGCCGAGCGGACCGGGGTGAGCCGCCAGACCGCCCAGCGCTATCTGAAGCTTCTGGAACGCACGGGACGGGCCAGACTGACCCTCAAGTACGGCGACGCGGGCCGCCCGGAACACCGTTACGTGTGGGCGACCCGCGGCTAGGGCGACAGCCTGACGGCTCCTTCACGAGCTCGGTGCTGGTCACCGCCCTGGTCGTGGCACCGAGGCGCCGCCCCTACGCCGCTCCCGCACCCGTCAGCGACCGCACCTCGGTCTCCGCGTGTTTGGCCTCGTCCGGGACCTCCGTCGAGGTCACGGTGCCCAGCCAGCCCGCGAGGAAGCCGAGGGGGATCGAGACCAGGCCCGGGTTCTGCAGCGGGAAGTACTGGAGGTCGATGCCCGGGAACAGCGAGTCGGGGCTGCCCGAGACCACCGGGGACAGCACCACGAGCACCACGGCCGGAACCAGACCGCCGTAGACGGCCCACACGGCGCCTCGTGTCGTGAAGCCGCGCCAGAACAGGGAGTAGAGCAGCACCGGAAGGTTCGCCGACGCGGCGACGGCGAAGGCCAGGCCCACCAGGAACGCCACATTCAGATCCCGCGCCAGCAGACCGAGCGCGATCGCCACCACGCCGACGCCGACGGCCGCGACTCGGGCCACCGCCACCTCACTGCGCGGCTTCCCGCCCCGGCGCCGCAGGGACGCGTACAGGTCGTGGGCCACGGACGCCGAGGACGCGAGCGTGATGCCGGCGACCACGGCGAGGATCGTGGCGAAGGCGACCGCGGCGACGATCGCGAAGAGAACCGTCCCCCCGGTGGATCCCGCACCACCGCCCAGATCGAGCGCCAGCAGCGGAACGGCCGTGTTCCCGGACGCGTTCGACCCGCGTACCGCGTCCGGTCCCAGGATGGCGGCCGCGCCGAACCCGAGCACGATCGTCATGAGGTAGAAGCCGCCGATGAGCCCGACGGCCCAGACGACCGAGCGGCGGGCGGCGCGCGCGGTGGGCACGGTGTAGAAGCGGGACAGGATGTGCGGCAGCCCCGCCGTACCCAGCACCAGAGCCAGCCCCAGACTGATGAAGTCGAAGCGGGCCGTCCAGTCCCCGCCGTACTTCAGCCCCGGCGCCAGAAACGCCTCGCCGTGCCCGCTGCGCTCGGCCGCCGTGAGCAGCAGCCGGTCCACGTCACCGTGGAAGCGCAGCAGGACGAGCACCGTCAGCGCGATGGTGCCGCCGAGCAGCAGAACGGCCTTGACGATCTGGATCCACGTGGTCGCCCGCATCCCTCCCAACGACACGTAGATCACCATGAGCGCGCCCACACCGATGACGGTCCAGGCCCGCGCCGCGTCGCTCGTACCCCCGAGCAGCAGTGCCACCAGGCTGCCCGCGCCGACCATCTGCGCCACCAGATACAGAACGGACACCGTGACCGAGGAGGTTCCCGCCGCGATCCGCACCGGCCGCTCCCTCATCCGGGCCGCCACGACGTCGGCGAGCGTGAACCGGCCGCAGTTGCGGACCAGTTCGGCTACCAGGAACAGCACCACCAGCCACGCCACGAGGAACCCGACGACATACAGCAGCCCGTCGTAACCGAACAGCGCGATGAGCCCGGTGACCCCCAGGAAGGAGGCGGCCGACATGTAGTCGCCGGCGATGGCAAAACCATTCTCCATGGGTGAGAAGAGCCGTCCGCCCGCGTAGAACTCCTCCGCCGAGCCACGCCGGTTGCGGCTGACCCACGTGGTGATCCCCAGCGTGACCGCGACGAACGCGCTGAAGAGCAGCAGCGCCAGCGTCTGGTGTTCCCCCGTCACGACAGACCGCCGTTCACGCCCCGCGTCAGTTCCTGTGTGTCCCAGCGCAGTTCGAGCGCGGCCCGGTCCCTGCGCAACCGCGCGTGCCGTGCGTACGCCCAGGTGAGCAGGAACGTGGACAGGAACTGCCCGAGCCCCGCCGCCATCGCCACGTTCACCGCTCCCGCCACGGGCCGCGCCATCAGCTCCGGCGCGGTCGTGGCAGCCACGACGTAGCCCACGTACCAGGCGAAGAAGGCCACGAACGCCGGCACCACGAACCTCCGGTACCGCCGCCGCACCTCTTGAAAGGCCGCACTGCGCTGCACTTCCAGGTACACATCGGCCGCCGCGGCCCCCGTCTCGCCCTCCGTCCGCGCCGAGGGAACTCCCGCATGATGCGCCCCGTCACCGGCCGACTCACCCCAGCCGGAGGCGAGGGCGTCGTACCAGGGATCGTCGTACCTGAGCTGTCCGGCCTCCTCGGCCGGCTCCGGCTCATGACCGTCGAGAGGCTCGACCCAACTCTCCTGACCGGCCTCGCCACCGCGGGGACGGCCCTTGCTTGGCTGCATGCCCAAGGATGGACAGAACGGGAAGATCCCAGACTCTTCTTCGCCTCGCTCTTCACCCCATCAGGTGACTAACCCGCTGGTGGCCGCACGAGTCCCTTCCCGTAGGCGTAACGCACCGCCTGCGCACGATCCTTGAGCCCGGTCTTGGTGAAGAGGCTGTTGATGTGGGTTTTCACGGTTGCGATGGACACATGCAGTCTCCGGGCGATCTCCGGGTTGCTGAGCCCCTCGGCGATGAGAAACAGCACCTCCGTCTCCCGGGCGGTGAGTCCGTCCGGCGGCTCAGGGGGCGCGGGCGGTCCGGGCTCGGTCTCCGCCAGGGGCTCCAGCAGACGCCGCTGAATGCCCGGTGAGAGGCCCG
Organism: Streptomyces sp. NPDC024017; assembly: GCF_040638895.1. Classification (NCBI taxonomy): domain Bacteria; kingdom Bacillati; phylum Actinomycetota; class Actinomycetes; order Kitasatosporales; family Streptomycetaceae; genus Streptomyces; species Streptomyces sp. NPDC024017. The sequence continues at coordinate 101,310 of NZ_JBEZYZ010000008.1, read as the reverse complement.
CGTCTCCCGACAGCACGCTGTGCACGGCCCGCACGATCTGGTCGCCGTCCGCGTCCTTGGTGAGATAGCCGCGCGCCCGCAGCCAGCGCCGGGAACAACGGGTGGATCTCCGGCCGAGGCGCCTCTCCACCCGGGGGTGGACAGACGCCTCGGCACGGCCGGAACGGTACCCAGGAGCCTCACGTATGCCGGGCCCTTGCGGGCACCGACCGGGCCGCCGGGTCGGCAAACCACCGGCCGTACCCGGCAACAGCCCGGTGCAGCGGCTACGCGTCGATCCGCGACCGGTCCAGCGTCGCCGCCGAGTTGGAGATGAACTCCTTGCGCGGCGCCACGTCGTTGCCCATGAGGAGGTCGAAGACCTGCTCGGCGGCCTCCAGGTCGGAGAGGTTGATCCGGCGCAGGGTGCGGTGGCGCGGGTCCATCGTCGTCTCCGCCAGCTGATCCGCGTCCATCTCACCGAGACCCTTGTAGCGCTGGATCGAGTCCTTGTAGCGGATGCCCTTGCTCTGGAACTCCATGAGCGTGTCGCGCAGTTCGCGGTCCGAGTACGTGTACACGTACTTGTCCTGGCCCTTCTTCGGCTGGACGATCTCGATGCGGTGCAGAGGCGGCACCGCCGCGAAGACCCGGCCGGCCTCGACCATGGGGCGCATGTAACGGTGGAACAGGGTCAGCAGCAAGGTGCGGATGTGCGAGCCGTCGACGTCGGCGTCGGTCATCATGATGATCTTGCCGTAGCGGGCGGTGTCGATGTCGAAGGTCCGGCCCGAGCCGGCTCCTATGACCTGGATGATCGCGCCGCACTCGGCGTTCTTCAGCATGTCCGTGACGGACGACTTCTGGACGTTGAGGATCTTGCCTCGGATCGGCAGGAGCGCCTGGAACTCGGAGTTCCGGGCGAGCTTCGCCGTGCCGAGCGCGGAGTCGCCCTCGACGATGAACAGCTCACTGCGGTCGACGTCGTCGCTGCGGCAGTCGGCCAGCTTGGCGGGCAGCGAGGAGGATTCCAGGGCCGTCTTGCGGCGCTGCGCGTCCTTGTGCTGCCGGGCGGCGATGCGCGTACGGGCCGCGGCGACGGCCTTCTCCATGACGACACGGGCCTGCTGGGCGGCGTCGCGCTTCGTGGACGTCAGGAACGCCTTGAGTTCCTTCGTGACCACGTTGTTCACGATGCGGCGGGCCGCCGAGGTTCCGAGGACCTCCTTGGTCTGGCCTTCGAACTGCGGCTCGGCCAGGCGCACGGTGACGACCGCGGTCAGGCCCTCCAGGGCGTCGTCCTTGACGATGTCGTCCTCGGCGACGCGCAGGAGCTTCTTGGTGCGCAGCACCTCGTTCATCGTCTTGGCGACGGCCTGCTCGAAGCCCGCGACGTGGGTGCCGCCCTTGGGCGTGGCGATGATGTTGACGAACGACCGAAGCGTCGTGTCGTAGCCCGTCCCCCAGCGCAGTGCGACGTCGACACCGAGCTCGCGGGTGACCTCGGTGGGCGTCATCTGGCCGTGGTCGTCCAGGACGGGGACGGTCTCCTTGAAGCTGCCCTGTCCGGAGAAGCGGAGGACGTCGCAGACCGGCTTGTCGTTCGCCAGGTACTCGCAGAACTCGCTGATTCCGCCGTCGAAGCGGAAGGACTCCTCGCCCTTGCTGCCGCCCTCGCCGAGCCCGTACTCGTCGCGCACGACGATGGTCAGGCCGGGCACCAGGAACGCGGTCTGGCGGGCGCGCTGGTGCAGCGTCTCCAGGTTGAGCTTGGCGTCCTTGAGGAAGATCTGGCGATCGGCCCAGTACCGCACACGCGTGCCGGTACGGCTCTTGGGGATCTTCTTGGCCTTGCGCAGGCCGCTCTTGGCCTCGAACTTGGCCTCGGCGCCGTTCCCCGCGAAGGCGCCGGGGACGCCGCGCCGGAAGCTGATCGCGTGGGTGTGCCCACCGCGGTCCACCTCGACGTCCAGTCGGGCGGACAGGGCGTTCACCACGGAGGCGCCGACGCCGTGCAGACCGCCGGAGGCGGCGTAGGAGCCGCCGCCGAACTTGCCGCCGGCGTGCAGCTTGGTCATGACGACCTCGACACCGGAGAGGCCGGTCTTGGGCTCGACATCGATCGGGATGCCCCGGCCGTTGTCCCGGACCTCGACCGAGCCGTCGTCCTGGAGGATCACTTCGATGTGGTCGCAGTACCCGCCCAGGGCCTCGTCGACGGAGTTGTCGATGATCTCCCAGACGCAGTGCATCAGACCACGGCTGTCGGTCGACCCGATGTACATACCCGGGCGCTTGCGCACGGCCTCGAGCCCCTCGAGGACGAGCAGGTGCCGCGCGGTGTAGTTGGAACCGTCCCGGTCGGCTCCTGCCAGCAGAGCTGTGGACGGCACGGACGTCTCGGCGGTCACGCGGTTCGCTCCTCGCTGAATTTCAGATGGGGCCCTCGTGGGTAAGGGCGCGGCTTCAGTCACCGGTGAGAGGGTACCGAGCCCTGGTAGAGCCGTTGTAACGCCACCCTCGTCGGAAACTCAGCCTAGTCCAGACTCGTATGCATGTTCGATCCCTCGATGGAGTGAAGCACACATCACGTTCCCTTCCAGGCATGAACCATTTAGGCTCCGGGCACGTCCTCATGAACAACCGGCAACCCAGCCGGGAGGACCGACCACCGATACGACGCGAAGCCCCGTAAGACACATAGACACGCAATACGGCACATTCGCCGCCAACCGGCAGCAGACAGCCGCCTCGGAAAGATTCTTTCGAGGAAAAGCCACGAGCGGGAACGTTTTGGGGCTGGTTGGATGTTGACCCTGGTACGACAGCTCGTCGAGCTAGAGAAGAGGCGACGTGACTACTGTTCTGACCCCCGCGAGCCCGCTGACGGCCGCTGATCGCTGCGACCGCTGCGGCGCCCAGGCGTACCTGCGCGTCGTACTGCTCAGCGGCGGCGAACTGCTCTTCTGCGCCCACCATGGCCGCAAGTTCGAGCCGGAACTCAAGAAGATCGCCGCTGAGATACAGGACGAGACGGAGCGGCTCACGTCCGCTCCCGCGAACGTCGCCGAAGAAGAGCGCTGACACCTCGCGTCCGACGACGAGCCAGCCCGGCACAGGCCGGTGGACGGGCGGCTGTCTCTGGTCACCAGAGACAGCCGCCCGTCCTCGTCTCCCGAGCCGGTTCAGGCTCCGCCGGACGCCTCACACACCTTCCGAGGCACGGGTCCAGCCGAGGGTCCGCATGATGTCGGACACTCGCATGTACACCCCGGGGCTGCCGGCCCGGCCACAGCCGATCCCCCAGGACACGAGTCCGATCAAGCGCCCCTGGGCCACCAGCGGCCCCCCGCTGTCGCCCTGGCAGGCGTCCCGGCCCCCCTCGGCCTCCCCGGCGCACAGCATGCTCCTGGCGTCGTAGGTGCCGTCGGCACCTCCCGGATACGCCTCCTCGCAGAGTGCATCGGGGAGCACCCGCACATGCGCCGCCCGCAGACTGTCCGGGTACTCGCCGGCGCCCGACATGTCGCCCCATCCGTACACCGTCGCGGTGCCACCCGCCGCGTACGCGGGGTCACCGTCGGCCGCCATGGTGATGATCGAGGCACCCTGGAGCGGTTCGGCGAGAGTGAGCACGGCGAAGTCCCCGGCATTGCTGACACCGTCGTAGGCCGGATTCACCCATGTACGGCGCACGGCGATCTCCTGGCCATCGCGGCCCGAGAGCAGGTCCGTGCGTCCGGCTATGACCTTGAGGTCCCGTACGCGCTCCGGCGGCCCGCCCAGGACGTCCTCGTCCAGGCAGTGGGCCGCGGTGAGCACGGTCGTGCCGCCGACCACCACGCCCCCGCAGAACTGCCCCGCGCGCATACCTCCGAACCGGTCACGACTGGACAGGGCGACCGTCCACGGGCTCTGAGAGGCCTCGACGGGAAATCCACCTATGACCAGACTGTCGGCGGCCACAGGGGCGCTGGAGCCCATTGACAGGGCAGGTACTGCGGCTGCCAGGGCCAGCGGCAGGACCAGAGCTCGTGCCAGACGGCGACGCATACACACTCCTCACTCCGTGGTGTCCGTGGGAGACCCAGAGTGATCCACGCCGTGGAACCCCGCACCCGCGGCGAGGCGGCACGGCGAAGGCCCGGTCCCCCTCGGGGAACCGGGCCTTCCGCGTCGTACGACCTCGCTCAGTCGAGGTAGTCGCGCAGCACCTGCGAACGGGACGGGTGACGCAGCTTCGACATGGTCTTGGACTCGATCTGGCGGATCCGCTCACGCGTGACGCCGTAGACCTTGCCGATCTCGTCGAGGGTCTTCGGCTGACCGTCGGTGAGGCCGAAGCGCATCGAGACGACGCCCGCCTCGCGCTCGGACAGGGTGTCCAGGACGGAGTGCAGCTGCTCCTGCAGGAGCGTGAAGCTGACCGCGTCGGCCGGGACGACCGCCTCGGAGTCCTCGATGAGGTCACCGAACTCGCTGTCGCCGTCCTCGCCCAGCGGGGTGTGCAGCGAGATGGGCTCGCGGCCGTACTTCTGGACCTCGATGACCTTCTCGGGGGTCATGTCGAGTTCCTTGGCCAGCTCCTCCGGGGTGGGCTCGCGGCCCAGGTCCTGGAGCATCTGACGCTGCACGCGCGCGAGCTTGTTGATGACCTCGACCATGTGCACCGGGATACGGATGGTGCGGGCCTGGTCGGCCATGGCGCGGGTGATCGCCTGGCGGATCCACCAGGTGGCGTACGTGGAGAACTTGTAGCCCTTGGTGTAGTCGAACTTCTCGACCGCGCGGATCAGACCGAGGTTGCCCTCCTGGATGAGGTCCAGGAACAGCATGCCGCGGCCGGTGTAGCGCTTGGCCAGGGAGACCACCAGACGGAGGTTGGCCTCCAGGAGGTGGTTCTTGGCGCGGCGGCCGTCCTCGGCGATGATCTCCAGCTCGCGCTTGAGCTTCGGGGCCAGCTTGTCGGCGTTGGCCAGCTTGTCCTCGGCGAACAGACCCGCCTCGATGCGCTTGGCGAGCTCGACCTCCTGCTCGGCGTTGAGCAGGGGGACCTTGCCGATCTGCTTGAGGTAGTCCTTGACCGGGTCGGCGGTGGCACCGGCAGCGGCGACCTGCTGGGCGGGGGCGTCGTCCTCGTCCTCGTCGGACAGCACGAAGCCCGCGTTCTCGGGGGTGCCCTCGGGTTCCTCGCCGGCCTTGCCGGGAGCTGCTTCCTCGAGCACCTCCTCCTCGAGGATCTCGGCGTCGTCCTTCTTGGCGCCGGTCTTCTTGGCCGCCGTCTTCTTGGCGACAGTCTTCTTCGCGGCCGCCTTCTTGGCGGTCGTCTTCTTGGCAGCCGCCTTCTTGGCGGGCGCCTCCTCCTCCTCGACGGCGGGCTCGGCGGCGGGCGCCGCCGGTGTGGCCGTGGCAGTGGTCTTCCGGGTGGTCACCGCCTTGGCCGCGACCGTCTTGGTGGCGGTGCGCTTGGCGGGACTCTTCGCTGCGACGCTCTTTCGGGTGCGCTTGGGCTCTGCGGCACTGACCATCAGCGTCACACCCTCTTCCTCGAGGATCTGGTTGAGGCTGCGCAGTACGTTCTTCCACTGAGTGGCCGGAATCTGGTCAGCTTCGAAGGCCCGACGCACGTCATCGCCGGCGATCTGCCCCTCAGCCTTTCCCCGCTCAATGAGCGCCATGACAGAGACGGACTCGGCGATCTCCGGCGGGAGCGTACGGGATGTGCTGGCCGACACGAACAACCTCTCGGAACGTTGGAAAACGGCTTCCGGCCCCGTCCACAGTGGACAGGAGCCGACCGCCGGCTTGGGGGTGGGCCGACGGCGCGGGCGGGGCCGGGAAGATTCACAGCGCCGTGAACGGCGTCCGTATTCCCTCCGCGGCTGTCACCTCTTAGGTCATCGCGTTCTTCCCGCGAGCGTTACGCCCAATCCGCGTGGCCCGAGTCACACCCCGTAAGCGAACAAAAACGGTCAGACGCATCCAGAAGGGGTCACATACGGCACCGACCCGGCCGCCCTGCCGGGCCCTGGCCCCTTCGCGCCGTCGGACCCCGCAGGATCACAAGGATCCCACGGGGTCCGACGGGAGGCGGATCACCGATCAGGCACTGCCACAGGAGGGGGGTGGCACACCCGGCCGCGCCGCCCGCGGAACGCGGTCAGTGCTCGCGCGGGGCGGGCACGACCCGTTCCACCTCGGGGTGGACCGTGAGAAGTTGACGCATGGCCGTCTCGGCCGCCGCTCCGTCGCCGGCGGCGAGGGCGTCACAGATGCGGCCGTGGTGCGCCAGGGACGCCTCGTTCGGCCGGTCACAGCCCGCGATCGGGCCACCCGAGACCTGAAGGGCCGCGGACACGATCCCGGAGAGGTGCTCGAGCATGCGGTTGCCCGCGACCTGGATGAGCAGCGAGTGGAACTCCGAGTCGGCACGGGAGAAGGTGAGCGCATCACCCTGGGCCATCGCATGCCCCATGATCTCGACCATGTCCGCAAGGCGCTGCTGGACGTCCTCGCGCCCGTGCCCGGCGGCGAGGCGGGCGGCGAGCGGCTCGATCGTCCACCGCAGCTCGCTCAGCTCGCGGCGCTGGTCGTCGCGCTGCGGCCCGAAGGCCCGCCACTCGATGATGTCCGGGTCGAGGAGGTTCCAGTCGCTGACGGGGCGCACGCGCGTGCCGACGTTCGGACGGGCGCTCACCAGGCCCTTGGCCTCCAGGACGCGGAGCGACTCGCGGACGACGGTGCGGGAGACCTCGAACCGCTGACCGATCTCCTCGGGCACCAGCGGGCGGTCGGCGCCCAGGTCGCCGGAGACGATCATCTGACCCAGCTGCTGAACGAGTTGGCCGTGCAGCCCGCGTCCGCGGTTACCCGCGGCGCGCCGGCCCACACGGCCCAGCTCGGGGTCCCCGCCGTCCCAGGCAGGGATCCCGACGCGGTCGACGGCGGGCGCCTCGGCGTACGGGTAGCGGTCGAGTTCGCCCGGGCTCGCGAGGCCGGAGTCAGCGGAGCGGGCGGCGGTCATCATGGTGTGCGCAAGGGTACTCACGCATCCTTTGTCGGCGCCGTCTCCAACTCCCTTGAGGTCTTTGGTGAAAAGCACACGAAAGGGTGATCGCTCACCCCGTCGCAATTGACGCCTTATCGGAAAGAAATGGGCGTTCTGCGGGGAGTTGTGCGCATGGCCGGACTAAGGGTTACGGACAGTCGTCATCGGAGCCTGCTGCGCAGGGTGGTGAGCAGATACGCGCAGAGCAGCGCGGTCAGCGACAACGTCAGTGCCCCGCCGACGGGTTGGGAGATCACGTTGAAAGCGGCCTCCAGGTAGCGCTCTCCCCCGAAGGGCCACCGCGGCAGGAGGGCCTCTCGCAGCCGCATGGGGAGTCCGGCCGCGGTTCGCACGGACGGTCCGTTCACGAGCTTGTGCACGACGGGTACGACGAGGAGGGGGACGGCGGCCACCGCGGCGAGCCCGGCCGTGGTGGACCGGAAGACGCCCGCGGCGAGGACACCGGCCCAGGCACAGCCGACCACGAGCCCGATCCAACTCGCACTCAGCGGGAACCAGTCGGCGGGAACCTGGGCGAGCTCCCGTCCGTAGACGAGATAGAGCACTTCGGCGTCGCAGCCGATGGTGAGGACGGCCAGCACCAGCGCGGTGACGGAAGAGACGAGGAGTTTGGCGGCCAGCAGCCCCAGCCGGCGGGGCACGGTGCCGCGGTCCGCCGCCAGGGCGGGGTGGCGGAACTCGTCGCCGAAGGCCAGCGCGCCGAGCAGCCCCGCGCCCAGCGCCGCGGGCGGCAGGGGCAGCTCCTGCGGCCACGCGGCCAGCAGGCGCGGCTGCGGGGTGTGCCCGATGCGTGCGAGCACGACGGCGGTCACGGCGGACACGGCGAGCACGACGGCCGCGGTCAGGAACCCGGTGCCGATCCCTGCGGCACGGCGGATCTCGTAGCGGAGGGGACGGAGGGGGCTGGGAGCGGGGCGGACGGAGATGGGGGGCGGCAGAGGGGACAGTGCGTCGAGGGTGCGAGCTGTGCGGGCGCCGGTGAGGCGTGGCCCCCGGGGCGGGGACGGCGCGGTCGCCGCCGGAGGACCGTTGCTCGAGTGGCTGGCTGGGGAGCCGTCCGAGAGCTCCTGCGGCTCGGCGTCGGGCAGCTGCGGTTGCCCGAAGGAGAGCGACGGCTCGTCCGCGACCGGCTCCAGTGCTTCCGGACGGGATCGCGGCTCAGGTGTGGGCAGCGGTTCGGTCGCGACGGCCTCGGCGTCTCCGGAGGAAGGCGACGACTCGTTCGTGACCGGCTCCGGTACGTCCGATGGGGATCGCGGCTCGAGCGTGGGCCGCGGTTCGGACGTGTCGGCCTTCGAGTCTGTTACGAACGGCCTCGACGGGTCGATCGACGGTGCCGGTACTCCGGGCCGGGGCCCAAAGGCCGTCCCGTGCGTGTCGGTGACGCGCCCTGCCTCGACGAGGCTTCGGTCACGCGGCCCGCTTGCCTGAGCGAGGCCCGCACCGGGCCCCATGTCTCCGATCTCGTCCGCGAGTTGGTGAACAACGATGCCGTGACGGAACGCGATCTCGCCGATGTCCGCGCACGTACCGCCGTACACCGAAAGGCGGTTGCCGCCCTCTCGGACGACTTCTACGGAGCGCTGCGCGGTGCGGGCCTGCTTGGCCAGGAGAACCGCCAGGCGGGCCGCGTGCGGGCTTCGCACGGCGACACGGGGGCGGAGGCGGGTGCGCGAGAACTCCGCGGCCTCCTGGTCGGCCACGAGCCTGCCCTGCTCAAGGGTGACGACGCGGTCGGCGGTGCGCGCGGCCCCCTTGGGGTCGGCCGTGGTGAACAGGACCGTGCCGCCCTGAGCGGCATGAGCACGCAACATTCCGTGCAGCCAGGCGCTCTCACGGGCGGAGAGCCCGTCGGCCGGGTCGTCGAGGACGAGGGTGTGCGGGTCGGCCAGGAGGACGCAGGCCAGGCCGAGGCGGCGGTCCATGCCGCGGGAGAGGGTGCCGAGACGTTCGTCGCGCAGGCTCACGAGCCCGACCGCTTCGAGGACTTCGTCGGCACGCCTGACCGGGACACCCGCGGCGGCGCACAGCATGCGCAGATGGCCTCGGACCGTACGGGCGGGATGCCCGGGCACGTCGCCCAGCAGCACACCGACTTCGCGCGAGGGATGGGCGATGCGGTGCAGCGGACGGCCCCGGAAGTGGGTGATGCCACGACCCTGTTGGAGTTCGAGCATGAGTCTGAGAACCGTCGTCTTGCCGGCGCCCGGCGCTCCGAGCAGCGCGGTGATGCGGCCCGCCCGCGCCTCGAAGGAGACGTCGTCGGCTGCGGGCGGGAGCTCTTTGCGGGGGTTGCTGGTCAGTCCGAAGGCCTGGATCACTCACAGCAAGATAGCGCGCTATGTCCGGTTTTTCGGGCACCCAAAGGCCTGCCTCGGGCAGGACCATCACCCATGACCGGGCTGCGGACGGGTCGAGTTCCGGGCCCGGCGAGGCTCGCGCCCGACCCGACGGTCACACCTCCGGGCGCAGCATCGGGGGGTTGAGCAGCGTCGCGCCACCGGCGCGGAAGAGCTGGGCCGGGCGTCCGCCCTGGCGTGTGGTCGTCCCACCGGTGGGAACGAGGAAGCCGGGTGTTCCCGTGACCTTGCGGTGGAAGTTGCGCGGGTCGAGCGCCACGCCCCACACCGCCTCGTAGACACGGCGCAGTTCCCCGACGGTGAACTCGGGCGGGCAGAAGGCGGTGGCCAGCGATGAGTACTCAATCTTGGAGCGGGCTCGCTCCACTCCGTCCGCGAGGATCTGCGCGTGGTCGAAGGCGAGCGGCGCGACCGGCTCGGCGTCCCGCCCGTAACCGCCCTGCTGCAACAGTTCCTCGACGGGGGCCCAGCGCGCGTTGCTGGCGTCGCCGCCTGCTCTGGGCGCGGGCAGGTCGGGGGCGAGAGCGAGATGGGCGACGCTCACGACCCGCATCCTGGGGTCCCGCTTGGGATCTCCGTAGGTGGCGAGCTGCTCCAGATGTGCGCCGTTGTCCTGGGGCGGGACGGAAGGGTCGTGCACGCGCAGTCCGGTCTCCTCCGCCAGCTCGCGTGCCGCCGCCTGCGCCAGGTCTTCGTCGGCCCGTACGAAGCCACCGGGCAGCGCCCAACGTCCCTGGAACGGCGGCTCGCCCCTGCGTACCGCCAGCGCGCACAGGGCATGGCGGCGCACGGTCAGCACGACCAGGTCCACGGTGACGGCGAAGGGCGGAAACGCTGACGGGTCGTAGGGCATGCGGCGATCATAGTCGTCTGCCTGACGATAAACACGCCCTTCGCCGGTCCCTTCGCTTACTGATCCACTTCGGTCCGGTATGGACTCGACTGCCTCTCCCCCGGTCCTGAAATGGCACGTCGCCGCATGTCACACCCCCAGTTGCAGTCCGTCGGCCGCCTCCTCGACCATGGCGAGGCCCAGCCGGCTGACCCGCACCGAGAACGGGGCGCCCGCGACGCGCAGTCCCGTGAAGCCGATCTCTCCGAGGGGCGCGCTGCGCATGGGGCTCAGGGTGACCGTCCCGGCCGGGGCGTCGGGGCGGATGCCGGCGAGGGTGGTCAGCAGCAGGACTCCGGCGGCCGCCGCTGTGGCCGCGGGGCGGCAGGCTGCCGGGTGCGGGAGGGGAGCGCTCCCTTCCGTGCGCTGCTCCCCGGCGTACATCTCGGGCAGCCGGTGGGCGAAGGTCTCGGCGGCCGCCAGTACGCCGCGCAGCAGCGAACTCGACTCCTTCTCGTAGCCGGCGGCGGCCAGCCCCGCGACGGCGAGTGCCGTCTCCTGGACCCGTACGGCTCCTGCGCGGTGGCCGAACGGATTGAATCCCCGTTCTTTCGCGCCCAGTCCACGCAGGCCCCAGCCCGAGTCCATGACCGGGCTGCCGAGCAGCCGGGCAAGGTTCTCGGTTTGGACCTTGTCGAGCAGGCCGGGCGCCAGCTCGCCCCCGCCCAGCAGGCCCGTGTCGAGGAGGTGCACGGTGGCCGCGCCCAGGTGAGGCACCGGGCTGCCGTCCGGCGTACGGGCTGCCGCGGGCCGGCCGCCCCCGCGGTCCTCGACCCAGAAGTCCTTCCGGAATGCGGTCCGTAAGGCCTGAGCCCACTGCCGGAGTGCCGCTCCCCCCGTCCGGCCGCAGGCGTCGAGCAGGTCGGCGCCGAGCAGGGCGGCACGGTGGGCGTGAGCCTGTGTCTCACAGCGGACGGGCCCGCCCGGGTTCGGGTCGCGCAGGTACGTGTCGTCGTCCGCGGTGGCTCGCAGCCAGGCCAGGCAGCGTTCTGCGGCGGGCAGCAGCTCTTCCGTCTCCTGGTCGGGGAGGCCCCAGCGGCGGGCCTCGGCGAGCAGGGCGGGGAAGAGCAGCGTGGCCTCTGTACCGGTGCACTGCGGCGGAAGGTGCGGCCCGGCGTCCCGTCTGGGGCCGGGGATCATTCCGGACTGCGTTCCGGGGCCGGTGAGTTGGGTCCGGGCGAGGATCCGCAGCGTTCCCGCGGCGAGGCCGGTGCCGAGTGGCAGCGCCATCCGGGCGGCGACGAGCGCGTCGGCGGGAGCCAGACCGCAGCGCCAGGGTGCCCCGGCCGCGACGTGGGTGTCGGCGGGATGCGCGGAGTCACGCAGGAGGAGGGCCTGGAGGTCCTCGATACTCGTCCGCAGGAGGGCGGGGACTCTGAGGTCGTCACCCTCGGCACGCGCGGCGGCCAGAGGGCTGGTCGCCGCCCGTCCCACGGCTCGGAGGGGCCCGGCGCCGTCCGGTCGCACCCGCAGTTCCACGGTTCTGCTGCCGCCGGGTGGCAGATCGAGCTCCCACCGCAGCAGCCCGGCCGAGGCCAGGGCGTCCGAGGGAGGCGGTTCGGCCGTGACGGACGCGTTGCCGGTGGCACAGGACCAGCGCAGGCCGGAGCCGTGGACGCTGGCGGGGAGTTCGGGGCCGGCGCTGCCGGAGGCGATCGCCCCGAGGTCGGCCAGGTCCGTGCCCAGGACGATCTCGACCGGCAGCCGCAGCGGGCGGGGAGCCGCACTGTGCAGGGTGATCCGCTCCGTGCCGTCCGCGAAGCGGTTGCGTTCCACGATCACGTCGGGGTCCGGGCCCGCCTGCGGTGACGTGCGGAGTGTGCCCACGAACCTGGCGCGGTCGGCCGAGGCCATCCGGGCCTGGACCGCGAGGGGTACTCGTCCGGCGACGCGGATCTCGCACCGGGAGAGCACGCGTCGGCCGGCACGGTAGAACCCCTCCAGTCCACGGCCGCTCAGCTGTCCCTCCTCGGTCGAGATGGCCAGGCCGGGAAGGGCGACACAGATCATCGCGGTGTGGGCGGGTGGCAGGTCGGCGGACCAGCGCAGTCCGGGGATCGTGGCGCCCCGGGGCGGTGGCGAGGAAGAGTGCCCCATGGGTGACGAAGTCCGTCCCGGGGCGAAGGGCGATGAAGCTGAGCCGTACCCCGATCCCGCGCCAGGGCGACGACTCTGGCCCGCCCATCGGGGCGACGATCGGCCGGGGCCCGGCGAAGACAGCGGGCGCGAGTCGGGGCCGGTGGGGGCAGAGGGGGATGACGTGCTGCCGGGGAACCTCGGCCCGTAACCGTCGACACGTGCCGCTGGTCGCGGAGGGCCAACCTGATCCCCCGCCCGCGGCACCCCGGCCCCGGGCGGGACGACACCCGATCCGAGGGATGGTGAGGACCCGCCCTGGGGGCGGTGGTCGTCGGCGGCGGAGGGCGGAGTCGGCTGTTGCATGGGAAGGCTTCCTCTGCGCTCGGTGCGCCTCGATCGGGGTCGGCGCCGGTGCCAAAGGGCTCCGACGGAGCAGGGGCGGTACGGCGTCACGGCCCGTTCAGCCGTTCCGCCACTCAGGTGAACGGTGGGAGCGTCCTCCGAGTCACGCCCGTGGCCCGGCCCTCCCTGTCCCTCAAGGCCGCCCGGGCGGAGGCTCACTCCTCGCCGTCCGTGCCGCGGCCGGGCTGTGCGCCTTCCTGGCCCGTGTCCCGGCAGGGCATGGCTGCCTTCTTCTGCGTACGCGCACACGTGCCGTTCGTTCGCACGCTGCCGGACCGCGCGGGACCCGAGGTAATCGCACGGCCCAGTCGAGAGCCGGTTTCGGTAGCACCGGCAGGGTGTGTGGTGCCCGCCGGCGTGCGCCGCCGGGGAGTCCGGGCTCCCATGTCACGGTCTTCCGCGCCGGTACGGCCGACGGCTGCGCCGGTGGTGCCGACGGGACGGGAGCGGCGGCGACGGCGTGACGGCACGGCTGCCGGTGAGGGCTTGTCGGATGGCCCGAACTCGGGCGTCGCCCCTGCCGGTGAGGGCTTGCCGACTGGCTCGGAGTCCGACGGCGCCGCTGCCGGTGAGGGCCTGTCGTGTGGCTCGCTCTCGGTCGCCGCGGGTGTCTCGCGTCCAGCAGACTCCTCATCGTCCGCCCGCCTTTCGACGAGGTCGGCCACCGCACTCCCGCGACCTTCGCGCTCCGCTCGCAGGCAGCGGCGGATCGACTCCGGGTCGAGGCCTTCGTTGCAGGCCTGGTGCAGGAGGCGGGCGAAGAGGTAGTCGGGATCGGCACCCAGAGCCATGGCGAGGGCTTCGCGGGCCTCCAGTTCGTCGCCGGTGGACCAGGCGACCCAGCCGGCGAGAGTGAGCGGCGCAGCGGCATGTTCGCCGTAGGGCCCGACGCAGCGGCGAGCCAGCGTCCGCCAGAGGCGAAGGGCGACTGCGGCGGCGTCGCCCTCCATCCACTCGGCCGCCCGGTCGCGGGTCGCTCGATCCTGGAGGCCGAGGATCAGCCGGGCGGCGTCCTCGTGCCCGAGCAGTTCGTCGTCGCGGAGATCTGCCAGGAGCATGCCGGAGACGGGCTGCGCCTCGGCGAAGCGGGCCAGGGTCCTCCCGGCCAGCTCCAGCGTTTCGTCGGCCACGGCGGCACGGTCCGATTCGTCCAGGATCTTCGGCACCAGCGCCATGCTGGCGGCGTCCAGGGCGGCCTCCTGCTCGAGGGCCGCGGCGTTCTCCCAGGGCAGCAGCCGGGCCCGGAGCTCTCGCAACGTGCCGCGCACCTGGAGACCGGCGTAAGTGGCCGCCGCGGCCAGTACGGAGGTGCCGGGCAGGCCCATGGGGGCTCCCTCGGGGGAGCAGCATGCCGCGTTGTCACAGCAGTACGACCAGTAGCGGCCCTCCGAGATGCACAGCGCCTCGACCACCACCACGTCGAGGGAACCGCACTCGACGCGCAGCCTCTGTGCCAGAGGCCTGAGCCGCTCCATCACCTGCCGGCCGGTCTGGCCCTGCTGCGGTTCCTGGCACAGGAAGGCGACCATCGACTCGGGCCGGGCTCCTCGGCGCTCGCTGCCCGTCACGAGGCCATGGGACAGTTGCCGGGCTGCGGACGGCCAGTCGTCCGCGCTCGCGGGGATACCGAGCCGGGCCCGGCCTCCGAACCGCCCGCGTCCGTCCCTGTCGTGCAGGGCGACGAGGACGATGCTGTCCTCGGGGCGGTATCCGAGCAGGTACGGCAGGGCGTCTGCCAGTTCGGCCGGAGTGCGCAGGGTGACCTGGTGTTCGCCGCCGTGACTGTCGTACGCAGGGCCGGGAGCGTGCAGCCCGGACGCGTCGCTCCGCTTCTTCTCCTGTTCACCGTTCTGGTGCCCGCTCTGCGCATCGGGCCCGGTGATGTCACCGTTCTCAGGGGATCCGGTCGTTTCGCCGTGGTTCGTCATGCGAAGACGATCTCGCGGAACGCAAACCTCCGCTTGGCCCTGTGGATAAGTCCGATCAGGGACACGTCACCCACGGCCTGCGCGTCCCCAGCTCTCCGTGCTCGGCTCCGGATGTCGGTGCCGTCCTGTTGTATGGAACGCATGGAGCACACGAGCAACGCGGAACTCCGGGCGGCGGCCGACGCGGTCCTCGCCCGTCTCGTCGGGGACGTCTCGGGAAAGGCCCGGCTGCGCGAGGACCAGTGGCGGGCGATCGAGGCGCTGGTCGCCGACAGACGCCGTGCCCTGGTCGTGCAGCGCACGGGCTGGGGCAAGTCCGCGGTGTACTTCGTGGCGACCTCGCTATTGCGGGCGCAGGGCAGCGGTCCGACCGTGATCGTGTCGCCGCTGCTCGCGCTCATGCGAAACCAGGTCGAGGCGGCGGCTCGGGCCGGTATCCACGCCCGGACCATCAACTCCTCCAACACCGAGGAGTGGGATGCCGTCCAGGACGAGATCACCGCGGGCGAGGTGGACGTCCTGTTGGTGAGTCCTGAACGGCTCAACAACCCGGACTTCCGGGACCAGGTGCTGCCCCGGCTCGCGGCCGCCACCGGACTCCTGGTCGTGGACGAGGCCCACTGCATCTCCGACTGGGGCCATGACTTCCGGCCGGACTACCGCCGGCTGCGCACGATGCTCGCCGATCTCCCGCCCGGTGTGCCGGTGCTCGCGACCACCGCCACGGCCAACGCGCGCGTGACGGCCGACGTCGCGGAACAGCTCGGCACCGGCGGCAGCTCGGACGCCCTCGTGCTGCGGGGTCCGCTGGACCGGGACAGCCTGAGCCTGAGCGTGCTGAGGCTGCCGGACGCCGCGCACCGGATGGCCTGGCTCGCGGAGCACCTCGACGAACTGCCGGGATCCGGAATCATCTACACCCTCACCGTGGCCGCCGCCGAGGAGGTCACCGCCTTCCTCCGGCAGCGCGGGCACACGGTCGCGGCGTACACGGGCAAGACGGAGAACGCCGAGCGTCAGCAGGCCGAGGAGGATCTGCTCGGCAACAAGGTGAAGGCCCTGGTCGCCACCTCAGCGCTCGGCATGGGCTTCGACAAGCCCGACCTGGGTTTCGTGGTGCACCTGGGCTCGCCCTCCTCCCCCATCGCCTACTACCAGCAGGTGGGCCGCGCGGGACGCGGTGTGGAGCATGCCGAGGTGCTCCTGCTCCCGGGCAAGGAGGACGAGGCGATCTGGAAGTACTTCGCGTCGCTCGCCTTCCCTTCGGAAGACCTGGTGCACCGCACACTCGACATCCTGGGGCGTACGGACAAGCCCCTGTCGCTGCCCGCCCTGGAACCCCTGGTGGAGCTGCGCCGCTCCCGACTGGAAACCATGCTCAAGGTCCTCGACGTGGACGGGGCGGTCAAACGGGTCAAGGGCGGCTGGATCGCGACCGGACAGCCGTGGACGTACGACGCCGAGCGGTACGCGTGGGTGGCACGTCAGCGCGAGGCCGAGCAGCAGGCCATGCGCGCGTACGCGTCGACGACCGACTGCCGTATGGAGTTCCTGCAGCGCCAGCTGGACGACGAGGCCGCCAAGCCGTGCGGTCGCTGCGACAACTGCGCCGCTCCCCGCTTCGCCGCCGACACGTCCGAGGAGGCGCTCGACGCCGCTCGCGTGGACCTGGGCCGGGCAGGTGTCGAGGTGGAGCCCCGCCGAATGTGGCCCACCGGGCTGCCGGCGATCGGAGTGGACCTCAAGGGACGTATCCCGGCCGGCGAACAGGCCGCGTCGGGACGCGCGCTGGGACGGCTGTCGGACATCGGGTGGGGCAACCGGCTGCGGCCCATGCTCGCGCCCCAGGCCCCTGACGGTCCCGTGCCCGACGACGTGGCGAAGGCAGTGGTGGGCGTGCTGGCCGACTGGGCCAGGGGTCCTGGCGGCTGGGCCCCTGGTGCGCCGGACGGCAGGCCGCGTCCGGCCGGCGTCGTCACCGTCGCCTCGCGCACGCGACCGCAGCTGATCAACTCCCTGGGGGCGCGCATCGCCGAGATCGGCCGCCTGCCGCTGCTGGGCGCCGTCGAGTACGTCGGCGACGCCCTCCCGGGCTCCCGGAGCAACAGCGCCCAGCGACTGAAGGCACTCGACGGCGCTCTGGCCGTGCCGCCCGCCCTCGCGTCCGCTCTCGCCGAGGCCCAGGGCCCCGTCCTCCTGGTGGACGACTACACAGAGACCGGCTGGACCCTCGCGGTCGCGGCCCGCATCCTCCGACGCTCCGGCGCGCAAGGGGTGTTGCCGCTGGTGCTGGCCGTGCAGGGCTGACGGCGCCCCGGGGGCGGGGGCGGCTGCCCCGGCGCACACCTCTGGACGGCGCACACCCCCATGACGTACGAACGTGTCGTGCTCGAACGCCCCATGGGTGGTCCGGTGACACACACGGTGGGGATATTAGCCGCGTATCATCTGATAACGGTCGGCTGCCTCAATTGCTCGTTGCCGCATTCAAGTTCGACAGGAAGAATTGAGGTCTGCTCCCGCACGGCTCGCCGGCCGCTCCGGTAGGGCTTCGCTGCGGTGCGCGCTCCCAGGAATCCGACCCCGCCCGCAGTGTGGGCGCGTAGCCGAAGGGAGGACCGTGACCTTCGGATTCGCTCCGGCCTCGGCAGCGGCGTCGACGTCCGCTGCTTCCGCCAACCGCTTGCTCGAACCCGCGGAATGGGCCACCGCCGGGATCCCACTCCTGCGCAATCCCCGTGAGATCGTCAGCGGCCTGCACGCCCGTCACCACCCGCAGCCGGCGACCGCCGTCGTCGCCGTGCTCGACCCGGACGAACGGCTGCGGGCGAGCGCCTCGTTCGTGCGCCGTTCAGCCCCGGCCGACGGCTGGATGTTCCGCAACACACTGCTCTCGCAGCTGCGCCGGGTCATCCCGCACGATCTGCGCCGCCGCACGCCGGTACGCACCGCCGTGCTGCTCTACTGCCGTGAGGGCGACGCGCGTTGGACGGAGGAGGACGGCGCGTGGATGTGGGGGCTGCGCGACGCGTGCACCCTCCACGGATTGCGCTGCGGGGCGTACATCACGCTGACCCGTGACGGCTGGCAGGTCCTCGGCGAGGGCCGCGGCGGGCGCCGCCCTCACTCCGCGTCGGCACCGGAGCCGTTCGCCACGTCGGAAGCACCGCCACCCATACCGCGCACCGGCGGCGCCTCCGAAGTGCTGCGCCGCGCAGCGGCTGCACGCTGAGGCCCGGACAGACCGTTCCGAACGGTTCCGGGCCCGCGCCAGGTCGCACGGCACACCACGATTCCTACGACGGGCAGTTGGAACGAGCACCTCGAACCCTGCCCTGGCCGAGCCGCAAGCAGGCGGTCCGTCCCGGCCACAGAGGCATTCACCGGACCGGGCGAGGTCACCACGCAGGCACGGTCCCCCGCGCCCTGCGGGCATGGTGAACCGACCGCCGCGCGACGCCGCCACAGCGGCGCCCGAAGTCACCCCGGCGCACTACCGGGCGCTACGGCACCGCTCAGACACCCGCGCCCAGCACCGAGTTGATCCGCTGCGGGTCGCCGCAGACGATCAGCAGGGCGCCCGCCCGGGAGTGGGCCAGCGACAGGGCGCTCACGGCCGCGGCCTCGGGACCACCGTTGACGGCGACCACGACCACAGGACGCGACGCGGCGCGGGCCGCGATGGCGGTGTCCGTGTAGAAGACGTCGTCGCCGGCGTCGTGCTGGGCCCAGTAGGAGGTTTCACCGAAGGACAGCTCGTGGGCGGCCCACGGGTGCTGCTCCCCGGTCGTGATCACCAGGACGTCGCCGGGGGCACGACCGGAGTCCAGCAGCAGGTCCACGGCCTCCTCGGCGGCGTCGAGCGCCCCCTCCACGGAAGCCGGGATCAGCTGGATCTGCGGGGTGACCGGAGCGGCGGCACCGGCGGCGGGACCCGACGGAGCGGGCTTGGCGGCCACGTCGCGCGGCGCACGTTGCACCGGCGGCGCCGGCCGGAGTGGGCCGGGGCGGCCGGGACGCGACGAAGCCGCGGGACGGGGGCCGGGTACGGGACGGGGGGTCGGCGCGGTGCGGCCGCTGGCCGGAGTGGCGCGGGGACCCTGGGCACTCTCGTGAATCTGAGGCTCCTCGGGAATGAGAGGCATGAGTTGATATCTATCAAACGTTGGTACGGCCCGCGGCGGCGGGTGGCGCATGCGTGCGAACGAAACCGTCAGAAATCGAAGCCGAGCTGACCCTCGATTTCCGGAACACTTCCGTCCGCCCAGCTGCGGACCTTCTTGAGGTGCCGCCACTGGGGCAGCGCATCAAGATACGCCCACGACAACCGGTGGTAGGGGGTGGGGCCCCGCTCCGCCAGTGCGGCCTTGTGCACGGGTGATGGATACCCGGCGTTGTCCGCAAAACCGAAGTCTGCATGGTCGATACCCAGTTCGGCCATCATTTTGTCGCGCTGGACCTTGGCGATCACCGAGGCCGCGGCCACTGCCACGCAGGACTGGTCGCCCTTGATCACTGTGCGGACCCGCCAGGGCGCACCGAGGTAGTCGTGCTTGCCGTCGAGGATGACCGCGTCGGGACGGACCGGCAGTGCGTCCAGCGCACGTCCGGCAGCGATCCTCAGCGCGGCCGTCATCCCCAGAGCGTCTATCTCCTCCGGGGAGGCATGCCCCAGCGCGTACGACGTCACCCAGGTCCGCAGTTCCTCGGCCAGGGCGGTGCGTCGTTTGATGGTGAGCAGCTTCGAGTCCGTGAGCCCGTCGGGCGGACGGCGCAGTCCGGTGATCGCCGCGCAGACGGTGACGGGACCGGCCCACGCGCCGCGCCCCACCTCGTCGACACCTGCAACGATCTTCGCTCCGGTCGTGGCTCGAAGGGAGCGCTCGACGGTGTGAGTAGGCGGTTCGTACGGCATGGCGCCCCTAGATTACGCCGCCCGGAACCGCCCGCGACACCCCGGTCCGCACCGGCGGCGTCGCCGCCCTCACGAGCCCCCGTCGAGCACCGGCCGGCAGCAGCGTCGGGCACCGTTCGGCGGCGGCATCAGCCCCCCTTCGCCGCAGCGTCAGGAACCGTGCGGCCGCAGCAGCGGAACCATCAACTGGTCGATCATCTCCTCGACTTCACGATCCTGCCATTCACAGCCGCACATCTTGGAGCGGTACATCATCATCGCCGGCATGGCGTCGAAGACATAGCCGTTCGCAGCCTCGGGGCGCACCTCGCCTCGCTCGATCCCGCGGTCGACGACCTCCCGCAACATCCTCATGGTGGGCTCCACGACCCCCGCGAAGATCACGCCATGAAAGCGTTCGACCTGAGCCGTGTCGCATTCGTGAATCACCGAGCGAAGCGCGAAACCCGGGCGGGAGAACATCGCGTCACGGGCTCGCAGACACAGCGCCAAGAGGTCTTCGCGCACGCTGCCTTCGTCCGGGGCGGCGTCGAACTGCGGCAGCCCGGCGCGCAGGGCATCGGCGACAAGATCCTCCTTGGACGGCCAGCGCCGGTAGACCGCGGCCTTGCCGGTCTGGGCGCCGGCGGCGACGCCCTCCATGGTCAGGCCGTTCCAGCCGACCGTGCTGAGTTGATCCAGCGCGGCGTCGAGGATCGCGCGTTCGAGTACCGCGCCGCGGCGGCGGGCGGCTGTCTGAGCGGGGGCATCCGCCCAGCTGGGGGTAACCATCGGACTCTCTCCAACGAGCAGAGGAAGCGGGCATTCCGGGGATGGGGGGACGCGCCGGACGGCCACACGGGGGGACGAACCGAACGACGACGTCATAAGTGAACGCTTGCGTTCACTGTCGGGGACTCACTACCGTTGACGCGGCAGTGAACGCAAGCGTTCACTAACGCACTCGTGGGGGACCCATAGTGACAACCTCTCCATTGCTCCAAGATCAGAAGCCAGGTGCGGCACGCCGGGAGGGACGCCCCGGCATCGCGCTCACCGTCATCGCGGCCTGCCAACTCATGGTGGTACTCGACGCGACGATTGTGAACATCGCGCTCCCGCACATTCAAGACGCGCTCGAGTTCAGCACCACCGACCTCACCTGGGTCGTCAGTTCCTACACACTCACCTTCGGCGGCCTGCTGCTCCTCGGCGGTCGCGCCGGTGACATCCTCGGACGGCGCCGGGTCTTCATGACCGGCATTCTGCTGTTCACCTTCGCCTCGCTGCTCGGCGGGCTGGCCCAGGAGCCCTGGCAGTTGCTGGCCGCTCGGGTCCTGCAGGGCGTCGGAGGAGCGATCGCCTCGCCCACCTCGCTGGCGCTCATCACCACCACGTTCCCCGAGGGGCCGGAGCGCAACCGGGCTTTCGGCGTCTTCGCCGCGGTCTCCGCCGGCGGCGGTGCCATCGGTCTGCTCGCGGGCGGCATGCTCACCGAATGGCTCGACTGGCGCTGGGTGCTCTTCGTGAACGTGCCGATCGGCGTGCTGATAGCCGTGCTCACTCCGCTCTACATCAGTGAGTCCGAACGGCACAGCGGCCGCTTCGACATCGCGGGCGCGGTGACCTCGACCGCGGGCATGGCATCCCTCGTCTACGGCTTCATCCGCGCTGCGGACGAGGGATGGCGGGACAGTCTCACCATCGGGTCCTTCGCTGCCGCTGTGGTGCTGCTGCTGGCCTTCGGCATCATCGAGTCCCGGGCCAAGGAGCCGATCACCCCGCTGCGGATGTTCGCCGACCGCAACCGCTCGGGCACGTACGTGATCATGCTGAGCCTGGCCGCGGCGATGTTCGGCATGTTCTTCTACATCGTGCTGTTCGTGCAGAACGTGCTCGGGTACAGCCCGATCCAGGCAGGGCTCGCCTTCCTTCCCGTGACGGTCGTGATCGCGCTCGGCGCGGGTCTGTCGCAGCGGTTCCTGCCGGTGCTGGGCCCCAAGCCCTTCATGCTCGTGGGCTCCGCGCTCGCGATGATCGGACTGGCCTGGCAAGCGCTCATCAGCTCCGACAGTTCGTACGTCGGTGGAGTCCTCGGCCCGATGCTGGTGTTCGGCTTCGGCATGGGGCTGAACTTCGTGACGCTGACGCTCACCGCCGTCTCCGGGGTCGCCCCGCACGAGGCGGGCGCGGCGTCCGGGCTGCTCAACACGACACAGCAGGTGGGCGGATCGCTGGGTCTGTCCATCCTGACGACGGTCTTCGGCACGGCGACCAGGGACGAGGCGGAGAAGCAGCTTCCGCAGTTCATGGCCGACGGGACCGCGGAGCAGAAGGCGGAGTTCGCCAGGACGCATCAGCTGCCCGCGCCGTGGGGGCACGAGGTGCTGGCCCAGGGCATCTCGACGGCCTTCATCCCGGCCGCGGCGATGGCCGTCCTCGCCCTGGCCACGGCCTGGCTGGTGATCCGCGTCCGCAAGAGCGACCTGGAGGCACTCTCCGGCTCGGCCGGACCGGGACTCGGCTGACGCAAGCGCACCGCGAACCGGCGCCGGCGGCTCGCCGGCGGGTACGACACAGGCCCGCCGACGGTTGCCGAGCCGGTTCGCGACCGGCTGCGGATGGCCGGGGCGGGCCTGGGGGACGGACGGCGAGGGCAGCGGCCCGGCCACCACCCGTGCGCGCCCCACGCGGCGCGTGACAGCGCCCCACCAGGGGATCAGAACAGCGAGCAGAACCTCCATGACCACCTCCCTCAGCGCCACCCGCGCGGACGTCCGGAGTGCGCGCGCCCTCGACGACTCGCACAGCGGATGTCAGGACAACGGGCGGCCGGTCACGGAGAGTTCCCAATGCGTACGGAGAGTTCTCGAAGGGCCGAGGGCTCCGGCCGTCAGGCCGACGTGGGCACCCAGTCCGGAAGCGGCTCCGTCCGCTCGACCCACTCGGCGGGCGGCGTCCCCGCCTTCCCAGCGGCGATCACGCCTCCGACGATGGCGCACGTGGTGTCGACGTCCCCGCCCACCTGGGCGGTCGTCCAGAAGGCCTGCTCGTAGTCGCCGAGGCTTCTCGCGGCCGACCAGAGGGCGAAGGGCACGGTGTCGTGGGCAGTCGTACGCCGCCCGCATCCCAGTACGGCCGCGACCGTGGCCGGATCGCCGTAGTCGAGCATGTCCCGGGCCCGACGGAGTCCCGCACCCACGGCACTCTTCGGCACCAGGTCGATAACCCCGTCGAGGAGGGCTTCGGCGCCGGGC
This sequence comes from Streptomyces sp. NPDC024017, assembly GCF_040638895.1. Taxonomy (NCBI): domain Bacteria; kingdom Bacillati; phylum Actinomycetota; class Actinomycetes; order Kitasatosporales; family Streptomycetaceae; genus Streptomyces; species Streptomyces sp. NPDC024017. Next base: position 78,450 of record NZ_JBEZYZ010000008.1, on the reverse strand, counting down.
GGTCCGTCGGGGGCGGCGGCGAACGCGGCTGCCGCGGCGACGGCCATGGCCCCGACGACGCCCTCGCGGTGCTGATGGGTGGTGTACGCCGAGATCTCCGCCTGGTGGGTCGCCTGCTCCGGATCGTCCGCGTACCAGGCGCCCAGCGGGGCGATCCGCATCGCCGCGCCGTTGCCCCAGGACCCTTGCCCCTTGAAGAGCGCGGCGGCGAGTTCCCGCCAGTCGCCGCCCTCTCGGACGAGGCGCAGCAGGCGGTTGACCGCGGGGCCGTACCCCCGGTCGAAGTCGTGGTGCTCGGCGAAGGAGCGGGCCAGGGCGTCCTGGTCGATGCGGTGGTGGGCGGCCAGGACGGCGACGACCGAGCCGGCCATCTCCGTGTCGTCCGTCCACTGCCACGGCCCCGACGGCACCTCGCGGCGCTTCAGCAGCGGGTAGTTCACCGGCACGAAGTACTGGGAGCCCAGGGCGTCCCCGACGGACAGTCCGCGCAGGCAGGCCAGGGCGCGGTCCAGGCGCACGTCGGAGGAGGAATCAGCGGTCATCGCCCTGCCACTCTATCCGGTGATCCCGTAGGGCTCGGGATCTCGCCAGCGGTCGAACGGCCGGTCAAGCGTGTACTTGCCGTCGTCCCCCAGAACGAGCATCCGCACCTCGCCGTTCCCCGGGTTCGACAGCGACTCGAACTCCGCGACCGTCCAGTGGAACCACCGCATGCAGAACAGCCGCATGGCCAGGCCATGGGTGACGATGAGCACGTTCGGCGGGTGGTCGGGGTCCTCGAAGCTGCGGAACAGGCTCTCCAGGAAGCCGCCGACCCGGTCATAGACGTCGGCACCGGACTCGCCCTGGACGAAACGGTAGAAGAAGTGGCCGTACGCGTCCCGGTAGGCCTTCTGGAGGCGGACCTCGTCCCGGTCCTGCCAGTTGCCCCAGTCCTGCTCGCGCAGCCGGGGTTCCTCGCGCACCCGTATGAGTCCGGAGTCGAGGTGGAACGCGCGCAAAGTCTCGTGCGTTCGGCGGTACGGGGAGACGTACACGCTGACGCGCTCGTCGCCGAAGAGCTCGCGCAGCTGCTCGCCCGTCGCCTCCGCCTGCCGGCGACCGCGCTCGGTCAGTGCCAGGGCATGGTCGGGTTCACGCTCGTAGACGGAGTCATCAACATTGCCCGTTGACTCGCCGTGCCGGACAAGGACGATGCGCCGTGGTCGTGCCATGCCAAGACCCTAGATCGGGTGAGGGCTCCTGGAGCACCCACACCGCACCCATACGGCGTAGGTCACACGATTCCTGCACCACAGGTCACTTCGGTCGCACGCTTGTCCGGCACCGGAACCGCTCCGTCCGGTCCCACCGGAAGTCAAATCAGCCCGCGCGCAGCATCCGGAGCACCCATCGACGCCACGCGGAATCAGACAGTCCAGCTCGACTCCATGTCCACGACGTCCCCGGTGAGTGCCGCCACGTCCGCCTCTGTCTGGGCCCTCAGGGCGAGCCGCTCCACGCGTTCGGTGCGGTACTTGCCGTGCTCGGCGGCCGAGCGCCACATCGACAGCACCAGGAACTCGCTCCCGGGTGCCTCGCCGAACAACCCGCGCACCATGCCGGGCGAGCCCGCCATCGCCGGGTTCCAGACCTTCTCCTGCATCAGCACGAAGTGCTCGGCCCGCTCCTCGTGGATGCGGCAGAGCGCCACCCGGAGCAGGTCGGCGTCCGTGAAGCGCGGCTCGAAGCCGGTCTTCACGTCGAAGCGGTAGTCGAAGAGTCTGACCTGGGCGTCCTTGAACGTGCCGGCCTGGGCCGACGCGAGCCGGTCGTGGGACCGTGCCATGAAGGAGTCGTAGAAGGCGCGGCTCTCCCAGAACGCGAAGATGTGCGCCACGCCCGGCCGCCCCCGGCTCCAGCCACCCCCCTGCCCGCGAAACCCCGGCTCCCCCAGAAGCCCCGCCCACTTCCGCTGCCCCCGCTCGAAACCGCGGCGGTCCACCACGGTGCAGCGAATCCACTTGACCAGCACCGCGCCATGGTAAGGCCACGGAGCGTGGCGTCGGTCACTCTCGGCTGGACCGCTCCCCCACGCACGCACCCGCGCGCGTGGCAGGATGGACAAACAGTCATGAGCGCCCGGCAGTTGGGGCCAGCGGACGGGTCGGCACGGGGAAGGGGACTCTGGTGGACGGGCTCAACAAGGGGCTTCGCAAGGTCGAGATCGCGGTGCGGTGGGATCCCAGTCCGGCGGGGCAGCCGACCACGGATCTGGACCTGGTCGCGGCGACCTATCTGGCGGACGATCCGCACGGCGACCCCGCGTACGTCGTGCACTTCGACAGCCGCTCCCCCGACGGCACGATCACTCTCAACCGGGACAGCAAGGACGGCCAGGGCTTCGGCTACGACGAAGTCATGACGCTGGAACTCGACCGGCTCGACGTCCGGTACGCGCGCGTGGTGGTCGGTGTCGTCATCCAGCAGCGCCCGGCGGAGCGCACCTTCGTCAGTGTCGGCAACCCCGGACTGCGTATCCGCGAGGGGTACACCGTCCTGACGGAGGACGACTTCGGCGGTGTCCTGGGTGCGACGGCGGCGACGGTTGCGGAGTTCGCCCGGGACGGCTCCGGCCCGTGGGGCTTCCGCTCCGGACTCCGTGGTTTCGAGGGCGACCCCGTCGACTTCACCAGGACGATGGGTGCGGCCCACCGGCCATGAACCTCATCCACAGGCCGCCGGCCGCGGCCTGTGACGACAGGAGGGGCACCGCCCGCGGGCGGTGCCCCTCCGTCATCGGCTCAGGCGTTCGTCGTACTGGCGCAGAGCACTTGTTCCTGGTGTGCGCTATTCCTCGGCCCTGGCCGGTCGATCCCGACCGGCCAGGTACCTGCGCCGTCGCTCCCGCCGTGCCAGCCCTCTTGCAAGAAAGGTCACCCGCGACGGCACTCCGGCCTATTGAATGGCAGGCCAGACCTTCATGAGGTGACGGAGGATCCATGAGCGAGACCGAGAACATGCGACTGATGCAGCGCATCTTCGCCGGGCTGGCGGAAGGGGACGGTCGGCCTCTCGCCGAGAGTCTCGCCGACGACTTCCGCTGGACGATCATCGGTACGACGAGCTGGTCTGGGACCTACGAGGGTAAACAGACCGTCCTCAGCGAGCTGTTTCGGCCGCTGCTCGCCCAGTTCGCGGACACATACACGAACACCCCACAGCGTTTCATCGCCGCCGGCGATTGCGTCGTCGTGGAGTGCAGAGGTCGCGCCACAACCACGGACGGGAAGCCCTATCACAACACTTACTGCTGGGTTTGCCAGATCGAAGACGGAAAACTGCAAGCACTGACCGAGTACTGCGATACCGACCTCATAGCAAGAACACTTGGGGCACCGGGCGACACGAAGCGTTGATAGCCACGACAGCCGAGTGGGAAGCCGACATTTCGCCGACTCCCCATCTCTGGCCGTCACTTCACGCCTGAAAGGCGCTCACATTCAGCTGCAGCCGCTGGTCGAGCCGCAGCCCTCGCAGATGTAGCAGGAACCGGCACGCTGCATCTTCGTACCGCAGGAGAAGCACAGCGGGGCGTCGGCCTGGATGCCCAACTGCATCTCCACCAGTTCGGCACTGGTGTGGGCCTGCTGCGGGGCGGGCTTGGCCGCCTCCTCGGCCTGCGGAGCGGAAATGGCCTTCAGCTCCTGGGCGCGCGGCGCCGACTGGGCCAGGCCCTCGACGTCGACCTCGTCCTCGTTCGGCTCGTACGAACCGGTCTCGAGGTGACGCTGACGCTCCTCGGCGGAGTGGATGCCGAGCGCGGAGCGCGTCTCGAAGGGCAGGAAGTCCAGCGCCAGGCGGCGGAAGATGTAGTCGACGATCGACTGCGCCATCCGCACGTCCGGGTCGTCCGTCATACCGGCCGGCTCGAAGCGCATGTTCGTGAACTTCGAGACGTACGTCTCCAGCGGCACTCCGTACTGGAGGCCGACGGACACGGCGATCGAGAAGGCGTCCATCATGCCCGCGAGGGTCGAGCCCTGCTTGGACATCTTCAGGAAGACCTCACCGAGACCGTCGTCCGGGTAGGAGTTGGCCGTCATGTAGCCCTCGGCGCCGCCGACGGTGAAGGACGTGGTGATGCCGGGACGTCCCTTCGGCAGGCGCTTGCGGACCGGGCGGTACTCGACGACCTTCTCGACCGCGGTACGGATGGTCTCTTCGACCTTCTCGGTGATCTCCGCCTTCTCCTTCTCCTTGGTCTTGGCGGAGAGCGGCTGGCCGACCTTGCAGTTGTCGCGGTAGATCGCGAGGGCCTTGACGCCGAGCTTCCAGGCCTCGAAGTAGATCTCCTCGACCTCCTCGACGGTCGCCGTCTCCGGCATGTTGACCGTCTTGGAGATGGCGCCGGAGATCCACGGCTGGATCGCGGCCATCATGCGGACGTGGCCCATCGGGGAGATGGCCCGCTCGCCCATGGCGCAGTCGAACACCTCGTAGTGCTCGGGCTTGAGGCCGGGGGCGTCGATCACATTGCCGTTCTCGGCGATGTGGGCGACGATCGCCTCGATCTGCTCTTCCAGGTAGCCGAGGCGACGCAGGGCCTGCGGGACGGTGCCGTTGACGATCTGCATCGAGCCGCCGCCGACCAGCTTCTTGAACTTCACCAGCGCGAGGTCGGGCTCGACACCGGTGGTGTCGCAGGACATCGCCAGGCCGATGGTGCCGGTCGGGGCGAGCACGGACGCCTGGGAGTTACGGAAACCGTTCTTCTCACCGAGGCGCAGCACGTCCTGCCACGACTCGCTGGCGGCGGCCCACACCGGGGTGTCCAGGTCGTCCATCCGGACGGCCCTGTCGTTGGCGTCGGAGTGCTGCTTCATGACGCGCTTGTGGGCGTCGGCGTTGCGGGCGTAGCCGTCGTACGGGCCGACCACCGAGGCGAGTTCGGCGGAGCGGCGGTAGGCCGTGCCGGTCATCAGGGAGGTGATGGCGCCGGCGAGGGAGCGGCCGCCGTCCGAGTCGTAGGCGTGGCCGGTGGCCATCAGCAGGGCGCCGAGGTTGGCGTAGCCGATGCCGAGCTGGCGGAACGCGCGCGTGTTCTCGCCGATCTTCTGGGTCGGGAAGTCCGCGAAGCAGATCGAGATGTCCATCGCGGTGATGACCAGCTCGACGACCTTCTGGAAGCGCTCGGCCTCGAAGGACTGGTTGCCCTTGCCGTCGTCCTTCAGGAACTTCATCAGGTTCAGCGAGGCCAGGTTGCAGGACGTGTTGTCCAGGTGCATGTACTCGCTGCACGGGTTCGACGCGGTGATCCGGCCGGACTCGGGGCAGGTGTGCCAGGTGTTGATGGTGTCGTCGTACTGGATGCCGGGGTCGGCGCAGGCCCAGGCGGCCTCGGCGATCTTGCGGAAGAGTGCCTTGGCGTCGACCTCCTCGATGACCTCGCCGGTCATCCGGCCGCGCAGCCCGAACTGGCCGCCCTGGTCGACCGCCTTCATGAACTCGTCGTTGACACGGACCGAGTTGTTGGCGTTCTGGTACTGGACGGACGTGATGTCGTCGCCGCCCAGGTCCATGTCGTAGCCCGCGTCGCGCAGGACGCGGATCTTCTCTTCTTCCTTGACCTTGGTCTCGATGAAGTCCTCGATGTCCGGGTGGTCCACATCGAGGACGACCATCTTGGCGGCGCGGCGGGTGGCGCCACCGGACTTGATCGTTCCTGCGGAGGCGTCGGCGCCACGCATGAAGGAGACCGGGCCGGAGGCGTTGCCGCCGGAGGACAGCAGCTCCTTGGAGGAGCGGATCCGGGAGAGGTTCAGGCCGGCGCCGGAGCCGCCCTTGAAGATCATGCCCTCTTCCTTGTACCAGTCGAGGATCGACTCCATGGAGTCGTCGACGGACAGGATGAAGCAGGCGGAGACCTGCTGGGGCTGCTTGGTGCCGACGTTGAACCAGACAGGGCTGTTGAAGCTGAAGATCTGGTGCAGGAGGGCGTACGCCAGCTCGTGCTCGAAGATCTCGGCGTCGGCGGGCGAGGCGAAGTACTTGTGGTCCTCCCCGGCCTGCCGGTACGTCTTCACGATGCGGTCGATCAGCTGCTTGAGGCTGGTCTCGCGCTGCGGAGTGCCCACGGCACCGCGGAAGTACTTGCTGGTGACGATGTTGACCGCGTTCACCGACCAGAAGTCGGGGAACTCCACGCCGCGCTGCTCGAAGTTGACCGAGCCGTCGCGCCAGTTGGTCATGACGACGTCACGGCGCTCCCAGGCCACCTCGTCATAGGGGTGGACCCCAGGGGTGGTGTGGATGCGCTCGATACGCAGGCCCTTGCTCGCCTTGGCGCTCTTAGCGCGGGAACTCCGTGCCGGACCGCTCGCCGTCTCTGTCATGCCGCCTCCCTGTACGGGCGAAAACGCCCTGAAGTGCCCCGTTGTTCCCGTGGCACAGTGTTCTGTCTGGTGTTGCGGGCACCCACTCACATCGCCCGCAACAGGTCTTCTTCGCCGCCGCCCGGCCGGGCCCGGACCTGCCTTCCGGGTCCGGCCCGCCGGTCAGTCGGCGGCGCCTGCGGGCTCGGGGACGTGTTGTTCCGTCCCTCCGGGCCCGCGGTGGTCTTCCTGGCTCCCCGCAGCCGCGTCCTCGCGGTCTCCGTCGTCCGCGTCGGGGTGTCCCGTCTGCGCCCTGAGCTCCTCGATGGCCGCCTCGAAGTCGTCGAGCGAGTCGAACGCCCGGTAGACGGAGGCGAATCGCAGGTAGGCGACGAGGTCGAGTTCCTGCAACGGGCCGAGTATGGCCAGCCCCACGTCGTGGGTGGTCAGCTCGGCGCTTCCGGTGGCCCGCACCGCCTCCTCGACCCGCTGGCCGAGCTGGGCGAGCGCGTCCTCGGTGACGGGCCGTCCCTGGCACGCCTTGCGCACTCCATTGATGATCTTCGTACGGCTGAAGGGCTCGGTGACTCCGGACCGCTTCACCACCATGAGCGAGCACGTCTCCACGGTCGTGAAACGACGGGAGCAGTCAGGGCACTGGCGGCGCCTGCGGATCGATGTGCCGTCGTCGGTCGTACGACTGTCGACGACACGACTGTCGGGGTGCCTGCAGAAGGGGCAGTGCATGAACTCCCAACCCTCCTCACAGCAGACTCAATAGCCTCGCCGGGCCTCTTGCGCCCCACGAAGCAGCCCCAAGCATAGGCGATGACCATGGGCCTCGAGACCCGGGGGACCACAACTTCTGGGCTGCTGCCGCAATCCAACCACTAGATGTGGGGATTGGCTCATACATCGACACCGTTACCGCGTGTCGCGCGCGGAGGCGCAGGTGACGTGCGACAGGCCGAACCACACCAGCCCCGCACACCCCCGGAGGCACCCCGTCCGACGGCTTCGCCCGGACACGGCCGCATCCGTTCCTGCACAGCCGTATCGCCGCGGCACATGCGGAGATACCGTGGGCGCCGCGAGGAGGGGACGTGGGACTCCCGCACAGATGAGGGCTGGTCCCGGGGCAGGGGAATGCCGGATGGCAGACTGGGGCACCAGTCCACGAGGTGATCACCCCGGCGGTGAAGAGTACAGCAATGGACCCTTTTGCCCGCCAGGTGGCGCGGCCGCCAATACACCCGGACACATGATCGCGTCCGGTGATTCGCGATTTTTCACTCGAACGTGTGTTTGGCGCAACCTTTCGAAAGCAACTACCGTTGTCCAGCAGGGAGACCATCGAGAGGGGCCGACGTGACCACCACCGCAGACAGTGCCGCCATCGCTGCCCAGGACCACTCCCAGGGCCGACTGGAGCCGGTGCATGCGATGAACGAAGCCACGAACCCTGAGGGGCACAAGCGCTCCCTGCCGGGCCGACCTCCCGGCATCCGGGCGGACAGCTCCGGACTCACCGATCGCCAGCGCCGCGTGATCGAGGTCATCAGGGACTCCGTGCAGCGGCGGGGCTACCCACCGTCGATGCGGGAGATCGGTCAGGCCGTCGGCCTCTCCAGCACCTCTTCCGTGGCACACCAGCTGATGGCACTGGAGCGCAAGGGCTTCCTGCGCCGCGACCCGCACCGCCCGCGCGCCTACGAGGTACGCGGTTCCGACCAGGCCGCCTCGGTGCAGCCCACGGACACCGCGGGCAAGCCGGCCGCGTCGTACGTGCCACTGGTCGGCCGGATCGCCGCCGGTGGCCCGATCCTCGCCGAGGAGTCCGTCGAGGACGTCTTTCCTCTTCCCCGCCAGCTCGTCGGCGACGGTGAGCTGTTCGTCCTGAAGGTCGTCGGTGACTCGATGATCGAGGCCGCGATCTGCGACGGCGACTGGGTGACGGTGCGCCGTCAGCCGGTCGCGGAGAACGGCGACATCGTGGCCGCGATGCTCGACGGCGAAGCCACCGTCAAGCGCTTCAAGCGCGAGGACGGCCATGTCTGGCTGCTGCCTCACAACGCCGCCTACGAGCCGATCCCCGGCGACGACGCGACCATCCTCGGCAAGGTGGTGGCCGTACTGCGGCGCGTCTGACAGCGCGCACCGCGTCAGGTGGGCCCAGCGGGCCCGCCCTCTGACCGGGCCCCGGGACCCCTGCGCCGGTTCCGGGGCCCTGCGCTGTCCGGGGGCGATGGTCGGGCCTGTCGGGGGCTCAACAGCTCGTGCGGGTGGGGTTGGCCTGCGGTGGCTCAGCCGCCGCAGGCCAACCCCCCGCAGCTCATCCGTCTTCCGTCTGCTGGGCCAACGCGTCGATCGCCGCGAGCGACTTCCGCACCTGGTTACGGTCCGTCGTGAACCAGAAATCGGGCAGTGACGCCTTCAGGTAGCCCCCGTACCGGGCCGTCGCCAGCCGCTGGTCGAGGACGGCGACCACACCGCGGTCACCCGATGCCCGTACGAGACGGCCCGCGCCCTGGGCCATGAGGAGCGCGGCGTGAGTGGCGGCGACCGCCATGAAGCCGTTGCCGCCCGCATCCTCGACGGCCTTCTGGCGAGCGCTCATCAGCGGGTCGTCCGGGCGCGGGAACGGGATCTTGTCCATGACGACCAGCTGACAGCTCGGTCCCGGGACGTCCACGCCCTGCCAGAGCGACAGAGTGCCGAAGAGGCAGGTCTTCGGGTCGGCCGCGAAGTTCTTGATGAGCTCGCCGAGCGTCTCCTCGCCCTGGAGGAGGATCGGGAACTCGGGGATCCGGGACCGCAGCTCCTCGGCGGCCAGCTGGGCCCCGCGCATCGAGGAGAACAGGCCCAGGGTGCGGCCGCCCGCCGCCTGGATCAGCTCCGTGAGCTCGTCGAGCATGTCCGCGCGGTCACCGTCCCGGGCGGGGCGTGCCAGGTGCTTGGCGACGTACAGGATGCCCTGCTTGCGGTAGTCGAAGGGCGAGCCGACGTCGATGCCCTTCCACTTCGGGACGTCGTCGCCCTCGGTGCCCTCGGGGGCTAGGCCCAGGGAGGCGCCCACGCCGTTGAAGTCGCCGCCCAGCTTCAGCGTCGCGGACGTCAGGACCACGGAGCGGTCCGCGAAGAGCTTTTCGCGCAGCAGTCCGGAGACGGACATGGGGGCGACACGCAGGGAAGCACCGAAGCGGTCGTGGCGCTCGTACCAGACCACGTCCCACTCGGAGCCGTTCGTGATGCGCTCCGCCACGTCGTGCACGTTCTCCACGGAGGCGAGGGCCTGCTTGCGGACGGCGTCCTCGTCCTGGACGGACTTGTCGCGGGTCGTGCCGATCGCGGAGATGACCGTGCGGCACGCGTCGCGCAGCGCCATGAGGGCATACCCGAGGTCTTCGGGAATCTCCTCGAGACGACCCGGAAGCGCCAGCTCCATCAGCCGTTCGAAACCCTCGGCGGCGGTCTGCAGCTGGTCCGCGGCCTTCTCGTTGACGAGCTTCGCGGCGCGGCGCACCGCGCGGTTGACCTGTCCGGGGGTGAGCTCGCCTGTCGCGACTCCGGTGACCCGGGAGACCAGTTCGTGCGCCTCGTCGACGATCAGCACCTCGTGCTGCGGGAGAACCGGAGCACCTTCGATGGCGTCGATCGCGAGCAGCGCGTGGTTGGTGACGACGACCTCGGCGAGCTTGGCCCGCTCGCGGGCCATCTCGGCGAAGCACTCGGCCCCGTACGCGCACTTCGAGGCGCCCAGGCACTCCCTCGACGACACCGACACCTGGGCCCAGGCACGGTCCGAGATACCGGGCGTGAGGTCGTCACGGTCGCCGGTCTCGGTCTCGTCGGACCAGTCGCGCACCCGCAGCAGGTCCTGGCCCAGCTTGCTCGTGGGTGCGGCGGCCTCGAACTGGTCGAAGAGGCCCTCTTCCTCGTCCTGCGGGACCCCCTCGTGCAGTCGGTGCAGGCACAGGTAGTTCGACCGGCCCTTGAGCATCGCGAACTCCGGGCGGCGGCGCAGCAGGGGGTGCAGCGACTCGACCGTTCTCGGCAGGTCGCGCTCCACCAGCTGGCGCTGGAGGGCCAGGGTGGCGGTCGCGACGACCACCCGTTCCCCGTGCGCGAGCGCGGGCACCAGGTAGCCCAGCGACTTGCCGGTGCCGGTGCCGGCCTGGACCAGCAGGTGGGAGCCGTCGTCGATCGCTTCCTCGACGGCTTCGGCCATGGCCACCTGACCGGGGCGCTCCGTACCGCCGACGGCAGTGACGGCAGCATGCAGGAGTTCGGGGAGTGAGGGCTTCGTCATAGCGCGACCACCCTACGACCCTGCACTGACAAACGGGTGATCAAGGCGGGGGCGGGGGGTGGGATCAAGACCGTGGGCTCCTCGGGGGTGGGGCGGTGGGTGGGCCGGCCGGCTGCCTGAGTGAGGTCGTGGCGGAACTGCTCGAAACTCGCGCGGCAGGCGGGAACTGCTGCGGCACGGGCCGCGTTCAATGAGTGACGGCGCGGTGACACAGTGCTACGCCAGGTGCCGGACGGCCCGGTCTCGGACCATGAGGGCGGCCCGCTTGGCGGGCAGGTCGACCTCGGCGGAGAACCGGAAGCCGGCGGTCAGGAATGCGGCGATGGAGGGGGTGTTGCGAATGTCGGGTTCCGCGATGACGCGTGCGCAGGAGGGCCGCTGCGCGAGAACGAGATCGGCCACGGCCCGGAGCAGCAGACCCCCGAGGCCATGCCCCCGGTCGGCGACTCCACCTACCAGGAGGTGGATCCCCGTGTCATGAGGCCGGGCGGGGTAGTGACGGGCCAGCGGGTCCAGATCCGCCCGGTAGATCTCCCAGTAGCTCATCGGCGCTCCGTCCAGCACGCCGATGCACGGCACGCTGCGCCCGTCACCGGCGAGCTGAGCGCGCAGGTGGCCCTCCGTCACGTCCTGCGGTCCGGAAAGCTCCCAGAAGGCCGCGGCGGCGGGGTCGTTCATCCAGCGGCTGATGAGCGGCAGGTCGCGTTCGAGGCGTACGGGGACAAGGCGGAAGACGCCTGCGGGCGTGTCGGCCGGGCCCCATTCGGCGACGCGGTCGAGGAGGTCGTCATGGCGGGGGACGACGAAGGGTCGGGACGGCTCTACTGTCGCGGCGACGGAGACGGAGGACTGCGTAGTGTCCTCGTCCCGCCTCCGGGCTCCGTGACCGTCGAGTGCGTCAGCCGTGGCGAGGGCGATGAGCCCGTCCGGGAGCCGCAGGTCCAGGGTGTCCTCGCTGTGCCCGCCCGCTCGGGGGCGCTCGCCGGACATCGCGCCGGGATGCGCCTCTGTTCCGGGTAGGGAGCCGACGCCGCCGAAGGTGTCGGCTCCGGTGCGGTCGCCGGTGTGGGCATCGGTCTCACCGCCGGCGAAGCCTCCCCCGCAGAAGCCCGAATCGGCACCGGCGAAGGGGCCCGACTCACTACCGACGAAGTCACCGGCGCAGACGCCCGGCTCGGCACCGGGGCGGGCACCGGACCCCTCGTCGGAGTCGACACCCGGCCGGGCACCGGAGTCGGCTCGGGACCCGGCGCCAATGGCCACGTCGGCCATGACAGGGAGGGCGATGCCGGTCTCGGCGATCGGGTCGGCGGGAGGCACCGAACGCTCCTCTCAGAAAAGGGGATGGGGCATGTCCTCAGGGATGAAGGAGGTAGGCCAGCGGTGGACGGGGTCGATTCGGGGTGGTCAGGAATGGAGGGGGTTGGCGATGGTGACGTAGACGGACTGCGTGTCGACCGGGCCGACGAGTTCGTCGAGGCCGTGCAGCCGGGTCAGCAGGTTGGCCTTGCAGCGCAGGACGGGTGAGTCGAGCAGCCGCGCGGGCAGCGAGGTGCGCAGCCGGGCCGGACCGGAGGCGACGTCCTTGAGGAAGCGGCGGAAGGCGGCGAGCAGCAGCCGCTCGTCGGCCAGCCCCTGGGAGCCGAACGCGCCGACGAGGCCGAGCACGTTGTTGATCACCAGGTAGTAGAGGAGCCGCTCGTCGGTGACCTCGTCGCAGACGAACGTGTCGCTCCCTTCTCCGATGCCGGGCAACCGGGCGTCGAGGTCCGGGCGCCGGGACTCGCGGAAGTAGTAGCCCTGGTTGTCGCGGTAGCGGCCGCCCGTGGGCCAGCCGTCGGAGTCCAGTAGCAGCAGGGTGTTCTGCTGGTGCGCTTCCAGGGCGATACCGGCCTCACCGTCCAGCCAGAGGACGGGACGCACCACGTGCGCGAGGTAGCGCAGGAACCACTCGGCGGCTACCGCTCCGCGGGGTCGGCCGGTGCGGCGGGCGAGACGGGTGACGAGCTCGGCCAGCCGGGACCGCAGGGCCGGGCCGTGCTTCTCCGCGCACCCGGGAACGCCTTCCAGCGGGGTCGGGAAGCACGGGCGCGGCGAGAGGAGGCCGGCGACACAGGAGACATCGTCCGAGGGGCTGAACGGATTGTGGCGGATCACCACGTCCAGTCCGGGCAACGGGGCACCGTCGGAGGTGTCGACGGCGAGCCAGGCGGGGTCCCGGACGATGTCGAAGCTTGGATGCGCAGCCTGCCACTGCTGTGCGAGGCCGCTGCGGAGCAGTCGGTGGACCTCGACGCCACGGTGGAGTTCCTTGCGGAGGTTCTCGCGGCGGGAGTTGGTGATGCGCAGGCCCAGCGAGAGCTTGAGCATCGCCGGGGCATGGGTGCGGTAGACGGTTCGCAGGGAGGAGGTGGGGTGCCAAGGAGGGCCGTGGGTGCCGAGGTCACGGAGCAGTCCGGTGTCCAGCAGGGCGGCGGTCTCCGGACGGTGACGGACCTGGTGTGCCTGCCAGGGGTGCAGGGGCAGGAGGGCGTACCCGTCCGGCATCGCCGGTGCGCTCCCGGCCAGGCGGGCCGTGAGCCGGGGTGCGGCGACAGGGCGGCCGCGTTCGGTCCAGGAGGAGTCGGTGGCGAGGACGGAGGGGGCGACTGCCATCCAGTGCAGAGGGAAGGAGCCGCGCAACTCGGGCGAGTACAGCAGCGCTTCGGTCTCGGAAAGACTCTCGCGGCTCTTCGGGGTGGGGTGCAGGGGGTGTCCGAGGACGAGTGCCTGTTCCGCGGACAGGAAGAGGTCGGAGTCGTCGGCCGGGCGTTCCCTGCGGGCGGTGAGGAATCCGGCGACGCGTCGGAGGGAGTCGGCAACTCCCGCGACGAGCGCGACGCCGTCGCTGAAACCAGCGCCGACGGTGCTGGGGATGCCGGTGGGGAAGGAGTCGTGGGCCCTGCTGATGCCGGAGCCGTTTGCGGAGGTCTCCCGGGTGAGCAGGGCGGCGATCGTGACGGCGTCGGCCGGTGCGGCGTATTCGGGTGCACCTGCGAGACGAGGAGGGCCGAAGCGGTGCCAGCCCGTCGGGGACCAGTAGCGGACCGGGGCGAGGAGGGCCGTGCCGCTGGCGGGCAGGGGGATGCGCAGGACGCCGTCGGCCGGGGCGGGCTGGTTGGTCTCGCGCGCCCAGCAGCGGAGCAGGTTCTCCACCGCGGCGGCCTGGGCGACGGCGTGCGGGTCGGGATGCTCCAGAGGATCAGTGCCATGGCTCTCGCTGAGGCCCTGGGCGGGGTTCGCGGCCGGCCGCTGATGCGGGACCCGCGGGTTCGGCGACGTCCCCGGCGGCCGGGCGCCGGCGGAGCCTTGTCCCGGCGTCGGTGCGTGGTCGTCGGGGTGGGGGGTGGCGTTCACGGCAGATACCTCATGGGGTGGTTCCGGATCATGCGGGTGGGGGCTGCGGGTCGAGAAGCTTCACTCGGCCCGGCTGTGGGGCGCGAAGTCCGCGGCGTGCGGGTGTGGCGGCGTGCGGGCCCATGGCGGCCGGACACCTGGCGGCCGGGCACCTGGCAGGCAGCGGCCTGGCCGGCAGCCCGGCAGGCAGGCGGCCTGGAGCGGGGGCACGGCGCGGGCTCCCGCGCCGTAGAGGCTCACCACGTTCAGGGTGCGGCTGCCGTGCCACCCCCACGGCACCGAGCCGCTGCCCGGACCGCGTCGGCCAAGCGGTCGAGTACGGCGGCCGCTTGTTCATCGGTGATGGTCAGGGGCGGAAGCAGTTGCACGACGCTTCCGTGACGGCCGCCGAGTCCGACGATGAGGCCGCGCCGCAGGCACTCCCGCTGGACGGCGGCAGCCAGTTCGGGGGCGGCGGGGAGGGGTCGGCGTCCGCTGCCCGGCATCACCGACGCTTCCACGCCGCCCTCCGCAGCCCCGGAAGTACCCGAGCAACCGGGCTCGCCCTCCCCCGCCGGATCCACCAGCTCGACCCCGATCATCAGCCCCCTCCCGCGCACATCTCCCACGCAGGCGAATTCAGAGGCCAGCGGCTGGAGCCGGCCCATCAGGCGTGCCCCCAGGGTCGCCGCGCGCTCGGCGAGGGCGTTCTCGCGAACGTGGGCGAGGGTCGCCGTGCCGGCGGCCATGGCGAGCTGGTTGCCGGGGAAGGTGTCGGTGGGGGTGCCGGGTTCCCAGGTGTCGAGGTCGTCGCGGTAGACCACGACGGCCAGCGGCAGGCTGCCGCCGATGGCCTTGGAGAGGACCATCACGTCGGGGGTCACGCCACTGTGCTCCACTGCCCAGAAGGCGCCGGTCCGGCCCACGCCCGTCTCGATCTCGTCGGCGATCAGCGGAATGGACCGGTCGGCGGTGAGTTGTCGCATGCGCCGCAGCCAGGTGTCCGGTGCCGGCATCACCTCGCCCTCGCCCTGGACGGGCTCGACGATCACCCCGGCGGGCAGGGGCACCCCGGAGCCGGGGTCGTCGAGGAGCGACTCGGTCCAGCGGGCGGCGAGGACGGCACCGTGCTCGCCCCCGATACCGAAGGGGAAGCGGTGGTCCTGCGGGTAGGGCGGGCGGGCGACCCGCGTGTCATGGGCTTCCGCGGACGTGTCGTAGAGGGCCCTGTCGGCACTTCCGTGACCCGTGCCGGTGAACGGACCGCCGCCGGTGAACGCCAGGAGACCGCTCCGTCCGGTCGCCGCGCGTACCAGCGCGTGGGCGGTCTCGACGGCTTCGCTGGCGGCCGGGCCGCAGAAGCGCACCCGCGCCCGCTCGGCGAGGCCCGGCGGCAGGGTGCGGAACAGCTCGGTGAGGAAGGCGTCCTTGACCGGTGTCGCCAGGTCGAGGGCGTTCAGTGGTGCCCCGGAGTCCAGGACCTTGCGGATGGCCTCCAGGACGACGGGGTGGTTGTGGCCGAGGGCGAGTGTGCCGGCGCCGGAGAGGCAGTCCAGGTAGCGGCGGCCGTCCGCGCCCTCGATGGTCAGTCCCCGGGCCCGCACCGGCACGATCGGCAGGGCACGGGCGTAGGTCCGGGCGGCGGATTCGCGTGCGGCTTGGCGGCGCAGGATTCCCTCGTGCGCCGAGCGCGGGGCGGGGGCGGTGTCGTCGACGGCCCCGCCGGGGAGGGATGTCACCTGCGTACGCCCCACAGCGGCCTCCTCCGACGCACAACCCCCATGGGTGGATTCCGCCACGGCTTCCCTGACCTCCCACTGGGCACGGGCACAGAGGACCGCGCACAGACAGCAGGCCCCCCACCGCTACCAACCCCGGACCACTCACCGGGTTACGGGTTGCCTCAAGATCCTTTCCGTGACGGAACTGTTGCGGACCCGTCGGATCGCCCCCACAGCCACCGCATAGTGTGTGGTGCCGTTCCCGGACACCGTGAGGTCGCCCCGAACTCCCCGCGAGGCAGCGGGAATCGGGCCGAATCGCCGGTTCGTCCACGTTCGTTCCGCATCAGGGGGATTCAGATCATGCGATCCACACGCCCGTCGTCCCGTTCCGGCCGAGGAGGGAGGGCGCGCCGCAGGAACTCCCCCGTGCTGGCCGCCATGGCCCTCGCCTCGGCGCTCGCGCTGACCGCCACCGCCTGCGAGTCGGGCGACGCCACGGCGGACGGTGAGGCCTCCGCGTCGGCCACCGCCTCCGACGACGGCAAGCTCAGGATCCCGGACGACATCAGGGACCGCCTCCGCGAGCACGGGATCGACATCGACAAGTGGAAGAACGGCGCCTGGAAGAACTGGGACCGGGACGACTGGCTGCGCGAGGCCAACGAGTACGTCAACCCGATCATCGAGGGGCTCTGGAACCCGGACCGCATGAGGGAGGCCGAGGAGCCCGACCAGGGCGTCGACGACAGCGACCTCTCCGGTGACCAGGGTGTGACGGACCCGACGCCCGAGCCGGTCCAGGCACAGGCCGTGCCGCCGTCGTACCACGCCAACGCCCCGACGGCCGGGAAGGTGTTCTTCGACTCCCCCGAGGGGTCGGCCGTCTGCTCGGCGACCGTGGTGAAGGACCCGGCGCACCCGGGCAAGTCCAACCTGGTGTGGACGGCGGGCCACTGCGTGCACGCGGGCAAGAACGGCGGCTGGTACCGCAACATCGCGTTCGTGCCGTCGTACAACGACGACGGCAAGCCGGTGGCGGAGTTGGAGAACGCCACCCGCGAGGATGTCGCTCCCTACGGTGTCTGGTGGGGCGACTGGGCGCAGACCTCGGACCAGTGGATCGAGCAGGGCGGTTCGACGGGTGGCGACGGCGCGCCGTACGACTTCGCTGTCATCCATGTGACGCCGGAGAAGGGCAGCGGCGGCAAGTCGCTGGAGGAGATGGTCGGTTCGGCGCTGCCGGTCGACTTCAAGGCGCCCGCGGTGCCGCAGGTGAAGAGCGTCACGGCGATCGGCTACCCGGCCGCACCGCCCTACGACGGGCAGAAGCTGTACCGGTGCCAGGACCGGCCCGGGCGGCTGTCGGTCACCGCGTCGGATCCCACGATGTACCGCATCGGCTGCACCATGACCGGCGGTTCGTCCGGCGGCGGCTGGGTGGCCACCAGTGCGGACGGCAAGCCGGCGCTGGTGTCCAACACCTCGATCGGCCCGGTGACGTCGGGCTGGCTGGCCGGACCGCGCCTGGGTGATGTGGCCAAGGGCGTGTACGACTCGGTCAGCAAGAAGTTCGCCGGTCGGTGACGGCCGGCTGAACCGCGCCGTCGGCGGGGCGGCGCACCCGGGGCACTCCGGGCACCCGGGGTGCCCGGAGAACCCCGAGCGCCCTGCGCACAAGAGCCCCCGGGACTCATGAGATCCGGCCTGGGGGCTCTCGGAAACCTTCACCGCCCCACCCCGGTACGCCCCCAACTCCCCGGGCATAGTGGGGTGTCGCGCGGGGACAACACCGCGCCCATGACATGCGCACGCAACACCAGCACCACATTCATGAGCACCAACGGGGGTCATCGCACCATGCGTTCCACACGTACGCCCGCACCCAGGCGCGGGCGGCACACCGTCCTCGCCGCAGCCGGGCTCGTCGCCGCCCTGGCGCTCACCGCGACCGCCTGTGACGGTTCGGCGGACTCGGCGAGCGACAAGCCCGACGCCACCAGCTCCCAGGCCGCCGCGAACGGTGACGGCAAGGTCAAGATCCCGGCCGATCTCGCGGGCAAGCTCAAGGAGCACGGGATCGACGTCGACCGCTGGAAGGACGGCGGCTGGAAGGACTGGGACAAGGACAAGTGGCTCAGTGACGCCAAGGACTTCGTCAACCCGGTGATCGAGGGCCTCTGGAAGCCGGAGCGGATGCAGTCCGCCGAGGAGGCCGACAAGACGGTCACGACGAAGGACGCGTCGGCCGGCCAGGGCGTCAGCGACCCGGATCCGGCACCCGTCCGGGCCCAGGCCGAGAAGACGCCGTACCACCGCAACGCGGCGCCGGTCGGCAAGGTCTTCTTCGACTCCCCCGACGGCCCGGCCGTCTGCTCGGGCACGGTCGTCAAGGACGTCAACCACCCGGGCAAGTCCAACCTGGTGTGGACGGCGGGCCACTGCGTGCACGCCGGCGGCAACGGCGGCTGGTACCGCAACATCGTCTTCGTCCCCGCCTACAACGACCTCGGCAAGTCCGAGGCGGAGCTCGGCAACGCGAACCCGAGCGAGACCGCCCCGTACGGCAACTGGTGGGCGAACTGGGCCTCGACCTCGAACCAGTGGATCCAGGGCGGTTCGGAGACCGGCGGTGACGGAGCCGCGTACGACTACGCCGTGCTGCACGTGAAGCCGGAGCAGGGCGCCAAGTCCCTGGAGGAGACGGTCGGCGCCGCGCTGGACGTGGACTTCTCCGCCCCGTCCGCAGCCGAGGCCGCCAAGATGGGCGCCTGGGGCTACCCGGCCGCGCCGCCCTACAACGGCCTGAAGATGTTCAAGTGCGTCGACATCCCCGGCCGGTTCTCCCTCGCCCCGACCCTGCCGACGATGTACCGCATCGGCTGCTCCATGACCGGCGGTTCCTCCGGTGGCGGCTGGTTCCGGGTCCTGAACGGCAAGTCGGTGCTGGTCTCCAACACCTCGATCGGCCCGGCCGACAACACCTGGCTGGCCGGTCCGCAGCTGGGCCGCGACGCCGAGGCGCTCTACCAGAACATGAGCAAGACGTACGGCGGCCGGTGACCCGCACATGCTGAAGGCCCGCTCCCTGTGACAGGGGACGGGCCTTCTCGCGTTCGGACGAGCCGCGCGCTCAGGCCGGGCTCAGAGCGCCGGCGCCGGAACGTACGGCGTGAGTTCCGCCGCCA
This sequence comes from Streptomyces sp. NPDC024017, assembly GCF_040638895.1. Lineage (NCBI taxonomy): Bacteria > Bacillati > Actinomycetota > Actinomycetes > Kitasatosporales > Streptomycetaceae > Streptomyces > Streptomyces sp. NPDC024017. The sequence goes on along the minus strand of NZ_JBEZYZ010000008.1, from coordinate 59,504 downwards.
GTTCCTCGTGCACCCGCACCTTGAGCAGGGTGCCCTCCGGGGTGTGTTCCTCGGAGATCACCTCGCCCTCGTCGTGGGCGCGGGCGACCAGCTTGCCGTGCGTGTACGGCACGAGCGCCTCGATCTCGACCGACGGGCGCGGCAGCTCGTTGTCGATGAGCGCGAGCAGCTCCTCGATGCCGAGGCCGGTGCGGGCCGAGACGGCGATGGACCGCTTCTCGACGCGCAGCAGCCGCTGGAGCGTCAGCGGGTCGGCCGCGTCGGCCTTGTTGATCACGACGATCTCGGGTACGTCGGTGGCGCCGACGTCCCGGACCACCTCGCGCACGGCGGCCAGCTGCTCCTCCGGGAACGGGTGCGAACCGTCCACCACGTGCAGGATCAGGTCGGACTCGCCGACCTCCTCCATCGTGGAGCGGAACGCCTCGACCAGGTGGTGGGGCAGGTGGCGCACGAAGCCGACCGTGTCGGCCAGCGTGTACAGCCGTCCGCTCGGGGTCTCGGCCCGGCGCACGGTCGGGTCGAGGGTCGCGAACAGGGCGTTCTCGACCAGCACGCCCGCGCCCGTGAGGCGGTTGAGCAGCGAGGACTTGCCGGCGTTGGTGTAGCCCGCGATGGCCACGGACGGCACCTTGTGACGCTTGCGCTCCTGGCGCTTGATCTCGCGGCCGGTCTTCATCTCCGCGATCTCCCGGCGCATCTTCGCCATCTTCTCGCGGATCCGGCGCCGGTCCGTCTCGATCTTGGTCTCACCGGGACCACGGGTGGCAAGGCCGCCGCCCTTGCCGCCGCCCATCTGCCGGGACAGCGACTGACCCCAGCCGCGCAGTCGCGGCAGCATGTACTGCATCTGCGCGAGCGCGACCTGTGCCTTGCCCTCTCGGGACTTGGCGTGCTGGGCGAAGATGTCCAGGATGAGCGCCGTCCGGTCGATGACCTTGACCTTGACGACGTCCTCGAGGTGGATCAGCTGGCCCGGGCTGAGCTCACCGTCGCAGATGACGGTGTCCGCGCCCGTCTCGACGACGATGTCGCGCAGCTCCTGGGCCTTGCCGGAGCCGATGTACGTGGCCGCGTCGGGCTTGTCGCGGCGCTGCGTGACACCGTCGAGCACCATCGCGCCGGCCGTCTCGGCGAGGGCGGCGAGCTCCGCGAGGGAGTTCTCCGCGTCCTGCACGGTTCCCGACGTCCAGACGCCGACGAGGACGACCCGCTCCAGGCGGAGCTGGCGGTACTCGACCTCGGTGACGTCCTCGAGCTCGGTGGAGAGGCCCACCACACGGCGCAGGGCCGCGCGGTCGGAGCGGTCGAACTGGTCGCCGTCCCGCTCTCCGTCGATCTCGTGGCTCCAGGCGACGTCCTCTTCCATCAGGGCATCGGCCCGAAGACCCTCGGGGTGGCTGTGCGCGAAGCGCTGGGTGTCCTGGGAAAAGGAAGAAGAGGAGGTCATTGGATCCTTACGTAGGTGGGAAGCCGTTCACTGTCTGCAACGCACGGGCGGCCCGGGAGATTCCCGGCGCTCCGTGCCGCGCCGACCTGAAGATGGTCGCACGGCACGGGGCGTCTCGTCATCGTGTTATCGGGCGGGCGTCCTCGCCGGCCGGACCTGCTTCGCCGGGGCCTGCGGCTTCGCCGGCGCCTCCGGCTTCCAGTCCGGGTGCCCCGGCATCGGCGGGGTCTTCTCGCCGTAGAGCCAGCCCCGGAAGAAGCCGTCCAGGTCGCGCCCGGAGATCTCGGCGGCGAGCCGGACGAAGTCCTCCGTCGTGGCCGTGTCGTCCTGGTGGCGGACGACCCAGGCGCGTTCCAGGCGTTCGAACGCCGGGCGGCCGATCTCCTGGCGCAGGGCGTACAGGACGAGCGCGGAGCCGTCGTACACGTTGGGCCGGAAGATGCCGGTCTTGCGGCCGGCGTCGGGCGCCTTGGGGGCGGCGGGTGGTCCGCCGGCGGCGCGCCAGCGGTCCGAGGCGCCGTAGGCGGCCTTCATCCGGTCACGCATCGGCTTGTCGGCCTGTTCCTCGGCGTACAGCGCCTCGTACCAGGTGGCGTGCCCCTCGTTGAGCCACAGGTCGGACCAGGTGCGGGGGCTGACGCTGTCGCCGAACCACTGGTGGGCCAGCTCGTGGACCATGATCGACTCGACGTACCACTCGGGGTGGACGGGCTCGGTGAAGAGCTCCCGCTCGAAGAGGGAGAGGGTCTGGGTCTCCAGTTCGAAGCCGGTGGAGGCGTCGGCCATGAGCAGGCCGTACGTCTCGAAGGGGTAGCGGCCGACCTTGCTCTCCATCCAGGCGATCTGGCCGGGGGTCTTCTCCAGCCAGGGTTCGAGCGCCTTGCGGTGCTCGGTCGGGACGACATCCCGTACGGGCAGCCCGTGCGGGCCGGTGCGGTGCAGCACCGTGGAGCGGCCGATGGAGACCTGGGTGAGCTCGGTGGCCATGGGGTGCTGGGTGCGGTAGGTCCAGGTCGTGGACCCGCCGGACTTGTCCACGCCGGCGGGCAGCCCGTTGGCGACGGCCGTGTGACCGTCGGGAGCGGTGACCCGGATGGTGAACATCGCCTTGTCGGAGGGGTGGTCGTTGCACGGGAACACCAGGTGCGCGGCGTCGGCCTGGTTGGCCATGGCGAGGCCGTCCGCAGTGCGCACCCAGCCGCCGTCGCGGCCCTCGACGGGCACGGGATCACTGGTGTGCCGCACGGTGATCCGCATCCAGTTGCCGTCCGAGACCGCGTCCTCCGGCGTGATCACCAGGTCCTCGCCGGCGGTGCGGAACTCCGCGGGGTCGCCGTCGACCTCGACCGACTCGACCGTGCCGTGGGCGAAGTCCAGGTTGACGCGGTCCAGGTCGGCTGTCGTCCAGGCGTCGATGGTGGTGACGGCCCGCAGCGGCTCGCTGTTGCTGCCCGGATAGGTGAAGGAGAGGTCGTACGACGCCACGTCGTAGCCGGGGTTGCCGAGGTGCGGGAAGAGCCGGTCGCCTACGCCGAGCGGGACGACGGGGGCGCTCGCGGCGACGAGGCAGACGGAGATCGCCGAGGTGAGCAGGGCGGCGGCGGTCCAGGGCCGACGGGTGGGGGTGGTGGCCTGGCTGTGGGGGGTCAGGAGCATGCCCCACGGCTATCAGCGCGCGGGCGAGCGGCGGGGACGGCGCGCTTCCGTCCCACCCGAACCGGGGACCGGGGCCTGCGCCGGGTGCCGTCCCCGCCGCCCGCGAGGCCGTCCGGACGCCCGGGCCGGTTCAGCCGCCCTGGGGCTGCGGTTGCGCCCGGCTGACGTCGTACACCCCGGCCACATTGCGCATCGCGCGCATCAGGGCGGGCAGGTGGCCGGCGTCCGGGAGCTGCACGGTGTAGGTGTGCCGCACCTGCTGCTGGGTCGGGGGCTCGACGGTCGCCGAGACGATCTCGGCGCCCTCGGAGGCCATGGCCTCGGTGAGGTCGGCCAGCAGATGGGGACGGACGAACGATTCGGCGACCAGGGTGACCCGGCACTCGGCGGCCTCCCCCCAGCGCACGCCCACCTCCGCGCGCCCCCCGTCCTTCATACGCGCCACCGCGGCACACTCCACCCGGTGCACCGTGACCGCTCCCCCGCGCACGGCGAAGCCGGTGATGTCGTCCGGCGGTACGGGCGTACAGCAGCGGGCGAGCCGGACGGTCGCGCCGGGCAGGTCGGCGAGGACGGTGCCGGTGGCGGAGCGGTCGGCGGGCTGGCCGGAGGCCGCCTCCGGCTCGTGTACGTCGGCGGGCCGGAGGGCTGTCCGGTCCTCGGCGATCCGGGCCTCGCTCTGCTGGGACTCCGCCTGGACCGGGTGGGCGGCCAGCCACCGCTGGATGGCGATCCGGGCCGCGGGCGTGTGGGCGTGCTCCAGCCATTCCCGGGAGGGCTCCGACACCGCGTCCTGGCCCATGAGGAGCTGGACGGTGTCGCCGTCCTTCAGGACGGTGCTCAGCGTCGCCAGGCGGCCGTTCACCCGGGCGCCGATACAGGCGTGCGCGTCCTCGCCGTACTGCGCGTACGCGGCGTCCACGCAGGTCGCTCCCTCGGGCAGGCCGAGCGTGCCGCCGTCGGGCCGGAAGACGGTGATCTCACGGTCCTGGGCGAGGTCCTCGCGCAGGGTCGACCAGAAGTGGTCGGGGTCGGGTGCCGCCTCCTGCCAGTCGAGGAGCCGGGAGAGCCAGCCGGGGCGGGTGGGGTCGACGCGCTCGCCGTCGGCCGGGTCGTCGGGGGCCGGTGCGTAGGGGTTTCCGAGGGCGACGACACCGGCCTCGGCGACCTTGTGCATCTGGTGCGTGCGGATGAGGACCTCGACGACCTGGCCGTCCTCACGCGCCACGGCGGTGTGCAGCGACTGGTACAGGTTGAACTTCGGTACGGCGATGAAGTCCTTGAACTCCGAGACCACCGGCTTCATACAGGTGTGCAGTTCACCCAGGACGCCGTAACAGTCGGCGTCCTCGTTCACCAGGACCAGGACGCGGCCGAAGTCGGAGCCGCGGAGCCGGCCGCGTTTGCGGGAGACGCGGTGCACCGAGACGAAGTGGCGAGGCCGGATGAGGACTTCGGCCGGGATGTCCGCCTCGCGGAGCACACCGCGCACCTCGTCGGCGACCTCGGCGAGCGGGTCGTCCGTGCGAGCCGCGTTGCGGACGATCAACTCCCTGGTCTGCGCGTACTCCTCGGGACGCAGGATCGCGAAGACCAGGTCTTCCAGTTCGGTCTTGAGCGCCTGGACGCCGAGCCGTTCGGCGAGCGGGATGAGCACGTCACGTGTCACCTTGGCGATGCGCTCCTGCTTCTCGGGGCGCATGACGCCGAGGGTGCGCATGTTGTGCAGCCGGTCGGCGAGCTTGATCGACATGACGCGGACGTCGTTGCCGGTGGCGACGAGCATCTTGCGGAAGGTCTCGGGTTCGGCGGCAGCGCCGTAGTCGACCTTCTCGAGTTTGGTGACGCCGTCGACGAGGTAGCGGACCTCCTCGCCGAACTGGTCGCGGACCTGGTCGAGTGTCACGTCCGTGTCCTCGACCGTGTCGTGCAGCAGGGATGCCGTCAACGTCGTGGTCTCGGCGCCGAGTTCGGCGAGGATCAGGGTCACGGCGAGCGGGTGCGTGATGTACGGCTCGCCGCTCTTGCGCATCTGGCCGCGGTGCGAGGACTCGGCCAGCACGTAGGCGTGGCGCAGGGGTTCGAGGTCCGCTTCGGGGTGGTGGGCGCGGTGGGCCTCGACGACATGGCTGATGGCGTCGGGCAGCCGGCCACGGGCGGCGGGGCCGAGCAGGGCCGCGCGGCCGAGGCGGCGCAGGTCGATCCGGGGGCGGGCCTTTCTGCGGGGGGCTGTCGGCGTCACCGGTCCTGACACCGCGCCCGGCATCGGGCCTGGGGTCACGGAATTCGTGGCCTCCGCACTCATGGGCACCTCCGGCTGCGTCAACCGGCGGACGGGGTGCCCCAGGACACGGCTCAGGGGGCGGCTTCGGTCCCCCGTCCGGGCCGGTGCTTGATGCTACCGAGCCCACCACGCCCGACTGACCGCCTCTCGCCGAGCGTGAAACTGATCACCCATTCGAGGGACGAATGTGAGGTTTGTACCCCCATACGTCTCGACCCTCACGATGCGATTCCCGCCAAGTGGCCGGTTTCCAACGGTGGTTTCGGGTCGGGTGGCCGAAGGTGCGCGGGTGTTTCAGGACGACCGGCCCCGGCTCACACGGACGTGGCGGCTTCCAGCCAGTCCGCGTCGATCTCGCCCTCGGCCACGATCACGGCCGGGCCGGTCATCTCGATCTCGCCGTCGGGCCGCTCGGTGATCACCAGCGTGCCGCCGGGGACGTCCACGGTGTAGGTCGCGGGGGCGCCGGTGGCCGTCGGGTCGGCGCCGTCGCGGCGGGCGGCGGCCACGGCGACCGCACACGCGCCCGTACCGCACGAGCGGGTCTCGCCGGAGCCGCGTTCGTGCACACGCAGCGCGACGTGCCCGGGGCCGCGGTCGACCACGAACTCGACGTTCACCCCGTCCGGGTAGGCGGCGGCCGGGCTGAAGGGCGGCGGGGAGAGCAGATCACCGGCGTGCGCCAGGTCGTCCACGAAGGCGACCGCGTGCGGGTTGCCCATGTTGACGTTCCGCGCGGGCCAGCTGCGCTCGCCGACGCTCACCGTGACGTCGCCCTCGGGGAGCACCGCCCGGCCCATGCCCACGGTCACGTCTCCGTCCTTGGCGATGTGCACCGTCTTCACGCCCCCGCGCGTGGCGACCGCGAGGTCTCCCTCGGTCACGTGACCGGCGCGCTGGAGGTAGCGCGCGAACACCCGCACGCCGTTGCCGCACATCTCGGCGATCGAGCCGTCGCCGTTGCGGTAGTCCATGAACCACTCCGCCTCGGCCGCCATGCTCTTCGCCTCCGGGTGGGCGGCGGACCGCACGACGTGCAGCAGCCCGTCACCGCCGATGCCCGCGCGCCGGTCGCACAGGGCGGCGACGGCGGCCGGGGGCAGGTCGATGGCGTTCTCGGGGTCCGGGACGATCACGAAGTCGTTCTCGGTGCCGTGACCCTTGAGGAAGGCGATCCGCGTGCTCATGCCTCGATCGTAAGGGCTGCCTGCGACAGCGCCCGAACGCCCGTCCGGCGATCAGCGCAGTCGCGCCACGCGCCACACGGCCAGGACCACCACGAGGGCCACGACCAGGGCGTACGCGAGGACGACCCGCCAGTCGGGTCTGCGGCCGGAGCCGCGGGCCGGCAGGCCCGGCCAGGTGTAGCCGACGCGGCGGGCGGCCATCATGCCCCAGCCGGCCGCGCACGAGCAGATCAGCAGGCCCAGCATGGCGATGACGGCCCCGCTGTCGCCGAAGTCGAAGGCGAGCGGGAAGGCGAACATCAGGGAGCCGAGTGCCGCGAGGCTCACGATGGGTGCCAGCTGCCAGATGCGGAGCCGGCGCTGGGGGCGCAGCTCGACCTCGACCTCGTCGGCGAACATCTCGCCGGGCTCGGGGCCGTCGTCCGTCACACCCTGTGTCTCGTCGGGCCCGTCGGAGCTGAGGTGATCCGCCTCCTGCTCCGGCGCGTCCCCGCCCGCCGCCGCATCCCGCTCGGCGGTGATGTGATCAGTGCTTCGTGCGGTGTCGCGAGGGCCGGCCTCCATCGCCACGCGCCCTCCCAACTAGGACTCAACTCGGTCGATCGAAGCTCGATGATGGCACGCCGTCGAAGGACCGGATGACGGCCTGGGCGACCCGATGCCATGACGTGATCAGGCTGTAACCGGTCGTTCGACCAAGGACAGCGCGAGCTGCGGAAGTTCTGTGAGATCGGCCGCTGCCCCACTCAACCAGTGCACCCGCGGGTCGCGCCTGAACCATGAATCCTGACGGCGCGCGAAGCGCTTGGTGGCACGCACGGTCTCGGCCCGCGCTTCCTCGACGGTGCACTCCCCGGCGAGCGCCGCGAGGACCTGCTGGTAGCCGAGCGCACGCGAGGCCGTACGCCCTTCACGCAACCCCTGCGCCTCCAGCGCATGCACCTCGTCCACGAGGCCGGCATCCCACATCCGGTCGACCCGGCGCGCGATGCGCTCGTCGAGCTCGGGGCGGGCCACGTCGACGCCGATCTGGAGGGTGTCGTACACCGAGTCGTGGCCGGGGAGGTTGGCCGTGAAGGGCTTGCCGGTGATCTCGATCACCTCAAGGGCGCGCACGACCCGGCGGCCGTTGCTCGGCAGGATCGCGCGAGCCGCCTCGGGGTCGGCGGCGGCCAGGCGGGCGTGCAGCGCGCCGGAGCCGCGCAGCGCGAGCTCCTCCTCCAGGCGGGCGCGGACCTCGGGGTCGGTGCCGGGGAACTCCAGGTTGTCGACGGCCCCGCGCACATACAGGCCGGACCCTCCGACCAGGATCGGCCAGCGGCCCTCGGCGAGCAGCGCGTCGATCCGCTCCCGGGCCAGGCGCTGGTACTCGGCGACGGACGCAGTGACGGTCACGTCCCAGATGTCCAGCAGGTGGTGGGGGACGCCGTCGCGCTCCTCGGGCGTCAGCTTGGCGGTGCCGATGTCCATCCCTCGGTAGAGCTGCATGGAGTCGGCGTTGACGACCTCGCCGCCGAGACGCTGGGCCAGGAAGACGCCCAGATCGGACTTTCCGGCCGCAGTTGGTCCGACGACGGCGATGACTCGGGGGGCGGGGGGTGCACTGCTCACCGCCCCAGTCTCGCAAACCTCGAACCCTGGTCTCGAACGAGTTACGTGACGCGACGGCCGCGGGGTCGTTGCCCGTTGCGAGGTTCCTGCCGCCGGATCGCAGAGGCGGTGGCCCGGGCCGCGCAAACGGACGCACCGGGCAACACGGGATTTCGCCCGCACGAGTAACTTTGGAGTGGATATGGGCGTTTTTGCACGACTCCTCCGGCGGTCGAAGGCCACGGCGGAGACGCCTGCAGCCGAGGCTCAGACCGACACGGCGAAGGCCGGGCCCGAGACGGAGGCGGCCGAGGCCGCGGAGACGAAGGACACCGACGGAGCCGACGGAGCCGAGGAAGCGTCGAAGCCGGCTGCCGAGGCCACCACCGAGGTCACGGAGTCCGAGGGCGTCGACATCCCCAAGCAGCAGTCCACCGACAAGGCTGCCGACAACGAGGCCGGCGAGGGCGCCCGTACGTGACCGCCCCGCGCGAGGGAAGGTGAGCCATGGGTCTCCTGGAGAACGTGAAAGCCAAGCTGGGCCCGGCCGGGCGCAAGGTCTCGGATCTCGCACAGCGGCACGAGGGAAAGATCCACCACGGCCTCGACAAGGCCGCGCATGCCGTCGACAAGAGGACCAAGGGCAAGTACAGCGACAGGATCCAGTCGGGCACGGGCCGGGCCAAGGGCGCCATGGACCGACTCACGCACCATGGCGACCGCACACCTCACACACGCGGCACGACGACGCCGCCCGGGACAGGCCGGACGGCTCCCTCACGGGACGCGGCTCCCTCACGGGACGCGGGCGGCACTCCAGGTCCGGAGGCACCGCCTCCCACTTCCTGAGCGCGCATCGGCGCAGCTGGTCACGAGCGCACACCGGCATGCTGCAAGGCACATCGGCGGACGGCCGCGGAGCACGGGCTCCCGGCCGTCCGCCGTTTCCCGCGCCTTGCCGCCCGGTCTACGACCAGGCGGCGACGACGTATCCCACGCCGTACGGCGCGTCCTCGTACAGCAGGGAGCCCCCGAGGTCCGCGCCCTCGGCCGCGCCCGCCAAGACCTGCCAGGGGGCCCGGCCGGACACCTTCAGCTCGTGGGCCAGCCCGGTGTCCAGCGTGTGGAGGGCGGCCGCGTCCGCCGTGCCGAGCGCCCGGGCGATCTCCTCGTCGAAGGGCGCCGCCCGTTCGTCAAGGTAGCCCGGGGCCTTGAGCGTCCGGCACGCGCTGGCGTCACCCATCACCAGCAGGGCCACCCGCTCGTCCCGGGCGGCGATGTCCCTCCCGGTCCGCGCGCACAGCTCGGGCGGGTACGACTCCCCCACCCCGAGTCCCTCGACCGGGGCGTCGGACCATGCGGTCCGCTCCAGCAGCCAGGCCGCCACCGCCAGCGCGTACGGCAGCCGCGGTGCCGTGTCCGCGCCCTCGGCCGCTCCCAACCGTACGTCGAGGTCGACGCCGAAGCCCCGGAAGGACCCCGCTGTTCCCTCCGGGTACGTCTCGGGCCCGGCGCTGGCCACCGGGCCGACGACCACGAGCCGGCCGGGCCTGGCGGCGGCGAGCACGCCCAGCGCGTCCGTGCAGGCGGCCCGTGCGGCATCCAGTTCCGGGGCGGCACCGGCGGCGACCTCGGGGACCAGCAGGGGCGGGCAGGGGCAGACAGCGGCGGCGACAAGCATGATCGGCAGGGTAACTCTCAGGAGCCGCCGCCACCGCACAGGGCAGCGGCGGCCCGGCTCAGTCGCAGCCGCACCCGCTCGCCACGGCCTGCAGGGGCTCGGGGGCGCCGATCTTCGGCAGGCCCAGCATGACGCCGACGGGCTTGGTCTTCTCGGCCGCGTTCCGCTTCTCCCAGGCGTCGCCCGCGCGTGTGCGCCGCACGTCGAGCACGGGGCCCTCGGCGAGGAGGTGGTGCGGGGCGGCGTAGGTGATCTCGACCGTCACCACGTCGCCGGGGCGGACCTCCTGGTCCGGCTTGGTGAAGTGGACGAGGCGGCTGTCGGGCGCGCGGCCGGACAGGCGGTGGGTGGTGTCGTCCTTGCGGCCCTCGCCCTCGGCGACCATCAGCTCCAGCGTGCGGCCGACCTGCTTCTTGTTCTCCTCCCAGGAGATCTCCTCCTGGAGGGCGACGAGCCGCTCGTAGCGCTCCTGGACGACCTTCTTGGGGATCTGGCCGTCCATCTCGGCGGCCGGGGTGCCGGGGCGCTTGGAGTACTGGAAGGTGAAGGCCTGGGCGAAGCGGGCCTCGCGCACCACGTGCAGCGTCTGCTCGAAGTCCTCCTCGGTCTCGCCGGGGAAGCCCACGATGATGTCGGTGCTGATCGCGGCGTGCGGGATGGCGGCGCGGACCTTCTCGATGATCCCCAGGAAGCGCTCCTGGCGGTAGGAGCGGCGCATCGCCTTCAGGACCGGGTCCGAGCCGGACTGGAGCGGCATGTGCAGCTGCGGCATCACGTTCGGCGTCTCGGCCATCGCGGCGATGACGTCGTCGGTGAAGTCCCGCGGGTGCGGGGAGGTGAAGCGGACGCGCTCCAGGCCGTCGACCTTGCCGCAGGCGCGCAGCAGCTTGCTGAAGGCCTCGCGGTCGCCGATGTCGGAGCCGTACGCGTTGACGTTCTGACCGAGCAGTGTGATCTCGGAGACGCCCTCGGCGACCAGGGCCTCGATCTCGGCGAGGATGTCGCCGGGGCGGCGGTCCTTCTCCTTGCCGCGCAGGGCCGGGACGATGCAGAACGTGCAGGTGTTGTTGCAGCCGACGGAGATGGAGACCCAGGCCGCGTACGCGCTCTCGCGGCGGGTGGGCAGCGTCGAGGGGAACGCCTCCAGCGACTCGGCGATCTCGACCTGTGCCTCGTCCTGCACGCGCGCGCGTTCCAGCAGGACGGGCAGCTTGCCGATGTTGTGCGTGCCGAAGACGACGTCCACCCAGGGCGCCCTCTTCACGATGGTGTCGCGGTCCTTCTGCGCGAGGCAGCCGCCGACCGCGATCTGCATGCCGGGGCGGCTCGCCTTCTTCGGGGCGAGGTGGCCGAGGTTGCCGTACAGCTTGTTGTCGGCGTTCTCCCGCACGGCGCAGGTGTTGAAGACGACGACGTCCGCCTCGCCGTTCGAGCCCTCGGGGGCGCGGACGTAGCCCGCGTCCTCCAGCAGTCCGGACAATCGCTCGGAGTCGTGGACGTTCATCTGGCACCCGTAGGTGCGTACCTCGTACGTGCGCGTGCCGCCCACTGACTGGCTCCGGTCGATGCTGCTCATGGGGACAAGGGTAGGCGGTCGGCGAAGGTGACTCGTCCGCCTGTGGACAACCCCGCATCCGGCTCAGGGCTCGATGAGTCCGGCCCTGATCGCGTACCGGGTCAGCTCCAGGCGGTCGCGCATGCCAAGTTTCTGGAGGAGGTTGGCCCGGTGGCGCTCGACCGTCTTGGCGCTGATGAAGAGGAGTTCGCCGATCTCCTTCGAGGTGTGGCCCTCGGCGACCAGCTTGAGGATCTCCTCCTCGCGTTCGGTGATGGCCCGTTCCGGCAGGCCGTCGCCCCGGTGCAGCCGCTCCAGGTAGGAGCGGACGAGGGCGCGTTCGGCGCCCGGGTAGATGAACGGCTCGTCGCGCACGGCCGCCCGGCAGGCCTCGACCAGGTCGCGGTCGGCGACGGACTTGAGGACGTAGCCGCCGGCTCCGGCCCTGAGTGCCTCGAAGAAGTACTCCTCGTTGTCGTACATGGTCAGGATCAGGATGTGCAGGTCGGGCAGTCGGCGGGAGAGTTCCCGGGCGGCCTGGAGGCCGGTCATCCTGGGCATGGCCACGTCCAGGACGGCCAGGTCGACAGCGGTCTCGCGGGCGCGCGCGACGGCCTCGGCCCCGTCGCCGGCCTCGGCGACGACCGTCAGGTCCGGTTCCCCGTCGAGGATGAGGCGCACGCCCCGGCGCACGAGGGTGTGGTCGTCGGCGAGCAGGACACGGATCGGTGGGGCCATCAGCCGGGTCCTTCGGTCACCGGCACGCGCACCGTCACCGGCACGCGCAGCCGTACGTCGGTGCCCCCGCCCGGCGCCCGTTCCAGGGTCAGAGCGGCGCCGATCAGCAGGGCGCGTTCGCGCATGCCCGTGAGGCCGGCGCCCTCGGGGGCGTCGCCGAGGCCCCTGCCGTTGTCGCGTACGAGGAGTTCGACGCCGCCGGGGACCGGCTGGAGGCGGAGTTCGGCGCGGTCGGCCGCGGCGTGCCGGGCGGTGTTGGTCAGGCCCTCCTGGGCGACTCGGTAGACGACGAGTTCCGCTTCCGGGGGCAGGGCGGGGAGCTCGCCGGTGACGTGGTGGCGCACGGTCAGCCCGTGGGTCGTGAACTCGCCGGTGAGCGACCGCAGCGCGCTGGCCAGCCCTAGCTCCTCCAGGACCCCGGGGCGCAGGCGGCGGGCGATGCGGCGGATCTCGTCCAGGCCGGCCCGGGTCGCCTCCTGCGCCTGGCCCACCTCCTCGCGAAGGTCCTCGGGCGCCCGGTCGGCGACGCGCTTGAGCTGGAGGAGGACGGCGGTCAGGGTCTGCCCGACCTCGTCGTGGAGCTCCCGCGCGATCCGGTGCCGTTCGCTCTCCTGTGCGGACAGCGCACGGGCGGCGCCCGCGGCCCGCTCGGCCTCCAGCCGGTCGAGCATCGTGTTGAACGTCGTGATCAGCCCGGCCGTCTCCGCCGGTCCCGCGACCACCGGCCGGGAGCCCGGGCGCAGCAGGTCCGCGGTGGCCATGGCCCGGTCGAGGCGCTGCAGGGGCACCAGGCCGAATCGCAGGACGAGCGCGTTGCCGGCGAGCAGCACCACCAGGCCGCCGAGCAGAACGATGGCCTCGCCCACGAGGACGGGGGTGGACACGGTGACCGGGCCGAGCAGCAGCGCCGTGGCCACGACCAGGCCGGCGGCGTTGAGCGAGAAGATCCGCCAGAACAACGACACGCTTCCGGATCCGCTCCTTCCCGCCTTCGCGCGGTGCACCGCCCCCGCCACCGTCTCCGGCGACCGGCCGCTGCGTATATCCGTCACAACACCCATGTCGTCACCGTACGGCCGGATGGGAGCATGCGGACTTGACCCGTCCGATGGTCGAGACCGCTCATCAGACCGACAAAGTGCAACGAACGAGATGAACAAGGGGAAGCAACGTGTCAGCTCCGCGCCTGAGGGCGACGCCGCTACCGGGGATCGGGGTCCAGTACGACCTGGAGACCCGGGAACACCGCCATCTGTCGGTGGTGGCGCATCGCGACGGCACGCGCACGGTGAACGTGTACCGGTCCGACGACCCCGACTCGTGTGCACAGTCCCTGCGGCTGACCAGCTCGGAGGCCGGTTCGCTGATCGACGCGCTGAAGCCGTCCCACCACAGCCCGAGCCTGCTGTACACCACGGACCTGGGGCTGGTCGCCGAGCGGATCGAGGTGGCCGCGACCTCGCACTGGAACGGGCGGGTGCTGGGCGACATGCGGATGCGGACGGAGACGGGCGCGTCGGTGGTGGCGGTGCTGCGCCGGGCCGAGGCCATCCCGTCGCCCGCGCCGGACTTCCGCCTGGCCGGCGGTGACACGCTGATCGTCGTCGGGACCCGTGAGGGCGTCGACGCGGCGGCGACCATACTCGGGCGGGAGTGAGCCGTTGCACTCCGCGGTTCTGCTCATCGAGTTCGGTTCCATCATTCTCGGCCTCGGCCTGCTCGGCCGGTTCGCCGCCCGGTTCCGGCTCTCGCCGATCCCCTTGTACCTCCTGGCCGGTCTGGCCTTCGGTGAGGGCGGGCTCCTGCCGCTGGGCGCGAGCGAGGAGTTCGTCGCCACGGGCGCGGAGATCGGTGTCATCCTGCTGCTGTTGATGCTGGGCCTGGAGTACACGGCGAGCGATCTGGTCTCCAACCTCAAGACCCACTACCCGTCCGGTCTGGTCGACTGCGCCCTCAACGCGTTGCCCGGGGCGGCCGTGGCGCTGCTGCTCGGCTGGGGTCCGGTGGCCGCCGTCGTGCTGGCCGGTGTCACCTGGATCTCGTCGTCCGGCGTGATCGCGAAGGTGCTCGGCGATCTGGGCCGGGTCGGCAACCGGGAGACGCCGGTGATCCTCAGCGTGCTGGTGCTGGAGGATCTGGCGATGGCGGTCTACCTGCCCATCGTCACGGCGCTGGTGGCGGGAGCCGGGCTGATGGCCGGCGGTGTGACCCTGGCGATCGCGCTGGGCGCGGCGGGGTTCGTGCTGTTCCTGGCCCTGCGCTACGGCAGGGTCATCTCGCGGTTCGTCTCCAGCGACGACCCGGAGAAGCTGCTGCTGGTGGTGCTGGGCCTGACGATCCTGGTCGCGGGTGTCGCGCAGCAGCTCCAGGTGTCGGCGGCGGTCGGGGCCTTCCTGGTGGGCATCGCGCTGTCGGGGGAGGTCGCGGAGGGTGCGCACACCCTGCTGAGCCCCCTGCGTGACCTGTTCGCGGCGGTCTTCTTCGTCTTCTTCGGGCTGCACACCGACCCGTCGAGCATCCCGCCCGTCCTGCTGCCCGCCCTCGGACTGGCCGCCGTCACCGCGCTGACGAAGATCGCCACCGGGTACTGGGCAGCCCGCCGGGCCGGGATCTCCGTCAAGGGCCGCTGGCGGGCGGGCGGCGCGCTGGTGGCCCGCGGCGAGTTCTCGATCGTCATCGCCGGTCTGGCCGTCGCGGCGGGTGTCGAACCGTCCCTCGGCCCCCTGGCCACGGCCTACGTGCTGATCCTGGTCGTTCTCGGTCCGCTCACCGCGCGCTACACGGAGCCGGTGGCGACCTGGTGGGCCCGGCGCCGCGAGCCCCAGCGCCCGGAGCCCGCGCCCCGGGCGGCCGAGGCCGAGGCACCGGTCGCCGACTGAGGAGGGAGTGAGCCGGGCGGCCCGGGTCCTGGTGACCCGGTGCGTGCTCCCCGGGACGACCCGGGTCAGGCGTCGCCGCCCGGCACCCATCCCTGTCTGCGCAGCACCCCCGGCACGTCCGGCGCCTCGTAGTGCTCCCCCTTGAGGACCTTGCCGTCCTCGCGGCGGGAGACCGAGCCGTCGGGGCCGATCTTCGTCATGTTGGAGCGGTGGATCTCGGCGAGCACCGCATCCAGGTCGATGCCGTGCACGAGGGCGGTGCCGTACGCGACGTAGACCACGTCGGCCAGCTCGTGGGCGAGCCGGTCGAGCGGGCCCCGCACCGAGACCTCGGCGACCTCCGCGGCCTCCTCCGCGAGAAGTTCGCCGCGGTGGGCCGCGAGTTCCGGGGAGACCTCCGTCGGCGTACTGCGGGCGTCCAGGCCGAAAGCGCGGTGGAATTCACGGACCAGGTCGGCGGGCGAAGAGCTCATGGGGGCGACTGTAGTGACGGCCACTGACACTCCCCGCCCTCACCCTGTGCCCCCCTGCCCTGGTCAGGGGAGCACCCCGGCTGGCAGGATCGCCCGCATGTCCAGAACGCTCCCCCCTATCGGCAGGCGCCGGGCCCTGCAGGGCGGCGCCGCCGCCCTCGTGGTCCTCGGCCTGCTGCTGTGGTGGCTGCGCCCCTGGGCCGAGGAGCCGCCGAGCGGGACCATCACGTTCAGCACGGGCACCCGCGCGGGGGTCTACCACGAGTACGGGGAACTCCTGCGCAACGAGATCGACAAGGACATGCCCGACCTGAAGGTGCGGCTGCTGACCAGCGCCGGATCGCAGGAGAACGTCGCCGACGTGGCGACCGGCAAGGCCGACTTCGCGATCGCCGCCGCCGACGCGGTCGCCACGTACAAGCTCGACAACGGCCCGGGCGCCGACCGGCTGCGCGGCCTCGCCCGCCTGTACGACGACTACGTCCAGCTCGTCGTACCGCCCGATTCGGACATCCGTTCCGTCGCCGACCTGCGGGGCAAGCGCGTGGCCATAGGGCTGCCCGACTCCGGCGTACGGCTGATAGCCAACGGTGTGCTCAAGGCGGCCGGTATCGACCCGGAGAAGGACATCGAGCCGTCCTCGGACGGCATCGACACCGGGCCCAAGCGGCTGGGGCACGGCCTGGACGCGTTCTTCTGGTCGGGCGGGCTGCCCACGGACGGTCTCAGCCGGCCGGCCAAGAAGTCCGCATCGGCCTTCCGGTTCGTGCCGATCGACGCCACGCTCGTGGCCAAGCTGCACGACCAGCGCGGCGCCACGCGCTACTACCGCGCCACCAAGATGCCGGAGTCGGCCTACCCCACCATCCAGCGCGGCCACGCGGTACCGACCCTGGCGGTGTCCAACATGCTGCTCACACGCAGCGACATGGATCCGCGGCTCACCGAGTGGCTCACCCGTACGGTGCTCGACAGCCGGGACCTCATCGGGGCGACCGTCCACTCCGCCCAGCTGGTCGACGTCCGCACGGCGATCTACACCGACCCGCTGCAGCTGCACGTCGGCGCCCAGCGCTACTACCAGTCGGTCAAGCCGTAGCGCGTGGACCCTCCGCCGTCGCCTTCCGTCAAGCCGTGGGCGCCGACCTCGGCACCGCCACCGTCACCTTCAACCCGTGCGGCTCGTGACGGTCGTACGCGATCGAACCGCCGCCCGCCGCGAGCAACGCCCGCGAGATGGACAGCCCGAGGCCCGAGCCCTTGATGTTCTGATGCCGGCCGCTGCGCCAGAAGCGGTCGCCGACGCGGGCCAGCTCCTCGTCGGTGAGGCCCGGGCCGTGGTCGGTGACGACGACGGTGGAGGTGACGCCGTGGGAGGCGACGGTCACCCCGACGGTCTGGCCCCCGGGCGTGAACTTCACCGCGTTGTCGATGACCGCGTCCAGCGCGCTGGACAGGGCGACCGGGTCGGCCCAGGCGGTGGTGGGTGGGCAGTCCCCCACCAGGCGTACGCCCTTGGCCTCGGCGGTCGGGGCCCAGGCCGCCAGGCGTTCCGCGGCGAGCTCACCGATGTCGGTGATCTTCAGATCCGCCTCGGTGTGCTCGGCCAGCGCCAGGTCGAGCAAGTCGTCCAGGACCTGCGCGAGTCGCTTGCCCTCGGCCTGGACCGAGGCGATCTCCTTGTTGCCCTCGGGCAGTTCGAAGGAGAGCAGCTCGATGCGCAGCAGCAGCGCCGCGAGGGGGTTGCGCAGCTGGTGCGAGGCGTCGGCGACGAAGGCGCGCTGCTGCTCCAGCACGTCCTCGACGTTGTCGGCCATCTCGTTGAACGACCGGGCCAGGCGCCTGAGTTCCGGCGGCCCGCCGGCGGCCGCGACCCGGGACTTGAGCCGCCCGGTGGCGATGTCGTGGGTGGTGGCGTCCAGGACCCGTACGGGCTTGAGCACCCAGCCGGTCAGCCGCAGGGCGGCACCGACGGCCAGCAGCATCGCGGCGAACTCGCCGGCGCCGATGACCAGCCAGCCGTGCAGCGTGCGCGAGCGCATCTGCCCGGTGGGCGAGTCGGTGACGACGACCGCGACGACGTCCCCGTCCCGGATGACCGGCGAGGCCACCACGAGGTTGCGTCGCTGCCAGGGCCACACCTGCTTCGGGTCGTGGCTGCGGCGGCTGAGCTTCGCCTCGTCGAAGGCGTCCCGGACCTCGCCCTCCTTGGGCAGGGACCACTTGGCCGGTGCGTGGGCCATGGGCCTGCCGGTGCGGTAGAAGACACCGGAGCGGATGCCGTAGACCTCGTAGTAGCTGCGCAGCTCGCTGCTGAGGGTGGCCAGGCGCTCGTTCTCGAACGCGCCGGTGGTGCCCTCGGGCGAGTCGGTGACGAACTGGGCTAGGGCGGCGAAGCGCGCCGTGTCGTCGATCCGGTCGACGACGACCTTCTGCTGCTGCGCGCCGGCGAGACTCACGGCCAGCGGGATGCCGAGAGCGAGCAGCACGGCCGCCATCAGGATGATGAGCAGCGGGAGCAGACGAGTGCGCACCCGGCCCCGCTACCCGGCAGGCGCGACGAGCCGGTAACCGACTCCGCGTACGGTCTCGATGAGAGCCGGCATGCGCAGCTTGGCGCGCAGGGACGCGACGTGTACCTCCAGGGTGCGCCCGGTCCCCTCCCAGCTGGTCCGCCACACCTCGCTGATGATCTGCTCCCGGCGGAAGACCACTCCGGGCCGCTGCGCGAGCAGGGCCAGCAGGTCGAACTCCTTGCGGGTCAGCTGGATCACCGCCCCGTCCACAGTGACCCTCCGGTTGGGCAGCTCGATGTGCACCGGGCCGAGCCGCAGCTCGGTCTCGATGCCGCTGGAGGTGTCCTCGTGGGAGGTCCGCCGGCTCACGGCATGGATACGGGCGAGCAGCTCCCCGGTGTCGTAGGGCTTCACCACGTAGTCGTCGGCGCCCAGGTTGAGGCCGTGGATGCGGGAGCGCACGTCGGAGCGGGCGGTGACCATGATCACCGGGGTGGCGGTGCGCTTGCGGATCTTGCCGCAGACCTCGTATCCGTCCTGGTCGGGCAGGCCGAGGTCGAGGAGGACGACGCCGAAGCAGTCGCCCTCGGGAACGAGTGCCTGGAGGGCCTCCTCACCGCTGCGCGCGTGCGTGACGTCGAACCCGTGCCGCGCCAGAACCGCCGACAGGGCGGCGGCGACGTGGTTGTCGTCCTCGACGAGCAGCAGTCTCATCCGGGCCCCCTTCGGTTCACTGGCCGTACGATCTAGATGTGTACAAAAACGTGTGCACGCGCGCGCGTGCACCTTGTGCAGTCACGCTGATGGATGAGGACGGCGTCAAGAGGGTTCCGGTTGCGGACGCCTTCCGTTACCCGGCTGGTATGAGCGCCGCTCCCAAGTGCTACGACACGTGTCCGATTGCTATCGGATCGTGATGCTCAGATTCCCCTCAGATGTAATGACGCAGGTCGTACGGGGTTACTACTGTCCTCCGAAACCGAGGAGGACGGAGCCTGAGAGCGATGACCGAAGTATCGGTGGCCAAGGAAGATGTGGCCGCGACCGGAGAACTGGTCGTCCTGAAGAGCGTCAACAAGCACTTCGGCGCGTTGCACGTACTCCAGGACATCGACCTGACGATCGCCCGCGGTGAAGTCGTCGTGGTCATCGGACCCTCCGGGTCCGGCAAGTCCACCCTGTGCCGCACCATCAACCGCCTGGAGACGACCGACTCCGGCACGATCACGATCGACGGCAAGCCCCTGCCCGCCGAGGGCAAGGAGCTGGCAAAGCTCCGCGCCGATGTCGGCATGGTCTTCCAGTCCTTCAACCTCTTCGCGCACAAGACCGTGCTCGAGAACGTGATGCTCGGCCAGATCAAGGTCCGCAAGAAGGACAAGAAGGCGGCCGAGGCGCGGGCCCGCGCCCTGCTCGACCGGGTCGGCGTGGCCGCGCAGGCCGAGAAGTACCCGGCGCAGCTCTCCGGCGGCCAGCAGCAGCGCGTCGCCATCGCACGGGCGCTGGCCATGGAGCCGAAGGTGATGCTCTTCGACGAGCCGACCTCCGCGCTCGACCCCGAAATGATCAACGAGGTGCTGGAGGTCATGCAGCAGCTCGCCCGCGACGGTATGACGATGATCGTTGTCACCCATGAGATGGGTTTCGCACGATCGGCTGCAAACCGCGTGGTGTTCATGGCGGACGGCCGAATCGTCGAGGAGGCTGCGCCCGACCAGTTCTTCAGCAACCCGCGCAGCGACCGTGCCAAGGACTTCCTGTCGAAGATCCTGCACCACTGACGGCGCGGGTCGCATTCGCCCCGATCCGCGTCACCCGCAACGACGGTTTTCTCTCTTCACGGCAAAGGATGTTCACCATGAAGCTCCGCAAGGTCTCCGCTGCGGCCGCCACCGCTCTTGTCCTCGCCCTGACCGCCACAGCCTGTGGTGGCGACGACGGCGGTGACTCCAACGGCTCCGGCTCCGGCGGCGGCGACAAGATCAAGATCGGCATCAAGTACGACCAGCCCGGTCTGGGCCTGAAGGAGCCCGACGGTTCCTTCTCCGGCTTCGACGTGGACGTGGCGACGTACGTGGCCAAGGAACTGGGCTACGAGCCCGACCAGATCGAGTGGGTCGAGACCAAGAGCGCCGACCGTGAGAACGCGCTGTCCCGCGGCGACGTGAAGATGATCGCGGCCACGTACTCGATCACTGACGAGCGCAAGCAGAAGGTCGACTTCGCCGGTCCGTACCTGCTGGCCCACCAGGACCTGCTGGTGAAGGCGGACTCGGACATCAAGGAGGGCACCGACCTCAACGGCAAGAAGCTTTGCTCGGTGACCGGCTCCACCTCGGCTCAGAACGTCAAGGACGAGATCGCGCCGAAGGCCCAGCTCCAGCAGCTCGGTGGCTACTCGGAGTGCATCGCGGGTCTGCAGAGCGACCAGCTCGACGCCCTGACGACGGACGACGCGATCCTCGCCGGCTTCGCGGCGCAGGAGCAGTACAAGGGGCAGTTCAAGCTCACCGGCCTCAAGCTGAGCAACGAGAACTACGGCATCGGTGTGAAGAAGGGCGACACCGCGACCGTGAACAAGATCAACGATGCTCTGAAGAAGATGGTCAGCGACGGCGCCTGGGAGAAGGCCGTCAAGGACAACTTCGGGCCGGCGAACTACAAGAACGAGCCTGCCCCGAAGATCGGCCAGATCGTCCAGTAACGCGGGACTCCGCCGACGCAGGATCCCCGCGATCACAGCGGGGATCCGCAGGCGCGCCGCCGCCCCTAGCTCCTCCGGCGGCGGCGCGGCACGTCCGCTGCCCAAGCCACACACCCGGAAGCGCGGGAGATCGTGTTCGACTTTCTATCTGACTATGACGACCCGACCCTGTTGGGTGCCTTCTGGGTCACGGTGCAGCTCACCGTCCTCTCGGCCATCGGATCCCTGATCTGGGGCACCCTGCTGGCGGCCATGCGGGTCAGCCCTGTTCCGCTGATGCGCGGGTTCGGCACCGCCTATGTGAACATCGTCCGGAACATCCCCCTCACCGTCATCATCGTCTTCACCTCACTCGGCCTCGCCAACATCTTCGGCGTGACGATGGGCGCACCCGACGACTTCGAGACCAAGGCGTTCCGCTTGGCGGTCCTCGGCCTGGTCGCCTACACCGCCGCCTTCGTCTGCGAGGCGATCCGCTCCGGCATCAACACAGTGCCTGTCGGCCAGGCGGAGGCGGCCCGTGCCATCGGGCTGAGCTTCAGCCAGATCCTGCGGCTCATCGTGTTGCCGCAGGCATTCCGCTCGGTTATCGGGCCGTTGGCCAACGTGCTGATCGCGTTGACCAAGAACACCACCGTGGCGGCCGCGATCGGCGTGGCTGAGGCCGCCCTCCTGATGAAGGAAATGATCGAGAACGAGGCACAGACGCTGCTCATCGGCGCGATCTTCGCCTTCGGGTTCGTGGTACTGACTCTGCCCACCGGCCTGTTCCTCGGCTGGCTGAGCAAGCGACTGGCGGTGAAGCGATGACGTCCGTTCTTTACGACGCCCCGGGCCCGAGGGCCAAGCGGCGCAACGTGCTCTTCTCGGTGGTCTTCTTCGTCCTGCTGGCCCTGCTTCTGTGGTGGATCTGGCAGACCATGGACGAGAAGGGCCAGCTGGAGTGGGCTCTGTGGAAGCCGTTCACCACATCCGAAGCGTGGACGACGTACCTGCTGCCCGGCCTGGCTGACACCCTGAAAGCCGCGGCCCTCTCCATGGTCATCGCCCTCCCGCTGGGCGCCGTCCTTGGCATCTCACGCATGTCCGACCACCGCTGGGTGCGTATCCCGGCCGGCGCGGTGGTCGAGTTCTTCCGGGCGATCCCGGTGCTGCTGCTGATGCTGTTCGCGAACGAGTTCTACGTCCGCTCCACGGGCATCCCGAGCGATGAGCGGCCCCTCTACGCAGTGGTAACCGGCCTGGTGCTCTACAACGCCTCGGTCCTCGCCGAGATCGTGCGCGCCGGCATCCTGTCCCTGCCCAAGGGACAGTCGGAAGCCGCTATGGCGATCGGTCTGCGCAAGAGCCAGACGATGTCGAGCATCCTGCTCCCGCAGGCCGTCACCGCGATGCTGCCCGCCATCGTCAGCCAGTTGGTCGTCATCGTGAAGGACACCGCGCTGGGCGGCGTGATGCTCGGGTTCACCGAGTTGCTCAACACGCGCAGCACCCTCGCGGCCAACTACGCGAACGTCATCCCCAGCTTCATCGTGGTGGCGGTCATCTTCATCGTGCTGAACTTCATCCTCACCTCCTTCGCCTCCTGGCTGGAGGGCAGGCTGCGCCGCAGCAAGCGGAGCACGGGTGCTGTTCTCGGTGCAGACAAGGTCGACGACGTGAACGCGGCCGAGGTGGGCGGGACCTACGGCACCGGTGCCGGTGGCTCCATCTGACAGCCCGACAACCTCCCTCCTGTGGCCCGCCGGGTATCCGGCGGGCCACAGTTGTGCCGAGCCAGAAGCCGGTCGGTGACCCCCACCCCTGACACCCCCTCAAGTGACGAGCGCGTCACCCCGCTACCCTTGTTGCGGTGCATGATCGCCACCAGCCCCTGGTCACTTGACGCAAGCACCGGCAATGGGTTGCATACGTTCTGTGATCGTGCACCCTGCTCCAACTTCCTGTTCACCTACGTCTCTCAGGACACCACCGCGGGCAGGGGGCGCCGCGCCGTGGACCCGGTGATCATCGTCGGAGCGGGGCCCGTCGGGCTCACGCTCGCCCTGGCGCTGGCGCGTCAGGAGGTGCCGTGCGTCGTCCTCGACGAGGGCCCGGGCAAGGACGAACCCCGCGCGTCGCGCACCGTCGTCCTGCGCGAGGACACCGCCGCCCTCGTGGAACGGCTGACCGGCATGCCCCTCGCCCGAGCCGGTGCGCACTGGGCCGGATGGCGGTCGATGCGGCGCAAGCAGGTGATGCGCGAGATCGTCTTCGACGGCACCGAGCCCGCTCCCCTGCACATCGCCCAGCACGTGCTGACCGGCGCCCTGCGCGCCGCCCTCGCGGACGAACGGCTCGTCAAGGTCGCCGTGGAGAGCCGCCTCGACGGGATTGAGCAGGAGTCCTCTGGCGTCACGGCCCACACGCGCGGCCCCAAGGGCACGTGGTGGCGCGGCAGCTACCTGGTCGGCTGCGACGGCCCCCGCTCGACCGTACGCAAGCTCCAGGACATCCGCTTCCCTGGCCGTACGGCGGTGGAACGTCACGCCGTCGCCGCGCTCCGTACGGAACTGCCCTGGCACGACGAGGCCTTGCTGCACCGTCTGCCGCCCTGGCGCATGTCCGGACCCTCGGCCGGCGAGGTCACCGCGCGCCCCCTGCCGGACGGTGTCTGGCGCCTGGACTGGCTCCTGCCGCCCGGCAAGGACCTGGTCACACCCGAGCTGCTGCTCACCCGCATCCGGGAGACCCTGGCGGGCTGGGCGGGCGGCACGACCCCGCCGTACGAGCTGCTGGACACCGGTGTCCACACCGTCCACCACCGGCTGGCCCGCCGCTGGCGCGCCGACCGCGTCTTCCTCGCCGGGGACGCGGCCCACCTGCTCGGCGCGCTGGGCACGCACGGGCTCGACGAGGGCCTGCGGGATGCCGACAACCTCGCCTGGAAGCTGGCCCTGGCTTGGCACCACGGGCCGCACGAGGCGCTCCTCGACAGCTACCAGACGGAACGGCGGGCGGTCGTCGCCGCCCGGCTCCGCGCCGCCGACCAGGCACTGCCGCTGCTGCGCGGCGGTGGAGGGCTGCGTGCCGTCGTCCCCGGCTCGTCCCGGGGCCACGACGCCCTTCTCACCGAGGGCCACCTGGGGCACGGTCAGCTCGGCGCGCCGGGGGCGTACGCCGACTCGCCCCTCGCGCCCCAACACCTCGAAGGGCAGGTCCCGGTCGACACGCCGCTCGGCGCACCGGTCACCGACGTACGGGTCACCGCGGAGGACGGCACCTTCGTACGGCTGCGGGACCGGCTCGGCCGCGGCGCGCTGCTCGTGGTGCTGATCGCGCCGGGCACGGGCGTCTGGGAGCGCAAGCACTGGGTCGGGGCGGGCATCATGCCGCAGCTCGCGGCGGCGGTCACGGCACTGCCGCACCCCGCCGAGCTGCTCGTCGCCGAGAGCTATCCGGGCGCGGCCGCACACACGGTGCTTCTGGTGCGCCCCGACGGGCACCTCGTCACCGCCCTGGGCGGAGTGCGCCCGGCGGACCTGTACGCGGCGGCGGAGGCCACCGTGGGCGGACCGGTGAAAGCGCAGGCAGAGGCCGGTGCCTCGGCCGGCTCACGCTGACGTCGGCCCGGAAGTGATGTGCTCACTGTCACGGTGCGTCCGCATGGTGACAGTGAGTTGACCCGTCCGGGCGGTCATGGTGTACTCCGGTGCGTGACCGACACCTGTGTGCGCCTGTGGCGGAGGGTCCATATGGACCTCCTCCGCTATGCGGGCTGCGTGTGTCGCCCGTCCTGCTGACTTCGCATTCCTCTTCCCTATGCGCGCGCCGCGCCCTGTCTGCCGGCTGCCGCGCCTTGCCCGCGAACCCTCATCAGGACCTTCAGGACGGCACCCGTGTCTGTATCCCCTTCTGCGACCCCCTCTGTCTCCGCCGGTCCGGCTCCCAGCCAGGCCGACCTCTACGACTTCGTCCGGCGCACGGCCGCCGACACCGAGCTGATCGACTCCCTGCCGCTCGACCCGGAGGGCCGTACGTGGGTGCGGCTGGAGGGGCCCGGCGGCAGTGAGGCCTGGCTGATCGGCTGGCCGCCCGGCACGGGCACCGGCTGGCACGACCACGCCGACTCGGTCGGCGCCTTCCTGACCGCGTCGGGCGAACTCAAGGAGAACTCGCTCGCCGCGCGGCTGCCCACCGACGGCTGGAAGACCCTGGAACTGTCCGAGGACGTGGACCGGGAACGCCGGCTGGGGGCCGGTCAGGGCCGCGCCTTCGGCCGGCACCACGTCCACGAGGTGCTCAACGAGTCCACCGACCGGCACGCGATCTCCGTCCACGCCTACTACCCGCCCCTGCCGCAGATCCGCCGCTACAGCCGCAGCGGTCCGATCCTGCGACTCGAGCAGGTCGAGCGACCGGAGGACTGGCAGTGAGCGCCCCCACACCCGGGCCGACGAGCCGCGACACCCAACCGCCCGTCGGCATCGACGAGTTGCTGGAGCGGGTCCGGACGGGCTACGAGCGGATCGAACCGCAGGAGGCGTACGAGGCTGCCCAGGCCGGTGACGCGCTCCTGGTCGACATCCGCTACGCCGCCCTGCGCGAACGGGACGGGCTCATCCCCGGCGCCCACGTGGTCGAGCGCAACGAACTGGAATGGCGCCTCGACCCCCAGGGCAGTCACCACCTCCCCGAGGCCACGAGCCACGCCCTGCGCATCGTCGTGATCTGCAACGAGGGCTACGCGTCCAGTCTGGCGGCCCAATCCTTGCACCAGCTGGGACTGCACCGGGCCACGGATCTGGTCGGGGGCTTCCAGGCTTGGCGGGGGGCGGGGTTGCCGGTGGAGTGAGCTCCGGGGGTGGCTGCGAGGGGGCTGGTCCTGCGGGCCCCGGCCCTCAACGCAGGAGCGTCAGCTGTTGGCCTCGCCATCTGAGGCCCCTGAAGCCACTCCGGCCTTCGGTCACGCGCCCCCGCTCGATG
The DNA here is from genome assembly GCF_040638895.1 of Streptomyces sp. NPDC024017. Taxonomy (NCBI): domain Bacteria; kingdom Bacillati; phylum Actinomycetota; class Actinomycetes; order Kitasatosporales; family Streptomycetaceae; genus Streptomyces; species Streptomyces sp. NPDC024017. Next base: position 33,826 of record NZ_JBEZYZ010000008.1, on the reverse strand, counting down.
GGATGTAGCGGCGGAAACCCTCTGCCAGGGCATGGAAGCCGCATGCTTCGTAGAAGGTGTGAACGTATTCGTCGTCCGCCGCCAGCAGCTGGACTTTGTAGCAGCCCGTCGACTCACCCAGCCGAACGGCAGCCTCCATCAGCTGACGGCCGACACCGCGCCGTTGGAAGGAGCCGGCCACCACGACGTTCTCCACGAACAGGATGGCCCGGCCACCGCGCGTGAGGTTCGGCATGACGATGCAGTCCGCCGTCCCGGCCACAGTGCCGCCGACGTCAGCCACCAGGACCGTACGCCCTTCCTGCCTTGCTATGGCTGCCCAGATGGCATCTGCGGACGCCCGAGGCAACGGCGCATCGTCCGGATTCAACTCGCCGTACAGAGCCAGCAGCGCTGACACGTCCGCCTCAGCCGCTGACCGCACATTGATCTTCATGCACTGAGCCTAGGACGGGCGCAGCCCGCACACGCCGCAGCAGTTGCTCGTTCAAACACATGCGACTGCAGTCCCCTCAGAGCTCGCCCGCGTCAGCGGCACAGCCCCTCAGGCCCCCTCGTCCCCCAGGAACTCCGTGTCCTCCCCCTCCTCCTCCAGCGCTTGCCGGACCACCCGCAGGGACATGCCCTCGGGGTAGCCCTTGCGGGCGAGCATGCCCGCGAGGCGGCGGAGCCGTTTGTCGCGGTCGAGTCCGCGGGTGGAGCGGAGCTTGCGCGCGACGAGTTCTCGCGCGGTCTCCTCTTCCTGCTCGGAGTCGAGCTGGGAGACGGCCTCGTCGATCAGCGTGGAGTCGACGCCCTTGGTCCGCAGCTCCCGGGCGAGCGCGCGCCGGGCCAGCCCTCTGCCGTGGTGGCGGGACTCCACCCAGGCGTCCGCGAAGGCACCGTCGTTGATGAGGCCGACCTCTTCGAACCTCGACAGCACCTCCTCGGCCGCCTCGTCCGGGATCTGCCGCTTGCGCAGGGCGTCGGCGAGTTGCTTGCGGGTCCGCGGGGTCCCGGTGAGCAGGCGCAGGCAGATCGCCCGAGCCCGCTCCACCGGGTCCCCTGGAGGCGCCTCCTGCTCGGCCCTCGACGAGGAGGGGGCACCTCCGTCCTCGGCATCAGCCGCCGCCTCACCGAAGTCACGCCGACGACGACCGCGCCTGCCGCGCGGCCCGCCGTCACGCGAGCCGCCTCTGGGTGAGCCGCCCCCGTGCGGGCCGGTGTCGTCCACGTCCCCGTACAGCCGGTCGCCCTCGTGTGGCGTGTCCCCGGGGCCGTCCACCCCGTCCACGGCTGAGCTGGTGTCGCCTCCGGTGCCCCTCCCCCGTGGGACACCGGAAGCCGCGTACTCGTACTCCGCCCAGTCGGTTCGCCGTGTCACGGGTCAGCTCTTGGCTGCGGCGGCCTTGGACTTGGCCGTCTTGGCCGGTGCGGGAGCGGGGACGGCAGGCGCCGCGTCGGCCGGCGCGGAGACCGCGGCGTCCGTGCCCGGCTCGGCGGCCGGCTCCTCGGGACGCACGCCGACGCCCAGCTTCTCCTTGATCTTCTTCTCGATCTCGTTGGCCAGGTCGGGGTTGTCCTTCAGGAAGTTGCGCGCGTTCTCCTTGCCCTGGCCGAGCTGGTCGCCCTCGTACGTGTACCAGGCGCCGGCCTTGCGGACGAAGCCATGCTCCACACCCATGTCGATCAGGCCGCCCTCGCGGCTGATGCCGTGGCCGTAGAGGATGTCGAACTCGGCCTGCTTGAAGGGCGGGGCGACCTTGTTCTTGACGACCTTGCAGCGGGTGCGGTTGCCGACCGCGTCCGTGCCGTCCTTCAGGGTCTCGATGCGGCGGATGTCGATGCGCACCGAGGCGTAGAACTTCAGCGCCCGGCCACCGGTCGTGGTCTCCGGGGAGCCGAACATCACGCCGATCTTCTCGCGGAGCTGGTTGATGAAGATCGCGGTGGTCTTGGACTGGTTGAGCGCGCTGGTGATCTTCCGCAGGGCCTGGCTCATGAGACGGGCCTGCAGACCGACGTGGCTGTCACCCATCTCGCCCTCGATCTCCGCGCGAGGGACGAGCGCGGCGACGGAGTCGATGACGATGAGGTCGAGGGCACCGGAGCGGACCAGCATGTCCACGATCTCCAGGGCCTGCTCGCCGTTGTCCGGCTGGGAGAGGATGAGGTTGTCGATGTCGACGCCGAGCTTCTTCGCGTACTCGGGGTCGAGTGCGTGCTCCGCGTCGACGAAGGCGACCTGGCCTCCGGCCTTCTGCGCGTTCGCCACCGCGTGCAGGGTCAGGGTGGTCTTACCGGAGGATTCCGGTCCGTAGATCTCGACGACACGGCCGCGGGGCAGGCCGCCCACGCCGAGGGCCACGTCCAGGGCGGTGGACCCGGTCGAGATGACCTCGATGGGCTCATTGGTCCGGTCGCCCATGCGCATGACCGCGCCCTTGCCGAATTGCCGTTCAATCTGTGCGAGTGCGGCATCCAGGGCCTTCTCGCGGTCGGTTCCTGCCATGGGTTCCACCCGATTTGCTTGAGTCGATCGCTTCACGTCAAAGACGCTAACGCCTGCCACTGACAATGCGCCCCGACGCACGTCCGGCCTGTGGATAACTCGGGCATTTCTCTACCCAAAGTACGTCGAAATGCCCTTCGTTGAGCCTCGCCGGTGCCTCCATAAGAATGGATGTTCGATTTTCGTGTCAAGCGCACCACGCGGCACTCCCGGGACCGGGCCGACGCCTCCCGTCCCGTGTCCCGGCGCCCCGCTGTTGGCCTTCCCTCAGCGGCCGACTCCACGCCTCCGGTCACGGTCGACGGCATCCCACCCAGTGGTGCGCACCATCGCCGGCCGCCCCTGCCCGGCTGCCGCTCGACCTGTCGGCGACGAGATCAGGAGGAGCTCTGCCCGGGCCCCCGGCCCTGCGGCCGCTCCGCCTCCCGGCGCCGTTCCCACAGTCCCCTCGCCCGTGTGAGCAGGCCCGGTCCCTCTCCCCGTCGCCGGTGGCCGTGCACCCGGGGGTCGTCCGTGACGTCGTAGCGCTTCACATACGCCCCCAGGAAGGCCTGAAGGGTGGCGATGGCGGGGATGGCGATCAGCGCCCCGACGGCGCCGAGGAGGGCGGTGCCGGCGACGACCGAGCCGAAGGCGACGGCGGGGTGGATGTCGACGGTCTTGGAGGTCAGCTTGGGCTGCAGCACGTAGTTCTCGAACTGCTGGTAGATCACGACGAAGACCAGCACCCACAGCGCGTACCAGGGATCCACCGTGAACGCGATCAGCATGGGCAGGGCGCCCGCGAGATACGTGCCGATCGTGGGGATGAACTGCGACACCAGGCCCACCCACACGGCGAGCACGGGCGCGTAGGGCACGTCCAGGGCCTGGAGCAGGACGAAGTGCGCCGCGCCGGAGATCAGTGCCATCAGGCCGCGGGAGTAGATGTAGCCGCCGGTCTTGTTCACGGCGATCTCCCACGCGCGCAGCACCTCGGCCTGGCGGGCGGGCGGCAGGACCGAGCAGATCGCGCGGCGCAGTCGCGGGCCGTCCGCGGCGAAGTAGAACGAGAACAGGGCGACCGTGAGCAGCTGGAAGAGACCCCCGATGACCTGGGCGGACACGTCCAGGACGCCCGTGGCGCTGTTCTGGACGTAGTTGCGCAGCCAGTCGGAGCGGAGCAGGCCCTCCTGGATGTCGACGCGCTTCAGGTCGGTCTTGAAGTGCGTGTTGATCCAGTTGATGACGGAGTCGAGGTACTCGGGGAAGCCCTCGATCAGTTTGATGATCTGGTCCGCGAGGACGGAGCCGAGCAGGGTGACGAAACCGGCCGACACGATCATCACGCCGATGAAGACGATGAACGCGGCAAACCCCCTGCGCATGCCGCGCGAGGCCATCCAGCTCACCGCGGGCTCTATGGCGAGCGCCAGGAAGAACGCGATGAGGATGTTGATCAGCAGGCCGGTGAGCTGGTGGAAGGCCCAGCTGCCCAACTGGAACACGGCGACGAGGGCGAGCGCGAGCACCATGGCGCGGGGCAGCCAGCGCGGCATACGGCCGTTCGCCCCGGCCCCGCCGACCGGAGGCCGGACGGGCGGCGTCGTACCGGAAGCTGGGGACTGCTGGGCTGCCTGCCCGGTCTCGTCAGTGGGTGCCACGGTCCAAGTCTGGCCCACGCCACCGACAGCCGTCTGCCCGCCTGCGATCTTCGTGCCCGGTCAACGACGTCCGAGGCCGGCCCGGCCGGTGCGGCCCGTGGCCTCCGAGGTCGGCCGACCTTGCCGGCCGGCGGTCTGCGCAGCTCATCGGCAACGGTCAGCGCCTCTCCCGGGGCACATCCATCACCGAGCAGACCACCTGCCAGACCTCCTTGGCGTCCCAGCCCGCCGCCAGCGCCTCGTGGACCGTGCGCCCGCCCAGCTCGGACATCACGTGGTCGCGCGCGAAGGTTTCGGCGTAACCGGAACCGAAATGCTCCGCCATCCGCTGCCAGAAGACCGTCAACCGCATGCCTCCAGTATCCCGCCCCTGAGGGTGGGCCTGAGCCGGGACCGCCTGCCGGCGCCGCTTCGCGCCCTACGGTCTGACCCATGGCCGAATCAGGAGCTACCGAACTCCCCCCGACGCCCCCGCCGCACAGCCCCGTCACGCGCGCGGAGCGTTTCGTCTGGCTCACCGCGCGCGTGCTCGAGCAGCGCCGCTTCGCCCACCACTTCCGGGGCGCCGCCGCCGACCCGGTGGAAACCGCCCTGGACGCCTACCGCAACGACGACGGCGGATACGGCCACGCGCTGGAGCCCGATCTGCGCGGCCCGGTCAGCCAGCCGCTGCACACCGCGCACGCCCTGCGTGTCCTGGACGCTGTCGGACGCTGCGCCGGCCAGCGCGTGGAACGCCTGTGCCGCTACCTGACGTCCGTCTCCACTCCCGACGGCGCCCTCCCGGCGATCCACCCCAGCCAGCGCGACTACCCCACGGCCCCCTTCGTGACGGTGGTGGACGACCCGCCCAGCGACCTCCTGGCCACCGGGCCGGTGGTGGGGCTGCTGCACCGCAACGAGGTGTGGCACGCCTGGCTGTTCCGGGCCACGGACTTCTGCTGGCAGGCGGTCGAGTCCCTGGAGAAGTCGCACCCGTACGAGATCGAGGCCGCCGTGGCCTTCCTGGACGCCGCCCCCGATCGTCCGCGTGCGGAGGCGGCCGCCGACCGTCTCGGCCGCCTGGTCCGCCAACAGCGCCTCGCGGCCCTCGACCCCGACGGCCTGGACGCGTATCCGGTGTCTCCCGGCTACGCCCCGGGGGAGCACCACTTCCCGTACGACTACGCGCGGACGCCGCGCTCGCTCGCTCGCGCGTGGTTCACGGACGACGAGATGGGCCGCTCCCTGGACCACCTGGCGGCCCAGCAGCAGGAGGACGGCGGCTGGCCCGTCCGGTGGCGCCACTGGGCCCCGGCCCCCGCCCTGGAGGCACGCCCGCTGGTGACGATCGAGGCTCTGCGCGTGCTCAGCGCGTACGGCCGCGCCATCGACTGATCATCCCGCCCCGATGGCCCGCACCCCCGCGGTCACCAGCACGGCCGCGGCGACGACGAGCAGGAACGGGGCACGCAGCAGCAGCGCCACGGCCGCGGCGGCGAGTCCGGCGGCCCGCGCGTCCAGCACCAGCGTCTGCCCGTCGGCGAAGGTCTGCTGGGCGGTGAGGGCCGCGAGCAGCGCGACAGGCAGCAGCGCGGCGAGGCGTTTGACGACGGGCCGCTCCAGGGCCCCTGCGGGCACCAGGAGCCCGGCCAGCTTGACGGCGTAGCACCCGAGGACGGTCGCCCCGATCGCGATCCAGATGTTCACCGCACGTCCCCCTGTCCCCTGCGCCGGCCGTCCGCCCACAGCACGGCCGGCGCCGCCAGCGCGGCCAGCAGCACCGGCACCCCGGCGGGCAGCACGGGCAGCAGTCCGAGCCCGAGCAGTACGGCGAGCCCGGCTACGGCCCGCTCGGTGCCGGTCTTCAGCATCGGCGCGAGCAGCGCGAGAAACACCGCGGGCCCGGCGGCGTCCAGGCCCCACGCGTCGGTGTCCCCGATGGCCTCGGCGCCCAGGGCACCGAGCAGTGTGGTGAGGTTCCACAGGATGTAGAGGCTCAGCCCGGTCACGGCGAACCCGAGTCGCGCGGCACGCCGGGTGGGCTGGGCGAGGGCGACGGCGGCCGTCTCGTCGATCACCCACTGGGCGGCGAACGGCCGCACCGCGCGCGGGAGGGCCAGCAACTGCGACAGACGCAGGCCGTAGAAGGCGTTCCGCACGCCCAGGAAGAAGGCCCCGGCGGCGGCGGTGAACGGGCTGCCCCCGGCCGCGAGGGCCCCCACCAGGGCGAACTGGGACGCCCCGGTGAACACCAGAAGACTGAGCGCGCACGTCTGCAGCAGCGTGAGTCCGCTGCCGGCCGAGGTCACTCCGAAGGCGAACCCGGACAGCCCGACGGCCACCCCGACACCCAGGGCGTCGCGTACGACGGCCCGGTCCGCCTTCCCGACATTTTCCGTATCTCTGAGAGCTGTCCGATCTGCCACGCGCCGCACGCTACGGGCAGCGGCTACCGCAGGTCTTGTACGTTCTTGCGCTCCCGCTGGTACGCCCCCGGGGGCACGCCGACCATCCGGCTGAAGTGCCGGTTGAGATGCGGCTGGTCGGTGAAACCGACGGCCAGGGCGACCTCCGAGGGCGCCGTCCCCATGTCCAGCAGCTGTCGCGCCCGGCGTACGCGCGCGTCCGTGAGCCAGGCGTGCGGCGGCATGCCGTAGACGTCCCTGAAGGCCCGCAGCAAGGCGAACGGGCTGGTCCCGAGATCGGCCGCCAGTTGCTCCAGGGTCGGCGGCTGTGCCATCCGCTCTTCCAGCACACCACGCGCGCGTGCCGCGATCCGGGCTCCCGCCGTGCGTACCTCCCGCTGCGGCATGGGCCCGCCGTTCAGCCGCAGCAGCCTGGTCACGGCGACCCGCAGCAGTGTGTCCGCGGCCAGCGCGTTGCCCTCGTCGGCGGCCCGCAGCACCTGGTGCACCAGACCGACGGCGTACGGATCGTCCATCACCGGGCTGACGAACCCGGGTGTGCCCCGCAGCGTCGTCGTCTCGGCCGCGATCTCGGCCACCACGTCGACCGACGGGTACACGGCCCCGTAGCGCCACCCCTCGGGCACTCCGGCCCGCCCGGTGTGCGGCGTATCCGGATTGACCAGCGCGAGCGCCCCGGCCCCGGCGTACTGGTCGCCCCCGCCGTGGTGGAACACCTCCACTCCGTCGGCGATCGCGGCGATCACGAAGTTCTCGTGCGTGTGCCGCACGAACGTCTTGCGCACGTACCGGGCCCGCAGCAGATCGACCCCGGGCAGCTCGTCGTACTGCCAATGCCGTGCGCGCTCGTTCATACGACCATTGTCCGCGGCGGGTGGACGACGCGGTGCCGCCCCGGCCCGTCCGGCGGCGAAACGGCAGGCCGCGAGGCGGCGAGGCCCGTTGTCAGTGCCGAGGTGCACGATGGACGCATGCCCAGCAATGCGCACCGAGCCCTGGACGGCTTCTCCCCCGCGACCCGCGCCTGGTTCACGGGTGCCTTCTCCGCGCCCACCGCGGCCCAGGCCGGTGCGTGGCAGGCCATCCACGAGGGCTCGGACGTGCTGGTCGTAGCCCCCACCGGCTCCGGCAAGACGCTTGCCGCCTTCCTGGCCGCTCTGGACCAGCTGGCCTCGGCGCCTCCCCCCGCGGACCCCAAGAAGCGCTGCCGCGTCCTGTACGTCTCCCCGCTGAAGGCCCTGGCGGTGGACGTCGAGCGCAACCTGCGCAGCCCGCTGACCGGCATCCGCCAGGAGTCGGTGCGCCTCGGCCTGCCCGAGCCCGAGGTCAAGGTGGGCATCCGCTCGGGCGACACCCCGGCTGCCGAGCGCCGCGCCCTGTCGACCCGCCCGCCGGACATCCTGATCACGACCCCGGAATCGCTGTTCCTGATGCTGACGTCGGCCACGCGCGACGCGCTGGCGGGTGTGGAGACGGTGATCCTCGACGAGGTGCACGCGGTTGCCGGCACCAAGCGCGGCGCTCATCTCGCGCTCTCCCTGGAGCGGCTGGACGACCTCCTCCCGAGGCCCGCCCGCCGGATCGGCCTCTCCGCGACGGTCCGCCCGGTGGACGAGGTGGCCCGTTTCCTCTCGCCTCGCCGCAAGGTGGAGATCGTCCAGCCGGAGTCGGGCAAGGAGTTCGACCTGTCCGTGGTCGTCCCGGTCGAGGATCTGGGCGAGCTGGGCGGCTCCCCGGTGGCGGACGGCCAGGAGGGCGCCGAGCGCCCGTCCATCTGGCCGCATGTGGAGGAGCGGATCGCCGACCTCGTCCAGTCCCACCGCTCCACGATCGTCTTCGCGAACTCGCGCCGCCTCGCGGAGCGCCTCTGCAACCGCCTGAACGAGATCGCGTACGAACGCGCCACGGGCGAGACCCTCGACGAGCACCACTCGCCCGCCGAGCTCATGGGCGGCTCGGGAGCAGCCCAGGGCGCCCCCCAGGTCATCGCCCGTGCCCACCACGGCTCGGTGTCCAAGGAGCAGCGCGCCCTGGTCGAGGAGGACCTCAAGGCTGGGCGCCTGCCCGCGGTCGTGGCCACCTCCAGTCTCGAACTGGGCATCGACATGGGCGCGGTGGATCTGGTCGTGCAGGTGGAGTCGCCGCCCTCCGTCGCCTCCGGCCTGCAGCGCGTGGGCCGGGCGGGCCACCAGGTGGGCGCGGTCTCCACCGGCGTGGTCTTCCCGAAGTACCGCGGCGACCTGGTGCAGGCGGCGGTGGTCACCGAGCGCATGCGCACCGGCTCCATCGAGTCCCTCAGGGTCCCCGCCAACCCGCTGGACGTCCTGGCCCAGCAGGTGGTCGCCATGACGGCCCTGGACACGTGGCAGTTCGACGATCTCCTCGCCGCGGTCCGCCGGGCCGCCCCCTTCGCCTCGCTGCCCGAGTCGGCCTTCACGGCGGTCCTCGACATGCTGGCGGGCCGCTACCCGTCCGACGCGTTCGCGGAGCTGCGCCCGCGCGTGGTCTGGGACCGGGTCACCGGCGAGATCACCGGCCGGCCCGGCGCGCAGCGCCTCGCCGTCACCTCCGGCGGCACGATCCCCGACCGAGGTCTCTTCGGCGTCTTCCTCGCGGGCGCCGACCCCAAGAAGGGCGGCGGCCGGGTCGGCGAGCTCGACGAGGAGATGGTCTACGAGTCCCGCGTCGGCGACGTCTTCACCCTCGGCACCAGCTCCTGGCGCATCGAGGACATCACCCGCGACCGCGTCCTGGTCTCCCCGGCCCCGGGCGTACCGGGCCGGTTGCCTTTCTGGAAGGGCGACCAGCTGGGCCGCCCGCTGGAACTGGGCCGGGCGGTGGGCGCGTTCCTGCGCGAGGTCGGGTCGCTGCCCGAGGACGACGCCCGCCTGCGCCTGCTCGCCGCCGGCCTGGACGCCTGGGCGGCGGACAACGTGCTCTCCTACCTGGACGAGCAGCGCGAGGCCTGCGGCCACATCCCGGACGACCGGACGATCGTCGTGGAGCGCTTCCGCGACGAGCTCGGCGACTGGCGCGTGGTGGTGCACTCCCCCTTCGGCGCCCAGGTGCACGCCCCCTGGGCGCTCGCGCTCGGCGCCAAGCTCTCCGAGCGGTACGGCATGGACGCCCAGGTGATGCACGCCGACGACGGCATCGTGCTGCGCCTGCCGGACGCCGACCTGATGGGCCTGGACCTGCTGGATCAGGAGCCGGTCAAGATGGGCCGGGAGTACGACGCCGAGCAGGCCCCTGTGGGCGCGGCGGACGTCGTCTTCGACAAGGGCGAGGTCGACCAGGTCGTCACCGACCAGGTGGGCAGTTCCGCCCTGTTCGCCTCCCGCTTCCGCGAGTGCGCCGCCCGCGCGCTGCTGCTGCCGCGCCGCAACCCGGGCAAGCGCACCCCGCTGTGGCAGCAGCGGCAGCGCGCCTCGCAGCTGCTGCAGGTGGCGAGCGAGTTCGGCTCGTTCCCGATCGTCCTGGAGGCGGTCCGCGAGTGTCTCCAGGACGTCTTCGACGTCCCCGGCCTCGTCGAGCTGATGGGCGACCTGGAGTCCCGCAAGGTCCGCCTCGTCGAAGTCACCACTGCCGAACCGTCCCCCTTCGCGCGCTCCCTCCTCTTCGGCTACGTCGCCCAGTTCCTGTACGAGGGTGACTCGCCGCTTGCCGAGCGCCGCGCCGCCGCCCTGTCGCTTGACTCCCGGCTGCTGGCCGAGCTGCTGGGCCAGGCGGAGCTGCGCGAGCTGCTGGACGCGGAGGTGCTGACCGAGCTGGAGCGGGAGCTGCAGTGGCGCACCGAGGACCGCCGCGTCAAGGACGCCGAGGGCGTCGCGGACCTCCTCCGCCTCCTCGGCCCGCTCACGGACGCGGAACTGGCCGAGCGGGGCGCCGAACCTCAGTGGGCCCAGGAGCTGGCGGGCGCCCGCCGCGCCATCAGGGTCCGGATCGCGGGCAGAGACCACTGGGCGGCGATCGAGGACGCGGGCCGCCTGCGCGACGCGCTGGGCACAGCGCTGCCGGTCGGCGTCCCGGAAGCCTTCACGGAGCCCGTCAAGGACCCGCTCGGCGACCTCCTCGCGCGCTACGCCCGCACCCACGGCCCGTTCACCTCGACCACGGCTGCCGCACGCTTCGGCCTGGGCGTCGCCGTCACCGAGGGCGCCCTCCAGCGGCTCGCCGCTGCGGGCCGGGTCGTCCAGGGCGAGTTCCACCCGGCGGGGATCGGCCAGGAGTGGTGCGACGCCGCCGTGCTGCGCCGATTGCGCCGCCGCTCCCTGGCCGCCCTGCGGCACGAACTGGAGCCGGTGCCACCGGCCGCGCTCGCCCAGTTCCTCCCCCAGTGGCAGCACATCGGCAAGGGGCACTCCCTGCGCGGCATCGACGGGCTGGTCCGGGCCATCGAGCAGGTCCAGGGCGCGTCCGTGCCGGCCTCCGCCCTGGAGAAGCTGGTGCTGCCGTCCCGGGTCGTGAACTACAGCCCGGCGATGCTGGACGAGCTCACGGCCGCCGGAGAGGTGGTCTGGGCCGGGGCGGGCTCCCTCCCCGGCAAGGACGGCTGGGTCTCCCTCTACCTGGCGGACGCGGCCCCCCTGCTCCTGCCTCCCCCGCACCCCCTGGAGCTGACCGCGCTGCACCAGTCCGTGCTGGACACCCTCTCCGGCGGCTACGGCCTGTTCTTCCGCCAGATCGCCGACCAGGTCCGCGCCACCACCCACCCCGAGGCCGCCGATCCTCAGCTGGCCGACGCCCTCTGGGACCTGGCGTGGTCCGGCCGCCTGACGAACGACACGCTCACGCCCATGCGTTCGCTGCTGGGCTCGGGCCGCACCGCGGGCTCCACGGCCCACCGCGCCAAGCGCTCGGTCCCGCGCGGCCGCTATGGCTCCCTGACGGCCGCGGCCCGTACCGCGTCCCGCTCCGGCCCGCCGACGGTCGCCGGCCGCTGGTCCCTGCTCCCGGCCCACGAACCGGACCCCACCGTCCGGGCCCATGCCCTCGCCCGCACGCTCCTCGACCGGCACGGCGTGGTCACCAGGGGCGCGGTCTCGGCGGAGGGCGTCGAGGGCGGCTTCTCGGCGACGTACCGCGTTCTGTCCGTCTTCGAGGAGAGCGGTCAGGCCCGCCGCGGCTACGTGGTGGAGGGCCTCGGCGCCGCGCAGTTCGCGATGGACGGCGCGGTGGACCGCCTGCGCGCGGTGTCCAATTCCCGCGACCGCGGCGAGGACCTGCCCGGCCCGCCTCCCGGCTCCGAACCCGATCCGTTCCCGGCCCATGACTTCGCCGGGCCGGACGACTCCGCCCCGCTTTACGATCACACCGACGACCCCGGCCCCGACGGTTTCCCAGGCCTGGGCGCCCCCTACGACACGCCTGAGCCCTCCCCGGGCGAGTGGGTCTCACCCCGCGACTACGCCCCGCAGGCCGCCCCGCCCTGGCAGAACGGCGGGCGCGCGGCGTACGACCAGGGGTTCCCGGGCCGCCGTACCCGCTCTGACGGTGCCTCCCAGGCCGTCGTCCTCGCCGCCGCCGATCCGGCGAACGCATACGGCGCCGCCCTGGCCTGGCCCGAGCCCCCGACCGGCGCCGGGCACAAGCCGGGCCGCAAAGCGGGCTCCCTGGTGGTGCTCGTCGGCGGCGAGCTGACGCTCTACATGGAGCGCGGTGGCAAGACGCTGCTGGCCTGGGCCGCCGACCAGGACGGCGTTCCCGCCGACGATCCCCGTCTGCGCAGCGCCGCGGAGGCCCTCGCCGCGGCAGCCCGCGCGGGCTCGCTCGGCACGGTCACGGTGGAGCGCATCAACGGCGCCCAGGCCCTGACCTCCCCCATCGGCACCCTGCTGGAAGGAGCGGGCTTCATCGCGACGCCCCGAGGGCTCCGCCTGCGCGCCTGACCGCCACCCACCCACAGCCGCTCCGGGGCGGCACGCGTCCGCCGTGCCACCCTTGACCCATGCCCGAAGGTGACACGGTCTGGCAGGCCGCGAGGCGGTTGCACGACGCCCTCGCGGGCAAGGTGCTGACCCGCAGCGACCTCAGGGTGCCCCGCTTCGCCACGGCCGACCTCACGGGCCGTACGGTCCTGGACGTCACCCCGCGTGGCAAGCACCTCCTCACCCGTATCGAGGGCGGCCTGACGCTGCACTCCCATCTGCGGATGGACGGCTCCTGGAAGGTGTACGGGAACGGCCAGCGCTGGAGCGGCGGCCCCGGGCACCAGATCCGCGCAATCCTCGGCACCACCGACCGCACGGCCGTCGGCTACCGCCTTCCCGTCCTGGAGCTCCTGCGCACGACCCAAGAGCACCGTGCGGTCGGCCACCTCGGCCCCGACCTCCTGGGCCCCGACTGGGACCCCGACCGGGCGCTCGCCAACGTCCTCCAGGACCCCGCCCGCGAACTGGGCGAGGCTCTGCTCGACCAGCGCAACCTCGCCGGCATCGGCAATGTCTACAAGAGCGAGCTCTGCTTCCTGCTCGGCGTCACCCCCTGGCTCCCGGCCGGCGACCTGCCCGCCGACCGCGCCGCGAAGCTGCCCGCGCTCGCCAAGAAGCTGCTGGAGGCCAACCGCGACCGCCCCATCCGCAGCACGACGGGCAGCCGCGGCCAGGACCTCTTCGTCTACGGCCGGGCGCCCCGCCCCTGCCTGCGCTGCCGCACCTCGATCCGCGTAGCCGACCAGGGCGACGGCTCCCGCGAACGCCCCACCTACTGGTGCCCCACCTGCCAGCCGGGCCCCGCCCCGACCCCGACCCGGCGCAACCGCACCAATTGACGACCCGTCAGAAACGCTCGTACGGTCCCTGTATGCCCGTCACGGCGTACGACCTCACCGGCCGCACCGCGTTCGTCACCGGCGCCGCGAGCGGCATCGGCCGCGCCTCGGCGCTCCTGCTCGCCGAGGCGGGCGCGACCGTGCACTGTGCGGACCGCGACGCCGATGGCCTGCACGACACGGCGGCTCTGATCAAGGACGGCGGCGGCACCGCCCGCACCCACACCCTCGACGTCACCGACCGGACCCTGCTGAGGCAGGCCCTCGCCTCCTGCGAGCGCCTGGACGCCCTGGCCGCGGTCGCCGGGATCATGCACAGCAGCCCCGTGCTGGAGACCCGGGACGAGGACCTCGACCGGGTACTGAACGTCAACTTCAAGGGAGTCCTGTACGCCTGCCAGGAGGCCGCCCGCCTGATGATCGCCCAGGGCACCCGGGGCAGCATCGTCACCATGGCCTCCGGCGCCGTCGACACAGGCGGCCCCGGACTGCTCTGTTACGGCGCGGCCAAGGCGGCGGTGGTCCAGCTGACGAAGACCCTCGCGACGGAGGTCGGCCGGCACGGCATCCGCGTCAACGCGGTCGCCCCGGGCTGGATCCGCACACCGATGACCGACCGCCACGACAGCGCGGCCCAGGCGCACACGGAGTCCGTCATGGCCCGCATGTCACCCCTGGGCCGCGTCGGCGAGCCCGAGGACATCGCCCACGCGGTCCTCCACCTGGCCTCCGACGCCTCGGCCTTCACAACGGGCCAGATCCTCCGCCCGAACGGGGGCGTGGCAATGCCGTGGTGACCCGACCCCGCCGACCTACGACGTACAGCCCCGGCCCCGGCCCGCCGACCCCGCATCCCACTCAGGGCACGCGGCCGACCACCGCGACTCTCGCTCTTGGACGCCGACTGATCGACGCGCCCATCCGGGCAGGGCCGCCGGCTGCCGACACACACCCGGGCACGCGGCCGACAGCCGCGGTTCCCGAAGACCACCGCTCTCACCCGCACAGGCCGACCAGCCCGCAACCCAACCGAGGCACGCCCTTGGCCCACCACCCCTCACGCAACAAGCGCCGCAGCGAAGCCCCTACGCTCCCCTCGACTTCACCCCCGCCGCACCCCCAGCCCCGGCCCCGGCCCCGGCCCCCCAGATCCTCCGCCACCGCCCCGCCCCCACAACCCCCCGCGCCCTCCGCTTGGGCACGCAATGCACGGGCAGCACGCTCAGCCCCCACCCCCCGGCCGCGACCGCCGCCTCCAGCACCCCCGCCTCAGGTACGGCCACCAGCCGCAACACGGCCCACCACCACAGCGCCCCCAGCCCGAGCACGGCCCCACGGACCCCCCAGCTCCGGCTCCCCCAGCGCGCTATCCCCGCCATGGCCGCCACCTCCAGCCCGACGGTATGCAGCCACCCGGATCCGCGGACAGGGCGCACCACAGGCACACGAGCGCACCGCGCACACCGCACAGGCCTCTCAGGCCGCGCACGCGCACCCGACGCGCGCCGCGCAGCCCTCCGCGCCGAGCGGAGGCGGCACTCTCGCCCGGCCCGTCACTTGCTCCCGCGCGCTCTTCCGTCACCCGTTCTCGGCCTGGAACATCCAGTGATGCTTCTCCAGGTCGGCCGTGATCCCGATGAAGATGTCCTGGCTCACCGGATCCGGCTCCCCGGTCGACTCGACCCGCTCCCGCATCCGCGCGATCACCGCACCCAGCGCCTCGACGAGCGTGCTCACGGCGGTCGTGTCGTCGACCCATCCTTCGGGGGTCACCCCGATCCCGCTGCCGACGGCCACCGTCGCGGCACGCCCGTCAGGAGAGATCCCCAGGGCCGCGGCGCGCTCCGCCACGGTGTCGGAGTACTTCCGCGCGGTGTCGACGACCTCGTCGAGCTGGAGATGCACGGAACGGAAGCGTTGCCCCACCACGTTCCAGTGAATCTGCTTCGCCACGAGGGCGAGATCCACCAGATCGACAAGGGCACCTTGCAGCGCCTCGGACACGGTCTTCAGGCTCGCGTCCGACAACGGGCTCTTCACGACGTACATCCGCACCTCCGAGGACTGCCCCCGCCATCCCTTCAACGATGACCGCCGCACGCCACACCGGCAAACGCACACAAATCCGACACTGCCTCCGCGAGGCGGCGCCTGTCGGCCCCCACGCAAGCGAAAACCCCGGGCGGCACCCCTCCGGATCTCCCGGAGCGGCCCGGCCGGGGCCTCAGCACTTCTCAGCGCCTGTACTTCTCAGCGCCTGTTCGGCACCACCTGTCTCATGCAACGCAGGCGTGAAGCCTCACGCGGCGACGACGTCCACCGCTTCGGCAGGCGCCTTGATGGTCACCCGTTCCGGTGGCACACCGGTCACCGAAACGGAACCCAGCATCGGGCGAACCGGCGTGGGTACAGGCTCGCTGGGGGTGGCCGCAGCAGACTGGGCCAGCTCGGCGAGGGCGAGCTCGTCGCTCACTTCCCGCATGAGCTCGGACATCCGTACGTCCAACGCGTCGCAGATGGCGGAGAGCAGCTCGGAGGAAGCCTCCTTCTGCCCCCGCTCCACCTCGGAGAGATAGCCGAGTGAGACTCGGGCGGACGAGGAGACTTCGCGCAGAGTACGGCCCTGGCGCTGGCGCTGCCGACGCAGCACGTCACCCAGCAGGCGACGGAGCAGAATCATCGGTGGCTCCCTCCTCGGACCGCGTAGCCGCATCCATTACGCCCCACCGTACCGCCTTGCGCCGCGGCCGTGCGGGGAGCGATGTCGTGTTCACTCAGGGCTGCAAACATCAAAACCCCCCGTTCCGTTCCGTATCCTGTGCCCGCTCATTCCCAGTCTGTTCGCCCGCAAGCTCCTTCAGGAGCAGTGCGAGTACGCTCCGTACACTCTCTCTACGAATTTCCGCGCGGTCGCCGTTCAACCGCAGAGCCTCCACTTTTCCGCCGCCGGCAGAACCGGAATCGGCTCCGACGGGTCCGTCCACGGCGACGAAGACCGTGCCGACGGCCTGTCCGTCCTGCGGCTCGGGACCCGCGACTCCGGTGGTCGCGATGCCCCAGTCGGTGCCGAGCGCCTTGCGAACGCCGACCGCCATCTGGGCTGCGACCTGCGGATCCACCGCCCCGCGCGCCGCCAGCAGGGTGGCGTCGACGTCGAGCAGGTCGTGCTTCAGGTCGGTGGCGTAGGCGGTCACGGAGCCCCGGAAGACCTTGGACGCCCCGGGGACGGATGTGATCTCCGCCGCAACGAGGCCACCGGTCAGCGACTCCGCGACGGCGAGCGTCTCGCCCTTCACCGTGAGTAGTCTCACCACGTCGGTGGCCGTGGAACTCACGCTTCCTTCTCCTCCAACGCGGCCTTGCGCTCGGCGATTCCCTGCCTGCGCAGCACAATGGCTTGTTTTACATAGTCGAGGCCTGTCACCACGGTCAGCACGACCGCCGCGGCCATCACCCACCACCTCAGGGTGGCCAGCCACCCCGTCAGCGCCAGCACGTACATGCCCACGGCCACGCCCTGGGTGAGGGTCTTCAGCTTGCCTCCGCGGCTGGCGGGAATGACGCCGTACCGGATGACCCAGAAACGCAGCAGGGTGACGCCGAGTTCCCGGCCGAGGATGACGCCCGTCACCCACCAGGGCAGATCGTCCAGCGCGGACAGGCAGATCAGCGCCGTTCCCATGATCGCCTTGTCGGCGATGGGGTCGGCGATCTTCCCGAAGTCCGTGACCAGGTTGTACCTGCGCGCCAGGTGACCGTCGAACAGGTCGGTGATCATGGCGATGGCGAAGGCGGCCCAGGCGAGGGCCCGCCACGCCGGGTCGTATCCACCGTCGGCGAGCATCAGCGCGACGAAGGCCGGTACGAGGACCAGCCGGAGCATGGTCAGGAGGTTGGCGATGTTCCAGACACTGGCCTGGTTGACGGCCGCGGCCGCCAGCTTTCCGCCCCGCGCTGACTTCCCGTCGCCCTGGTCGTCGACGCCGGCGCTCTGCGCGCCCTCATCGACGACAGCCCCGGCACCATCCGCGACGGGCACCGAACCATGGCCCATGACGAACGCCGGACCATGCACCTCACCGGGCCCGGCATCCTGGCCCGCACCGGAGACCCCGCCATGACCCGCGTCGGACGCCGCACCGGACGCCCCGCCTTCAGCCGACCGCGCGGCCGCACGCCCCACCGCCGCCCCGGGAACCTTCCCCGAGGCCGCAGCGGCCGCACCGGCCGCTGCCCTCCTCGCGCCGGAGGAGCCTCCCGCCGCGGATGCCGGGACACCGGTCATCTGCCCGCCTCCTCACTCCACGCAGGCGACGTGAGCGAGCCCTGCAGCGGCTCGGCCACCAGGTCGACACCCTCCGTACCGACCACCTTCGCCTCGACCATACGGCCGATGCGCAGACCCGCGCCGCTCGTGAGCAGCACCTGGCCGTCCGTCTCGGGCGCCTGGTGCTCCGCACGGCCGTACACGCCGTCCTCGTCGACGGACTCGACGAGGACCCGCACGGTCTGGCCGACGCGGTCCTCGGCTCGCTGCGAGACGAGTTCCTCGGCCAGTCGCGAGATGTGAGCCAGCCGCTCGGCGACGACGTCCTCGTCGAGCTTGTCGTCGTAGGTCGCCGCCTCGGTGCCCTCCTCGTCGGAGTAGCCGAAGACGCCGATGGCGTCCAGCCGCGCGCCGTTCAGGAACCGCTCCAGCTCGGCGAGGTCGGCCTCGCTCTCGCCGGGGAAGCCGACGATGAAGTTGGAGCGCACACCGGCCTCGGGCGCCTTGCTGCGGATGGTGTCGAGCAGCTCCAGGAACCGGTCGGTGTCGCCGAAGCGACGCATCGCGCGCAGCACGCCGGGCGCGGAGTGCTGGAAGGACAGGTCGAAGTAGGGCGCGACCTTCGGGGTCGAGGTCAGCACGTCGATGAGGCCGGGCCGCATCTCGGCCGGCTGGAGGTAGCTGACGCGGACGCGCTCGATGCCGTCGACTTCGGCGAGCTCGGGCAGCAGCGACTCCAGCAGACGGATGTCGCCGAGGTCCTTGCCGTAGGAGGTGTTGTTCTCGGAGACCAGCATGATCTCCTTCACGCCCTGCTCCGCAAGCCACCGCGTCTCGTTCAGCACGTCGCTCGGACGGCGGGAGATGAAGGAGCCGCGGAAGGAGGGGATGGCGCAGAAGGAGCAGCGGCGGTCGCAGCCGGAGGCGAGCTTCACGGAGGCGACCGGGGAGCCGTCCAGACGGCGGCGCAGGGGTGCGCGCGGACCGGAGGCCGGAGCGAGGCCCTCCGGGAGATCCGCGGGCGCGACGGCGGGCTCGGCCGGGCCGTGCCCGGGCAGCGCGACCTCGGCCGCCGACTCCTGGCGCTCCGCCGGGCTGATCGGCAGCAGCTTGCGCCGGTCGCGCGGGGTGTGCGAGGCGTGGATGCCGCCGTTGAGGATGGTCTGGAGGCGGTCGGAGATGTCCGAGTAGTCGTCGAAGCCGAGCACGCCGTCGGCCTCGGGCAGTGCTTCGGCGAGTTCCTTGCCGTACCGCTCGGCCATGCAGCCCACCGCCACGACGGCCTGGGTTCTGCCGTGTCCCTTGAGGTCGTTGGCTTCGAGGAGGGCGTCGACGGAGTCCTTCTTGGCGGCTTCGACGAAGCCGCAGGTGTTCACGACGGCGACGTCCGCGTTCTCGGCGTCCTCCACGAGCTGCCAGCCGTCCGCCTCCAAACGGCCTGCGAGCTCCTCCGAGTCCACCTCGTTACGGGCGCAGCCAAGGGTGACCAGTGCGACGGTACGGCGTTCAGGCATGGGCTCAAGACTACTTCGTCCCGCTGACACCCCACGTCGACGGGGTTGGCCGTTTCCCGGCCAACCCCGTATCAACTGGACCTTTCGGACCGGTCACCCGGCCTCGGGGTCGCCCTTCGTGTACGTCAGGCGTTCGACGGACCCGGGCTGGAAGTCCTCCTCGATCTTCTTGCCGTTGACGAAGAGGTCGATCGCGCCGGCGTCTCCGAGGACGAGCTGGACCTTCGAGCTGTCCTGGAAGGTCTTGGTGTCGCCCTGCTTGAGGACGCCGTCGAAGATCATCCGTCCGTTGTGGTCCTTGGCGGCGATCCAGCTGCGGCCGTCGGCGGCGACCACCCGGACCGTCACCTTGTCCTGCGGCGCGGCCGCGATGGCGCTGTCGGACGACTCGGGCTTGGGGTCGGCGGGCTTCTTGGTCTTGGTGGTCGGGGAGGCGGAGTCGCTGGGCGTGGAGCCCTCGGCCACGTTCGCCTCGTTGCCGCTGTCGTCGCCGCCCTGGAACATCGTGAAGCCGACGAAACCGATCACGGCGACGATCGCGGCGACCATGGCCGCGGTCCAATTGGGACCCCGCCGCTCCGGACGGATACGTTCCGCCTCGAAGAGGGGAGCGGCCGGGGTCGGTGCCGGACGCCCGCCGTGCTCGTCGCCGTGCTGGGCGAGCAGCGGCTCGGGATCGAGGTGGACAGCCTTGGCCAGGGTCCTGATGTGCCCACGGGCGTAGACGTCCCCGCCGCAGGCGGTGAAGTCGTCCGCCTCGATCGCGTGCACGATGTTCATGCGGACCCGGGTGGCGCTACTGACGTCGTCGACGGTCAGCCCGGCGGCGATACGAGCCTGCTGCAGGGCACGGCCGATGGAGGGGCGGGCTTCCTCGCGGTCGGGTTCGACGTGCTCGTTTTCGAACGGACGCTCGTCTTCAGGGGAGTTGCCGATGGACACGGGGGCGCCTTTCGAGCGTGTAGCCGCCTGTGCTGGAAGTTCAGTCTAGGGGGGTACCAAAAGGGTGGGGCAACCGGGCGGTGTCACTTTGTACGCCATCGGAATGGCCCGACATTCCGATGGTGGGGTCGCAGGGTGTCGCTTCCCTCAACTTGACGTACGCCGATGGGAAACGGTTGCTCGATGATCCCTTACGGGTGAGTCACGATCCGGACACCCGATTGCCGTAACGCCCCGTGAGGCGATCACCGTGTCCCGTTTCCCTACCCTTCAGACTCCCCCCGGATCAGGGCGAGCACGCCATCCAGCTCATCAGGCTTCACAAGAACGTCACGAGCCTTCGAACCCTCGCTCGGTCCGACGATGTTCCGGGACTCCATCAGGTCCATCAGCCGGCCGGCCTTGGCGAAGCCCACGCGCAGCTTGCGCTGGAGCATGGACGTCGACCCGAACTGCGTGGAGACGACCAGCTCGGCCGCCTGGCACAGCAGGTCGAGGTCGTCGCCGATGTCCTCGTCGATCTCCTTCTTCTGCTTGGTGCCCACGACGACGTCGTCCCGGAAGACCGGCGTCATCTGGTCCTTGCAGTGCCGGACGACACCCGCGATCTCCTCCTCGGTGACGAACGCGCCCTGCATACGGGTGGGCTTGTTGGCCCCCATGGGCAGGAACAGCCCGTCGCCCTTGCCGATGAGCTTCTCGGCGCCGGGCTGGTCGAGGATGACGCGCGAGTCCGCCAGCGAGGACGTGGCGAACGCCAGCCGCGACGGGACGTTCGCCTTGATCAGACCGGTGACGACGTCCACGGACGGCCGCTGGGTGGCGAGCACCAGGTGGATGCCGGCCGCGCGCGCGAGCTGGGTGATGCGCACGATCGCGTCCTCGACGTCCCGCGGCGCGACCATCATCAGGTCGGCGAGCTCGTCGACGATGACCAGGAGGTACGGGTAGGGCTGGAGCTCGCGCTCGCTGCCCTCGGGCGGCTTGACCTTCCCCTCGCGCACCGCGCGGTTGAAGTCGTCGATGTGCCGGTAGCCGTACGCCGCCAGGTCGTCGTAGCGCAGGTCCATTTCCCGTACGACCCACTGGAGCGCCTCGGCGGCCCGCTTGGGGTTGGTGATGATCGGCGTGATCAGGTGCGGGATGCCCTCGTAGGCGGTCAGCTCGACGCGCTTGGGGTCGACCAGGATCATCCGGACGTCCTCGGGGGTCGCCCGCATCATGACCGAGGTGATCAGGCAGTTGATACAGGACGACTTGCCGGAGCCGGTGGCGCCGGCGACCAGCATGTGCGGCATCTTCGCCAGCGAGTGCATGACGTAGCCGCCCTCGACGTCCTTGCCGAAGGCGACCAGCATCGGGTCGTCGTCCTCGGCGGACTCCGCCAGACGGAGTACGTCTCCGAGGTTGACCATCTCCCGGTCGGTGTTGGGGATCTCGATGCCGACCGCGGACTTGCCGGGGATGGGGCTGATGATCCGCACGTCCGGGCTGGCGACGGCGTAGGCGATGTTCTTGGTCAGCGCGGTGATCCGCTCGACCTTCACGGCGGGGCCGAGCTCGACCTCGTAGCGCGTGACCGTCGGCCCGCGGGTGAAGCCGGTGACGCTGGCGTCCACCTTGAACTCGGTGAAGACCGTGGTCAGCGACTCGACGATGAGGTCGTTGGCGGCGCTGCGGGACTTGCCGGGGCCGCCGCGCTCCAGCAGGTCGAGCGACGGAAGGGAGTACGTGATGTCGCCGGAGAGCTGGAGCTGCTCCGCGCGCGGGGGCAGGTCGCGGGGTTCGGCGGGCGGGGACTTGGTGAGGTCGCGGACGCCGGGCTTCGGCTTCTGCGGCTCGGGCTTGTCCTGCTCGGTCCTGTCCTGCTTGCGCTTGTCCTGCTGGGGCCGGGCGGCCGGGACGGGCGTCGGCGTGGTCGCCTCCTGGTCCCCCACCCGTACGCCCTGGGTGAGGTCGGCGACGATCGGCGAGGGCGGCATGCCGTGCAGCACGGCGCCGTCGAGCGCAGCGGCGGCCGCCGCTGCGACGTCCACGGCGTCCCTGTGCCGGTCCATGTCGGGCTGCGGCACCGCCGAGCGCCGGGGGCGGCCACGGCGCCGCGTGAGCGCCTCCTGCTCGGCGCTGTCCGGGTCGTACGCAGCGGGCGCCGGCGCGCGCCTGCCGCGCGGGCGCGCGGGCAGGGCCTCGCGCCACTGCTCGTCGTAGCGCTCGTCGTCCTCGGCGAAACCGAACTCGTCCTCGGCCGGGTCGCGGACGATCCCGAGCCGCACCCCGAGCAGCCGCAGCCGCTGCGGAATGGCGTTGACCGGGGTCGCCGTGACGACCAGCAGCCCGAAGACCGTCAGCAGCACCAGCAGCGGTACGGCGAGCACGTCGCCCATGGCGTACGACAGCGGCGTCGCCATGGCCCAGCCGATGAGGCCGCCGGCGTCCCTTATGGCCTGCATGCCGGCATCGCGGGCGGGCGAGCCGCACGCGATGTGGACCTGGCCGAGCACACCGATGACGAGCGCGGACAGGCCGATGACGATGCGTCCGTTGGCCTCGGGCTGCTCCGGGTGGCGGATGAACCGCACGGCGATGACCGCGAGCAGTATCGGCACGAGCAGGTCGAGCCGGCCGAAGGCGCCGGTCACCAGGATCTCGACGAGGTCGCCCACGGGGCCCTTGAGATCGGCCCAGGTGCCCGCGGCGACGATCAGCGCGATGCCGAGCAGCAGCAGGGCGACACCGTCCTTGCGGTGGGCCGGGTCGAGGTTCTTGGCGCCCTGCCCTATGCCGCGGAACACGGCGCCGACGGCGTGCGCCACGCCGAGCCACACGGCGCGCACGAGCCGGTAGATGCCACCGGTGGGGCTGGGTGCCGGCCTGGGCGCGACCTTCTTGGCCGCGGCCTTCCTGGCGGGCGCCTTCTTCGCGGGAGCCTTCTTGGCGGCGGCCTTCTTCGCCGGAGCCTTCGCGGCCGCCTTCTTCGCGGGCGGCGGCTTCTTGGCTGCGGAGGGACGTGAGGCCATGGGTGTGAGGTTACCGGTGGAGACGACGGGGGACACGCGTGTCTACGGCTTCACCCGTTCGTGTCGCTTCGGGAGAGGCGCGAAATTGACGCGCGGTCACGGGCTGGCAATCCTGCCTGTGCGTGCGTCAGTTCTGCGAGGACACCGAGGAGGTGCTCCCGGTGCCCGGCTCCAGCGCGTCCAGCGCCCGCCGCAACCCCGTGAGCTTACGCTCCAGATGAGCCGCCGTGGCCACCGCGGCGGCGTCCGTCGACTCATCGTTGAGCTGTTTGGTCAGCGCTTCGGCCTGCTCCTCGACGGCCGCGAGCCGTGCGGAGAGCTCCGCGAGCAGCCCGGCCGACTCCTTGGCCTCCCCGCCCGCGTCATTGCCGTTGCCCTCCAACTGGAGCCGCAGCAACGACGCCTGCTCCCGCAGCTGGCAGTTCTTCATGTACAGCTCGACGAAGACGGAGACCTTCGCGCGCAGCACCCACGGGTCGAACGGCTTGGAGATGTAGTCCACCGCACCCGCCGCGTAACCCCGGAAGGTGTGGTGCGGGCCGTGGTTGATCGCCGTGAGGAAGATGATCGGGATGTCCCGGGTCCGCTCACGGCGCTTGATGTGCGCGGCTGTTTCGAAGCCGTCCATGCCCGGCATCTGGACATCCAGCAGGATGACCGCGAAGTCGTCCGTGAGCAGCGCTTTGAGCGCTTCCTCCCCGGACGATGCCCGCACCAGCGTCTGATCGAGCGCAGAGAGGATCGCCTCCAGCGCAAGCAGATTCTCCGGCCGGTCATCGACCAGGAGGATCTTGGCCTTCTGCACCATGGCCCGCCCTCCTCGCCCCGGCGTGGGGCCTCCCCTGTCCGCAGGACCTGTGGAAGCACCGGTGGGTGCCGCCCCAGGGGACGACTCCCTTTCGCCGCCCGTCCTTGTGCCGGTCATCGTAGCCGCACCCCGCCCGTCGCCACACCCTGTCACCGTGATGTCACTGTGCACGTAGCAGAAACGCAGCAGGAGACCAGAAGGTTCCCCGGATCTTGTACTTCTACACGACTATGCGCACACCGAGTCGGCAACTCCGCGTGAACACCGAACCTTCCCGGCATGGTCGCGCAACTGCCCAACGTTCCCCTCATTCCCCTCGCATCCACTGATCCATCACCGCCAGCAGGTGATCGGGGTCGACCGGCTTCGTCACGTAGTCGGAAGCGCCCGACTCGATCGCCTTCTCGCGGTCGCCCTTCATCGCCTTCGCGGTCAGGGCGATGATCGGCAGCCCGGCGAACTGCGGCATCCTGCGGATCGCCGTGGTGGTCGCGTACCCGTCCATCTCGGGCATCATGATGTCCATCAGCACGACCGCCACGTCGTCGTGCTGCTCCAGGACCTCGATGCCCTCACGGCCGTTCTCGGCGTACAGCACGGACAGGCCGTGCTGCTCCAGGACGCTGGTCAGGGCGAAGACGTTGCGGATGTCGTCGTCGACGATCAGGACCTTCTGACCGCCGAACCGGATGCCGCGGTTCGGCCTCGGCGCCGGCTCCTGCTCGGCCGGCGTCCACTGCTCCAGCTGCGCGGGACGCGGCGGCAGCTCCGGCATCCTGCGGCGCCGCCGGAACAGAGCCGCCGGCCCGTTCTGCGTCTCGCGGTACGACGTCACCTCGGCCGGCGCCTCGGCCTCGACGTCCGACAGCTCTGACGCCGACGCCACCAGGCCGCCGGCCTCGATGGCGGGCAGTTGCTGCTGGTAGCCCTGTGGCGGCAGTTCGCTGGGGTGCAGCGGGAGGTACAGCGTGAACGTCGAGCCACGGCCCGGCTCGCTCTGCGCGTGGATCTCACCGCCGAGCAGCTGCGCGATCTCCCGCGAGATGGACAACCCGAGGCCCGTACCGCCGTATTTGCGGCTGGTGGTCCCGTCGGCCTGCTTGAACGCCTCGAAGATCACCCGCATCTTGCTGGACGCGATGCCGATCCCCGTGTCGGTCACGGAGAACGCGATCAGCTCGGCGTCCGGATCGGTCAGCGACCCGGTCTCCAGCAGCTGCTCCCGGATCTTCTGCGGCACGTCGTCCCGCGCCGGCCTGATGACCAGCTCCACCGACCCGGAGTCGGTGAACTTCACCGCGTTCGACAGCAGGTTGCGCAGCACCTGCAGCAGCCGCTGTTCGTCGGTGTGCAGCGTCGCGGGCAGCTCCGGCGAGACCCGCACCGACAGGTCCAGGCCCTTCTCCGCCGTCAGCGGCCGGAAGGTGGCCTCCACGTAGTCCACCAACTGGACGAGCGCGATCCGCGTCGGGGAGACGTCCATCTTGCCCGCCTCGACCTTCGACAGGTCGAGGATGTCGTTGATGAGCTGGAGCAGGTCCGAACCGGCCCCGTGGATCGTCTCGGCGAACTCGACCTGCTTCGGGGAGAGGTTCCCCTCGGCGTTGTCGGCGAGCAGCTTGGCCAGGATCAGCAGCGAGTTGAGCGGCGTACGCAGCTCGTGCGACATGTTCGCCAGGAACTCGCTCTTGTAGCGCATCGACACCGCGAGCTGCTCGGCGCGCTCCTCCAGGACCTGCCGCGCCTCCTCGATCTCGGTGTTCTTCACCTCGATGTCGCGGTTCTGCTGGGCCAGCAGCTCGGCCTTCTCCTCCAGTTCGGCGTTGGACGCCTGGAGGGCCTTCTGCCGCTGCTCCAACTCGGCCGACCGCTCACGCAGTTGCTCGGTCAGCTCCTGCGACTGCGCCAGCAGCAGCTCGGTCTTGGTGTTGACGGAGATGGTGTTGACGCTCGTCGCGATCATCTCGGCGATCTGGTTGAGGAAGTCCTTCTGGATCTGCGTGAACGGCGTGAAGGACGCCAGCTCGATGACGCCGAGCACGCTGCCCTCGAACAGCACCGGCAGCACGATCACCTGTGCGGGCGGCGCCTCACCGAGCCCCGAGGAGATCTTCAGATAGCCGCTCGGCGCGTTCTCCACCAGGATCGTGCGCTTCTCCTCGGCGGCCGTCCCGACCAGCGCCTCACCCGGCTGGAACGAAGTCGGCATGGAGCCCATCGAGTAGCCGTACGAACCGAGCATGCGCAGCTCGTACTGGTCCTCGTCCGCGGCGTTCATGTCCTCGCCGTCGACGAGCGGCATCGCCACGAAGAACGCGCCGTGCTGCGCGGACACCACCGGCGTCAGCTCGCTCATGATCAGCGAGGCCACGTCCTCCAGGTCCCGGCGGCCCTGCATCAGCGCGGAGATCCGGGCCAGGTTGCCCTTGAGCCAGTCCTGCTCCTTGTTGGCGATCGTGGTGTCGCGCAGGTTGGCGATCATCTTGTTGATGTAGTCCTGGAGCTCCTGGATCTCCCCGGACGCGTCCACGTCGATCTTCAGGTTCAGATCGCCGCGGGTCACCGCGGTCGCCACGCGCGCGATGGCACGCACCTGCCGGGTCAGGTTCCCGGCCATCTCGTTCACCGACTCGGTCAGGTCCCGCCAGGTGCCGTCCACGTCACGCACGCGTGCCTGGCCGCCGAGCTGCCCTTCCGTGCCCACCTCGCGGGCGACCCGGGTGACCTCCTCCGCGAAGGACGACAGCTGGTCGACCATCGTGTTGATGGTCGTCTTCAGCTCCAGGATCTCGCCGCGCGCATCGATGTCGATCTTCTTCGTCAGGTCACCCTTGGCGATGGCCGTGGTCACCATGGCGATGTTGCGCACCTGACCGGTCAGGTTGGACGCCATCTGGTTCACGGACTCGGTGAGGTCCTTCCACGTACCGGCCACACCGGGTACGTGCGCCTGCCCGCCCAGGATGCCGTCCGTGCCCACCTCACGGGCCACCTTGGTGACCTGCTCGGCGAACGAACTCAGCGTCTTGACCATCGTGTTGATGGTGTCGGCGAGCTGCGCGACCTCACCGCGCGCCTCGATGGTGACCTGCCGCGTCAGGTCACCGTTGGCGACCGCCGCCGAGACCTGGGAGATGTTCCGCACCTGAGTGGTGAGGTTCTTCGCCATCAGGTTGACGTTGTCGCTCAGGTCCTTCCAGATGCCCGTGACACCCGGCACATGCGCCTGGCCGCCCAGGATGCCCTCGGTGCCCACCTCACGGGCCACGCGGGTCACCTGCTCGGCGAAGGACGACAGCTGGTCCACCATCGTGTTGACGGTCGTGACCAGTTCGAGGATCTCGCCCTTGGCGTCGACGGTGATCTTCTTCGACAGATCACCCCGGGCCACCGCGGTCGTGACCTCGGCGATGTTGCGCACCTGGATGGTCAGGTTGTTGGCCATGCCGTTCACGGACTGCGTGAGGTCCTTCCAGGTGCCGGAGACGCCCTGCACCTCGGCCTGGCCGCCCAGGATGCCCTCCGTACCCACCTCACGGGCCACACGCGTGACCTCCTGGGCGAACGACGACAGCTGGTCCACCATCGTGTTCAGGGTGTTCTTCAGCTCCAGGATCTCCCCGCGCGCGTCCACGTCGATCTTCTGCGACAGATCACCCCGGGCCACCGCGGTCGCCACCTGCGCGATGTTGCGCACCTGCGCGGTGAGGTTGCCGGCCATGCCGTTCACGGAGTCCGTCAGGTCGCGCCACACACCGGCGACCCCGGGTACCTGCGCCTGACCGCCCAGTCGGCCGTCCGTACCCACCTCACGGGCGACCCGGGTCACCTGGTCGGCGAAGGCCGAGAGCTGGTCGACCATCGTGTTGATGGTGTTCTTCAGCTCCAGGATCTCCCCGCGCGCGTCCACGTCGATCTTCTGCGACAGATCACCCCGGGCCACCGCCGTCGTCACCTGCGCGATGTTGCGCACCTGGGAGGTGAGGTTCCCGGCCATGGAGTTGACGGAGTCGGTGAGCTCCTTCCACGTACCGGACACGCCGTCCACCCGGGCCTGACCGCCGAGACGGCCCTCAGTACCCACGTCCCGGGCCATCCGGGTCACCTGGTCGGCGAAGCTCGATAGCTGGTCCACCATCGTGTTCACGGTGTTCTTCATCTTGAGCATCTCGCCGGAGACGTCGACCGTGACCTTCTGCGAGAGGTCGCCGTTGGCCACCGCCGTCGTCACCTGCGCGATGTTCCGCACCTGTCCGGTGAGGTTCCGGAACGCCGTGTTGACGGAGTCCGTCAGGTCCTTCCATGTCCCGGCCACACCCGGCACCTGCGCCTGACCGCCCAGCTCACCCTCGACACCGATCTCTCGCGCCACACGCGTCACTTCGGCACCGAAGGCGGACAGCTGGTCGACCATCGTGTTGACGGTGTTCTTCAGCTCCAGCATCTCGCCGGCCACGTCGACCGTGACCTTCTGCGACAGGTCGCCGTTGGCCACCGCCGTCGTCACCGCGGCGATGTCCCGCACCTGAGTGGTCAGATTCCGGAAGACCGTGTTCACCGAATCGGTGAGGTCCTTCCACGTCCCCGCGGCCCCCGGAACGTTCGCCTGACCGCCCAGCCGCCCCTCGGCCCCGACCTCGTTGGCCACACGCGTGACCTCGTCCGCGAAGATCCGCAGCGTCTCGGTCATCTGGTTGATCGTCTCGGCGAGCTGCGCGACCTCGCCCCGCGCCTGCACGGTCACCTTCCGCGACAGATCACCGTTGGCGACCGCCGTCGTCACCTCCGCGATCCCGCGCACCTGGGCCGTGAGGTTCCCGGCCATGGTGTTCACCGAATCGGTGAGTTCCTTCCACACACCGTCGACCCCGGGCACCTGCGCCTGCCCGCCCAGAGCGCCCTCCGTGCCCACCTCACGGGCCACCCGGGTCACCTCGGAGGAGAACGCCGACAGCTGGTCCACCATCGTGTTGACGGTGTTCTTCAGCTCCAGCATCTCGCCGGCCACCTGGACCGTGACCTTCCGGGACAGATCACCCTTGGCGACCGCCGTCGTCACCAGCGCGATGTCCCTCACCTGGGCCGTCAGCCGGTACGCCATCGTGTTGACGGAGTCGGTGAGGTCCCGCCACGAACCCGACATGCCCCGCACGCGAGCCTGCCCGCCCAGCTTGCCCTCGGTGCCCACCTCACTGGCCACACGCGTGACCTCGTCGGTGAACGTCGACAGCTGGTCGACCAGGTTGTTGACGGTCCGCCCGACCTTCAGGAACTCGCCCCGCAGCGGCTGACTGTTCCCGTCCGGTACCAGCGTGCGCAGCTCCATCCGCGGCGACAGATCACCCTCCGCCACCGCGGACAGCACCCGGCCGACCTCGGAAACGGGCCGCACCAGGTCGTCCACCAGGGCGTTCGAGTTGTCGATCGCGGTCGCCCAGGAACCCTCGCAGGCACCCGTCTCCAGCCGCTCGGTGAGCTTGCCCTCGCGACCCACCATCCGCCGCACCCGCGACAGCTCACCCGTCAGGTGCAGATTGCGGTCGGCCACCTCGTTGAAGACCGCCGCGATCTCGGCCATCACGCCGTCCCCGGACACCGTGAGCCGCTTGCGGAAGTTCCCGTCCCGCATCGACACCAGGGCCGCCATCAGCCGGTTCAGGGCCGCCGTGTCCACCTCGGTCGTGCCACTACGCACCTTGCCCTGGTTGATCGGGGACTGTCCGCCTTTCGCGCGCGTCTTCTTTCCACGCGTCGCTGCGCCAGACTCCACTGTGTCCCTCCCGCAGGGGTCGACCGTCACTGCTGTGCTCGGGTACCACGCTCGGCGTACCAGTTACTACTGCGTATTCTCCGCCCTGCATACCAGGCCGTTACCAGGGGGCTGCTGCCCAAGGTCGGTGTCGGGCACACAGCCTGCCCGGACCTTCACAAGAAGCTTGCCCAGTGTTTCACCCCGGCCGAACCAGGCCATAACAGTTCGGCAGCTTCGCACATCGTCCGCACACCCTCCGGACGGAAACACCGCAGACCGGCATCCGCATGGACCGCGAAGGTAAGTAACCTTGCATCCGGCTGTCCAGCCGCGCCGGTCCGTCCGGCCTGGGCGGTGGCACGAAGACGAGCGGGCATCGGAGGGGCGGCCGCACACACATGACCACCGGACTGATCCCTGGGGAACAGCCCCCGGACCCCGGGCCGACGGGCAGCCTGCCGCAACAGCGGGGCGAGCCGGCCGGCCACGCAGCCCAGCACGTCGAGAACCGGTCGAGGAGTTCTGTGATCACCGCGCGCGCGGCCGCCAGTTTCGAGCCCGTCGGGCGATCTGTCGCGAGCGCCCGCTCCTTCGTCCGCGACACCCTCCAGGGCTGGGGCTTCGCCGACATCGTCGACGACGCCGTCGTTCTCACCAGCGAACTGGTGACCAACGCCGTGGTCCACGCCGGCACCTCCGCCGACGTGCTGTGCCTGCGCAGCGACGAGGGCGTACGCATCGAGGTCGCCGACCGCTACCCCGAACGCGAGATCCCCCTCCAGGCCACGGCCATCAACATGGGCAGCCCCGACCGCGAGGGCGGCCGCGGCCTCCAGCTGTGCGCGGCCCTCGCCGGCCGCTGGGGCGTCGAATACACCCCCACCCACAAGACCGTCTGGTTCCAACTGGACCTGCCCGCACGCGTAGTGGGCACCCGCGCGGCCGGACCGGTCCTCCCCTCCGACCTCCTCCCCCTCGCCGACGCCAGGGTCCGCGTGGCCGTCGTCCAGATCGACCGCACCGGCCACATCACCGCCTGGAACGAGGACGCCGAGGAACTCTTCGGCTACCCGGCCGAGCAGGTCACGGGCAAGCCCCTGACCGACCTCGCGGCCTGGCCGCACACCCCCGGCACCAGCACCGGCATCGCGGAGGCCCTCCGGCTCTCCCGCTGGGAAGGCAGCTACGGCATCCGCGCCGCCACCGGCCGCGTCACCCCCGTCTACGCCTCCCACCTGCGCGTCCGCGACACCGGCGGCGAACCGTCAACCGTGTGCCTCCTGGTACGGGACCACGAACGGGCCGTTCTTCAGACGCCCCTGCGTGTCCCCGCCTCCGACACCTCGACCACCTCCGAGGGCCAGGGCACCGACCCCTTCGAGGTGTTCATCGGCTACCCCGCCCCGGACGACCTCGACGGCCTCCTCCAGCGCACGGTGGAGCGCGCCCGCGACATGCTCGACGGCGACTCGGCGTTCCTCCTGCTGGCCACCGACGACGAGACGGAGCTGGAGGTCCGCGCCTCCACAGGCCTGCCCTCGGCACGCCAGCGCTTCGCCCGCGTCCCCGTCGAGGCGGGCCCCGGCCGCTACGGTTCGGCCCGCATGCCGGCCGTCCACGACGACCTGACGGCGGTCCCCGGCGCGGTGCCGTTGCTGAACGGCACGGGCATGCGCTCGATCGTCACGGTTCCGCTGAAGGTCGAGGGCCGCCTCACCGGCTCCCTCGGCGTCGCCGCCGAAGCCCCCGGCAGATACTCCAACGAGGAGGCCTTGCGCCTCCAGTTCGCCGCCGACCGCATCGCACTCGCCGTCGAATCGGCCCGCCTCGGCGAACTGGAACGCCTGCGCCGCGGCTCCCTGAACTTCCTGGTCGAGGCCTCCGATCTGCTCGCCGGCACCCTGGACCGCGACCAGACCCTGGCCTTGATGGCCCAGATGACGGTCCCCACCCTCGCCACCTGGTGTGCCGTCTACACGATCGCCCACCAGGCTTCGGAGCCGTACCTGTCGTACGTCCTGCACGAGGACGAGGAACTCATCGACGGCATCAAGTCCCTGCTGTCGAAGGTCCCCCCGCCGGACCCGGTCCCCACCCCCGGCGCCCGCGTCTGGACGGCCCCCGGCGAAGTGGCCCACCAGGCGGCCCTGCGCAGTTCCATGCGCAGCCTCGGCCTCAGCGGCGGCCCGACCCGCCAGGTCACGCCCGGCATCGGCCCGACCCTGGCCACCGCTTCCGCCGTCGGCGGCGAGACGGTGGTCCTCCCCCTGGTCGCCCGCAACCGCGTCATCGGCATGCTGACGCTCGGCAAGCCGACCGACGAACACTTCCGCCAGGAGATCCTGGAACTCGCCGAGGACCTCTCCCGCCGGGCCGCCCTTGCCCTGGACAACGCCCGCCTCTATTCGGAGCGCACGGCGATCAGCCAGGCCCTTCAGCGCAGCCTCCTGCCTCCGGAGCTGCCCGTGATCGACGGCGTCGAGGTCGAGGTCATCTACCGCGCCGCCGGCGAGGGCAACGAGGTCGGCGGTGACTTCTACGACGTCTTCCCCATCCGCGACGGCGCCTACGGCTTCGCCATCGGCGACGTCTGCGGCACGGGCCCGAACGCGGCAGCGGTCACAGGCCTGGCCCGCCACGCCCTGCGCCTCCTGGCCCGCGAGGGTCTCAGTGGCCCGACGGTCCTGGAGCGCCTCAACTCCGCGATCCTCGACGAAGGCGCCCGCAGCCGCTTCCTCACGCTCCTCTACGGCGAGATGCGCCCGCAGGAGGACGGCAGCGCGGAACTGAAGGTGGTCTGCGCCGGCCACCCGCTGCCGCTGCGCCTGCGCCAGGACGGCACGGTCGAACC
Source organism: Streptomyces sp. NPDC024017 (assembly GCF_040638895.1). NCBI lineage: Bacteria > Bacillati > Actinomycetota > Actinomycetes > Kitasatosporales > Streptomycetaceae > Streptomyces > Streptomyces sp. NPDC024017. The sequence goes on along the minus strand of NZ_JBEZYZ010000008.1, from coordinate 1,364 downwards.
GGCCGCGGAACCCCAGCCGCTCCTCGGCGTCATCGAGGATCTGGAGCTCTACGAGCAGACCGTCACCCTCGACCCGGGCGACGTCCTCCTGTGCGTCACGGACGGCGTCACCGAACGCCGAGAGGGCGCCCGCATGCTCGGCGACGACGGCCTCGCCGACGTCCTCACGAGCTGCACGGGCCTGACGGCCGGCGCGGTCGCGGCCCGCATCATGCGGGCGGTGGAACGCTTCGCGTCGGACGCCCCTTCGGACGACATGGCGATCCTGGCGATGCGCGTCCCGGGCCTCCACAAGGACTAGGGAAACGCAAAAGGCCCCACCCGTGAGGGTGGGGCCTTTTTGATGGAGCCCCCAAACGGAATCGAACCGTTGACCTTCTCCTTACCATGGAGACGCTCTACCGACTGAGCTATAGGGGCCTGTTGCTTTTGCGAGGTCTCCCCCGCGGCAACGGAATAGATCATACCCCGAACAGGCCCGTGCTCCCAACCACGTCAGAAGGCGGGCTGCAGAAGCCCTCCGAGGGCGTTGCAGGCGGACACGATCCGCTGCATGTCCCGCTTGGTCAGCGACGCATCCACGGGCAGCGCAAGGGTCTCGTCCGAGGCCCGCTCGGTCTCCGGAAGCGAAACGCACCGCCGGAATTCGGGCAGCCGGTGCACTGGCGTCTTCACCGGCACCCGGCACTCAACTCCCCTGGCCCGCACGGCCCGCGCGAAGGCGTCCCGATCGGGTCGCCCATTGCCCGGAACCCGCACGACGTACTGCTGATAGGTGTGCCCGTCACCGTCCTCCGGCGTCCGGACACCCCGCAGCTTGGCATCGAGGTAGGAAGCCCGCGCCCTGCGCTGGGCTATCTCGTCGTACGGCGCCTCGGACTCCCCTTGCTCCAGCACCAGGAGTCCGTGCCGCTGTCCGAGGGCGTGCAGCCGCGCGATGTCGGCGAGCCGGCCGAAGCGGTGTACGGCAACCACGGCCGCGGTCCGCGAAGTTACCGTCGCTTCCACAGCAGCGGCGTCGAGGCAGTAGGTGGCGGGGTCTATGTCGGCGAACACCGGCAGCGCCCCGGCCATGGCCACGGCCTCGGCGACCTCGACGTTCCCGAACGCCGGCACGACGACCTCGTCACCGAGTCCGACACCGGCGGCCCTGAGCATTGCAGCAGTACCCATGCTGTGAATGCTGGTTGCGCAACGTGAACTTCAAGTGACGCAGAACAAAAAAGGGCTGGACCCGGAACCGAAGTTCTGGGTCCAACCCTTTCAATGATTGTTCGGCGGCGTCCTACTCTCCCACAGGGTCCCCCCTGCAGTACCATCGGCGCTGTAAGGCTTAGCTTCCGGGTTCGGAATGTAACCGGGCG